>JAISBB010000004.1 GCA_031266415.1 Oscillospiraceae bacterium | reverse complement strand
ACGCACCAAGCTACCGGGCCGGCATTCTATTGCGTGACCCCTCCGTTGGCTAATGCGCGCCCGGCCAATTTTTGGTTACATGAATTTATTTCGCCGGCGATGACGGAAGCCGAAGCAGACGAGTTGGCAGATTCTTTGAGTGTGCCAGAGTAGAACAGGAAACCCATCTCCGGTTCTTATTTCAAATTTTTATAAAAATCTACCACACTCCATTTGAATAACCCTTGTTGCCACATTTTCAGTAAAAACAGGGTCGTGAGTTATGATTACCATGGTTACGTTTGTTTCTTTCAAATTTAGAATTGTTTCTTGTACTTCTAATTGCATTTGGTGATCCAATGCGGAAGTTGGTTCGTCGAACAAAATAGCAACTGGTGACATGGCAAGTGCCCGAATAATCGCAACTCGCTGCTGTTGCCCACCTGAAAGTTGGTGTGGGTAGTTATAAGTTTTATCTGCTATTCCATACTTTTTCAAAAGCTCAAAGGCCTGGTTTGTTGCTTCTTTTTTTGGAATGTGAAGTAATTTAATTGGGCCTAAAGTAATGTTCTCTAAAATAGAAAGATTAGAAAACAAACAAAATTGTTGAAAAACCATCCCCATTTTTTGGCGCACTTTGCAAATATTGCAAGTTGACTCAAGGATATTTTGTCCGTCAAACAAAATTGTTCCGGATGTTGGTTTTTCTAAAAGATTTAAACATTTTAAGAAAGTACTTTTCCCTGCACCAGAAGGTCCACAAATTACAACACATTCTGCTTGCGCTACTTTAAAATTGACATCATCTAGCACTTTATTGCCATTTTCAAAGGTTTTGTTTAAATGTTGCACATCAATCATTCAAAAGGTCCTCCTCTCTTTTTTCAGAGATGGCGGATATTTTTTTACAATTGCTTCCCTCTCGGGTTGCAATTAATTGCTCAATTTTTTCAAAACAATAAGAAGCAACAGAACTTATGGCAAAGTAAATTGCACCGACAATTAAAAAAGGCATTATCGGAGAGAATAACGTACTTCTGATGATTGATGCTGCATGTGTTATGTCTGTGAACCCAATGATTCCAACAATTGCAGTTTCTTTAAGCAGTGCACTAAATTCATTTAACAAAGAAGGTAATGAATTGCGAAGTGCTTGTGGAAAAATAATCAGATTAATAATTTGCGTATTTTTAAATCCAAGGGCAGCTCCTGCTGTGTATTGGTTTGTTGGGACTCCCTTTATTCCAGAACGCAAAATTTCAGAAACATATGCACTGGAATTGAGGCCAAATGTAATTACGGCTACTAAGAACACAGATTTTAATTGCACAAGAACTATGTATGCCATAATCAAAAGCTGCAGCATAACTGGGGTTCCGCGAATAATATTAACAAAAATTACAGCAAAACAGTTAAGAAAGCGTAATTTGCTACTAAATTGGTAATGAGCACGAACAGCTGCAATTAACATCCCTAAAAACAAGCTTATAATCATAGAACATGCAACTATTTCTAAAGTTCCGGCAAACCCTTTTAATATCAAAAAATAGTATTTTGATTTCATAATATTTTCTGCGCGAGTATGCACAATTCCCTCCTATTTATTATTGTTTTTCAAATCATTTTTATCCATATAATTCTCGTAAATTTTATCAAGAGTGTCATCGCTTTTTATTCCCATTATTATTATATTTAGTAAATCTACTAAATCTGATGTTGCATTCAGTGGTAACAAGAACACATAACTTTCATGGCCAAGAATTTGAGGTAAAAGCTCGAATTCTTCTGATTTCTTTGTAATTTGGGCAGCTGGTAAACCATCTAAAATAACTGCGGCAACATACCCATTAACTAGTGACTGAACGGCAGCCATTATGTCTTGGTACGTAACAATTATGGTTTTTGTATCTTTGAACGGTTCTTCTGTTAACTGATTGTTGATGAAAGTGTATGATGTTGTTCCTATTGCAACACCAATTTTTTTATTAACCAAATCTCCAAGAGAAGTAATTTCTTTGTGCTTTTTTAAAATCAAAATCCTTTGAGAAGATGAAGCGTAAGGCATTGAAGGGTGAAATGCATTTTCATTTTCTGGAGTAAGAGTTACACCGGCTGCAACTATGTGTCCTTTACCATTTTGCAGTGCTGGAAGCAATCCATCAAAATTCATGTCTACAATTTTATGTTTAACGCCTAATCTTTCTGCAAGCAATTTCGTTATATCTATATCAACGCCAACTATTTGTTCTCCACTATAAAATTCATATGGTGGGAAAGTAGCGTTTGTTAAAACAATAAGTTCCCCTTCTTTTTGAATACTTTCAATACTTGTTTTTTTCTCTGTTTTTTTGCATCCCGAAACAAAAAGTACGCCACACAAAACACAAACAAGCGTAATTGTTTTGCTCCATTTTTTTAAACTGTTCAATGCAATCTCTCCTTTGCATGCATAAATATTCTAATAGCTTGGAATATTATACATTATAATGTCTTTGCGGTCAAATAAACATAAATTTTATTATAGAATAATCATACCACATAAATTTGAATTTTACGTATAAATTTACTTTCATAAAATGAAAATTTATTTGCAAATAGCACAAAATGAAATGCAAGTCCCCAAAAATTTACAAATGAAAGAGAGAAAAACATAGGCTATAATGTAAAGAGAAGAAATTAACAGCTTTAAATATCAAGATGAAGGTGAGCCACATGAAAGATAAAAACGTATTAATAACAATAAAAAATACGCAACAACCATACAATGATGAAGCAATTACTTTTGAACCAGAAGTAATTGAGATAATCACAAAAGGGAAGTTGAGAACAGAAAAAAACGCATACACATTAACATATGAGGAACGATTTTCGAACCAAAAAAGAGTTACCGTTTTAAATTTTAGTGAAAAATACAAGGAAAAAACCATTTTAATTAACAAAGATGGAAACGAAAACACAATGTTGATAATAAATGAAGGGAAACGCATTAACTGTTGGTACAATACTGACTACGGAGGCTTGCAAATAGGAGTTTGTGGTGAAATGATAAAATCAAAGTTAGGCAAAGATGGTGGGAATTTAGAATTTCATTATAAAATTGACATTAATTCAATTGCAACTAGTTCAAATAAAGTGCAAATTAATTTCAAATATTGCTAATTACCTCTTCCTTATGCCACAACCGGTTGCTTGACGAAAAGGTGTAACATATTTTGATTGAAAGGCGGCAAAATTTATGCTAATTAACTTCGTTTCAATTGTTAAAGCTGAAATTAATCAGCTTTTGCGTGAACAATTTAAAAATTTTGCAGAAAAATACGGAATTTTAGTAGACCTGACAGGTTTTTTAGTGGAATATACTCCATTTAAGCCTTTTGGAGATTTTGCTTCTAATATTGCAATGGTCAACGCAAAAAAAATTGGGCAGCCGCCACAAGAAATAGCAATGGCTATTGCAGAGCAAATCAATGCACAAAGTAATAATTTTAGTGATGTAAATGCAAAACACGGATTCATTAATTTTAATCTTTCCGACAATTTTTATGTAAACATGGTTGAGCAAATTAAAAATGGATTTGAAGAAATTGAATCTGGAAATCGTGAGAGCATTATTATAGAATTTGTTTCGGCAAATCCTACTGGTCCAATTCATCTGGGGAATGCACGCGGTGGTGTTATTGGAGATTGTTTAAGCAATATTATGAAACGTGCAGGATTTTGTGTTACCAAAGAATTTTTTGTGAATGATGCGGGGAACCAAATTGAGATATTTAAAAAATCACTTGTGGCAAGATTGGTACAAAAATTCAACGGCGAAGATGCTACAACGGTTCCAGAAGATGGATATCACGGTGATGATTTGCGGCAATTAGTTGAAGATTATGTTGCAGAGAATAAAATGCAATTTTTTGAAGAAAATAAGATGGTGGCGGAGAAACTTGTTGAATATGCATTAAAACGAAATATTGAAATAATGAAACAAACCCTTGAAAAATATCGCATTAATTACGATGTTTGGTTTAAAGAAAGCTCGTTATATACATCTGGTAGTGTGCAAAATGCTATAAATAAATTGAAAAAAAATGGCTGCACTTATGAGAAAGATGGCGCTGTTTGGTACCGTTTCAGTGATGGTGATGCAACAAAAGACGAAGTTTTAATTCGATCTAATGGAAATCATACATATTTCGCAGCGGATATTGCATATCACCTTGATAAATTTGAAAAACGTAAGAGTGACAGGTGCATTAACGTTTGGGGTGCAGATCACCATGGGCACGTTGAGCGTTTGAAACATGCGCTTAATGATTTAGGAATAAATTCGGATCGCCTGACAGTTGTTTTGATGCAGATTGTGCATTTAATTAAAGATGGAGATATAATAAAAATGAGCAAACGAACTGGGCGTGCTATTACGCTTGCAGATCTTTTGGAAGAGATCCCAATTGATGCTGTTCGATTTTTTTTCAATTTGCGAGAAACTAGCACTCATTTGGATTTTGATATGGACCTTGCAACAGAAGAATCTGCAAGAAATCCGGTTTATTACGTGCAATATGCACATGCCAGAATTTGCAGCATTTTAAAAAAGGTAAAAACGGCACCATCTGTAAATTTAATAAAGCCTTTTGAAGAAACCGAAAAAACACTAGTTAAATGCTTAATTGCATACCCAAATGTGATAGAAAACATAGTAAAAACACTTGATCCATCAGATCTCGATAGATATTTAATTGATTTAGCAACAAATTTCCACAAATTTTACACCGAATGCCGAGTTTTGAATGATGCTAAACATGTATTAAAATCTAGGTTAAATCTTTGCAAAGCTACAAAATGGGTTTTGCAAGATGGGTTAAATTTGCTTAATATTTCGGCCCCTGAAAAAATGTAGGTACCATTTGTCCACGTTGATTTAGGCTGGCTTGTGTTGGTGGATTTTATTTTTTTTGACCTTCTCTTAGTTTTTACTTGCCTTTAATATCCACAAATTTTAGTATTTTACAATATAATATCTTTTAAATAATGCAAAGTTATGTTAATATAGTAATAAACATAAAGGTAAGTAAGGCGGGAATAAAAAAAGAAAAGGATGTGGTTTAGTTTGGGAA
>JAISBB010000007.1 GCA_031266415.1 Oscillospiraceae bacterium | reverse complement strand
ATCCTGGAAGATCACTTGCACAAACAATTGGCGCATTAACCAAACTTGCCGCAACCAAAAAACCTAAAGCTCGTTTAAAAATCCTCTTCTTTTCCAAATTAAAACACACCTTTCTCTTTATTACCATAATATCACATTATTTAAATTATATTATATTGTAAAATACTAAAATTAAGTTGCTCATGACAAGTAAGAATTAAAAGAAAGTAAAAAAAAGAAAGCCCACTAACAATCAAATTAGCTAGCTTTTTTATTATTTAAAAGTAAAAATTTAAAAGTAAAAATATCATAGGTTCACCTTTTTTATTTCACGGCCATCTGCTAACAGGCTATAGTAATTTTCAAATATGTTAATTTGCAATGTCCCTTCTTTGTTCGTGCAAAAATATGGGATGTTTTTCTGAGTTAAGCAACTCAAAGTTTTGCTGTTGGGGTGACCGTAATCATTAATACCTACAGAAATCAAAGCAATTTCTGGATTCGTGGCATCTAAAAATTCAGTAGTAGTTGACGTTTTACTCCCGTGGTGCGCAACATCTAAAACATTACTCCTCAACAAGTTAGCACAGTTTAGCGACTTAACATGCTCTAAAATTTTTTGCTCTGCTGGAATTTCGATATCTCCGGTACTTAAAAATGAAAATGCGCCATATGTTATTTTTGTCACAATTGAAATATTGTTAAGGTCAAATGATTCGTCGTATTCAGAAAGTATTTCAAGTTGCACTTTCCCCGAATTAAATTTGTCACCACAGGCTGGCGAGACAAGTGGAATTTCCTTTTCTTTTAAAGTATTTAAGAAGTTGTTGAACATATTAGATGTTGGCAGAATTTTGTCGCTCATCTTGGGGAGCATTACAGTTGAAACTGGACAATTCTCTAAAATTTTTCTGGCACCACCCATATGATCTGCGTGTGGGTGGGTGATTATTAAGTAGTCCAACTTATAGATTTGTTTTTGAGTTAAAAAATTAATAATTGCATTTCCATATTCTAGGTCACCTGTATCAATTAACACTGCGTTACTTTCGCTTTTAATCAAAATGCTTTTACCTTGCCCCACGTCGATTTCCCAAATAGTAGCAAATCCTTCTGCAGTTTCTGGTGCGAAGTTAGTTTTAATGTTAAATATTTTAAAAAGTTGATGAAAACTTACGTCTGTTTTGAATTTAAATTTGAAATGTGCGTAATCGTCAATATCAATGAAAATGGCCCCTAATATACCAAGAACAATTAATACAAAGCAAATGAACTTTATTTGAAAACGTTTCCATTTTTGTGCCATTTTTAATCCCCTAACTATTGTAATGCGTCAAGTAAAATAAGTCAACATTTGTTTTTAAAGGAAGTCTTTTAGCTTGCTAATATTTATTATAGAAAGTACTTAATTAAAAACTCGTTTGTTCTATAAATCTTTTCGATTTTGAATTTCCAACCATTCCCTTTTTGAAATCTTAACTTTTCGTGGACGGCTGCCATCACTTTCAGCAATAATTCCGTCCTCTTCCATTTCATCCATAAGGCGTGCAGCACGTGAATAACCTATTTTTAACTTGCGTTGCAACAAAGAAGTTGATGCTTGGCCCGTTTCCACAACACATTTAATTGCGGAATCAAGCATTTCGTCGTGCTCATTTGATGCTTCTTTTGTTTCTTTTGTGGAATATTTTTCTATTTCTTCTGCAACTTCATCATTATAATCAACTTCGCGTTTCTGTTTAATAAATTCAACAACATGCTCCACTTCTTTATCCGTTACAAAACAGCCTTGAACACGAATTGGTTTGTTTACTCCAACTGGCAAAAACAGCATATCACCACGCCCAAGCAATTTTTCTGCCCCAGAAGAATCTAAAATTGTTCTGGAATCTACTTGTGACGAAACAGAAAAAGCAATTCGGCTTGGAATGTTTGCTTTAATAATCCCTGTGATCACGTCAACAGAGGGGCGCTGTGTTGCAATCACAAGGTGCATTCCAGCTGCTCTTGCCATTTGTGCAAGTCTGCAAATGGAATCTTCCACTTCATTTGGTGCAACCATCATAAGGTCAGCCAATTCATCAATTATAATAACAATCTGCGGTAATTTTTCTATGTCTGCGCGCAATTTTGCCAATTTATTGTAACTTTCAAGGTCGCGAACCGAGTTTTCTGCAAACAATTTATATCGATTAAGCATTTCACACACAGCCCAACCCAAAGCCCCAGCTGCTTTTCTTGGCTCTGTTACAACCGGAACTAAAAGATGCGGAATTCCATTGTAGATTCCTAATTCAACAACTTTTGGGTCTATCATCAATAGCTTAACGTCATTTGGGGAAGATTTAAAAATCAAACTGATGATAATTGAGTTAATGCAAACAGATTTTCCAGCACCAGTCGCACCTGCAATCAATGTGTGTGGCATTTTTGCGAGATCTGCAATAGTGAAATCTCCAGAAATATCTTTCCCCAAAGCGATTGTTAACTTACTTTTGCTTGTTACAAATGCCTCTGACTCAATTACTTCGCGAATATTTACAACTCCTGTTTTTTTATTGGGGACCTCAATGCCAATTGCCGCTTTGTTTGGAATTGGAGCTTCAATTCGCACGCCGGCTGTTGCCAAATTCAGTGCAATATCATCCGCCAGACCGGTAATTTTACTAATTTTAATCCCAACTGAGGGTTGTAACTCATATCTTGTTACAGACGGCCCTTTTGAAATATCCACAATAGTCGCACCAACACCAAAACTTTTTAGTGTATCAATTAATTTGCCTGCAGTTATTTTTAATTCGTCACCCAGCTTTGCCATGTTTATAGGTTTAGGACAATTTAATAATTCTAAGCTTGGTAATTCATAGCCATCAATATCGCTAGTTTCCATCATGGGCAAAATTGGTTCTATTTCGGATATTTTTGCTGTGTGACGTTTCTTTTTAACTTGTTTTAAAAATTTTTCTTGATTTTCTTGTTTCATTTCAAACGGCAAATCTTCCCAATTGAATAAATCTGGAGGTAAATTTTCTTGAGGAACAGCCGGCTTTTTTTGTTCGTTGACTTCTTTTGCAATTTCTTGAAGCCAATTTTTATCACTCCTCATATTATTTAAAGGACTGGGTTCAATATCAAGTTTTTTTACATTTTTATCCTTTAAAAAATGAAAGATATCAGCAATAGTTATTCGCATTACCAACATAATAAAAACCAAAATTAAAATTCCAATAGTTACTCCTGTCCCCCATAATCCGCAAAATTTTACAAGCGGCAGTGTAAAAATACCACCGGCAACGCCTCCATTTTTGGCTCCTTGATTGTAAAATGCAGTAATTTGTTCTTTCCAATCTAGTTTAAAATTAACATTTGCAAATTGAAAAACATGCGTCATGCTGCATAAAAGTAATAGTAATATAAACCCTTGCACAACTTCTTTTATGATGCTTATTTTTTGGTTTGGCCTTATGATTATAACAGAAATATACATTAACAGTGGGCCTAAAATAATAAAACACCAACCAAACAATCCATAAAGTGAATGATGAATTTTTGCCCAACCAGAGTCACCTTCAAACAAGGCAAGCACGAATATAAGTAATCCCAAAGCCGATAAAATAATACTCTTGCTTTG
The DNA here is from genome assembly GCA_031266415.1 of Oscillospiraceae bacterium. Taxonomy (GTDB): domain Bacteria; phylum Bacillota; class Clostridia; order Oscillospirales; family Ruminococcaceae; genus BNZN01. The sequence goes on along the minus strand of JAISBB010000007.1, from coordinate 100,790 downwards.
TTTATTCGGTGGTTTTTTAGTTGTTGTTTTTTTCTTCGCTGGCACCTTAGCCACAAACATCTCTCCTTAATAAAATGCTTTCTCACAGTTTCATTTTTAATTATACCACATCAATTTTTTGATGGCAGCTTGCGCTGTGGGATTCTCAACGGTGTACCCCGAGATTTGCACAATAGCGTTTGGTCCGGGCCTTGAATTAGCCCAGCGATGACAGAAACAGAGGCAGCGGAATTAGCAGCTTCTTTGGAAACTAAAATTAGAATATTAGCAATAATCAAGTTTTTTGCTGACCGATAGGAAGGCAGAAAGCGCCATTGATTTTAAAATTGTATCTCCTGGATTTTGCTCCAGGTAATTGCCTTAACCCTGTGATAAACGAACAGCTAATAATAACGAAACAATGGCTAGAGCTCAAAACTTAATTTTTTAAAATCAATGCATCTTTAACAAGAGACTTTGGAGCTCACACTTCGATTTTTTTCGCACTCATAGAAGCTGCTAACTCCACTTGGCCAGAATTTCAAAGCTTGCCGATTTCCAAAAACAAGTTTGAACGGAACCGGTGAGCTCTCCAGGAAACCACACCGGGGGTTTGCGGCACCAAAAAACGATTTCCGGGGGACTCCTCGTGGGGCAGCACCACAGGATCCCCGAAATCAGCACCTCGGACGCATATAGCCAGCAGCAATCACCTTAAGTCGTCCCCACCCCCTCGGGCCAGGCGAACTCAACAAAATCTCTTGCCCAACATCGAAATATCGAGCAAGAGATTCTGATCAATCTTTTTAGACATTGTCAGAATGACATCAGCCAATTTTCGCAAATCGGTGCTTTGTGGTCCAGGATAAAAGCGCACCATCCTTCACAACAAGCCAACACTTTCTGTCTGTCCGGAAAAAGGGCTAGCCGCAAAAGAAAGAGATGACCGTGCCAGCGTCCGGGGGCCCCCGCCCCCCGGACACCACAAGAGCGGCGTGGCCCAAAACTAACCACAAGGGCTGCGCACCAGATAAGGGACAACAATCGTGGGCAGCGGGCGGCGGCTCCCTCCTTCTAGTTCGTAACGGTGACAACGTTGTTCTGCGGCCTTCTGTTTCCTTTCGTCGTGGCACCGAGTTCTCACAACCGTCGACGACTCGCCGCTCTCCCTCCCCGTAGAATCTTCTCGTATCCCGATACCCCCGTGAGTGGATGAGCTGGCCATTGGCGGGTGTGGAAGCGGTGTTTTTTGTCTCCGCCCACGTTAGGCATCTTTGCACGCACAGTGACCTTCCACGCAATCGCCACAACCGAAAACACAAATTCGAAACAACAGGGTCGTGGCTGCCTCGATCAATCAGGTTAACGCACCAAGTGATTCCGCAATTGAAGCACAAAATCAACGCAATTCTCAATTCTTTCTTCTTCGAGGTTGTAATCAATTAAAAATTGGCTAAAAGATGATAACATTTCATGTGGATTTAACGTCGGTGTTGATGTTCCAGATTCTGTACCAGGTGTTGTCATGCTGCGATTTGGACATTCTGAATCGGGTTGATCCTCCCTCCATCTATGAAAATGGACAAAAATGAGGCGTTCATTGCAGCATCTGTGTCCATTCTGAAAGATCGTTCACACAAACAATTGGAATATTAACCAGACTTACAGCAACCAAAAAACTTAAAACTTCCCTAAAAACTTTCTGCTGCGCCAATTTAACCACATCCTTTTCTTTTTAATTCCCGCATTATTTAAAATATGTTATATTGCAAAACACTAAATATCTAATTATTTAAAGTTAGTATAAATCAAAAGAGAGTCAAAAAAGAAAGCCAACTAATACTCCATTAACTAGCTTTTTTATTATTTATAAAGTAAAAATATCGCAGTTAAACCAGATTTGCCTTTTTTATTTCACGGTCATCTGTTTTATTTTCTCCCAAACATGAATAATTTCTCCAAAAACAAACTTGCGGTACTCAGTTAAGTCTTGGTACATTTGGCCAATGTAGTCTTTAGCTTCTTCTGCAATAAAATCCTCGAGCACAGGTGTAGTAATCAACGTCAACTTGCATTCAAGGATAAACCACGATTCTGCGAAAGAAACATTACCGGAAGACATTACCACACTTGTTAATTCCGTTTCGTTCATTTTATCACTGTCTCTGCCAGATTTTACACCCAAATGAAGTATTTTTTCTCTATGTTCATCTAGAAAATAAGATAGTGTAAACGCTCCTATTTTTTGCATTAACTCCAGTGTATAACGGGTTGATTGAATAATGCACCAAAAAGTGGGTTTCTTAAAAAGAACACCCACCCCACCACCGCTAGCAACCATGGAATTGTAGTGGTCGTTTTTGCCAGCAGTAATCAAATAAAAATTTTCCCCAGTAAGAGAAAACACGCTTCGCTTAATTTCTTCAAGGGAAATTTCTTTGAACAATTTCTCAAAATTCATTTGTTTTTCTCACTTTCTGCATAGAAATACGTACCAATTATCAAACACACGAGAGTCACAACCACAATTGCAACACAGTTCACTAGTGGATTAAACATAACCACACTGTCATGTTCTGCACTATCGTGGTATACCACGGCACGAACCAAATCCAGGCAATAGGTCATGGGCAAACAGCGGCTGAGGATTTTCAGTAACCCTGTAGTGCTCTTAATTGGGATGATCGCACCACAAAGAAACATCTGCGGCATAGTGATAAGCATTACTGCATAATTTGCTGCTTTTTTATTTTTGATCATTCCAATAACAAGCATCGCCACAGCACCGGCAGACAAACACATCAACGGAGACAGCGAAAGAATCAAAAACCAGCGACTGAGTGGCAGCGTAACTTTCAACACCAACCCGGCAATCAATGTACCCAGCATACTAAAAATCGCACCGAAAGAACCACCTAAAATTTTTCCAATGGCTAAACTGTAACGAGAAATCGGCGAAACCAACATCTCCTCGTTAAAATTAGAGTCATTATCATCCACTAGTGTGGTCATACTCTGAGTGGTAGTCACAAACAGCATGTTAACAAGCATTCCAACCAACATAAATTTGCCAAACTCAAAATTAAGGCCACCGGTCATATTTTCCATTAAGTTGCCGCCAACCATACCCATCATAACCATTGGCATAGCAATGCTCATACCAATGAATGCGGGAGATTTGAAAAGCAACGTAACCTCTCGGGCGAAAATAGCAAATATTGTACCAAGTTCTCTGTGCAATTTGGATTTTCTTCTTTGCAATACCAGTACGTTTTTCATTATTCAATGCCTCCGTTTTTCTTCAAAAATTCCACATATGCATCTTCCAATGTTGGTTCGCTAATTTTAAGTACCGAAAGCGGTGTTTTGATTTTTAATATAAGCTCCTGTACAGAACCTTGGCAAGGCACAACCACAAGCCGGTTTATGGTATAGTCAAGACCCAAGTCGCTCAACTCGGAAGTAAGTTGTTCTCTGTTTACCGAGTCCACCATCAGTTCTTGGCGCAGAAAATTTTGCTTCATGACCTCTGGTGATTGGCAGAATGCGATTTTACCATGATTAATAACACAGACTTTGTCAACATTTTCTGCCTCGTCGATGTAGTGAGTGGTGAGAAATACTGTGGTTCCGAATTGATTTCGAACCTGATTGATATATTCCCACAGCGACCGGCGAGAAACAGCATCTAGTCCCTGCGTTGGCTCGTCGAGAAATAACACATCTGGCATGTGAATCAGGCTACGCACAATTTCCAATTTTCGCTGCATCCCACCGGATAGTTTTTTGATGGGTTTAAAGAGCACATCTGCAATCCCAACGATTTCAGCCAACTCCAAAACCTTTTGGCGGTAAGCCTTCGGCATAAGCTTAAATGACAAACGATAGCCACACATGCCGTAAAGTGCTGCGTGAAAGCGGATATTTTGTTCGGCAGTAAGGTGCACATCGAGAGATGGCTTTTGAAAGATGATGCCGATTTTTTCACGAACTTTTCGAGCTTCTTTTTGCACATCAAACCCAGATATAATTACCTCTCCTGAGGTTTTTGAAAGAATTGTACTAAGAATAGATATAGTGGTTGTTTTCCCTGCACCATTGGGTCCTAAAAAGGCGAAAAACTCACCTTCCTCCACTTTAAAACTAATATCATCCACCGAGCGTATTTTTGTGTGTTTATATTGCTTAATTAGATTTTTTACTTCGACCATAGACATAATGCCACTTCTTTCTTCCTGAAATCTGCCGTTCCATTTAACATTGTTCGTTCAGATTTCTCTTGTTTGTCCCATCATCTAGATTGGGAAGTAAAATTCTTTGCAATCAAATCCCAAGTGATTTCAAATCTCTTTTTTGCACCCACAAGAGGTAGAGTTTAAATCCAATTCAGTGAAGGAAGGCATACTGATTTACACAACTTATGTTCAATCAAAACCAAACTCACACCAGAAGAACACTCATCATTCTTTTTAATTTTACAAAGCAACCCGGTAACAACTCGAGCTGAACTCTTCCCTGTTTAAAGGCCGCAAGTAATCTTAATGAAGCAATTTGCATTTCCGCAAAACAGCAACTAATTTTTCAGAATGTGGTAACATCAACAAATCTTCTTCTTCAAAACCGCCAAAAACAAAAACAAAAATCCCGCAAAAAAACAAAGGCACACAAACCGCAAAAACATTCCTTGCAATTGCACCTGGCAAACAAAATTGCTCAAAGAAAAAACCAACACACATTGTAGACAAACCAACAAGTGCGGGCTTCAAAAAAACCGACTTAACATTGATTTTAATTTGAGTTAAGCGCATAATCATCAAAAACCCCGTTATCGCAATAAACACATAACAAGTCAAACTTCCAATTGCCGCACCTTTAATGTTAATAGCCGGAATAACAACAAGTTTTTTGTTTACTGTGTATTTAATTACAACTCCCATTATCATCAATATTGTGGGCAATTTAACTCGCCCTATTGCCTGCAATGTTATATTCACAGAAGCAGTAAAAGCAGTAAAAATAAGGCACAAACCCAATATCCGCAAACTAGAAACAACCAAACACATCTCAGCAGCACGCTTACTATAAACCAAGAAAAGAATACTTTTAGCTGAAGAGAACACGAATAAACCAGCTGAAAAGCCTAAAAGATTGGTGATCCTTAAGCCACTTTCTAAAAACTTTTGGATACCGTTTCTATCTTTTGCCACCCAAGCAGCAGCTAAATTAGGCAACAAGCAAACCCCAAATGAAACAACAATCGATGGCACAAAATTATAAATTGGGAAAGTTAAACCAAACCCACCCCACAACAAATTGGGTATATTATTTACCGGGATACGACCAACTAAATTTTTAAAAAATAAAGGGGCAACAGCAACAGCTTGCTCCAAACCAATTTTAGCAGTTTTTGCATCTATTTGCCCAGAAATGTTAAACACAACAGAACTCAAACAAATTGGGATAGCAAGCCCCACAAGCGTAGATATAATCTCTTTAGATGATTTTGGAGTTGACTCGTGCAGATCTAGTTTTCGAATTTTGCAACTTGTTATTAAAAAAATCATGCCCAAAAAACAACCGCCGGCAATTCCACAAATGGCACCGGCCGCACCACAAATCAATTCGGCCTCCCTTTGATTTGCAACCACCAATCCAAAGAGGGTCTTGGTTTTGGCAAATTGTTCTGCACCCAACCGCATTCCCCAAACAGCAAAAAATGGACCACAAACAAGTTTTGTTAAAGCTTCTATCACCTCTGATTTTGCCGTCGGGTACATATCTCGTAACCCTTCATAATATCCTTTATAAGCGCTGGAAACACAACCAAAAAATGCAACCGGTGCAAGGGCAATTATTGCAAATCTTGCCCCAGAATTGTGCATATTATCAGCAAGTTGCCCACTTCCTAAGGCCATCAATAACGTTAACACTAAACCAAGGCCAATAAACACCTTTCTAGAAACTTTGAAAATATGTGTAGCCATTGACTGCGAGTTTTCTGCTATAATTTTCGCAAGCGCTACAGGTAACCCAGAAAGTGAAATAGCATAAAGTGGCTTATAAACACTATATGCTGTACCGTAGTAGCCACAACCTTCTGCACCAATTTGCCAGCCAATAACTAATCTGAAAAATATCCCTATAAATTTTGAAACAAAAGTCCCAAGCATAATAATTAGTGCACCATGAGAGAAACTTTGGCTTCTAACTTGTTTCATTGCAACATCTCATTTCTTTTCTTAGTCAATACGTTTGCCTTCCCTCTGTTGAGCACACGCCATTTTTCGAAGCAACTCACACAACCACTTTAACTCTAGTTTTGCAATACTAAATTTGCAAAAGATTTACAACCTTACCAATTATCTGCTCCAACTTCTATATGCGTTAGCACCTCACTTAAAGACTTAATCGCAACTTCAACCACTTTCTCATCTGGTTCTTTCGTTGTTATTCGTTGTAACCACATTCCAGGAGCAAAAAGTACTTTCATTAACATCCCATCACTCTTTCCTGCTATTCGAATAACCTCATAACTAATTCCTACAATAAGCGGCACCAAAAATAATTTACTTATCATTCTAACTATTAAATCTTCCCAATGCAAAGGGATTGAAACTAAAATACTTATCAATAAAGTAAACAACAAAAAACTCGTTCCACAACGCGGGTGAAATCTGCTGCATGTCATTACATTTTCTGGCGTTAGGTCTAAACCCTTTTCATAACAAGTAATAGTTTTGTGTTCTGCACCATGATATTTAAAAACTCTTTTTATATCCTTTAACAAAGAAATCAGCCACATATATAACACCATCAAGAAAATTTTTAAAACGCCTTCAACCACAGACCTAAGTCCGTTACTTCCGGCTGGAATAAATATTTTTGTGAGCAATTGTGGTAAATAAGTAAACAAGCCAATCGAAACAATCACTCCTAAAATTGTCCCTAAAAAAACAAACACGGTATGAAGTTTTCCTTGCTTACCTTCATCATCGTCTTCATAAAGTCCAGATTTCATCATTGACAAATTTGTATATTTATAGCCATCCATTAACATAATAACCATGTTACAAAAGCCTCTAACGATTGGCAATTTAAATATCTTCCACATTTTTTTATTACAAAAACGTTCTACATCTATTTTTCCATTTGGTAATCTGCAAGCAAGTACTGTAACTTTAGGGCCTCTCATTGCAATCCCCTCAATCACAGCTTGCCCCCCAATTGACGTTTTCTTCCCCACTTCACACACACTCCCTTTTGTAAACAGGAAGGCTAATTTTTACTGTTGTTCCCCCACCCTCAACACTTTGTATCCTCAGAGTTCCACCATGTAAAGTAACTATTTCATCCGCCACCGCAAGTCCAATTCCAGCCCCACGTTTATGGTAATTTGCTTTAAAAAACTTTGTTTTAACCTTCGCTAGATCTTTCTTTTTAATTCCGCAGCCATTATCTTCCACCTTTATTATAACCCACTTTGTGTCACCACTACTCTCGGTGTAAAATGTAACTTTAGTAATTCCATTAGATTCTGTATATTTTAAAGCATTATCTATAATGTTTATTAAAACCTGTTTCAGGCGGTTCGGATCTGCCCAAATTACAATATTTTTATATAACTCCGGGCCAAACAACAATTCTTTTCCTTCCACTTTTGCTCGATCTTCAAACATCCAAATTGTTTCAGAAATTAACGTTAGTAGCGGCACTTCTTCTCTTTCTAGTTTAGTGGTGGCGTTTTGCAACCGCGAAAAATCCAAAAGTTCTTCCACCATTTTAGAAAGTCTGCTTGTTTCTGCCGTTATTATCTTTAAACCCTTTTCCAAAGAAGCTGTGTCGCTGATTTCACTTAAAATTGTTTCTGCCCACCCTTTAATTACCGTCAGCGGCGTTCTTAATTCATGAGAAATTGAAGAAATAAACTCATTTCCCATTCTTTCGTTTTCGCCAAGTTCTTCTGTCATCATGTTTATTACATCACACAGTTCTCCAATTTCATCGTTTGTCTTCCGCTCAACTCTAACATTAAAATCCCCTTTTGCAATCTTGTTTGCCGTGCGATTAATCGTCCATATTGTGTTAACAATTGAGTTGGTAAAATAAGTATTAGACACTACCACAAAAATCAATATCAACAAAATAACTATTAGCAAAATCCATATAATCATTTGCGTTTCACCGTCAACTTCATCTAAAGAAACCATAGCGGCAATCCACCCTGTGCCATTTGTTAAATAATGCTCACACATCATTACAGATTGCGGACCCAACTGCATTAAATACACATTGTTCCCATCTATTACATTTAATTTTTTCATTGTTTCAAATTTATATGTTAAACTAAATCCACTTGAAGTTGTGATAATATTTTTTCTATCATCCAACAATAGCAACTCCATTTTATCTTCTTCTGCAAAATCTCGAAGTAAATTCAACATCCCATCATTCAAATTCGGCCCTTTAAATTGCTCTGAAAGGGTATCAATAGCAGAAAGTTTTGAATTAATAAATTGTTTAACCCCGCTATAAAAAAAATCTTTAATATAAATCACGCAAGCGGCAAAAATCAAACCCAGAACAAATGTTGTTGAAATTAAACTATTTAATAATCCTTTAAAGGTCATTTTTGCCATTGCCAACAGTACTCACCCCACAAATTCATCTCCACAAAACACCAATAATTATACCACGTTCTAATTTTGCAATCAACCAAATTCCTTTAATTTGACTGTTAGCCAAACATTTGCTATAATTTAAAAAATCCCTTACCCGTTTAAGCGGGTCATTTGGCCAAAAGGAGGCATTGTTGTGAACAATTTTGCAGAATATGAAACTATGTTTATCGTAGATTCTAGCCTGGCAGAGGTAGAAGTTAAAGAAACTGTCGAAAAATTCAAAAAACTAATTGAAGTTAATGGTGAATTAAAAGATGTGAGTGAATGGGGAAAAAGAAGACTTGCCTATCCAATTAAACACAAAATCGAAGGGTTCTATTACATTTTGACTTTTTTAGCACCACCAAACTTTCCCACAGAACTTGAACGAATTTTTAGAATTACAGATCCAGTAATGAGATCACTTACAATACGAAAAGGTAAATGAATGAGAGGTGCTTTAAATGTATTCCAAAGTTATTGTAATGGGCCGTTTAACGGCAGACCCAGAACTTAGGCAAACACCTAATGGTGTTTCTGTTGCAAGTTTCCGCATAGCAGTTAATCGTCCATTTGCAAGTAAAAATGGTGAACGTTTAACAGATTTTTTTAATGCTGTTACCTGGCGCTCGCAAGCTGAATTTGCAGCAAAACATTTCAAAAAAGGCAACATGATTCTTGTTGATGGTAGGCTTGAGTCACGTGAATATGTTGACAAAAACGGCATAAATCAAAGAGTTGTGGAAATTGCAGTTGAAAATGTAAGCTTTACAGGGGAGTCAAAATCAGGCGCAGGAACAACAAAACCAGACGATTTTGCAACTAGCGATTTCAAAGAAATAGAAGATGAAGATTTGCCATTTTAAGTGACTATTTACTAATTCCAAGGAAAATTTATCACATATAAATAATTTTTAGGTGGTGCAATGTGGAAAAGGAACGACCAACAAATAGAAATTTTAAAAAAAGCCGCAAAAAAGTTTGTGATTTTTGCGTAGGTAAGTCAGACTACATAGATTACAAAGATATTGGAAAACTACGAAAATATATTACAGAGCGGGCAAAAATTGTCCCCAAACGAATCACAGGATGTTGTGCATATCATCAGCGCGAGCTAACAATTGCAATCAAACGAGCACGGCATATGGCGCTTTTCCCATATGTAAGTGATTAAACCTGTTGTTTGAGACAAAAAAGAAAGAGAGGCCAAACGAAATGAGAAAAAAATTTTACACAATTAAAAAAGGTAAAAAAGTGTGTGGCGTTTGCAATGGACTTTCTGTTTATTTCAACATAGATGTCACTTTAATTCGAGTTCTGTGGTTGTTCTTGTTCTTCACTTTCGGGTTTGGAATAATTCCGTACATCGTTTTGGCGGTTATTTTTCCCTCAAAAGAAGAAGAAAATTCCACTCCTTATGAAAGTTAATGGAGAAACGTAAATGTTATTTTCAGAACTTGTGAAAAGTGAACTGCTCAAATTCAACTGCACTTCAATTAAAGAAAAAAAGGCGCAGCTGGCCGGTCTTTTAATTCCGTGGTATTGCAGCAAAAACAAACCCATTATTTTTAAAACAAAAGATCAACAAATTGCTAACATGGGAACAGAACTCGCTGCAAATAACCTTGTTTGTAAAAACGGCCCACAAAACACACTAAAAATAATCACTGATTCAAGTGATATTTTAATTCTAGACACTATTTATAAAAGCAAATTTTGGGTATTCTTTTTGCGTGGCTTATATCTTAGTGCTGGGCATATGTGTACTCCTCAAAAAGATTACCGACTAACCATTTCTTTTAAAAATGCGGCTTTGGCCGCAAAAATTGTTGAATTACTACAATTAAATTTATCCAACATAAACCTAACCACAAACAAATACTCTTCCGTTATATATATGCGCAACAGTAACACAATCGAGGAATTTTTGACAATGATTGGTGCCGTGAAATCTTGCTTTGAATTTATGAATATGCGAATTTACAAAGATTTAAGAAACAAAGTTAATCGAGTAACTAATTGTGACAATGCCAATATAGATAAAACTATTGTTTCAGCCAAAAATCAAATAATAGCCATAAAAAAAATGCAAGCCGCTGGACAATTAGCGATTCTTGCACCAAAATATAGATTATTGGCGAAATCCAGGTTAGAAAATCCTCAAGCTTCAAACTCCGAACTTGCCACAACTTTAGGGGTAACAAGGGGCGTAGTGGGGCATGGTTTTAAAAAAATCTTGGGAATTAGTAACAAAATCAACCCCGCCTTCGAATCATACCATCAGGGTAGATAACATGAAGATGAATATCCGGGAATAAATTTAAAACTGATTCCATTTCCTGCAATGTAGTTGAATACAACACAATATTTAACACATTGTAGTTTTTTATTATGGAACAAATATTTTGGAATTTATTAATAGAGTGAACCGCCAACAACGGGCACCTATGTTTTGCACCAATTTGAAACAAACCATTTAACCAAGAGATTGTTTCCCAAGCAACTAACTCATCTGGGTCCGAGTTGTAAAGATACAACAGCAATAAATTGCAATCCGTACCCATAATTTGTGCACTTTGGTTCATTAATGGTTGTACCGGCATGTTGTGCGAATTAAAAATCAAAGTAGTTGGCAAAACATTACTCATATATGTGCAAAATCCTCCTTGAAAAAGGAATGAACAAATTTTATTAAATATTGACACATAATTAATTAATACTAAATATTATTATGCGGCACGCCCGAATGTAAGTCAAAATTTTGTCGGATTCTGTCGAAAGTTAACAATTTTATCTGGGGGATTAACATGGAAAAAGATAATACTCAAAAAAAAATAACATTTTGGGTTAGTGTTTATTCTTGCGTTGACTTAATTGTTGGTGCCGTATTAATGGGAGTATTGTTAATATCATTTCTGTTTCGGCAAGTAGGAGTTAAAGGGACCTCAATGTTACCTACTCTGGAAGAAAATCAACGTCTAATTATTGCAATTAATAATGGATTGCGGGAAATTAAAAAGGGTGATATTGTAGTTGTTAATCAACCAAACATATTTAAGGAAAGTTTAATAAAACGAACCATTGCTACTGAAGGTGACGAAATTGATATCAATTTCGAAACGGGTACAGTTTTTGTGAACGGTGTTGAGCTACAAGAACCCTATATAAATGAGAACACATACACAGAAGAAGGTGTTGAGTTCCCACAGAAGGTTCCAAAGGGCTGTGTTTTTGTGATGGGAGATAATAGAAACAGCTCCACAGATAGTAGGCACCCACTCATTGGAATGATAGACACGAGGTACATTTTCGGAAAGGTTATTTTCAGAATTTGGCCACCAAATAAAATCGGGAACTTAAAATGACACAAAATACGGCAAATATAAACTGGTTCCCAGGCCACATGGCAAAATCATGCCGTTTAATTAAAGAAAACCTTTCTACAGTTGATGGCGTGTTGGAACTTTTAGATGCGAGAATCCCCATCAGTTCTAAAAGTCCAGAAATAGAAAAATTAATAGCTAACAAACCTCGCATTATTCTTCTCAACAAAAGTGATTTGGCCGATGAGAACATAACCAAGCAATTTGCAAAAATCTTAAATAATAAATTAAAGTCGGTAGTTATTCCTATAAATTCAACAAAAAATAACGTAACCGAAAGGCTTCTTGGTCCAATTAAATCAGTTCTTGCTGAAAAAATCCAACGAAATAAAATGCGCGGCATGCCAGGTAAAACACTAAAACTGATGATTGTGGGAATTCCAAATGTTGGGAAGTCAACCCTAATTAACCATTGTGTTGGCAGCAGAAAAACACAAGTAGAAAACAGGCCAGGTGTTACAAAAAGTAAACAATGGGTTAAACTAAACACCGAAATAGAACTTTTAGATACTCCAGGAATTCTGTGGCCACGGTTTGAAAACAAAACCACAGGAATTCGGTTGGCTTTAGTGGGTTCTATCAAAGACAATATTTTGGATGTTTCAAACTTAGCAATAGAGCTATTAGAAACCCTTAAAGTTCGCTACCCCGCACTTTTAACACAACGCTTTAATCTAAAACTCGACATTTCAAACTTGCCAAGCACAAAAATATTGCAAGAAATTGGAATAAAACGCAAAATATTAACACAAAACGGAGAAATTGACCTAGAAAAAACAGCATGTATACTTTTAAACGAATTTAGAATTGGGCGCATTGGTTTAATTTCACTAGACTACCCCGAATGCAATTTCTGTCAAATCCACAAGTTCAACTCGAATTAAAATCTAAAAATGTTGCAATGGGGAATTTATTAATTTTTTTAAATTAATAATTACAATCATTCCCGCAAGTCTTTTTTTATATATAGAACAATTTATAGTCACAACCAAAATAGTCCGTTAAAGCAACCAAATCCCTCCCGAATTCAATAGATACAAAATCTTGCAAATTTCAGACTTACACAACAAAAAATTCGGGAAAAATCAACAGCGGTTAGTAAAAAAAATTAAATCAATAAAACCAAATGTTATTTTCATAACTGGTAACTGGCAACTTAATTCTTACAATCCTAATACCCAAAATGCGCTAAATCTAATAAACCAGATTGTCAAAATTGCTCCCAATTACTTTATTCCAGGAAACCACAAAGCAAAGAAATGGAAGCTACAAAAAAACCCACCCCAAATTAATTCAAAGTGGTGTTCACGTATTTTTCAAAAATTTCGAATTTAAAAAAAAGGAACCGTCATACTTTAGCATTTATGGACTGACAAACCAAACGCTTCCACCCATATAAAAATTGTAATGAAACGCTAAAAAATTCACCACGCTCCACCTTTGACATTCTTCTAATACATGATCCGCAATATCATAAAAAGTATAATAAAGCAAAGTTTAATTTAATTTTTGTCGGCCATACACATGGTGGTCAAGTCAGACTCCCTTTCACTGGCGGTTTTATCAGTGGTCCTCCGAAGATTTTTCCCCGAAATATACCAAAGGCTTAATTTAGAAAGCTCTGTTATGGTGATTAGCAGAGGGCTTGGTAACAGTTTTCTTCCACTGCAAATTTTTAACTTCCCAGAATTAATTGTTGTTACATTAAAATCAAATTAGATTGGAGTAGGGTATTATGGCATATAAAATAACAGAAAAATGTCGCAATTGTGGTGAATGTTTTAAAGTTTGCCCTGTTGGCGCAATAAACAAAGAGACCCAAAAACATGAAATCAACTCCGAACTTTGTATAAGTTGCGGCAGTTGTGCTGCTGTTTGTCCTTTTGGCGCACCAATAGAAAAAGAATAAAATACTCCAGATAATCTCACCCAAAAGACGTTTGCGCCTTAACATTAGCATTTTATACAATTAGGCAAATTCTAAGAACATTTGATTGCTTGCGCCTCTTCTTAAAAGAGGCTTTCAACTCTCCACTTTTTTGTAGTAATAATATCCAATGGTCTAAAAATATCTGTAGCGATTTTTCCCTTCAAACACTACATAATTAAAAAAACTCAATATCACCGGCAAAAGTGATATTGAGTTTACTTTTTGCATCAATTTAAATTTACTTAGTACATTCCCATTCCCGGGTTCGGCATTGCCGGTGGTGGGGTTTCTTCTTTTACGTCAGTCACAAGTGATTCTGTAGTTAAAATCATTGCAGCAACAGAAGAAGCATTTTCTATTGCACTTCTTGCAACTTTTGTCGGATCAACAATTCCCTTCACCATCATGTCTACATACTCTGCATTAAACGCGTCAAATCCATAGCCAGTTTTTCTAGTTTCTTTGATTTTCTCGACAATAACAGAAGGTTCGAACCCAGCATTAACAGCAATTTGGCGAATAGGTGCCTCTAAAGCTTTAAGCACAATTTTCGCACCAACTTTTTCATCACCATCTAAATTTTTAATAAGTTCATTAACAGGCCCAATTGCATCGAGTAAAGCGATTCCACCACCAGCAACAATTCCCTCTTCAACAGCTGCTTTTGTTGCCGCAAGTGCATCTTCAATTCTAAGTTTTTTCTCTTTTAATTCAATTTCTGTTGCAGCACCAACTTTTATTACAGCAACACCGCCTGTAAGTTTGGCCAGGCGTTCTTGAAGTTTTTCTTTGTCGAAGTCAGAGGTGGAATTTTCAATTTGCACACGAATTTGAGCAATTCTGGCTTGAATATCCGATTTCTCACCTAAACCATCAACAATGATAGTATTTTCTTTTTGCACTTTCACTTGTCGTGCGCGTCCAAGTTGCTCAACTTTTGTTTCCTTTATACTTAAGCCTAGTTCATCCGAAATAACTTCCCCGCCAGTTAACGTCGCAATATCTTTAAGCATTTCTTTGCGCCGGTCTCCAAACCCAGGAGCTTTAACAGCAACACATATGAATGTCCCTTTTAATTTATTCACAATTAAGGTAGCCAATGCTTCACCATCAACATCTTCTGCAATAATAACAAGTTTTTTCCCTGAACTCACAACCTGCTCTAACAATGGCAAAATATCTTGAATGGAACTAATTTTCCGATCTGTAATTAAAATATAAGCATCATCTATGGTGGTTTCCATTTTTTCTGCATCTGTTACCATATACGGGGTAACATAACCGCGGTCAAACTGCATTCCCTTAACAACTTCGCTATATGTTTCGGCTGTTTTAGATTCCTCAACCGTAATAACACCATCAGCAGTAACCTTTTCCATTGCCTCCGAAATTAATTTCCCTGTTTCTGCATCGCCAGCAGAAATTGTGGCAACCCGCTCTATATCTGCAGGCCCGGTAACTTTTTTTGAGTTTTTGCTAATAGTTTCTACCACACAGTCAACCGCTTTTTTTATTCCTTTTTTAATTACAATGGGATTTGAACCACTTGTAACAACTTGCATCCCTTCTTTTACCAAAATCTGTGCCAACAAAGTTGCAGTAGTTGTTCCGTCTCCGGCAACATCGTTGGTTTTAGTTGCAACCTCTTTAACAAGCTGCGCTCCCATATTTTCAAATGCATCTTCAAGTTCAATTTCTTTTGCGATAGTTACCCCATCATTTGTAATTAAAGGGGAACCGTATTTTTTATCTAACACTACATTTCTGCCTTTGGGTCCAAGCGTCACAATAACGGTAGCAGCTAATTTATCTAATCCTTTTTTCAGCGCCTGGCGCGCTTCCTCCCCTTGCAATATTTGTTTAGCCATTTGCTTCTCCTCCTAAATTAAAAAATTATAAATATTAATAATTTAATTCATTATTTTATAATTTACTATTTTAACTTATTTCACCACAGCCAAAATATCACTTTGCCTTAAAATTGTGTATTCTTCGCCATCTAATTTCACCTCGGTGCCTGCATATTTACCAATTAATACTTTGTCTCCAACGTTAACATACATTTTAACTTCTTTTCCATCAACTAATCCTCCAGGACCAACCGCAATAATCGCCGCAACTTGTGGTTTTTCTTTTGCCGAACCAGCCAAAATAATTCCACTTTCAGTTGTTTCTTCCGCTTCAATCATCCTTACAACAACTCTGTCTGCAAGTGGTTCAATTTTCATTTGGCAAACCTCCTTAATAAATTAGCAATCAAATACTTCAACTGCCAATTACATTTTACATCACCTTTTTAAAGATGTCAAGCCCTCAGAAGAACAAGTTTTTACATTTACAAATTTTAAACACAAAATCACTTCCATTCAATATTATCACACGTAGCATAAGGGCACAGCAAAGAAACAAAGTTGATGAAAATTTGAACTTTCATCAACTTTATTTCTTATTTAAATAAAGATATTTTTAAAGTTGGTGGACGATAAAGGGCTTGAACCTTTGACCTTTCGCACGTCAAGCGAATGCTCTACCAACTGAGCTAATCGTCCTTTAAATTAAATCACCTAATGTTACGCGTAATTATATCACAGCCATTCTGCATAAAAATGAACAAATTGGAAACAAAAATAAATCAAGATTTATTTTTGCGCTTATATTTGACTTATTTCACGATTTATTATCCTCTTGTGGACAAATTCTGTATTTTATGATATTATAAACATGTAATTAAACGCAAATATCATTTAAGGGGGAAAATTATTGTGGAAGAAAAAGAAAAAGTGGAAGTGAACGTGGAAGTAGAAGAAAAAGCGGGAAAAAGAATTTGCAAAAGAAAATTTGTGCACTGTTCTTGCGCAATGTTTGCTGTTAGCCTTGTATTCAATATTCTCACTATTGCTATGCTGTTTCATTTAGCGAGGTGCTTAAAACTCGCCGTTATTTGTCAATTACCGCACCCTCACCACACTTCTTTTCACATGCCATCACCTTGCCATTGTCATTCGCATTGCCATAATCACGGTCACGAGCATTACCATGAACACGAGCCAGAAGAAGAGCATGTTCACAGCTACGAGGAAATACCACCAGAGGAAATCTCACAAGAGGAAGCCCCTCCCCTCGATTAATTCCTTTTGAAAACACAAAAACATTTTTCTATTACGCTTACGAGTTTTCGTCAAACGGTAGATATTATCAAAGCCTCAACAGGCAATTGCCATGTTACTTCGCCACTTCACACACAAAACACAATTCTTGAGCACAAAGTCAAAACTAGCTAAACTGACTCTTTGCAAAATTGAAAAGAAGGTGTGGTTTAATTTGGAAAAGAAAAAGATTTTCAAGCGAGTTTTAAGTTTTTTGATTGCTGCGAGTTTAGTTAATGTACCAATTGTTTGTGCAAACGATCTTCCAGAGTGGGCGCAAAATGCTGCGAGGAAGACCATATTTTGGCCTATCTTAGCTGACTTGCTGGCAGAAACAAAAAAAAGGGGGGGGGGCAAAACAGCTTTAGAACGCCAAACCCGTACTTTAAACACGTCATTTAATCCAGGCTCACATAACAATGTGTTTCATTGGAGACAGTTTTTGAGCAAACACAACCTTAAAGAAATAGGCGTTAAGAACTGCAGCACCTCCCAAATATGTGAAACCTGCGGAATTCCCTGGTGCATCCAATTGCTTGATTTAGACAACAACGAAGATCGCTGTGATTGTGAATTGTGTCTCGGTTGCCTTTCAAAGTGTGATATTGACACTAAAAAAAAGCGCATTTCATTAGTTGAAGAAAGTGTTTGCCCTATTTGTGGTGCCAACGCTAAAAAAATCACACTGAGTGTTAAAGACTCTACAGAACCAGGCAGCCCCATCAGCAACTACGCTGTGTTTTGGCATGATGAACAGCTAATTTTAGAAGATGCAACCAGCGATCCACCAAAATACTACAATGTTGGAAGACCTCCCGCACGGGGCAAACTTTGTCCTCCTAACAACTCGGCAGTTACTGGCTGGAGCCTCAGCAATGGTTTCGGATTAAACATCACCGCCACCGCGGCAGCAACCAGAGAACACACCTGCGCTGTGTGTGGTGCCGACTGGTTGTCGCAGCCGGTAGTTCAGGTTTTAACCACCACAGATGGGGCCGACCCAAAGCCAAAAGAATATTATTGTGCGGTCTGTAGCGCCTGTGGGTTGCTAGGCGGTTTGGGTAATTTAAAGGGGTTCGCCTCGGCCTCCAGTTTGTCATTGGTCGCCCCTCCGGTTTGCCACTCCTCCACA
This sequence comes from Oscillospiraceae bacterium, assembly GCA_031266415.1. Lineage (GTDB taxonomy): Bacteria > Bacillota > Clostridia > Oscillospirales > Ruminococcaceae > BNZN01. Next base: position 82,563 of record JAISBB010000007.1, on the reverse strand, counting down.
ATGGCGCCGGCGCCCCGCTACATGGTGGGCCAAACTGACGTTGTTGGAGCATTGTCGCTTCCTGGTGGCACTCCTTTGCCTGTTACGTGGCCGAAACCCTGGACCTGCTCGGCCATGACAAAAACTCAAGCCTCAGAGCTAGCATTAACTATGGTTTAAGAAAAAGTAGTTGGAATAAGTCTGCCAAATCCGCTGTATTGACTATTTGCGAAGTTGAAAAGAAGGTGTGGTTTAATTTGGAAAAGAAAAAGATTTTCAAGCGAGTTTTAAGTTTTTTGATTGCTGCGAGTTTAGTTAATATGCCAATTGTTTGCGCAAACGTGTTAGATGAATTTGAATCAAGTGCTGCAAAAAATGCCATATTTTGGTCTGCTTATTCTAAATTGTTACAAAAACAACTAACAAGGGGGGGGGGCAAAACAGCTTTAGAACGCCAAAATCGCGACTTAATAGGGCCAGAACCACATGATAAGTTACAGCCTTTTAGTGTATTTTTGAATAAATACAATCTCAAAGAAGAAGGTATTCCAAACTGCACAAAACCGTGCGAGATTTGCGAGAGTAATTGGCGAATTCATCTGCTGGATGCAGGAGACAGCTCAAACCGCTGTGACGACTCCTTGTGCCTTGGCTGCCTTTCTCTGGATAGCGCCACAAGTTCCGAATTCGAGCCAGCCACCTGCCCAATATGTGGGGCCGCCAGCAAAAAAATTACACTGAGCCTTAAGCAAGCCGGCGCCTCCTCTCCCTCGCCAGAAACCATGGTCTTCGATGTGTTTTTGCACGACGACAAGCTAATTTTAAGGGCGCCTGACCCCGACACTGGTTCGTCGTCGTACTTCAACCTCGGGACGCCGCCACGGCCGGGGGCCCTTCTGTCTCTCGACACAGTAATAGGCGATACACCGGAACTGTTGGCCTGGCGGGACGTGCCACCTGGTCGCTCGTTAAAGTGGCCGTACGGTCCGGGTGATCTTGGTGTTTGCCCTGTGTGTGGGGCAGAGGGGAAGTCCCTCGTTTCCTGGGCAGAAACGGCGGCGGGCCTCACGCTAGGGGAGGGCGCCACCCCCGTTTATTTCTGCGCTAAATGCGCCCGCCCCTGGCTTGCTGCTTGCCCGCTAGCGGCCGGACAGTCCGTGTTTTCTCTCCCCGGGACGCCATGTCCCCCCCCCGCGCTGGTACACAGAAGTCCCGGCTTTGGTTTTTTGGTAATGCCGGCCGGCCAAGAAGTCCTGGAAGCCCTGCGTTTGTTCCTCCCATTGCCCTGGCCAGAGCAATGGGGGAAGCCGCTGCCGTGCGCATCGCGCACCAAGTGAAGGACAAAGGAAAGCTAGCAACATTTCCAAATACAAATGCTATAAATGAAAAAGTCACCGTAATCTCCAATTTTTGCCTTTTGGCACTGCTTCATTGATTCTTGCAAAATAGAAAATAAAAGGATGTGGCTTAACTTGGAAAAGAAAAAGATTTTCAAGCGAATTTTAAGTTTTTTGATTGCTGCAAGCTTGGTTAATGTGCCTGTTTACGCAAACAATCTTCTTGAAAAGAATGATGCGAAAAATATCCTTTTTGAGCTTTGACCCCAAGCATCACTTTAACCAAACCGCAGTAAATCCCATTTAGTGATGTAAAAATTGAGGAAATGAAAGAAGGTGAATTAAATGCATATATTAGATGAAAGTAGTTAATTAGTAAATTTAAGTTCTTAGAATAGAAAGCAAAAAAGCTAGCAATTAAAATTTTATATAAAAGGATGTGTGCAAAAATGCGAAAGATTAGAGCAAAACTGTTCAATTTGTTTATGGGTGTTTGTGTTTTGTGTGGAATGTGGATTTGCGGACCAAGTGTATTCGCTGATGATGCCGAAGCGGCAGCACTGGCAGCAGCTCATGCGGCCGCTTCGGCTGCTGCTGCTGCAACAAACCCATTGGATAAAGCACTTGGTGGCCTTGTGGATGGTATTACCGCCTTATGGTGGGTTCTTTTCCCAGATGTGACAGCGATAGCAAAGGGTGGAATAGCTATGCTAAGTCAGATGATGGGTAGTCACACTAGCTGGCTAACAAAATTTGACATTGGTTGGATAGAACCAATCCACCCATGTCCATTTTGCGGCCACTCAGAGCCAGGCAAATTTAGAATGATTAACGGAATGCCGTATTGGCAGTGTGCAAACTGCCGCGGAATTTTCAATACCTCGTATAAATTCGACGACACTACCAGTATAACTTGGTTGCCAAAACTTGACGAACAGGGTCAAAAAACCCCGGGATACCATCACCCTATTTACATGACGTGCCCTGTTTGTGAACATAAACACACAGGCACAAGCGACGACATACCAGAGTTCACCGCAGACGCACTGGGCCATGCGATGTATAGATGTCTGAATGCAACGTGTAGGCAACCATCTAGAGAGTGGGCTTGGAAAAAAGCTTCAAACGGAGAAGTGTTTAACGCAACCGCCACTGAGTAACATTAAATCTTCAAGCAACGTGAGTTGTAGCTACAAAATTACAAACTGCAAAGCATGTAATAAATCGGAATTCATTTGGTCCTTAAATTTTGTAGTGAGTTATTTTTTCAATTTCAAGAAATCACATGCAAGCGTAAAATTATTTTAGTTCTGTTGCAAAAATTCGTAATCGTACCACAGCTTAAGGTGAAGGAGGCAGAAAAGTCGTGCTAAAACGTACTTTTTCTGCATCCTTTCAACTTTCTCTGTGGATAGTGAGATTCTCTGCAAATCCACGCGGTGACATCCCGCCCACTCACCTAACGAGCAACGGATTCACAATCTCAAAAGACTAGTTGGGAGTGCAGTGTGGTGCAGGCAGTTGATTTGGTCTACCACAACCATGACAGAAACAAAAGCCAAGAACTCATCAATTTCTATGAGTACGCAAGTACAGGTGAATTCGGAGTTTAGAAATTTCTCACGTATTGGATTTTTTTGCAAAATTTAAAAAGAAAAGGATGTGTTTAGTAGTATGGAAAAGAAAAAAAATTTCAAGCGACTTTTAAGTTTTTTGGTTGCTGCAAGTTTGGTTCATGCGCCAATTGTTTGTGCGAACGATCTTCCAGAATGGATGAACAACTTGCTTGAAGGAAACGATGTAAAAAATGCCATATTTTGGCCCGTTTTTGCAACTGAGCTGCAGAAAACATTAAACCAACTAAAAGTAAGGGGAAAAACCAGCGACGAACGCCAATCCCGGTCAAATGCTACTGCAGACCTTCACGCAAGAGCGCTGCCTTGGAGTCAATTCTTGCATTCCCACAATCTCAAAGAAGAGGGAGTCCCAAATTGCTCTGCTGATTGCAATGTTTGCACAGCAGAGAGACAAATTTGGCGTATCAAATTGATTGACACAGGAACCAATGAAAACCGCTGCGTTGATAATAATATGTTGTGCCTTGGCTGCCTTGGGCTGCACAACGAAGAAAATGAAAATGTAGATGCTTCCCTTGTCACTGAAGATGCTACTTGCCCTTGTGGGAAGCCGGCAAAAAAAATCGAGCTAAAGATTCTTTCAGCTGCAGGAAGTAGTGATCTTACTACATACTATGTATATTCCCATGGTGATATGCTTCTTTTAGAAGACACAACCGGAGCCACCAAAAAGTATTTTAACGTCGACCGTCCACGGTCTGCTAACAAAATCTTCGGGGAAAACGAGTACTCCTTCGTTCCGTGGATGGGCGCGGCAAATGCGGCTGGCTCGACCGCAGGCCAACCAGGTGCTGTGCTCTCCCCGCCTTCTGGTTTCACCGTGGGTGGCGGCATGGGGGCTGGTTACTGCCCACTGTGTCCCGCTGCCGACGGCGTGCAGCAGCTAAAAAACAGCGGCGTAACTTACTGCGTTGTTCAATGCAAGCACTGCGGCTGGCTCGGTGTTCCTGTCGACATTTTGACGCCGAGCCTGTTCCACTGGAACCAAACAGGCACGCCTTCTTTAACACACGATCTCAGGAAGCCTGGTTGGTTTTTGGTGACACATGGCCCACTACCAGAAGGCACCGACCCCTCTTGGACACGGCCGTATGAACTTGCGGCATTTTCTTGTCCACGTGCTGGCATCACATGGAACTCATAATCGTCCTCGGATCGGTAGTTGATGTGTAGTGCTCTAATATAGTTTTATGAGGTTGAAATCCTGGGAGTTATTCGTTTGCACAATTTTATCGTACCGCCAATGTCTAAAAACATCTATTACAATCTCACATAAGCCTCTAAATGTCGAACATGTTTAATCTGGTGAATGTTTTTTCTAAAATTTTTAGATTACTTCCGATGTAAATCTTGAGGTTCTCTTAACCTTACCCTCACCAACAGTTCTACAACCTGGTCCCGCGGCAGCCACCTCTTGTCACTGCTGTATTAACATCAACTCTTTGCGAAGGATGTGGTTAGTTTAGAAACGAAGAAAATTTTCAAGCAACTTTTAAGTTTTTTGGTTGCTGCAAGTTTAGTTCATGTGCCAATTGCTTGCGCAAATAATTTTCTTCCAGAATGGACGCAAGATGCTGCAATGAATGCCTACTTTTTACCTGTTTTCACTGATTGGTTAGCTCTCAACCCAATAAAAAGGGGGGGGGGGGAAAAACCGCTTCAGAACGCCGAAATCGAACACGTATAGACTTCCACTCAGGAGCGCTGCCTTGGAGTCAGTTTTTGATTGATTACAATCTCGAAGAAGAAGGTATTCCAAACTGTATAACAAAGTGCAATATTTGCGGGATCCCTTGGCGGATCAAACTGTACCACTCTGAAATTCCTTCAGAAGAACCTGAAAATTTTTGCCTTGGTTGCCTCTCGAAACACACCGGAGAAAACACAAGTGATGCTGAAGTTGCAGAGGAATCTGTTTGCTCGTGTGGGGCACCTTGCAAAAAAATCAAGTTAAAAATTGCGAACCCAACAGGAACAGACATAGAATTAGATGTGTTTTGGCACAAAGAGAAACTTCTTTTGGCGGATGCAACAAAAAACCCTCCAAAATATTACGAAATACGGCGACCCCGAGCACCCGGCCGATTGTTCCGGCAAGGGGAGGGCGGGCCGCCAGAAGTCCCAGACTGGGCCGGGGATCCCAGCACGTGGATCCAGGACGTCCTGCGGGGCCGAACGCTGCTAACCAACACGGCGACCCTTGTCGGATTTGCGGCGGGTCCCTGGCTTTTTTTTCGGCCTGGGCGAGCGACTCTGGCGGCTACGCCGCTCTCGCCACATGTATGGGCTGCCTCTACGACGGGATTGTAGGCCCTTGCAACTCCGAACAGAAAGCGACTGAACTTGTCGAACACGGCATCGCGCCTGCACTGATGCACGCAGTCGATGGAAATTCCGTTGTGCTAACAGCAGACCGCGGGCGTTTCGGAAACATCTGTGAGATTTTGTGGGAACATAATTTTATTTCGAGGGCCATGACAGACCAGAAGCAGCGGAATTAGCAGCTTCTTTAAGTTCGCAAACTTAGCTGAGCACAGCAAAAATAAAACAAAAAAATTCTCCACTACTTCAAAAGCCAGAGTGGAGGATTTTTTTGCCTTTTTAGATTTTTATTGTCTAATTTTTATTACTAAGCTTAATCACTTTTAAACGTGCTTTGCAACGCTCATATCTAGCCTGTGCATCACTTAATTCATCACCTGTGGCCCCCGCAACTATAATATCTTTCATTTTTTCCATCATTTTAGTTGCGCGGGCCACATCTATTTCTTCAACAAATTCAAAAGTTGTTGCGAACACATTAACGGAATTATTCGAGATATTAACAAAACCATAAGCGGCACACCCTAATTTCTTTTCGCCCGATTCTTTTTCAAGTCGCAACGGCCCAATCATAATTGGTGCAACATAATCTTCATGCCCCTTAAGAACGCAAATTTCACCATCTGCAGTTTTAAGAACTACGCTTTTAACCACACCATCGAAAGCTGCCCTTGTTGGGGTTACAATCTTTAGATTAAATCCAACCATAAATTACACTTCTTTCTTCGCTTTTTCAACCGCTTCATCGATTATTCCAACAAACAAAAACGCAGATTCTGGCAAATCATCATGCTTCCCCTCTAAAATCTCTTTAAAACCGCGAATAGTCTCTTTAAGTGGAACATATTTCCCAGACATTCCAGTATATGGCTCTGCAACAAAAAACGGTTGCGAAAGGAAACGCTGAATCTTTCTGGCTCTAGAAACCACCAATTTATCTTCGTCAGAGAGTTCATCTATTCCCAAAATCGCAATAATATCTCGCAATTCTTTATACCGCTGAAGATTTTTCTGAACACTTCTTGCAACTTCGTAATGTTCACTTCCAACTATGTTTTTAGTCAACATTCTTGAATTAGAATCAAGTGGATCAACAGCTGGGTAAATCCCTTGCGCTGCAATTTGGCGCGAAAGAACAGTTGTTGCGTCTAAGTGTGCAAAGGTATTGGCAGGTGCCGGGTCTGTGAGGTCATCTGCCGGCACATAAACCGCTTGCACAGAGGTGATTGAGCCATCTTTCGTTGATGTGATTCGTTCTTGCAAAGCACCCATCTCGGTTGCCAAAGTAGGCTGGTAACCAACTGCAGAAGGCATTCTACCAAGCAATGCAGAAACTTCTGCACCAGCTTGTGTAAACCGAAAAATATTATCTATAAACAACAAAACATCTTGGTGTTGCCTATCTCTAAAATACTCAGCCATTGTAAGTCCAGAAAGTGCAACACGCATCCTGGCACCCGGTGGCTCATTCATTTGCCCATAAACCATTGCTGTTTTATTAACAACCCCAGTCTCAACCATACTGTCATACAGCTCGTTGCCTTCCCTCGTGCGCTCACCAACGCCTGCAAAAACAGAAATTCCACCATGCTCTTGCGCAACATTGTTTATAAGTTCCATAATCAAAACCGTTTTTCCAACACCCGCGCCACCCAACAAACCGATCTTCCCACCTTTTGCATAAGGAGCAATCAAGTCAACAACCTTAATTCCAGTTTCCAAAAGTTCTTCCTGGGCTAATTGCTCTGCAAATGAAGGTGCTGGCCTATGAATTGACCAATATTCTTCAACTTCAGGTTTTTCTTTATTATCAATCGCATCACCAAGAACATTGAACACACGCCCCAATGTCCCATGCCCAACAGGTACAGAAATAGGATCCCCTAAATCAATTGCCTCAGTTCCCCTCTTAAATCCATCTGTTGAACTCATTGCAATGCACCTTACAGTATCATCTCCAATATGCTGTGCCACTTCTAAAACAATCTTGCCATTAACACCCACAAGCTCAATTGCACTCAAAAGCTTCGGTAAATTATCTTTTCGGAACCGAACATCCACAACAGGCCCTGTTATTTTTACAACTTGTCCTATATTAGCCATGTAAAATAATTTCCTCCCCCATGAATTAGCTTGCCGCTCCAGACACTATTTCTATGATTTCTTTAGTTATTGCAAATTGGCGCGCTCTGTTATATTTCAGAGTCAAATCATCAATAATTCTCGTAGCATTCCCCGTGGCCGACTCCATAGCGTTACTCCTTGCTGCTTGCTCTGCAGCAAAAGATTCAACCATTCCACCATAAAGCATCCCCGCAAAATATTGCGGAACAATTGCTTGAAACACAGCATCTGGATTTGGTTCATAATAAACCAAACGGCCTGATTTATTGCGAAGAGATTTACCAAAATCCAACGGTAAAATTTTTTTAATAGTTGGTTCCTGCGAAAGTGTTGACAAAAAACCAGTATATGCTAAATATATTTCACTAAACAAATTACTATTGTAGTTATATAACATCCTGGCAGCCATATGATAAGCTTTTTCCGGCGTGATTTTCTCACCTATATTCGAAACACCACCCCATACATTAAACCCATTTTTATTAAAAAAAGAAATCGCAATGTTGCCAATCGGTGAAAAAATAGTATTTTCTTTGTCAACATTCTCCACAACTTTTTTAAAAAGGTTTAAATTAAAGCCACCAGCCAAGCCCCTGTCTCCACTAATCACAATATACAACGCTTTTGGACTTAAACCTTTATGAACATACTGAAGTTGATGCACGTCAATGCGCGCCGCAAGCTCAATCATATCTTTATAAATTTCGCCGAAGAACGGTTTGGTTTGCTCAAACCTAAGCCTGGCCCTGCGAAGTTTTGACGTTGAAACCAATTTCATTGCATTGGTAATTTTTATCGTACTTTTAACACTTTTAATTCTTCGCTTTATGACACTCATGTCACCCCCAGCCAAGGCCTCCACCCCTCTCTTCTGTTTCAATATTAAACTTAAGCTGCAAATAAATTTTTATAGTTCACAATCACTGTTCTAATTTTTTCTTCAACCGGTTCCGTTAAACCATCTTGTAAAATCTCAGCCATTAAATCTTTGCAATTATAAGTAACATGATCAATTAGCCCTTCTTCAAATTTCGATATATCAGATAAATCTACATCACTTAATAAATGATTCACTAATGCATAGACCATAATAACCTGGCACTCAATTCGAACGGGACTATTAATATCTTGCTTAAAAACTTCCAAAATTCTTTGCCCTTGCTCAATTTTTCGACGTGTAACATCGTCTAAGTCGGAACCAAATTGCGCAAACGCTTGCAGTTCCATAAACTGAGAGTACAGTAACCGCAAAGTCCCAGATATCTTTTGCATAGCCTTAATTTGTGCATGCCCACCAACTCGTGAAACAGATATCCCAGGGTTAACTGCTGGCCTAACACCAGAAAAAAATAACTCAGATTCCAAAAAGATTTGACCATCGGTAATAGAAATAACATTAGTTGGAATATATGCAGAAATATCACCGGCTTGCGTTTCAATTATAGGCAAAGCACTTAACGACCCACCACCGTGCTGTGCATTCATTCGTGCTGCTCGCTCAAGTAATCTTGAGTGAAGATAAAAAACATCCCCTGGGTAAGCTTCTCTTCCTGGTGGTTTTCGCAACAATAATGAAATCGCCCTATAAGCGACCGCATGCTTTGAAAGATCGTCATAAACACACAAAACATCTTTCCCGGCCCGCATAAAATATTCGCCCATTGTACAGCCTGTATACGGCGCAATATATTGTAACGCACTGGAATCAGCAGCTGTTGCACTAACAACAATGGTATAATCCAATGCCCCATTAACTCTCAGAGTTTCAACCACTTTGGCCACTGTTGAATTTTTTTGACCAATTGCAACATAAACACAAATCACATTTTTCCCTTTCTGATTAAGGATAGTGTCTAATGCAATTGTAGTTTTCCCTGTCTGCCTATCTCCAATAATAAGTTCTCTCTGGCCTTTCCCAATTGGGATCATTGCATCAATAGCTTTAATTCCAGTTTCCAGTGGTGTGTTAACATGTTCTCTGTCAATAATTCCCGGTGCTTCACTTTCAATTGCCCTAAATTCTCTAGTTTTAATTGCACCCAAACCATCAATTGGGGCACCCAAAGCACCAACAACACGCCCAATTAATTCGTCGCCAACAGGAACCGAAACTATTTTCCCTGTGCGTTTAACATTGCCACCTTCTTTAAGATTGTCACACGAACCCAAAACAACAGCGCCAATAATATCCTCTTCCAAGTTTAAAGCTAAAGCTTGCGTTCCATCTTCAAATTCCAAAAGTTCACAAGCCATACAATCATCTAAACCATAAACATTAACAATGCCGTCTCCAACACTAATAATTGTTCCAATATCTGACAATTCAACCTTGTCAGAATAACTATCAATTTGATCTTTAATGACCTTAATTATTTCGGCCGGCTTAAGTTGCATTTTCTAATCAACCCCTTTTCAAACCAGCTGCCAAAATTAATCATTAGAATTAGCCTTCCCCATTATTTGCAGCTTTAGATTCTTCAATTGATTTTTCAAACTCATGTCAGACACATGTCCATTAAATTTAAAAACAAGACCACCAATCAAAGACTCATCAAGCAGATTTGTTACTTCAACTACTTCCCCTAATTTTTCTGCCAGCACATTTTTTACTCTGTGCAATTGCTCTTCTGTCAATTGCACAGCAGAAATTACATCAACACTCTTGCCTTCACCAGAATATTTTTTGACGTGTTCTTGCACTATTTTTGTTGCGTTATTGCTAGACATTTGCATAATTCTGTGTCACCAACCTTTTAAAGTTAAGTCAGGCCGCTTAAAATTAAACTGAATTGTTTGTTAAATAAAATTTGTAGTTATAAATGTAATCGCATGCAAAATTGCCTGTAAAAAAACTATTTGAAAAATAGGGAAATATCAATATAACTACTTTTTCTTTGCATTTATACTACTCAAACAAAATACAACAAACTTATTAAAAATAATCCAGTTGATCTCAAAAACTATCAGCAAAAAACACCCTTAAATATTAGCAAAAATCTGTCACCTGTTTTTTAAAGTGCTTTCTAATTGCTTTTGTGCGGTTTTTAAAGCTTAAATCAAGCACTTTCCCTTGATATTTAAAAATCAATCCTCCCAACAGAGAATCGTCAACTAACGCTTCAACTTTAACAGGCTTATTCATTTTCTTTTCAAAAATTTCTTTCAGCTTTTGCAATTGTTTCTCTTCCAACAAAACTGCAGAGAAAACTTGTACTTCTTCAATCCCTTTAAACTCACAATAAATAGATTTAAAACTTCTCCAAATTTTTTCAAAAAACTTAATATAATTTCTTTCAATCAACAAACTTAAAAAACCAATTAGATTCGGGTTGAATTTTTCTAGAGCATTTTCTAAAATCTTTAATTTTTCTTCATTTGGCACCAAAAAATTCGCAAAGAATTCCTGTATGGCTTTTTGTTCCATAACCACGCTCAAACATTCAAATTGGTCATAAACTTCTAATTCAGATGGATTCAATGTTTCAAAAAAAGCCTTTGCAAACGTACCACACATTACTTCACTCACTCTAAAAAACACCTCCATCCAACTTTTGATTTTTTCCATCCACAAAACCTTAAACCATCACGTCACTTAAAACCTCATTTATCACCCGCTTGTGGTCTTCCATACTCATTTCTTTCTTTAAGAATTTAGAAGCCGTAATCAAAACCACGTCTGCAACTTCGTCATATGCCGAGCGCAACGCATCGTCTTTTTCTTTCTTAATTTGATATTGGGCTTTTTCCAAAATTTGCATAGCTTTTTGCTTGGCCTGCTCAACAATTTCTTCTGCTTTCAGCTCTGAGTTCGCAATCGCTTCATTAATTATTCGCGCAGCTTCAAATTTTGCAGCAAGTAACTTTTGTTTACATTCCTCTTCAAGCAGCTTTGCATGTTCGCTAGCTTCTTCTGCCTTACTATATATATCTTTCACTTCTTTTTCTCTTCGTAACATCATTTCTTTAACTGGCTTAAACAAAAATTTCTTAGCAATCAAAAAAAGAATAAATAAATTTATCCATGCAAAACAAACCTCCGGAATTGAAAAAGAAATCAACGCTTTATGTTCCAAAGCACATTCCCCCTAAAATAAAAGCGAACCATAAATAGTTTAAAAAAATCCTTAAGCCAAAGATTTAACAAACGGATTTGCAAAAATTAGTATCATTGAAACAGCAAAAGCATAAAGAGCCGTTGTTTCTGCAATTGCGCAACCAACCAACATAGTCGATGTAACAGCAGATTTTGCTTCTGGTTGCCGTGCAACTGCCTCTGCTGCCCTTCCAGCTGCATTTCCTTGCCCAATGCCAGCACCCAAGCAAGCAATTGCCGCAATTCCCGCTCCTAAGGCAGAACAACACATAACCATTGCCTGTGCAAATACTCGCATCTCTTCTTGAATCGCCATACAAAAAAACCTCCTAAAAAAATCTATTCTTCTTCGCTCGTTGCTCGACCAAGATTAACCAAAGTCAATGTAATGAAAACAAACGCCTGAATGAAACTTCCAAATAAATCCAAATAAATTGAAAAAACTGCCGGCAAACCCACTTTCAAAATCGGGAAATAACTGCCCAATGCACCAAAAATAATACCACTAACAGACGCAAGAAAACTTCCAAGTAATTCAACTAAAATCACCGCAGATAATATATTACAAAAGTGCCGAGCCGCCATGGAAACAGGAAGTACAATCATTTCAATAATATTCATGGGAAGCATAACGGGGAACGGCTTTAAAAATCCTTTTAAGTAACCTCCAACTCCGTGACTTCTAACTTCAACGAACAAAATTAAAACGAAAGTAACCACTGCCCAAGCTGCAGTTATACTCAAGTCCGCTGTTGGCGGGCGAGCACCCACCAATCCACAAAGACTAGAAGTAATTGACATCAAGAAAATAGCACCAATATATGGTGCAAAACCTTTCACTTTTTTGCCACCAGTCGCTTCTACTTGCCCCTCAATAAATCGCACAAATTCTTCTACCAACACTTGTTTCCCTTTTGGAATTGTTTCCATTTTATGAACAAAAATTTTAATTAAAATAATAAGGAAAACAACTACTCCCCAACTCACAACTGTTGTTTCAGAAATTTTAATTCCGCCCAATATTGGCAAAGTAAAAAGAATTCGTGCCCCTTCAATGTTCATAGATCTACCCCCGTTGTCGTGCAATTATTTGAGAAAAAATAAAAAAATACTGCGGGATAAACATCGGTAAAAAAAATACCCCAAAATTCAAAAAACCACTTTTAATCACTAATGCACAAACAAAACCTAAACCCAAAAAGCGCTTTATATAATTACTCCGTATATAACTTCGTGCCAGAAGTTGTGGCATATTCACGGATTTATCTATTGCCATGCTCAAAAAAACAATATTCAAAAAAGAGCAAAAACTTCCCAAAACCACACTAACAAAAGAAATAATTGCAAATTTCTTCACAAGCACCAAAACCAAAAATACTAAAACATCAACCAATGCAAAAAAAAATGCCAAATTTTTTGAATCTAAACCCGCTTTAGCCGCAAAAATATTTTTCAGCATTCATCACCACCCATGCCAAACCCAATTCAAATAAACACAATTTATTCTAACACATCTTTATCCAAAATGCAACCTCTACTAATCTTAAAACTCGACAAATTTTACTATAAAAATCAACATTCAAGTAAAAATGCAGCGAACGCTCACAAATTACGACTCAATTCACCTTCTTTACCTTCCCTTCTGCTCATATTTCAAATTGCTCTTGCCTTTCTCACTTTTTCATCTTTCAGTTACTACTTTTCTCCATCTTCCGCTTCATATTTAAAAGATCTCTTTGGCTCCGGCAGATTGGGCCATTTGGGGTTTTGATTTTTTTTCACTCGTGCTTCATCCCGAAGTTTTCTTTCTGGTGTTAACAGTTTCCCTTGTATCACAAATTCAATTGATAAACAGTTCTTCGAACCCGTTTTCCCAAATATATAAGTACAAGTTGTAAGGGTAATTATCTTATCATCTTTGTCAATTGATATCCCTTCGTAATTATAAAGTGAACGTTTTTTTGCCTCTTCGGAAACAATTTGCACCCAGCTTTTGTCAGTTGCGGCAACAAATTGAGCAGGCAGTGAACCATCTCCACCTTTAGTAGGATTATCAGGAGTTTCATTCGCCGGGTCTACTGAAAAATAGTAACAAAACCCTACTTTATTATATTTTCTAGCTGGAACTTCAGTAACATAAACGGCAAAAATTTCAAAAATTAAATTTTCACCTGGAATAGCCAGAAACACATATGGGTGTTTTTTGGTAAAAGAAAACTCATAAAATTTTTCAAGGGGCCCCAAAAGGAGTTCATTTTTACCTTCTATGTGGTGCCCCATTAAAACTAAATTGCGCGATAACTTTTCTCGGGAATCAATCACTGATTTTGGGAATGTGTAAACACTACCACACAAACGATAAGAACCATCTTCAGCATGCCGGTAATAACGGTTTTTGCCATCATTTTCACCACTATCTTTGGAACATAACATTACAGGGAGGTCAACACTCTCTGGAATATAAAGCCACGCAACTGCCTCTTTATATTTCTCTTGAGCTTCCTTCAATTTCGGCTGAAGATCTGGGCGCGGAATCATATCTTCTTTCGGCTCATTTGGGTCTTCCATTACCGTTATTTCGTCTTCTAATTCTATTTTTTGTACTTTCTTTTTTTTCAAGCAACTCATTAATCCAATTGCCATCAAAATTACTACAACACAAACTAAAATTCTTTTGATAATGGAAATCATTAAAACCCAACTTTCTTTCGTTCACTTAAAGCAAAATAATACAAACACATTTTAAAAAAATTTATCTACCCAACAATTTAAAATACCCTTGCGGATGAGAGCAAACTGGGCAAATTTCTAGTGCTTGGTTCGCAAAATGTACATACCCACAGTTAACACAAATCCAAGTAGATTCAACCTCCTTTGAAAAAAACTCTTCAGATTCAAGTTCTTTAAGAAGGTTTTTATAGCGGCTTTCATGTTCTTGCTCTATCTTGCCAACTGCCTCAAAAAGCTGTGCAATTTTTTCAAAATTTTCTTCACGTGCCTCAGCAGCAAAGTGTGGATACATTACAGTACTTTCGTAATGTTCTCCGTTAATTGCATCTTTCAAATTTTCTGCCGTTGAGCCAATTCCGTGATGTAACAATTTAAACCAAATTTTTGCATGCTCCTTCTCATATAACGCCAATTCCTCAAAAACCTCGCCAATTTGGTTATATCCTTCTTTTCTCGCCTGAGATGCATAATATGTATATTTATTTCTTGCTTCCGATTCTCCCGAAAACGCCACTTGCAAATTTTTATAAGTTTTACTATCTTTTAATTCCACAATTATCAGTCCTTTTACATATATTTTATTTTACTCGAACAATTTCTTCAATTATTGGTAAGATCATTGGCGTTCTTTGTGTTTTTCTATAAAAGAAATCGGCCAATTTTTCTTTTATTTTACTTTTTATATCCACCCACTTCTTAATATTTTGAACTTTACAATTTTCCACCACCTCTCTTGCTAATTTTTTCGCCGTATCCATCATTGCTTCAGATTCGCGAACATAAACAAATCCTCTGGAAACAATGTCCGGACCAGCAAGAAGATTACTGCTGCTTTTTTCAATAACCACAATCACAACAATCAATCCATCACCAGAAAGTAATTTTCGTTCCTGTAAAACAACATTTCCAACATCACCAACACCAAGCCCATCTACCATCACATTCCCAGATGGAACTGCTCTTCCATACTTTATACTTTTAGAAGTCACTACAATTTCTCGACCCAACTCCGGAATTATTACATTATTTTCGCCAATTCCCATCGACTCGGCAAGCTTGGCGTTCTTTTTTAAGTGCTTATATTCTCCATGCACCGGCATAAAATATTTAGGCTTCAGCAAATTCATTAATAATTTCTGTTCACCTTGATATGCATGCCCCGAAACGTGCGTATCATATATTCTCTCATAAATTACATCGGCACCCAATAACATAAGATCGTTGATTACCTTATTAACAAATTTTTCGTTCCCGGGAATTGGAGTTGCAGAAATAATAATAAAATCGTTTTTACTAACTTCAATCCTTCGGTGTTCCCCGTTAGACATTCTTCGAAGCGCAGAAAGCGGCTCCCCTTGGCTGCCAGTTGTAACAATTACAATTTCATTATCCGCAAACTTGTTTGCTTTGTCAATATCTATCATTGTTCCAGGTTTTGGTTTAAGATATCCCAACTCAATTGCTGTATTCACTACATTTACCATACTGCGCCCAGAAACCGTAACTTTCCTTCCATAATTTTCCGCCGCTTTAATTACCTGATGAACTCGGTGAACATTAGAAGCAAACGTTGCAATTATGATTCTGTTTTTTTCCGCTATTTTAAAAAGTCGATCAAAAGAATCCCCAACCAGCTGTTCACTTGGTGAAAACCCTAATTTTTCTGCATTCGTAGAATCAGACATAAGCAATAAAACACCTTTTTGACCTAGCTCTCCTAACCTAGCCAAATCAATTGCGGACCCTTCAATTGGCGTGTAATCCACCTTAAAATCGCCTGTATGGAAAATAATACCAACAGGAGTAGAAATCACAAGCGCACACGCATCTGGAATTGAATGATTAACATGCAAAAAAGTAACCTCAAAACATCCAAAACGGACTTTTTCACCTACTCTTTTCACATTCAACTTTGACTTGTTTAAAATCCCTGCTTCTTTTAATTTACCTTTCACCAAACTAACTGTCAACTGCGTGCCATAAACCGGCACTGAAATCTTTTTAAGAAAATAGGAAAGTGCTCCAATGTGATCTTCGTGACCGTGCGTTAAAACAATACCTTTTAATTTACTCTTATTTTTCTCAACATAGTTGAAATCGGGAATAACAATATCCACTCCCGGCATATCCATATCTGGGAAAGCAAGCCCACAATCAATAATAAACATGTCATTTCCATGTTCAAGCACTGTCATATTTTTCCCAATTTCATTTATTCCACCAAGTGGAATTATACTCACTGATTCCTCTTGAACCACTGCCTCTTTTTTCCTGTTCTGCAAATGCTTATTTCCTTCTTTCATTTCTTTAAAAAAATCTTCTTTTTTCATTAAATTTCTTCCTCTACGACGGTTGCGCCACAATCAATCGGTACACTTAAAAAGACAAACTTATAATCTTCTTCAAAATCTCGTGCGCATCTTCTGGCCTTTGTTTTATTATCAAACAAGCCAAAAACAGCACTTCCACTGCCTGTCATGCTTGCACCTAAAGCACCAGATTCCACCATTTGTTTTTTGATTTTTGCTATTTCACCAATGTTAACAACTTTTTCAAATACATTTTTCATGTGCTGCGCCATTTCCGCCAAATTTTGAGTAAAAATACCGGCAACCAACCCATCTATATCTGGCCTATTGGCAAATTCCATTTCTTCGCAAAGCTTAAATGTTTCTTTGCTGCTTACAGATTCATTTGGCTTAACAATCACAAAATAACACTCTGGTAAATTGGGCAATGGCGTAAATATTTCACCAATACCATCTGCTAATTTAATCCCTCCGCAAACACAAAACGGAACATCCGCCCCTAATTTCAACGCCATATTACACAGTTCCTCAACAGATAATTCCGCTACATATAGTTTGTTTAACCCAACTAAAACTCCGGCAGCATCAGTACTTCCACCTGCTAAACCCGAACCAACAGGAATGAATTTTTCAATGTAGATATCCACGCCATAATCTTCTATTTCTTGTTCTTTAAAAAATAATTGAGCTGCTTTATACGCAAGGTTTTGGCTAACATCTAGAGTAATTTCTGGACTTGAACTTAAATTGATTTGATTTAAGCTGTTTTTTTTGATTGTTATTAAATCACACAAATCAATTGCTTGCATAACAGTCCTTATAAGATGATAGTCATCATCTGTTGGCTCTAAAACGTCAAGCCCAACATTTATTTTCGCCGGTGCCTGAACAGTTATACTATTCATCACAGTAGATTTTTCTCTCCTTTTTATTTCCGTCTGTTATTTGCCTTCAAATTTCATTGCGCCCCTCAAGTGCTGCATTTAATGTTACATCATCCGTATATTCCAAACTTGAACCCACCGGCAAGCCATAAGCCAACCTTGTTACAGTAATCCCAAGCGGCTTTAAGAGACTAAATATATAATTAGTCGTTGCATCTCCCTCCACTGTTGGCCCAATTGCCATAATAATTTCTGAAATCACAGAATTTTCAACTCGCGCTAATAATTCACAAATTCCAATATCCTCCGGCCCAATCCCATTCATTGGAGAAAGCAACCCGTCAAGAACATGATATACCCCCTTATATCCCATACGCTCAAATGCAAACATATCTTTCATGTTTTGAATTACACACACCATCGACTTATCTCTTGTTTCATCACAACAAATATGGCAAATTTCGGTCTCTGTAAAGCAACGGCACACTTGACATTTCTTCATTTTTTCAGACACTTGAATAATGTCGTTTGCCAGGTTTGTCGCTATATCTTTTGGCATTTTCAGTACGTGAAAAACCATCTTCCAAGCAGTTTTTTCACTAATCCCTGGGAATACCCCAAACTTCTCGGCAAGAGCATCTAATAACCCCATTCCGTAATTCATAGGCCAGGAATATTCAGATCACCTGTAATTTCATCTATTTTTCGATCACGGTAATCAGAAGCTTCTTCCAATGCATTATTTATCGCAACAACAATCATATCTTGCAACATCTCTAAATCATCGTTCACAATATCGTCAGAAATTTTCAGTTCCTTAACTCTTTTACCTCCACTCACAACTGCTTTAACAGAACCTCCACCTACAATCGCGCAAAATTCCATTTTAGATATTTCATTTTCTGCCACTGATATTTCACCTTGAACTTTTTGCGCATTTTCCAGCATTGCATTTACAGAAGGCTTTTTAAAATTATCTGGCAACCTAGACTTCACCTTTTTTCCCCTCCTCAATTAATTTAATCAGTTCTTTCACTAAGCATTCTTCTGCAACTTTTTTAATAACCTCACCTTTTTTGAAAATCACCCCGCAACCATCTCCCGCAACAATACCAAAATCAGCTTCTTTTGCTTCACCCGACCCATTAACAACACAACCCATAACCGCCACTTTCATATCTAAATCATCCAAATGGCGCTCAATCAAAGCCTGTTTCAGTAAGTTGACAATTTTAGTAACATCCACACGTGTTCTACCACAAGTCGGACAAGAAATCACATTCAAGCCTTTCTTTAAATCCAACGCCTTCAAAATTTCTTTAGCAATTACAATTTCCCCTAGCGGATCCCCCGTTAAAGAAACTCTAATTGTATCTCCAATTCCATCCGCAAGCAATACCCCAACCCCAATTGCAGATTTAACAACCCCTGCTTCTAAATTACCAGATTCTGTTACACCTAAATGCAAAGGATAGTCACAATCTAACGCCAACAATTTATATGCTTTAATGGTTTTCAGAACATTTGAAGATTTAACTGAGATTATGATATTGTCAAAATCAAATCTGTTCAACAGTGCCACGCTGTCTAAGGCAGCGGCAACCAAACCTTCTGGTGTTCTTCCCTTCGCTTTAAGAATTTGCACAGGGATTGAACCTGAATTTATACCAACTCTAATTGGTATGTTATTTTGCAAACACGCAGCAACAATAGATTTAACATTTGATTTTTCTATTGTTCCGGGGTTGATTCTAATTTTATCAACCCCAGCATAAATACTTTCTATTGCCATCTTATAATTGAAATGAATATCTGCAACAATTGGCGTATTCAGTGCTTTTTTTAGTGCATAAACTGTTTTTAAACTGGCTTTGTTTGGAACACTAATCCTAATTAATTCACACCCGGTCTTTTCTAAATTTGCTGCCTGCTCTAAATTCCCATTAACATCTTCGCTGAATTTATTCAGCATAGATTGAATAACCACACTATTGCTTCCACCAATTGTTAATTTCCCAACTTTCACGACTCGTTTGCTAAACATAAATCCTCCACACCTGCTGTTGCCGCAATTGTAGCACAAAATACTCTCATAACGCCGCCCACTTTCAAAATCCTTGCACACTCATTAAGTGTTGAGCCAGTTGTTACAACATCATCTACCAAAAGAACTGTTTGCCCAACTACTGCCTCAACATCATTTAAACCATATGCACCTTTTATATTTTCCAGCCGCGATTTCAACTTTAATTCGTGCTGTTTTTGATTCTTTTTTAATTTAACTAGATTTTCAGCAAGAGGCAAACCCACAATCTTAGAAACTTGCTCAGCAAGCAATTTGCAATGCTTCCTTTTCCTGTTTAATTCCGGCACAAACATTATGCAATCAAATTGCACATCTACATACTCTTGTTCCACCATATCGCATATAAATCTTGCTAATGTATTTTTTAAAAAATTTTTCCCATTGAATTTAAAATTACAAATCACACTAGAAACTGGAGGTAAATAGTAAAACAATGCAACACAACGCTCAAAAAACATTTTGCCATAATTAAATTCTATCACACGCTTGTTTTTAATTACAGCCAATTTCTCTTTACACACATCACAAATTTCCTGCTCACCAAGTAAAAAGCCCTTGCAAAAAACACACTTCGGAGGGAAAATAATTTTCAATAATTCGTTCAAAATTGCATTAAACATGGCTTAAAACATACTCTCTTGCCCAACTGTCAGCTTGAACCAATGCTTCTTCTGTTATTTCAACATTTTTTAAATTCGCAGATTCCAAACACATTTCCAACATTTCATCAATTTCCAAAAATTTAATTTTTCCCTCCAAAAATAATTCAACCAACTGCTCATTTGCTGCGTTTAAAACACAGGGATACAGCTTTCCAAGAGTTACTGATTTTTTTGCAAGTGAAATCCCTCTGAACACATTGTGGTCAACTTCTTCAAACTCAAGCAACTTAATTTTAACTAAATCTAGCTCTTTAACCACACTTTTAATTCGCCGAGGGAAGGTTAATGCATATGCAATTACTCCCGCCATATCTGGAGTGCCCATTTGTGAAATAATTGAATTATCAACAAATTCCACCATTGAATGCACCACACTTTGCGGGTGAACTACAACTTTGATTTTTTTTAAATCAACTCCAAAAAGCCACATCGCCTCTAAAATTTCAAAACCTTTATTCATGAGTGTTGCCGAATCAACAGAAATTTTCTTACCCATTTGCCAATTGGGGTGTTTTAAAACTTGGTTTATAGAAACATTTTTCAAAAACTCTCTAGTTTTGCCACGAAATGGGCCGCCAGAAGCAGTCAAAATTAATGCCTTAACTTCCTCTTTTTTGCCTGCCATTAAGCATTGAAAAATAGCTGAGTGTTCGCTATCTACCGGCAAAATTTGAGTTGCGTGTTGTGTTACCAAATTCATTACAAGTTCGCCCGCAACAACTAACGATTCCTTGTTCGCCAAAGCCAACTTTTTACCAGCATTCAATGTTGCCAAAGTAGTTTTTAACCCAGCAATTCCAACAACACAGTTAATCACCAAATCTTCTGCCACAGAAATCAAATCAGCAATCGCACTACCGCACAAAATCTTAACATTTAAATCTTTTACACTCGCTTTCAAGTTTCGGTAAGCTTTTTCTTCTTCAACTAAAACAAATTTTGGCAAAAATTCACGAATTTGCTGCTCCAGTAATTTAACATTAGAGCACGCAGAAAGCCCACTCACACCAATCCCCAACAACCTAGCCGCCGCAAGCGCCTGGCAGCCAACCGAACCCGTTGATCCGGTAACAACAATCTTCTTCAATTCATCACACTCACAACAAAATAAAAATAAGGCACCACAAATAATAAGCTGTCTAACCTATCTAATACACCACCGTGCCCCGGCATTATATTGCCAAAATCTTTAACGTTGTGTTGCCTTTTAATTAAAGAAGCAACAAGATCCCCCAAAACAGCTAAAATTGCTGCAACAATAAAAATTAAAACTAGCCACAACAAACCAACTCTCTGAAATTCATCGGCTCGTTTAAACACAACACAAATAATTGTGGCTAAACCAACCGAACAAAAAATTCCACCAAGCAACCCTTCCCATGTTTTTTTAGGGCTAACGTCTTCAATTAACTTGTGTTTGCCAATTGCACAACCAATCAAATAAGCGAAAGTATCCGCTGACCATGCACAAACACAAACCAAAATCAAATAAACAGCTCTGGCCCCTTCCGGTAAAACATCTCTTATAAATATCAGCGAAGAAAACGAAATTGCACACAAAAATGAAAAACTAAATGCAGCAATCCCTTTAGTAATTGCCACTTTCTTACGGTTAAATAATAACATTAAAAACAACATCAATGTAATTACAAACCCAATTAAAAACCATTTTCTTTCCAACATGTTTACAAATGGAAATAAAATGGGGAACAAGGAATTAATCAACATCAACGAAATTAAATTCCCCAACATCACACGGGTTATTTCAAAAGCGGCAATAGCTGAAATTATTGATACAACAAAATTAAAAAAAAGTGAATCCACAAAATAAAAAATAACACTCGCGAATAAAATTCCAACAACAGAAGAAACAAGTCTTTTCTTTATATTACTTAATCTCATTTAATTTTATAACTCTCTTCGCTAAATTATTCTGCCTCAATCTCCACCAAAGCGCCGACATCTCTTGCTGAATTGTTCAATTGCACAAAAAAAATCTTCGCGCTTAAAATCTGGCCACAAAACATCCAAGAAAACTAATTCAGAGTAAACACTCTGCCAAGTTAAAAAGTTTGAAAGGCGACATTCACCACCGGTTCGAATAATCAAATCGGGGTCTGGAAGTTCTTTTGCATAAAGATATTGGGGAACTAATTTGCAAGTTAAAGCCTTCAGGGCCACACGCCCCGCAAGAACATCATTGCAGATTGCCACAAATGCATCAACAATTTCTTGCCTGCCACCGTAATCTATTGCCAAATTTAAATTCAATCCCGTGCAAGACTTGGTTTCTTCTTGAATTTTTTCAATGGCAACTTGCAACTTATGTGGAATATATTCACGTTTTCCCCAAACGCGAATTTTAATGTTTCTTTCTTGTGCTTCATTCCAATAATCCGCTAAACTCTCAGAACCCAGCGCCATTAACTCACTAATTTCAATTTCGGTTCGTGACCTGTTTTCAATTGAAAATACATAAACCGTTAAAAATTTAATCCCAATTTCAACGGACCAGTCTATTACATTTTGCAAAACCCGGATTCCCTCTTTGCTTCCAGACTTTATTGGCAGATTATTTTTTTTTGCCCACCTGCGATTTCCATCCATAATAATTGCTACATGTTCAAGGCCACTTAACTCTAACACAATTTTAAATCTCCATTACTTCTTTTTCTTTTTTTTCACACAAAACATCAATTCCTTTACAATATCTATCTGTTAAGTTTTGAACATCTTTTTCATAAAGTTTAACATCATCTTCCGTTAGGTCCCCAACCCTTTTCATCTCTTTAAGCTCTTCCATAGCATCTCTTCTAATTGCCCTGATTGAAACCTTGGAATCTTCTGCTTCTTTATGCAATTTTTTACAAATCTCTCTTCTTCTATCCTCTGTTAATGGCGGAAATACAATTCTAATTACATCACCATCATTAGACGGATTAATCCCTATGTCTGAAGCTTGAATTGCCCTTTCTACTTCCTTTAACATCGATTTATCCCATGGTTGAATCACCAAAATTCGTGCTTCAGAAACACTCACAGCGGACATCTGCTGAACCGGAGTTGGAACTCCATAATAATCCACTAAAACTTTATCTAGTACAGAGGGATTTGCACGACCAGCCCTCATTGTGGCATATTCACAAGATAAATTGTCGAGAATTTTCTCCATTTTTACATCAATTTGCTCACATACCTCATTCATTTTAACCCACCTGCCCCTCTAAATCGTTACGCACATACAATCATAGTACCAATTTTCTGTTTGAAAATTGCCTTAATAAGATTCTCTGGATTTTTAATACTAAAAACACAAACTGGAATGTTATGCTCGGCACACAAAGCAACTGCAGACATATCCATTACTTCCAGTCGCTTTCGAAATATTTCGTCGCACGAAAGTGTATCATATTTCACCGCATTTTCATTTTTTACTGGATCTTTATCATAAACACCATCAACAGAATGTGTTGCCTTGAAAATAACATCTGCTTTGATATCTATGGCCTTAAGTGCGGCAGCAGTATCTGTAGAGAAATAAGGGCTACCCGTTCCGCCACCAAAAATAATTACTCGCCCTTGGTCTAAGTGTTTTACTGCCCTGTCTCTCACATAACATTCGGCGATATCTGGCATAGCAATAACCATTTGAAGTCGCGTGTCAACTCCTTCTTTTAAAAAAACATCATATAAAATAGTTGCGTTCATTGCCGTTGCCAACATCCCAACATAATCTGCACGTGCCTTCTCCATCTGCCAAACATTTCTACCGCGCCAGAAATTACCACCACCAACAACAACTCCAAGTTGTACTCCTAATTTTTGGCATTTTTTTACTTCCAATGCAAGTGTACGCACAATCTCAAAATCAACATTATCCCCAGTTCCATCAGCCAAATATTCCCCGCTTAATTTTAAAAGAATTCGCTTATATCCTCCAGCACTCATTTAATGTTCTTTAAAACCCCTTTCATCAACTTTAAAATAAGCTGGTAATTATCACACTGGCTGGCATTAATTGCCACCATATTCACTTTTTCTTCACCGCATTTTAAACATTTGTGAAGCAGTTGCAATCCCTTTTTGGAATTCACAACAACATCAATCGGTTCCATAAGTCCCCAGCAATCAGATAACCTATCACCAGGTTTATTATCAACGTGCTTAGAGCAAAGGCAACAAGGGCAATGGTTACGAAAACTACCATTATCTAACGGATCTACATTAAATCCACAATTCTCACAAATAAATCCAACATTTTCCGTTTTCTTGCTCAATTAATATCACTCGCAAACTAAATTCCAATTAGTTCTTGCATTAATACAAGAAACTTACATACTTCACTATTGGAATTAAAAATCAACAGAATTGTGTCGTCACCGGCTATGGAACCCAACATATTGCCTTCCTTAAGACAATCAAATGCACGGCACGCCGCACTAGCACCACCAACCGTACACTTAACAACTAAAAGATTATCAACAGGACAAAAATTAAGCACAGTTTCTTTAAGAATTTTAATTTGCTTTTCATCCGCCAGTAAACCTTCACTACTATTTTCACTTAACAATCTAACATATTTAAACTTACCATCTGGCCCCATAACTTTTGCCAGCAACAAATCTTTAATATCTCTAGAAACGGTTGCTTGTGTTGCCTTAACTCCTGCAGATTTAAGAAGACTTATTAAATGTTCCTGTGTTCTAATCGGACATTCATTTATTAACTCTATGATTTTCAATTGCCTGATTTTCTTTTCCCTGTTAGCCTCTATGGTAGATCAAACCCTTCAAAAATGAAAAACATTTTCTGAAAATCATTTACATTAATCACATTATATCACATCAGAAAAAACAGGTTCTAGCACAACACCACGAGAAAAAACTGAAATAGATCCTTCGCTTCCGTTTTGCTCAAAATGGACCAAATATTCGACATTGCCTTTCACGCCCTCAATTGGTGATGCTATTACCCCCGTTATTAGGAAGCCAGATTCGCGAATTAAACACAAAACACGCTTCACAATTTCTATTCGTAATTTTTCATCTTTTATAATACCTTTGCCAGCTTCTTTTTTAGTTGCTTCAAATTGTGGTTTAATTAAACAAACAAACTCACAATTAGGATTCACCAATTGTTTTATTGGTACTACTATTTTCAAAAGTGAGATGAAAGATACATCTGCCATCACAAAATTAATATCCAGACCATTTAAATCTTTTGCTTTCAGGTACCTTGCATTTGTTTTTTCCAGCAAATGAATTCTAAAGTCGTTGCGCAACTGCCAATCAAACTGACCATAACCAACATCAATTGCCAAAATTTCTTTGGCACCATTTTGCAATGCGCAATCAGAAAAACCACCGGTTGAGCAACCAATATCCATACAAATACGATCACTGAGGTCTATTTCAAACGCCTCTAAAGCTTTTTCTAATTTCAAGCCACCCCTGCTAACGTACTGCAAAGGTAAACCCCTGCACTCTAACCGTACATCATCTGAGAAAAATTCACCTGGTTTTTCTGCCCTTTGATTTTCAACATAAATTAAGCCTGCCATAATCATTGCCTTCGCACGCTCTCTAGAAGTTTCAAAACCGTTTTCTAATACCAAAACATCAAGCCTTTTTTTCATGTTAATCTCTTCGAAAATTGCAATTTTTCCTTTAAATTTACATTAATTTTTGAAGAGACGGAAAGTGCAACCGACTTAATAAAATTCTTCACATTTTCGGCATCAAGCTTTACAAAACCAAGCTGCTCTTCTAAATTGCCATGTGGAACAAATCCATTGTCAACAGCACGCACAAAGTAATTAACTTTAGCGCCTATTTCTGCTAATTTTGAACCAAATTGCTCCGCAACTGAACCACTTTTAATCCCCTCTTCTAAAAAAATAACCGTCCTATATTCACAAGCAATCTCTAGATATACTGCCTCCACAGGGTGAATTTTTATCATTCGCAACAGCGAAACACTAATTCCCAATTTTTTAAAATACTCCAATGAATTCACAACAAAACTTGAAATTCGCCCATATGTAACAACCAAAATATCTTTTTTACTTTGTTGCAAGTATGCATATTCCGCTTCACGAACATTAATAAGCTCTGGGATATTAATCTCTTCACCTTTGGGATACCTTACAGCACAAAGTCCAGTCCCATCAATTGCCAATTTCAAACAATGTCTTTGTTCTGCATAATTCAGTGGCGCGTAAATTGTGGTGTTTGGAATCCCGCTAAGAAATACAACATCAAATAGTCCATGGTGTGTTTCTCCATCACCACCAACAAACCCCGCTCTATCAATTGCCAAAACCACATGACTGTTTGAAATAGAAACATCATGCAACAATTGGTCATAAGCACGCTGCAAAAAAGTAGAACAAACAGCAACAACCGGCGTTAAACCGCTCTCTGCCAGCCCCGCAGCAAAAGTAACGGCATGCTGTTCCGCAATTCCAACATCAAAAAATCTTTCTGAAAAAGTCTGGCTAAACTGGAACAATCCAACACTATCTCGCATTGCAGCCGTAATCGCACAAATACGAGAATTTGTTTCAGCAAATTTCACCATAGCCTTCCCAAATTCAGAAGAGAAAGTGCGTTGCAAAGGTGCATCAACAACATTGTGAAATTTATCTGGCTGTTCTTCTGCCAGTTTGTGTCCTTTTCCTTTTTTTGTATTAACATGAACAACAACCGGCTTTGCATACTTTTTTGCTCGCTCTAAAGCGCACAAGACATTTTTTATATTGTGTCCATTTACAGGACCAATATAATTAAAACCCAAATTTTCAAATATATTTTTCGGATATAGTAAAGATTTCAAAAAGGCCTTGAATTTTCTAAGCAAACATATTAACGGCTTCCCCAACGGCAATTTCCCCAAAAACCAAGCGAAAGCACCCTTGAATTCCCAATACTTTGTATTTAATCGAATTTTATCAAGGTAATTTGCAAGTCCACCTTGATTTTTATTTATTGCCATGTTGTTATCATTTAAAATAACAATAAAATTTTTGGCAGAAACTCCTGAATTGTTCAACCCTTCGAAAATTTGTCCGCCGGTTAACGAGCCATCACCAATCACAGAAACAACATAATCAGACTTGCCAGCAATTTCGTTTGCTTTTGCGAATCCTAATGCAGCTGAAACAGCAATGCTGCTGTGCCCCGAAATAAAAATATCGTGCTCGCTTTCACTTGGCCGAATTAATCCAGAAATTCCATCCCATTTACGCAAAGAATAAAACTGATTCACTCGGCCTGTCAACAACTTGTGAGTATATGATTGATGGCCAACATCCCAAATTATTTTATCGTTTGGTGAATTGAAAACACGGTGCAATGCAATTGTCAATTCCACAGTTCCAAGATTTGAAGCCAAGTGCCCCCCATTTTCACAAACCACTTTAATAATTTTCTCTCTAATTTCTTTTGCAAGTTGCTTCAATTCGTTTATATTCAATTTTTTTAAATCTTCTGGTTCGCTGATTTTTTCCAAGATTTTACTTTTCAAGGTCCTGTTTCCTCTCTAAATAATCCCAATTTTTTCTTACCGTAAAAATACTCTTTAACCAAATTATATTTTTGAAATTCTACGTCAATCAAATCTGTTTTTGCAGCTTCAAAAATAATTACACCATTTTTTGCCATTAAGTTTACCACATCAATCATAACCTGATCTATTAACTTTTTTCCATACGGAGGGTCCAAAATTGCAACATCAAATGACCTATGCCTCTTTTTAAAAAAATCTGCGGCTAACATAACATTTACTTCCGCACAATTTAAAAACTTTGAACGCTTTAAATTTTCAACAATCACAGACCCGGCCTCATAATTCGCTTCCACAAAAACACAATCTAAAGCTCCACGGCTTAATGCTTCAATTCCCAGCTGCCCAGAGCCAGCAAACAAATCCAAAACATGTGCCCCTGCAATTTCAAACTGAATGATATTAAAAAGTGCCTCTTTAACAAGCCCCGCCGTAGGGCGCATTTCACTGCAAGTAGTCATCAATTTTTTACCTTTTGCTTTACCAGCAACAACATGCAACAACTAAAACCACTCTCTCAATCAATTATCCTCAAATTCAAGAACTTCCAATGCTTTGGCAAGTTGCAAGTCTTTACTTTTGTCAATCATTTTTACTTCTTGTTTTTTCTCTGTTGTTAATGGTGTTATTGGCTGCACTCTAAAATCTGGCATAATACCGGTTCCATCAAAGGTATTTCCATCTGGAAGACCAAATTTTGCAACCGTTAATTCAATTGCAGCACCATCTTGCAATTCAAAAAATGTCTGCATTTTACCTTTACCAGCTGTACGTTCCCCAACAACCTGAACTTTTTCATAGCATTTTAGCACATGAATAAATAATTCTGCAACCCCCATTGTTTTTTCGTTTGCAAGCACAATCATTGGCTTTTTTACTTCATGGCGCCCATCACTATAAAATAAATTGTCAACTTCGCCACCTTCACGAATGGAGGAAACAATTAACCCTTGTGGTAAAATCATTTTTAGAATTTTTGCTGCGCAATCTAATGAACCTGCCCCAGTATCTCGTAGGTCAATAATTACCGCACGTTTCTTTGAAAGCAGTTCACTTACTTGCCGTGAAAAAAATTTTACAGCGGGTTCATTAAAAGAAAGAATTCGAATGTAAGCCACATCACCAAATGAATCACTTTGAACCGCTGACACCTTAGCATACCGCACAACAAGCTCTTTCTCAAATTCTTTCAGACCTCTGCGAAAACTCACTCTTATTTTTGTGCCTTCATTGGCATTTAGCATTTTCACACACTCTTCAATGTTTTCGTGCGTTACATTTACATCTTCAACTTTAATTATTAAATCTTCAAGTTGCAAATCGACATCTAACGCTAAATAATTCTCATAAATCTCATCTATTCGTAAATAACCACCATCTTCGGCAAACCGAACTCCCCAAAGTATATTTTGGTTCCGCATTTCCTTTTTTTTGAGTTTATACTCCTCCGGTGAAAAATATTTTGAATCTTTATCACCAATTCCAGACAAATAACCTTTCATAACTTCATCAACCAAGCGTTCTTCATCAATAACACCATCAAATTGATTTTTTACAATCTTATCTAATTCATACAATTTCAAAGAAACTTGGTCATACCAAGAACTATCTCGCAATTTTTTGTTAAATCTGGCAAGATCAAACATTACTGTCACAGAAATTGTAGCACCTACAACCAAAAAAATCGTTGCAAAAAACAGTCCTAAAGGGATTTTGAACTCGGCGCGTCTTCTCATAATTTACACTCTCTGAAGTCAAAATTTACCAGATGCACCACCACCACTAAAATGACCACCACCACCATCATTTGAATTACTATGGCTTCGGTAATTGTACCCTCCAGCACCACGCCCAAACAATAACTGATATAATATAACAAAAAACCAGCCAGAGGAATCCTTCTTTTTTGCAAAATACAAAAGCAAAGCAAAAAGCCCCACACCCAATGAGAAATTAACTGCAAAAGACCATCTACTAGAAACAAAAGAATCCGACTTATTCATCTTTTTCAATACAATATCGTAAAGTTTTTTAATACCAACATCAAGACTTGATTTTAATTCTTTGCTGCAATCACGAATTATTCTTCCAACTTTTGCGTCATTAAAATCTCCTTCTAACCCTTTGCCAATTTCAATTCTAATTGCACGCTCTTTTTTAGAAATCAAAATCAAAAGCCCCTTGTTGGATTCTTTATCACCAATTCCCCATTCTCTAGCTAAAGTAATAGCATACTGCTCAATAGATTGCTTTCCTAAAGTCTCAATTGTAACAACCACCAATTGCACGTGCAACTGGTGGTAAAGTCCCTCGCTGTTTTGTATTATATGCTCTTTGGTTTCATTAGACAAAACATCACCAAAATCACCAACATAAAAGTCGGAAGTGGGCTTCGGGAACTCAACTACAGCACCAATTAAGCTACAAGAAAAAGAAAACACCGCAAAAACAATGAAGATAAAATAAAATCTCTTTGTAACATTCGGTTTTTTCTTTCGCACCATGCAATCCCTCAATGTACTCACTTAAAACTCACAACCGGAACTTCTTTTGCGTTTTCATTAACACCAAACAAAGAAATCGACTTCAACCCAAACAATCTTGCAATTAAATTTTTTGGTAAAGTTTGCAATGATGCATTGAAATGTGTAGCCTGTTCATTAAAATCTTGGCGGGCAATAGCAATTCGATTTTCTGTTCCGGCAAGCTCATCTTGCAATGAAAGAAAATTTTCATTTGCTTTAAGCTCTGGGTAAGCTTCTGCAACGGCAAACAACCTCCCCAAAGCCTGAGTTAATTCGCCATTTGCCGCAGAAAGTTCATCCGGGCCTTTTGCCGAAATCATTTGTGTACGCGCTTTTGTCACCTCAGAAAAAACGGCCTCTTCATGCGCAGCATAACCCTTTACCACATTTACCAAATTAGGAATAAGGTCCGCGCGCCGCTGCAACTGCACCTCAACTCCAGAAAATAATAAATCCACTTTTTGGCGAGTAACAACAAAACTATTCCAAACAGAAATGCAATAAATACCAAGCGTAAGCACAAGCAAAAAAAACACAATCAAAATTTTAACGCTTTTTTTTATTTGAATTCTTGCCAAACCCCTTACCCTCTTTCTTACTTTCGCAAACAGCAGTTTGTTTGCTGATTTTACCATGTTTCAGTACTTATGTCAAATAAGTTTAACTCTAGTAATTTTCAAAATTATCAATCCAAAATCAAAATTGTCAACCCAAATTGAACCAAATGAAAATGCCAAAGATCGACATTAATGATAAAAACAATAAAATAACAATTACACTACTTGCTTATTACATTTAAATATGTTAAAATTTATGCAGTACCTTTGGAAATGAGAACACAATTGGAAAGGAGAACAACCTCGCAAAGAATCCTTCTTTATGATGGTTACTTTTGATTTATGACAGATTTAAATGCCGTCTTTGTTAAAGTCTGCGAACATTGCAAAAAACAAATTTCTTCAGTGGGATATAATCTATGGATAAGCATGATTCGCCCCATAGACATGAACAATGAAACCGTGAAGCTGCATGTTAACAGTTCTTTTCAAAAAAAAGTGATTTTAGATAAATATTCAACTTTACTACATTCCGCATTTGAAACAGTTTTAGGATTCCCAGTGAAAATAGAGATTGAAAATACTGCAGAAAATTCAGAAAACAAACCAAAGGTAAAAGACCTCTCATTTTCCAACCAGCTTTTGCAAGTTGAAGAAGAAAAGCAAGAAGCCGTAATCAACAAATACGGATATTGTTTTTCTAACTTTGTTGTTGGTACTTCAAACAAGTTTGCACATGCGGCATCTTTAGCGGTTGCAGCGAACCCTTCTGGTGCATATAACCCCCTGTTTATTTATGGCGCTTCTGGGCTGGGGAAAACACATCTTCTGTGCGCAATTTGCCATGAAATGACACAAAACAACCCCAAATTAAATATTCTTTACGCCAAAGGGGAAGAATTTACCAACGAATTAATTGAGGCAATTCGTTGTGATTCAACCAAAAAATTCCATGATAAATACAGAAAAGCGGATGTGCTACTGGTTGATGACATTCAGTTTATTGCAGGCAAGGAACGAACTCAAGAAGAATTCTTTCATACCTTTAATGAACTTTACCAAGCGGGGCAGCAAATTGTGCTGACTTCCGACAGGCCACCAAAAGAAATCCGCACACTTGAAGACCGGCTTCGCACACGCTTTGAGTGGGGCTTAATTGCCGATGTGCAACCACCAGACTTCGAAACACGCATTGCCATCATACAGCAAAAAGCATCTGTTCTTGGAATAAGCATTCCAAGTGAAGTTGTGGAATATATTGCGAACAAAATTAAAAATAATAACCGACAATTAGAGGGCACAGTAAAAAAATTGCAAGCATACAGAATTTTGGCAGGAACGGAACCATCAATTGCCATTGCACAAACAATCATTAGAGATATTTTAACAGAAGAACAACCGCTAGAACTGACTTTTGAGAAAATCCTCTCAGAAGTCAGCAGAACATTTGGTGTTTCCGCAGCTGACATAAAGTCACAAAAAAGGTCAGCTCAAATCTCTAAGGCACGGCAAACAGCCATATATGTTGCGCGGACAATTTTAGGGTTGCCAATGGCAGTAATAGGTGAACACTTCGGTGGCCGTGATCATTCCACAGTCCTTTACGCATTGTCCAAAATGGAGAAGCAACTAAATTATGACAGCAAGCTAAAAGAAGTTGTTGAAGACATAATAAAAAACATAAAAAAATAAACATTTCACCATTAGCGCTCTTAATTGGGACGCTAATTTCTATTTCGTGCCTTCCCTCTCGCACAAAATTTCACATCATAAAAAATCCCACACTATTTTCCACACAGTTCAAAAATTTTATGTGTTATTCTGCAATAAAAACTTGGCTGTTGCTTGTGCTTTCAGCAGCAATTCCATGTTGTAAGGGTCTGCGATTTTGAAATTAAAAGCCCCGTGTTGCCGCACACCCAATAATTCTCCGGGCCCACGAGTTTTCAAGTCAAACTCTGCAATTTCGAACCCGTTTGTATGCTTTGCAACAAACGCCAAACGCTTCTTTGTTCCTTCATTTTCACTTCCAGACAACAAAATACAGTACGACTGTAAATTACTGCGCCCAATTCTTCCACGTAATTGATGAAGTTGTGCCAATCCAAAATTTTCTGCCCCTTCTATAAGAATAATGCTGGCATTAGAGACATCAACTCCAACCTCTATTATTGTTGTTGCAACCAAAATCTGAATTTCATTTCGTTTAAAAGCTTGCATTAGTGTTTCTTTCTTAGATTGAACCATTTTGCCATGAATAAACTCAACCGTATAATCAGAAAAAATTCCCGTTTTCAAAGTCTCTGCGTATTCTTTAACCGATTTAAAAATTTCTTCATTTTCTGTTACGTTCTCATCTTCTTCGAGCTCAACAAACGGGCAAACAATGTAGCATTGCCTACCATCTTCTATCTCTTTTTTCATAAAATTATATATTCTTACTCGATAATTCGGCGTTACAAAATAGGTTTTAATAGGTTTGCGCCCAGGAGGTGCCTCATCTATTATCGACATATCAATATTATTATACAACATCATTGCCAAAGTTCGCGGAATTGGAGTTGCAGACATGATTATTGTATGAGGGTTGCTCCCCTTTTCGCTTAATTTTTCACGTTGCCTAACACCAAATTTATGCTGTTCGTCGGTAACAACAAGCCCCAAATTCTTAAACTTAATTGCCGGGGATGTTAATGCACTAGTTCCCACAACACAAGAAATTTCCCCAGAAACCAACAATTCCTTAACTCGCTGCTTTTCTGTAGCTGTCAATTTCCCGGCAAGCCGTTCAACTTTTACTTTAAGAAATTTAAAAATTTCCTTAAAATTCTCGTAATGCTGATTCGCCAGCACCGCAGTTGGTGCCATAATCGCCGCCTGGTACCCGTTTTTGCAAATCAAATACGCAATTGCAGTTACCACCAATGTCTTCCCGCAACCAACATCACCTTGAATCAACTGCCAAATTGTTGCCCCAGACTTTATTTTCAAAACAATTTCATTAATCACACGTTTTTGTGCATTTGTAGGTTCAAACTTTATTGTTTTATAGAACTCAGAACAATCAAAATCTTTTATTTTTATTTCACTCGGAACACTTTTTTTTGCCTTAAACTCTAAAACTCCCAAACTAAAATTAACCAATTCGTCAAACATCAATCGATTTCTTGCAAGAACTAACGCTTCCTTTGTTTTTGGAAAGTGAATATTTTGGAATGCGTATGGCAATGAAACTAATTTCATTTGCTTTTGTGTTTCAGCGGGAACAAGGCTGTGAAACGAAGAAAGTCGCCGCAATGATTCCTGAACACTCGCAGCAACCATTCGAGATTTAAGTCCAGCTGTTAAACTATATGAAGGCTGCATTGTTAACCCCTCTTTAAATCTCACAAACGACCGTAGCTGCATATTTACAATTCTGCGAGTTTTTATTATCCTCCCCCAAAAAACGAACTCTACACCACTAGCAATCGCTTGATACACTTGCCTACCATTAAAAATTTGAACATCCATGAAGTTATTACCATCTGTAACTGTAACAGTGTATATTGTTAAGTTTTTCTTCTTTATGCTCTTTTTTTCAACAGCATACCCACGAACCGCAAACAACCCTTCATGTTGCGTTTCTTCAATCTTCACATATGCGCCAAAATCTATATACGAGCGTGGTATGTGCCACAAAATATCGTTAATCGTATATATCCCTAATTTATTGTAAAGATCGCAATTTATTTCTCCCACACTTTTAAGCTTTACCACATTATCGAAAATATCCAGCATTATTTTGATTCACTTCCAATTTTATTTTGGTATTTCATTATAACTCAAAAAGCGCAAGCGGCCAATTTGACATCAATTTTTATCTATGTTAATATTAATGCCATCGCTAACAATACGCTGCAATTTTCATCAAATATTTTCCTTATTGAACAAATCAATAAATGAGGCTAACACCAATGATTAAATTCTGTATCGCTCCACTTCTTTTTGCTTTTCTAGTTTTAGCATCGAGCATTTCTACTGCAGAAATTTATGAAGATAAATTGAATTTAAGCTCAGAGGAACTCGACGATCGCAAAGCATATATAAACTTTACCCAAGTCAAACAGCAAAATTGCGAGAATCTTGCTCCAGATCAAAAAATTTTAAGAATTGAAAACAGTTCGCTTGGAAACGGTATTATGGTCTATTGCATCTCAGGTGTTAACACGGTAAACATTGTTATTTTTAGCAGTTTTGGTACTTTTGCCACCTCACAAATCAATCCGCTCACAAATAAAGCTGAGTACGTGCTTGGAAGTGGGGCACTAAAAAATTCTTGTACTTCTCCACAATTCACAGTTTTTCAAAACATAAAAAATAATCAATTGTATATAAACACTTCAGCGGAAGGCTGGAGAAAAGGCTGTTACTCAAAAGAACAAGCTTGTTACGAATTTAAACCAACAGAAGAAACATTCAACCAAAGCGACTTGGGAACTAATTTATTGTACTCTGACGCTAACGTATATGTTTCAAAAAGTGATGCTGAATTTGAATTCGTACCATTTCGCACAATGAAATTTAATGGCAAAGAAAAGGTTTTTCAAAATGGCTCACCCTTCTACCGAGAAGAAATTTCTTTCCCAATCCCAGAAAACACCACCAATATCAAAGTGGTTATTCCAAATCCAATTGATGTTTATAATCCTGAAATCACCGAAAAGCGCAAAAAAAACATAACTTTAGTTGCCGGAATTAAATTCACTGGCGACCAACTTGAATTTCATGACTACGGAACTCCAGAATCATTGGAAAGTAATAAAATTGAAATCAAGAAAAAATCACCAAAATCTAAAAAACCACTCAATCTGAAAAAACCTAAAAAAGCTAAATCTGAATCCCAAAAAACCAAATCAGTGAAGAAACCGCATGAAAAAGAAACTCCCAGCAAACCACAATCCTCTGATCATTACACAACCCAACAGGCAGAAAATTTCAACGAGATTAAACAAGAACCAAACAGCGACTTCATTGTAACCACAACAACAATCCCTTCGGAAACAGCCCCAGCACACCAAGCATTTCAATCAGAAGAATCCTCTGTTAAGCAAGCTACCAACAAAAAAGACAAAAAGAAACAAAAAACAAGTAAAAAATCAACACCCAACCTAACAGTAACAAAAATCAAGGAACACAAACCCCGCAAGCAAAAGCCAAAGAAAATTGTCAACTCTTCTACCACACGTCAAGAGGAAACTAAAACCGTTTTTTTAAAAAACTCAACCTCTTATTTAAGATCAAAATCTTTACCGCCAAGCAAAAAAATGTTAGGAGTTGTTTACGCAATTATTGCTTCTGGTTCAATTGCTTTGTCTTTTTGTGGGAACAAGATCTCATTTCTAAAAAAAATCCAAACAATAATTAAAAAAACCTAACTTTTAACTAATTTCAACTATAAACAATAAAAATTTTACTTGCAAAGCTTTTTAATCTGTGCTATCATACTTCTGCTAAATCATACACGCTTTCAGTTCCCTGTGTGCGCAGGTGCCCTTAAACAACAAAAGGGTTGCACCAAAGAAAGCGGAAGAACAACCAAAATTGGGGAGGACTAATTAAAATGAGTGTAGTTTCTATGAAACAACTTTTGGAAGCCGGCGTACATTTCGGCCACCAGACACGGCGTCGGAACCCTAAAATGGCAGAATATATTTTCACAGAACGAAATGGAATCCACATCATAGATTTACAAAAAACTTCAAAACAATTGGATATTGCCTATGCGTTTATTCGCGATGTGGCAGCAAGTGGTAAAGACATCCTTTTTGTTGGAACCAAAAAGCAAGCAAGTGAATCCATTAAAGAAGAAGCCATTAATGCCGGTGCTTTTTTCGTTAACACCAGGTGGCTTGGCGGCATGTTAACGAATTTTAAAACCATTAAATTGCGAATTAAAAGGTTGGAACAACTTGAAAAGATTTCAACAGACGGCACCTTCGACTCATTAACAAAAAAAGAAGTAATCAAATTAAAACATGAAGAAGGGAAATTAAGAAAATTCCTTGGTGGCATTAAAGAAATGAAAAAATTACCGGGTGCAATATTTGTCGTTGATCCACGTAAAGAACATAATGCAATAAAAGAAGCAAAAAAATTAGGAATAAAAATTGTGGCGATTGTTGATACCAATTGCCACCCCGGTGACATAGATTACGTTATCCCTGGAAATGACGATGCTATCAGAGCAATTAAATTGTTTGCACAAACCATAGGCAACGCCATAAAAGAAGGCAGACAGGGAACCGATTGGGTTGATCCAGATTCCACGCAACAGGCCGAACAAACAGCAGCAACAGAAACTTCAGCTTCTGTTCCACAACAAGTTCCAAAACCAGAACAAATCACCCAAACAAACCCACTGAATCCAATTAGTTTTTAAAGGAATGAGGGAAAATACCTGTGAATTTTGGAGCAAATGAAGTGGCAGAATTAAGGGAAAAAACTGGCTGCGGAATGATGGATTGCAAAAAAGCGTTAACAGAAGCCAACGGCAATATGGTCCGTGCAATTGAAGTCCTGCGCGAAAGAGGTGTTGCTGTTGCCGCAAAAAAAGCGGGAAGAATTGCCGCAGAAGGAATTGTTGCAGCTATAACCAAACCAAATGTTGGAGTTTTAATTGAGATAAATTCCGAGACAGATTTCGTTGCCAAGAATCAACAATTCATTGAATTTTCAAAGGCATGTGCAGAGGTTGTTGCCACTGAAAACCCAGCAAATATTTCTGCACTGCTAACCTGCAATTTAGGTGAAAAAACAGTTGAAGAAGAACTAAAAGAAAAAATTCTAGTGATAGGTGAAAATCTAAAAATACGGCGGTTCGCTCGGTTTGAAGGCACTACAAGATCATATATACACGGTGATGGCAGAATCGGTGTATTAGTTTTATTTAACCCAACAAATCAATCCAGTGACTTTGAGGAACTGGCAAAAGATATTGCTATGCAAATTGCTGCTCACAATCCCAGTTGGCTTGCTCGCACAGATGTGGCACAAAAAACACTTGAAAAAGAACGCCAGATTTTAACCGCGCAAGTAGTCAGCGAAGGCAAACCAGAAAACATAGCACAAAAAATTGTAGATGGCCGAATTGAAAAATATTACAAAGAAAATTGCTTAATGGAACAAGAATTTATCAAAAATCCGGATTTAAATGTTTCTGAATATATAGATTCTATAAGCAAAAAAATAAACCAGCAAATTAACATTGTTCAGTTTACAAGATTTGAACGCGGCGAAGGATTACAGAAAAAAGAAGACAATTTCGCAAATGAAGTAGCAGAAATGTTAAACTAAGTTTCTATTCTATGCATCAAAGAATTAATTGGTGTAATTTCTCACAAAAAAATAGTGAGAGTGGGTGTTAATTTTAATCTAAAAAATGCTTTTTCATATCATCATTTGAACACACCCAAGGAATGGGGGCCATTAGCTCAGTTGGCAGAGCACTTGACTTTTAATCAAGTTGTCGCGCGTTCGAATCGCGCATGGCTCACCAATCTTTTTTTAGCTTGCAAGTTTTCAAATTAAGGGTGTGAATCATTGTGGCATTAAAGCGAGAGAAATCTTGCGGCGCGCTTGTTTTTAGAAAAACAGCAAGCAACAGCAAAGAAATTCTGATGATAAGGCATTACCTTTCTTCTAATTGGTGCTTCCCCAAAGGCCACATTGAAGTTGGCGAAAGTGAAAAAGAAACCGCTACCCGCGAAGTTAAAGAAGAAACCGGCATAAATATAGAAATCATTCACGATTTTAGACATGAAATAAAATATGCAGTTAAATCTGGGGTTGAGAAAAAAGTTGTTTATTTTGTGGCCGTAGATCACCAAAAACAAAGTATTGGCAGCGTAGACCAGCGAATTGAACGAATCTTATGGGTTAATATTAAGCGTGCATATGACCGCCTTAAATTTCCAAATGATCGAAATTTATTGATTGCTGCAATTGAATATCTCAAAAGTTGTAAGGAGATGTTCTAAATATCAAAATGTCACAAATAATTAAAAGCGTGCATACATCACCAATTAAAGCAATTGTAGTTGGTTTCTTTTTTGTGATTGCAGTTGGCAGTTTACTGTTGTCGTTGCCAAGCGCCTCAAAAAATGGACTTGCAACAGGGTTTGTGAATTCGATTTTCATGGCAACTAGTGCAACTTGTGTAAGTGGCATAGTAATTGCAGATACCTTTGCCAAGTGGAGCATGTTTGGCCAAATTGTTATCTTATTTTTAATTCAGATTGGTGGACTTGGACTTGTTACTTTTGTTGTTCTTTTTGGAGTGCACGCCAACAAAAAATTTAGTGTAGAAAACATAAAAATTGTGAAAGAAGCCACCGGATTTGGCGGCGTTGTTGATGTGAGTACAATAATTAAGTTAATTGTTGGAGTTTCTTTGAGCATTGAACTCTGCGGCGCCTGCCTTTTATTAATTCGCTTTATACCGGATTTTGGTGTTGGAATGGGAATTTACACGGCCGTGTTTTCAGCAATCTCGGCATTTTGCAACGCCGGATTCGACGTGTTACCCCACAGCTCAGAGTCACCCGTGAGTCTTTTGGGTTACAATTCAGACCCGCTGGTGCTTCCGATTTTTTCTTTGTTAATTATTTTAGGTGGCTTAGGGTTTGTTGTTTGGTCTGATGTTTTTTTTAACAGAAAGCAAAGAACCTGGATGGTTCATACCAAAGTTGTTCTTTTCACGAGTGTTTTTCTGCTGGTTTGTGGAACTATAGCAATTTTAGCCTTCGAATGGAATAATGAAAAAACACTAAAAGGATTACCATTCTTTTACAAGTTAAATGCCGCTTTCTTTCAAGCTGCAACATTAAGGTCAGCGGGATTTTTCAGTTTAAATCCTGCAGACTTTTCCAAATCTACAAAATTAATTGCAATTTGCCTAATGTTTATTGGTGGCGCACCCGGTTCAACTTCAGGCGGCATTAAAGTAACAACCTTGGCGGTTCTTTGGCGAACTGTTGCATGCTTTGTTTGCGGACAGCAAGAAATTACAATCAGCAACAGAAGAATTCCCAAGCAATTAGTTTATAGGGCAATTTCAACTTTCGTAACAACTTTTTTACTGATAATTACAGCGGCAACTGTGGCCTATTCCGCAACACGTGGGAAAACCACAAACAGCGTGGACATAATATTTGAATCTGTTGCCACGGTTTGCACGGTGGGGCTTTCCGTTGGGGCTTGCGAAATTGCCTATGTTGGTCCTATTATTAAATTACTATTTGGCTTATTTATGTTCATTGGCAGAATTGGAACAGTTCCATTAATGTTAGCATTTTTTAGAAAAAAAACAGAAAAGCGTGTGGTTCTACCAGATGCACAATTAATTGTTGGTTAAGCAGATTTTTCATCTGCCGGAATGGCGAAATTGGCAGACGCACGGGACTTAAAATCCCGGGAGCTAACCCTCGTGCCGGTTCAAGTCCGGCTTCCGGCACCAAAATTCACCATACAAAAGCCAAAACATCCCCGCAATTCCTTGACAACAAAAAGATTAACTTAACAAAATTAAAATTCCAGCTTGGTGAAATCTCATTAACCCGGAGGCCATTCATGAGATTTACAAAACAAATATACCGGGCAAAAGAATACATTCGTGCTTTTTTGGGCATAGATTTCCTGCCACAAAAATTCAGCAATTTTTTGTGGGTGCACATAGGATTCCTTCTGCTAACAAGTGTAATAAACTTGTTAGCAAACACACTATTCCCCAAAATAATAAAAAATGAAGCTGTTGTTTTATTTTTTCACGCTGTTGTTTCCGCTTTAACACCATTAGGGACCATTCTTTCTATGTTCCTTTTAAAGCACACCTCGTTTTCTTCTAACAGTAAAATCAGTTTCATTCTTTTTGCCATTTTGCAAATCATCTTTTTGTTCCTAGTGCACTTTCAAAATCCGCTTTTTCTGCCATTAATAGCTATTTTAAATGCGTTGGCAAATGGTTTTTACTGGGTTACGTATTCACTTTTCATCACGAAACACATAACAAATTCCCAGCGCAACCGTTCCGTTTCTATAATTGGCATGCTTTCAGGTTTCATCACAATCGTGGTGCCACTTTTTTCGGGTTTTGTGATATCTATTTTTCAATCACTTAGTGGTTATATCATCGTTATTTTATTTTCAATTGTTGTAATATTTTTTGTGTTAAATCGCTCTCAAAACCTTTCGAAAAACCCAATTTCACCTGAACAAACGCAATTTAAACGTGCTACTCGTTTGGTGTTTTCAAATAAAATTTGGTACACCTGTTCGATAACCGAATTTTTAAAAGGGCTCCGTGAAGGCCCCTTTTCATTCTACCTTTCCCTTTTGCTATTCTCAATTATTCGTAAAGAGTCTATAATTTCGATAAATATGTTTGCAATGGGTGTTGTTACTGCCATTTCGAATAAATTATATGGCCAAAACAGAAAAATGAACGACTTTAAATACATGGCAGTGGCAACTCACGCATTAACTTTCATGACTATTCTTTTCTTAATTAAACCGGGAGTAATAACCGTGCTTGCTTTAGGGTTAAGTAATGCATTTTTCAATTTATATATAGTTAACCCAGTTATGAAATCTTTTTATTTTTTGGCCAATGCCAGCCAAAATGGCAAATTGCTGACTCCCGAACTCTTTTCAATAAGAAGCTGTTTTTTAGCAGCAGGGCGTGTGCTAGGAATTTTTTTAATTTTCTCCGTTAGCAAATTAACACACGGAATCCCAATTGCAATGTTACTGTTAACATTAGCACAATATGTAACACTTCTGTTGTGCAAAAAAACACTTTCTAATTTTAACAATTCAAATTAAAATGGGTGATTTCTTGGATATTATTTGCGTAAGAGAAAGCGAACCAAACTGGGATTCTTTACCAGTGTGGACCATGAAAACATATAAACATCAAGGATATTTAAATAAGCCATTTGTTCAATTCAGAGCCTGTTTTGTCCCTAAAACCGGTCTTTGGGTGCGCGCTTTGGCCTATGAAAATGCCGCTAATTACAGAAATATGAAAAATTACCAAGACAACCACATAGCATTGTATTTTTACTTTAATTCAAACGAGCAGCAAAAAATTACCACAACCATTAATATTAACGGAGAGCATTTAGGATTTGAATCTTTCGAAATTAAAATGTTACAAGGAGAGGATTTGCAAGGAATATTTTGGGGATTTGACGTGAATTTGACAAACAAAGCAATAAATAAATTTTGTAGCCGTGATTTAAATTGCGGAGATATTATCGGTTTTAATGCAGTTAAACAGTGGCTTACAACTACAAAATATTGCCATTCGGGAATATTATTTCACGAGCCTTTTTGGGGCAAATTAACGCGCTTTTAAAAAAACATTTGCAACTATAGATTTTCTTGTGTTATAATTTAGGGTAGTAATTTGAGTAATAAGAATCAGGAGATATTTATGGGTAATATTTTCGATCTGAAAGATTTTTCCACATCCAAAATCAAATCTATTTTGGATATGGCTCAGTTTTTTTGTGATGGCGGAATCACCCCAACTTTCTCTAAAAAGGTTGCTTGCAACCTTTTTTTTGAGCCTTCCACACGAACCCAATATAGTTTTCAAGTGGCCCAAGAAAAATTAGGAATGAAAACCATAACGTTTAGCCCATTTAGCTCTTCTCTTAAAAAAAACGAATCTTTCTACGATACTGTTAAAACATTCGATAGTTTTGGTACTGACCTTCTGGTAATACGTCACTCTAAAAATGAATATTACAAGGCACTTGATGAAAAAATCAGCACCCCCATAATAAACGGCGGCGATGGAACAGGAAACCATCCTACGCAATCACTTTTGGATCTTCTAACTATCCAGCAGGAATTCGGACAGTTGGAAGATCTTTCTGTCGTTATAGTTGGCGATATCGCACACTCAAGGGTAGCACACACAAACTTTGACATAATGAATCGTGTAGGAATGCACGTTTACACAAGTGGCCCCATAGAATATTCCGACTCAAGCATGAACTTCATTCCCTTCTCGCAAATATTACCAGAATGTGACGTTGTTATGATGTTAAGAATGCAATATGAAAGGCATTTTCAACATCATGAATTTAATCCCGTGGAATATAACCAGAAATATGGAATTAATCACAAAAGTATTGCGCAAATGAAATCTGCGGCAATAATCATGCACCCTGGTCCAGTTAACCGCAGTGTAGAAATATTAGACGACTTTGTGGAATGCAAGCAGTCACGAATATTTAAGCAAATTAATAATGGAATTTTTGTGCGCATGGCTGCTATTAAATATGTGTTAAGTGGAGGCATTGATGACTCTTTTAATTAAAAACGGACTACTTTATTTAGGGAACAACGAATTTATTAAACGAGATTTAATTTGCAGTAATGGTTTTGTAACCGAAATTGGCAAAAATCTGCCTGGAGAAAGCTTTGTTGACGCCACAGGGCTTATTGTTTCACCTGGGTTTGTAGACCTTCATGTACATTTGCGCGAACCTGGACAACCACACAAAGAAACAATCGCAACAGGTACCGCCGCCGCTCTTGCCGGCGGTTTTACCACAATTTGCGCAATGCCCAACCTTAATCCAGCACCAGACAACGAAGAGCACCTTGCATTACAACAAGCCATAATAAAACGCGATGCAAATTGCAAAGTTATCCCTTTCATGACCATTACCAAAAACCGCGCAGGAAAAGAAGTAATAGATGTTTTCCCCCAAAAAGATTGTGCCGGCATTTCTGATGACGGCAACGGCATTCAAGACCCATTGGTGATGGAACAAGCCTTGCAAAAAGCCGCTGGCAACAATATCCTTGTTGCTGCTCACTGCGAAGACAAAACTTATGGCGCAAGCAACGCCGCTGAATATCACCAACTTGAGCGTGACCTTAAACTGGTTTCTAAGCATCAGTGTAGGTACCACGTTTGTCATGTTTCTACTAAGGAATCTATGGAATTAATAAAAGCAGCAAAAAAAAATGCACTTCCAGTTAGTTGTGAAGTTACTCCACATCACTTATTACTTTGCGAAGATGATATCACAGATGACCACGGTCGCTTTAAAATGGCACCGGCGCTACACACTGCTGCTGACAAGGCAGCTTTAATAAACGCGACTCAAAGTGGATTTATTGATGCCATAGCCACAGACCATGCACCTCATTGCAATAAAGAAAAAAATTGCACATTCGCGGAAAGCGTATTTGGTGTTGTTGGTTTAGAAACTGCATTTTCCATTCTTTACACAAATCTTGTGGAAACAGGTATTTTACCGCTTGAAAAATTACTTTTTTTATTAACATTCGGGCCCAGCAAAATCATAAAATTACCTTGTGGAATTGCCGTTGGCAACCGCGCAGATATAACCTTACTTGACCTTAATGCACAGTGGGAAATCAACAGCAACAATTTCCTTTCTAAGGGACACTCCACACCATTTGAAGGGAAAAAAGTCAAAGGGAAAATCGTTAAAACAATCTTA
Source organism: Oscillospiraceae bacterium (assembly GCA_031266415.1). Classification (GTDB taxonomy): domain Bacteria; phylum Bacillota; class Clostridia; order Oscillospirales; family Ruminococcaceae; genus BNZN01. The sequence continues at coordinate 38,229 of JAISBB010000007.1, read as the reverse complement.
AACGGGCACATCAAATTCACGAGATAAAAAAGGAGAAAATTTTTGTGAAAAACAAAAAACTAATATTTGAAAACGGTGCCGTTTTTGAAGGGAAAGGGTTTGGGGCAGATATAGAAACCATTCAAGAAGTTGTATTTAACACTTCTATGGTTGGCTACCAAGAAATCTTTTCAGACCCTTCTTATTTGGGGCAGATGGTTTGTATGACTTACCCACTGATTGGAAATTACGGACTTACCCTTGAAGATTATGAAACCGATCATCCTTTCATTGGTGGATTTATTGTTCATGAATATAATGATCAACCTTCGAATTTTAGACATGTTAAAACTTTAGAAAGTGATATGAAAAAATTCAATATCCCCGGTATTTTGGGGGTAGATACACGGGAAATTACACGTATGATACGAAATGAAGGTAGCATTCGTGCTCTTTTAACAAACCATGAAACCAGCCGAGAACAAGGCCTTAAGCAAATTGCCTTAACTGATGAGATTCACAACCATGTTATGCAAGCTTCGTGTTTAAAGCAGTGGAAAAGTTGTGTACCAGGGGCAAAATATCATGTTGTTGTTCTTGACTGTGGTGTAAAATACAATATCATTCGCACTTTAAAACGAAGAAAATGCACAGTTACAGTGCTGCCTTCCAACACAACTTCCAAAGATATTCTTAAACTTCTACCGGATGGCATGGTAATTTCAAACGGACCAGGGAATCCACAAGATAATCCTGAAATTATTAATGTAATTCAGCAACTTCAAGGGCATTTACCGATTTTTGGTATTTGTTTGGGTCACCAACTTATTGCACTGGCAAATGGTGCCCGCACATTCAAAATGAGGTTTGGGCACCGCGGGAGCAACCATCCTGTTAAAGAAATTTCAACCAATCAAATTAAAATAACATCACAAAATCACTCATATGCCGTGGATATTTCAACTTTAAAGAGAACTAAACTTCAACTCACTCATATAAATCTTTTGGACAATACCGCAGAAGGACTTGCAATTGACACCGAAGATCTATTTTCGGTACAATACCACCCAGAAAGTTCTCCTGGGCCAAATGATAATTTCTATTTGTTTGATAAATTTATAGAGAAAATGGAAAAACGCAAACAATCAAGGAGGAATTATTAATGCCCAAACGCACTGATATCAATAAAATTCTAATCATCGGCTCCGGCCCGATTGTTATTGGGCAAGCTGCCGAATTTGACTACTCTGGAACACAGGCTTGTTTTGCGCTGAAAGAACAAGGCTATTACATAATATTAGTTAATTCCAACCCCGCAACAATAATGACAGATACACGAGTTGCAGATAAAATTTATATGGAACCACTTACGTTGGAATATATTGCAAGAATAATACGCAAAGAGCGCCCAGATGCGCTACTACCGACTTTAGGTGGGCAAACCGGCCTTAATATCGCCATACAGCTCACCGCGAAAGGGATTTTAGCGGAATGTCAGTGTGAATTACTCGGCACCAGTGTTAAATCTATTGAGCAAGCAGAAAACAGAGAAAAATTCAAAGCACTTTGTCAAAGAATAAACGAACCATGCATTCAGTCAGATGTAACCGGCGATATTAAAACAGCTTTAAATATTGCAAACAAAATTGGGTACCCTGTTGTTTTACGGCCTGCCTTCACACTTGGTGGAACTGGCAGCGGATTTGCAGAAACCCCAGAAGAGCTTGAAAAATTAACGAAATTGGCATTGCAAATGTCACCCACTTCACAAGTTTTAGTAGAAAAATCAATCAAAGGATATAAAGAAATTGAATATGAGGTTATGCGAGACAAAAACAACACGATTATTACTATTTGCAACATGGAAAACCTGGACCCCGTGGGAGTACACACCGGCGATTCTATAGTCGTTTGCCCTTCACAAACCCTTACAAACAAAGAATTTCATATGCTAAGAGATGCAGCTGTACGAATCATTCAAGAGTTAGAAATAAAAGGCGGGTGTAATATTCAATTCGCCTTAAATCCACAATCTCTCGAATACTTTATAATAGAAGTTAATCCACGCGTTTCTCGGTCATCTGCACTTGCCTCTAAAGCAAGTGGGTACCCAATAGCCAAAGTTTCTGCGCTTGTTTCTGTTGGCATGCATTTAGAGGAAATAAAAATTGCGAATACTTCTGCCTGTTTCGAGCCAACTCTAGACTATATTGTAACAAAAATCCCACGGTTTCCATTCGACAAATTCCATGATGCTTCACGAATATTAACTACACAAATGAAATCAACAGGTGAAGTCATGGCATTTGGTCGTACATTTGAAGAGAGTTTGCTTAAAGCTATTCGCAGCTTAGAAGCCGATATAAATCACCTGTGGTTACAAAAATTTGAAAATTGGCAAACTGAAGAATTATTAAATAACATAACAACCCCCACCGACGAACGTATATATGCCATTGCAGAGCTACTAAGGCGCAAAACTGACAGCGAACTTATTTGCAAACTCACAAACATAGATTTCTTTTTCGTTTCTAAAATGGCAAACATAACAAATTTTGAATTGGAACTTCACAACCACATAAATGATATAAAATATTTGCTTAAAGCTAAAATTTGGGGGTTCTCAGATGAATTCATTGCTCTTATTTGGCACAAAACCCCCGAGGAAATTTTTCAATTACGCTTCGGAAATAAAATCATGCCAACTTATAAAATGATAGACACATGCGCTGGTGAATTTGATTCTTATGTCCCATATTTTTATTCTACTTATGAAAATGAAAACGAATCCAAAGTAACAAACAATAAGAAAATAATAGTGTTGGGTTCTGGCCCAATTAGAGTTGGTCAAGGCGTGGAATTCGACTATTCAACTGTTCATGCTATTTGGGCCATTAAAGAAATGGGATTTGAAGCAATAATCATAAATAATAATCCAAGCACAGTTTCTACTGATTACTCTATTTCAGATAAACTTTATTTTGAACCTCTTTGCATTGAAGATATAATGAACATAATAATTTTGGAAAAGCCGACCGGCGTGATTGTTTCACTGGGTGGCCAAACTGCTATAAACCTAGCAGAAAAATTAGAAAAGATGGGCGCACCGCTAATTGGAACCAGCACAGAATCTATAAAAAAGGCCGAAGACCGTCAAAGTTTTGACTTGTGCTTAAAATCTCTTGAGATTCCACAACCACACGGAAAATCTGTTAGCAATGCGGAAGAAGGCGTGAATTTTGCTAATGAGCTTGGGTACCCGGTTGTGGTAAGGCCATCTTTCGTACTTGGCGGAAGAGCTATGCGCATTGTTCACAATGAACCTGAAATTCGCCAATATTTAAGCAAGGCAATTCTTGTAAATACAGGGCCTGTTTTAATAGATAAATATACTTTAGGGGAAGAATTAGATGTAGATGCTGTTTGTGACAGCACAGACGTATTTATCCCCGGAATTATGGAACATGTGGAACACACAGGTGTGCACTCCGGTGACTCAATAAGTGTTTACCCCACATTTTCCATCAGCGAAACAGCCAAAGCAACAATAGTTGACTACACTATAAAGCTTGGCTTGGGAATTGGAATTGTGGGGCCATTTAATGTGCAATTTATTGTAGCAGAAAACGACAAAGTGTTTGCCATTGAAGTTAATCCACGGTCCAGCCGCACAGTTCCATTTATCTCTAAAGCAACAAACATCGACCTCGCAAAAATAGCAACAAAGGTGCAACTGGGGCAAACTCTTAAAGAGCAAAACCTGGGAACGTTTGTTGCCCCAGAGCAAAAACGCTGGTATATTAAAACTCCTGTCTTTTCATTCTCTAAAATACTTGGGGCAGATACTTATTTATCGCCAGAAATGAAATCCACTGGTGAAGCAATCGGTTATGATAATACATTTAACCGCGCATTATATAAAGCACTTGAAGCTTCTGGCCTAAAAGTTAAAAACTACGGGACCATTTTTGCAACCATAGCCAACCCAGATAAACAACGCGCATTACCTTTGATTCGTAAATTTTATGACCTAGGGTTCAATATAGAAGCAACTTGTGGCACTTCTAATTTTTTAAGAAAAAATGGAATTAAAACTCGCACAAAGAAAAAAATAAGCGAAGGTAGTAACGAGATACTAAATTCGTTACGGCAAGGGCACATCACTTATGTTATCAGTACTTGCAGCCCAGATAATGCAGAAACCACAGACGGGTTTTTAATCCGCCGTCAAGCAGTTGAAAACAATGTAAATATATTTACCTCTCTCGAGACTGTGGCAGCGTTACTTGATGTTCTCCATGCAATTACCATTAATGTTTCCACAATAAATAGCGAGGCTTAAAATGAAAAAACAAATCATTTATAAAATAAAATCAAACCGTTGTTTGGCAAAAGATGTATTTTTGCTTACACTTGTTGGAGATGTTGATTTTGCACCACAGCCAGGTCAATTTGTAAACATAAAAATCGAGGACTTCTTCTTAAGGCGTCCTATTAGCATCTGCAGTTGCACGAATTCTTCTTTAAATTTAATTTATAAAGTGATTGGTAACGGTACAAAAAAGCTTTCGCAAATGCTGCCAAATCAAGAGTTAAATCTACTTTGCGGGCTTGGGCATGGTTTTGACTTAAAACCTGCAATTGGGAAAATTGTTTTGGTTGGGGGCGGAGTAGGTGCAGCTCCTTTATTCTTTCTTGCAGAAAAACTTAAGGAAGCAGGTGCCAACTTTATTGCGGTGCTTGGATGGCAAAACGCAAATAGTATTTTTTATTTACGTGAATTTTCAAGTCTTTGTCCTGTGTTTGTTGCAACAAACACAGGAGAAGCTGGCCAAAAAGGTTTTGTTACTGACATTTTAAAAACAATGGCCTATGATTATTATTTCGCTTGTGGGCCGCTTACAATGTTGAAAGCAATTCATAAATGTGGTAAACCCGGGCAACTCTCTTTAGAAGAACGCATGGGGTGTGGTTTTGGAATTTGTTTAGCTTGTTGCTGCAATAGCACAAAAGGGAACAAACTGGTTTGCACAAGAGGCCCTGTTTTTTTCAGCAATGAGCTTATTTTTGACTAATTTCTTAAAGTAGGTTGATAATTTTGGGGAAATTAAGTGTAATGTTAGGCAATTGGCAACTTGAAAACCCAGTTATTCCAGCCAGTGGTACATTTGGCTGGGGGTATGAATTCGCCGAATGGTTTGATATAAACATTTTAGGAAGCATCAGCCTAAAAGGGACCACATTAAAACCATGTGCTGGGAACCCAACTCCACGAATTGCAGAATGCAGAAACGGAATTTTGAATTCAATTGGATTGCAAAACCCAGGAGTTGATGCAGTTATTTCCAATGAAATTCCACAATTACGTAAAAAATTTAACAAAAAAATAATTGCAAATATCGCTGGGACAAATTTAGAAGAATATGTTCAAGTTGCAACACTATTTGATACTGTTGATGTGGTTGCATTGCTTGAAATCAACGTTAGCTGCCCAAATGTAAAAAGAAGCGGCATGACTTTTGGCACATCACCAGAATCAGTAAGCAACATTTGCCACAATATAAAAAATGCGGTTAAAAAACCAGTTTATATGAAACTTTCACCTAATGTTACAAACATAGTTGAAATAGCAAAAGCAGCAGAAACTGCTGGTGCAGATGGACTAGTTTTAGTGAATACTTTTTCTGGTATGGCAATAGACCCTGCAACCGGTAAACCTGTTATTTCAACAAAACTGGGTGGATTTTCAGGACCTGCCATAAAACCAATAGCCTTACGGATAGTTTATCAAGTTTATGAACATGTTAAAATCCCAATAATCGGGTCTGGTGGCATTGTTTGCGCTGATGACGTTATTGAGTTTATTTCCGCAGGGGCAACAGCCGTTCAAATAGGCGCCCAAAATTTAGTTGACCCATTCGTATGCCCAAACATTGTGAAAAAATTACCACAAAAAATGGACCAATATAAAATTAAAAGTTTAAGCGAAATAATAGGAAGGAGTCATTTATGAACCGAGGTGTTATAATTGCGTGTGACTTCGCAACAAAAACAGAATGTTTTCAATTCTTAGAACAATTTCGCGGTTTAAAGCCATTTTTAAAAATTGGAATGGAGCTTTTTTATAATGAAGGACCAAGCATTCTCGAAGAGGTAAAAAAAACTGGCAGCCGCATTTTTTTAGATTTGAAGCTACACGATATCCCCAACACAATAAAAAAAACCACAAAAAACATAGCTGAACTCGGTGTTGATATGCTAACACTTCATGCTTCCGGCGGTTCTGAAATGATGTTAGCAGCGAAAGAAGGGTTGGAAACAGCAAATAGCTCTACTTTACTTATTGCCGTAACAATATTAACAAGTCTTTCTGCAGCAACCATTCGTCAAGAATTGCTGATACACTCCGGCCTTAATTCTGTTGTGTTGCATTACTCACAAAACGCCAAAAAATGCAAAATGGATGGCATTGTTTGCTCTCCATTTGAAATTCAAAAGATAAAACAAAACTGTGGCAGCGATTTTATTGTTGTAGCTCCAGGAATTCGCGTTGAAGACAATGTTAACGATCATGCTCGCATGTCAACCCCAGACTTTGCAAAACATGCTGGCAGTGATTTTATTGTCGTTGGCAGACCAATAACAACTGCCTTGGACCCTGTTGCTGCATATAATCACATTTCCAATGAATTTGGGGGGGTAAAAACATAATGGAACCCGCAATCAATGAAGTAGTTGCAGCATATTTACTTGAAATTAAAGCAGTATTTCTGCGGCCCAACGAACCTTTTACCTGGGCAAGCGGAATTAAAGCACCAATCTATTGCGACAATCGCATTATTTTATCTTTTCCACACATTCGATCAAAAATTGAAGAAGCACTGGCAACAATTATTAAAAATCATTACCCTTCGTGCGATATTTTAGCTGGAACCAGCACCGCCGGTATTGCGCATACCGCTTTGGTTGCCAACATTTTAAATCTGCCAATGATTTATGTAAGAAATAACGAAAAAAATCATGGCAGAAAAAATCTAATTGAGGGCCAACTAAACAGCAGTCAGAATGCTGTTGTTATTGAAGATTTAATCTCCACTGCTGGTTCCGCGATAAATGTGGTAAATACCGTAAAAGCAGCTGGCATTGATGTGCTTGGAATCGCTTCTATTTTTACTTATGGGTTGCAAGCAGGAATTGATGCAATAAAGCAAGCAAAAACCACAAACATATCACTTTCTAATTACAATACATTAGTAAATGAAGCATTCAAAAGAAAGCTCATTAATAATTCCGACTACCAAAAGTTGCAAGCTTTCATTAAGGACCCTAATTCAAATTGGATAAATCTCTAAATGAAGGAGAAAAAATGCAAATGTTTGATGAAGTAAAAGAAGCATATACCTTTGATGACGTGTTGCTTATCCCCAATTACTCTAATGTATTACCAAGTGAGGTTTGCGTTAAAACAAAGTTAACACAGCAAATTGATTTAAACATTCCACTAATAAGTGCCAGCATGGATACAGTAACAGAGTCGGCAATGGCAATAGCAATGGCGCTGGTTGGTGGCATCGGAATCATACATAAAAATATGGAATTAAACAAACAAGCAGAACAAATTCAAACTGTTAAAAATTTTTCATTTGACCAAAGCGAATTCCCCAACGCCACTGTTGGCCCTAGTGCACAATTACTTTGCGGTGCCGCAATTGGCCCCACACCTGACATGTTAATTCGACTAGAATTGCTTGTAAATGCGGGGGTTGATGTCGTTATAATCGATACAGCGCATGGGCATTCCAAAGGAGTTTTAGAAAGTGTTTCCGTTATTAAAACAAAATACCCTAAACTTTCTGTAATCGCCGGGAACATAGCAACACCAGAAGCTACAAATGACCTTATTGAAATGGGCGCAGATGCCGTTAAAGTCGGGATTGGACCCGGTTCAATTTGCACCACCAGAATTATTTGTGGTGTTGGAGTTCCTCAATTCAGTGCCATTGTTGCGTGCTCACACGCAGCCAAAATGAAAGAAATCCCGGTAATTGCCGATGGCGGAATAAGATATTCTGGTGATATTGTTAAAGCGTTAGCTGCAGGAGCGAGCACCTGCATGATCGGTTCGTTGTTTGCCGGCACCAATGAAGCCCCTGGGACAGCGGAAGTAATTGGGGGGATTTCATACAAAAATTACCGCGGTATGGGATCTTTGGCGGCAATGGTAAAGGGATCAAGCGATAGATATTTTCAAAGCGCAACCAGTAAATTTGTACCGGAAGGGGTTGAAGGGTTAATTCCGTGCTGTGGTGCGGCCTCTGAAGTCATTTATCAACTGATTGGCGGCTTAAAATCGGGCATGGGATATGTTGGCGCAAAAACTCTAGTAGAACTTTACGAAAAATCAAAATTCGTAAAACAATCCGCACTTGGACTGCGAGAAAGTCACCCACACAACATTACAATAAAGCACCACGCACCTAACTATAAAGAAGGAGCAGTATCATGATTTTAGTTATTAATTTTGGCGGGCAATATAGCCAACTTATTACACGGTTGGTTCGTAAATGCGGGGTTTATTGTGAAATTATACCTTTTTCGCGGCTTCATTTACCTCTAAACAGTTCAATTCGGGGAATTATTCTTTCCGGTGGACCATCAAGTGTATATGAACCAAATGCACCAGACATCGATGAGAATATTTTCGCACTAAACATTCCCATCCTTGGGATTTGTTACGGTGCACAATTAATAGCGAAAAAATTCGGGGGACACATTTCAAAATCAAAAGCAGGAGAATATGGTAAAACCGAAATTATATTAGAAAAACATTCCAAGCTATTCCAAAACATAACAGAAAAAACCTGTTTCATGAGTCACTCTGACCAAATTGAGCAACTTCCTTCTGAATTCAAAATTACTGCCAAAACAGCCAACAGTCCCATAGCGGCAGCAGAAAATACATTTCGCAATTTTTATTTAGTTCAATTTCACCCAGAAGTGGAACACACACCATGCGGAGAGAAAATAATCCAAAACTTTCTACATAACATCTGTAAATTAACAAATAATTGGGAAATGCCGTCCTTTAAAGAACAAAAGACGAAAGAGATCCGCCAAATGATAGGGGACAATAAAGCCATTTGTGCAATTTCTGGCGGCGTGGATTCCTGTGTTGCCGCTGTCTTGGTACACAATGTTATTGGCAAAAAACTTACATGTATCTTAATAGACCATGGTTTAATGCGAAAAGATGAAGTGAAAAATATCTGTAAAACACTAGAAGTTCTTGGCCTTAACATCATTTGCATAAACGCTACAAAGCGATTTTTGGCCAGATTGTCAGGGATTTACGACCCAGAGCAAAAGCGAAAAATAATTGGTGAGGAATTCATTCGGGTTTTTGAAGAAGAAGCCGCGCGAATTGGTGATATTAAATTTTTAATTCAGGGGACAATTTACCCAGATATTGTTGAAAGTGGTCTTTCCGGTGCCTCACATATCATAAAATCACATCATAATGTTGGTGGGTTGCCAGCAGATCTAAAACTTTCGATCTGCGAACCACTAAAAGAACTCTTCAAAGATGAAGTTCGCAACCTCGGGAAAGAACTCAATATCCCAGATGAAATTATTTCCCGGCAGCCATTTCCGGGTCCGGGGCTTGCCATTCGAATTATTGGCAAAATCACACCCAAAAAACTGAAATTAGTTCGCGAAACTGACGTCATTCTCAGCGAAGAGATTATAAAAAGTGGATTAAAAAACGAAATATGGCAATATTTTACTTGTTTGTTAGACACAAAATCGGTTGGTGTAACCGGTGATTACCGCACTTATGGCTTTGTTGTTGTTGTTCGCGCAATTACTTCAAGCAATGCGATGACATGCGACTGGGCAAAACTGCCAACCGAGTTACTAAACACAATTTCAACCAGAATCGTTAACGAAGTACCCGGCATTAATCGCGTTGTTTATGATATTACCTCAAAACCACCAGGAACCATAGAATGGGAATAAAGTCACTCTTCACTGTAAAAATCCAATCTTCTACTTCCCATAAATCTTAAGCGATTCTAAAGTAAAACCACTTTCATTTTCCAAAAACAAAGGGGCTTCAACCTTCAAAAATGATTTTCCGCATTTTCTGCCCTCAACCAAAAAAAGCCAAGGTGCTTTATGCGGTTTTGAGCAAACCATGCGAAGTCGCTTCGGTTCCAACTTGTTGGTACGCATTGCTACAAGTGTATCTACCAAACGTTCTGGCCGTTGAGAAAGGCAAATCCTTCCACCTACTTTCAATAACCGACTTGTCAATTTGCAAACATCCAAAATATTACACAAAACTTCATGCCTTGCAATTGCGGCGCTTTCTTTTTTATTTAAAATTCCACTACTCGTTGCTTTATATGGAGGGTTGCAAACCACAAGATCTGCCATTTCTGGCAATACGTTTAAGTTGCGTATGTCACCCTGTTTCACTTCAAAACCCACAAGTCGATTTCGTGCAACAGTACAGTTCATTAGGTTTACAGCTTCTTGCTGAATTTCAACAGCACAAATACTTTTAGTTGCCGTTTTCAAAAAAAGCAAAAAACCAATAATCCCACATCCAGCACAAATATCCCAAACGGCTTCTTGAACTTTAGATTTGGCAAAATCTGCGAGCAAAAACGCATCTGTTCCAAATCGATGATTTTTAGAAATACATAACTCAAAATCATCGGCAAGTTTTTCAACTTCAAACATTCAACATTTCCAAAATCATTTGCTTGCTTTTCATCCCAACAGAACTATTTTGCACCTCTCCATTTTTTAAAACAACTAAAAATGGGATATTTGTTACAGCGAATTGATTTGCTAATTTCTCATTTTTATCCACATTGACTTTCCCAAATTTAATCTCATTAACTTCACGTGCAACTTCTTCTATAACCGGCATCAATACCTTACAAGGATTACACCACTCGGCCCAAAAATCCAGTAATACTAAGCCTTCAAAGTTCGCGACCTCTTGTTCGTAATTTTCAGTTGTAATTTCGACTAACTCCATAACTACACTTCCTTTTTTACAATGTTCATATTTTACATGTTCCATTTTTGTTGCCTACTTCAATAGACCTAACATATTTAGCAACCGAAATCCCCGCAAGTGCTCCTGAAGCTACAGCAGTTGCAATCTGGCACAGCGAATTTACACAATCACCAGCGGCAAACACACCAGGAAAGTTAGTTGCACCAGCTTCATCAACAATAATTTTGTTGTTTTCAACAAGAACTCCCAATCTTCTAGCCAAATCCCCACATGAAGCAACTCCAACAGCCACAAAAACACCATCCACAGCTAAATTCTTACCATCGACAAAAACAACACCTGCCACATAGTCTTCGCCAACAATTGCTTTGATTTTTGCTGTAATCACAGAAATCCCAACCAAATCGGCCGTTGGCAAAAAACCATTTGTTAAAAGAATTACTTCTCCAACAACTTCGGCAAGTTCTTTTACTTCCGCAATTGCATATTCACCTTCCCCAATCACCACCACCTTTTTCCCACGGAAAAAAAATGCATCACAAATTGCGCAATAGCTAACTCCGTGCCCTTCAAATTCCGCAAGACCTGCAATATCAAGTCGTTTCTTTTGCTGCCCCATTGCTAAAATAATTGCATCTGAATAAACTTCACAGTCCATAGTTCTCACTCTAAATTTGTCATCTGCGAAAAGTGAAATTACTTCACCTATGATTACTTGACATCCCAACCTTTTTGACTGCTGCAGCCCCGCTTCAAATAATTCCATTCCACTAATCGGCTCCGCAAAACCATAATAATTTTCAATTTTCTTTGCCGTTGCTAAGGCCGTGTCTCTGGTTCCAATAATTGTTGTTTCTATGTTGGCACGCCGCACATAAATAGCAGCAGAAACACCAGCTGGTCCACAACCCACAATTGTTACTTTCAATTAAAACCCCTTCTCACCAACAATTGAAATCCCAAGCTCTTCTAAACTCTTTTTTTCAACTTGTGAAGGACATGAAGACATCAATTCACTTGAATTTTGTACTTTGGGGAACGCCATCACATCTTTAATAGAATCACGCTGCAACATTAACATAACAAGTCTGTCAAGTCCATAAGCCATTCCACCGTGTGGCGGAACCCCAAATCTAAAAGCCTCTAGCAAAAAACCAAACTTTGCCTCCGCTTCTTCTTGACCTATTCCAAGTAATTCAAATAACCGATGCTGCAATTGCGGCTTACTGATTCTAATTGAGCCACCACCAATTTCAGTTCCATTTAAAACTAAATCATAAGCTCTGGAGCGAACTTTAATAGGGTTAATTTCTAATAATTCAATATCTTCTTGATTTGGTGCTGTGAATGGGTGGTGCACAGCACTAAAGCCGCTTTTCTCTTCGTCAAATTCTAATAAAGGGAAATCCGTTACCCAAAGGATGCTAAACGTGTTTTTCTTTATTAAATTTAGTTTTTCTGCAAGAAACACTCGCAAATTCCCTAAAGCATTTGCCACAATCTCAGAGTTGGAATCTGCAATAATTAAAACAACATCACCTTTGTCAACACCCATCTGCCCTCTTATATAACCTATTTCTTTTGCCGACAAAAACTTTTCATAGCTGGAAGTTTCTCCACTTTCTGATATTCTTGTGTATGCAATCCCTTTAGCTTTATGCACTTCCGTGATTTCTGCTAACTTTTCAATTTCCTTTCGCGAAAGAAAATCTGCGGCGCCTTTAACATTAATAGCTTTAACACAACCACCACCATCAATAGCAGCTTTAAAAATCAAAAATTCAGTTTTCATTAAACCTGACGTTAAGTCAACCAATTCTAAATCAAAGCGCATATCGGGTTTATCTACCCCAAATCTGCCAATTGCCTCTATATATGAGATTCTTTTAAACGGAATTTCAAGATTAACATTTAACATTTTTGCAAAAAGTTCCGAAATAAACCTCTCATTAAGCGCCATAATATCATCTTCATCTACAAAAGACATCTCTAAGTCAATTTGCGTAAATTCCGGTTGTCGGTCCGCTCTTAAATCTTCATCTCGAAAACATCGTGCAATTTGCATATATCTGTCAATGCCAGCAACCATCAAAATCTGTTTGTACAGTTGCGGAGATTGTGGTAATGCAAAAAAATTGCTTGGGTGTACTCTTGAAGGCACCAAATAATCCCGCGCCCCTTCTGGGGTCGATTTTACCAAAATCGGTGTTTCAACCTCTAAAAATCCGTTTTTTTTAAAAAAATCACGGGTTAAAAAAGTAACTTCATTTCTAAAAAACAAACAATCCATTAATTCTTTACGCCTAAGGTCAAGGTAGCGATATTTAAGCCGCAGTTCCTCTCTCGCATTCACATCATCTTTGATTTCAAACGGTGTTGTTTCTGCCGTCGAAAGGACTTCCATGAAGCTAACAAATACTTCTACAGCCCCCGTTTTCAATGCTTTATTAACAGCAATTCTGCTCTTCACCACCCCTTTTACCACCAAAACAAACTCCGCGCGAACTTTTTCCGCTTCTTTAAATACCTCTGGTGGCGTTGTCTCGTTAAAAGTTAATTGCAAAACCCCTGTTCTATCGCGAAGGTCAATGAATAACAAGTTGCCTATATTCCTAACTTTTTGAACAAACCCACAAACAACAACCAGTTTCCCTTCACAATCTTCAAGAACTTCAGCACAATAATGAGTTCTTTTCAAATTTTTCCCCTCTTTAATTGTATTCTTAGTAAAATCACAAAATTTTTAACATTTCGTTGCAAAAATTTGACAACATATCTTCATTCGTGCTACCATTACGTGGTAAATACATATAAACAACTACTCAGGAAACCATCCCTAACAACAAGCCAACAACATTTTATTCTTCTCTTTGTCATTGTACCACAAACATACATCAGCCGACAAATTTGAAACAATATTTAAGTTTCTGATAAATGGTGTGATTAATAATGCGTAACAAAATTTCTTACTCAGCAAATATCCTATCTATTCGCAATTTCATCTTTGCCAGTATGTTCTTAATTCCGCTGGCAATTGTTCACTCCGGTATTGACATCATTTTCATTTGTTTCTTTTGTACTCTCTCGTGTTTGTTTTTTGATTTTTGCGGCCACATTATTTTTCAAAAACAATCAAAAGTCGATTCGTCATCAATTTTAACCGGTTTAATTATTGCTTTTTTGTTACCTGTTGTAGCACCCAAATATTTTTGTGTTGTTGCTTCTGCATTTGCCATGCTGATGGTAAAACACCCATTTGGTGGCTACGGTAAAAATCTTTTCAATCCCGCCGCCGGCGGGCTTGCTTTTTTAACCGTATTTTCGCCAAAAGAACTTTTGATTAATCCACAATCACAAAACCGCAATGTTTTGCAATCTTTAAAAGAATGGCAGGCCCCAGATTTTGATAAATTTAATATGTTAACAGGCAACCAACCAGGGCCACCCTGCAGTGTACAAATTTTGGTTTTGGTTGGTTGTTTTTTCTATTTAAGCTACAATAAAGTGATATCTCAACATATTGTGTGGTCATTTTTGACCACATGTTCTTTTTTTGCATTGCTGTTCCCTAGAGCAGGCGGTTTAAGATTTGACTCTTTAAGTTACGAACTCTTCGCAGGAACCCTAATTTTTGCAGCAATTTTTATGTTAACAGACCCGGTTACAGCTCCAAAACTTACTTTCAGTAAAATCATTTACGGAATTATCGCCGGCTTATTAACAATGCTAATACGGTATTTCAGCGTGTTAGAAGAAGGCGTTGTTTTTGCTATTATAATTGCAAACTCCCTTTCTAGAAAAATCGATTTTACTATAAAAAACATACGCCGGAAGAATCAACGCAACGAACAAAATCGTACCACATCCACATTTGAAAAGTAGTAAACCGCACCTCGAGTTAAAACAAATGGCCTGCCCAAGAGGATTTGAACCTCTGGCCTAACGCTTAGGAGGCGTTCGCTCTATCCTACTGAGCTATGGGCAGGAATAAATTTACCTGTCATTAGTAAAGTTGCTACATGGTGCAGTCGCGCCACCCATCTCAACCAAAACCAGGGAACAAAACCACCTGCAAAAGGACAATAGCAAGGCCTCAAGCACAAACCTTAGAGTGAACCTGTGCAAACAACAAGACTCACTACTTCGGTTTGTAATGCAAAAAGTAGACTTAAAAAGTAAAAAGAAAAATCTTTTTCACAGCGAGTAAAAGTCAGTGAGCTAACTCTTCGGCCCACGATACAAAGCAGGTAACTAATAACCAAAGTGGCAAAAATTACAACCGGACTCAACACCGACATCACCAATTATCAAGCCAGCTGACTATCTAAATCCCGACCAACTGCACTCCCATAGTAATTATACGCGCCCCATGTCATTGGTGAAATATATAACCCGTCTTCCGCTAGTGACACAACAGCATTGCGAACAATGTCCCAAACTACATTTTCAAGGTTACATTGCACCTCTTTTCGCCTTTTTGCGGAAATCGCACTGCAACGGTCATTTGTAACTTTATCTGCCACAAATATAATTTTCTCTAGCAAACTCATGTTAGCGCGCCCAGATGTATGATATAAAACAGCATTAATAATTTCATCATCAGTAATTTGCAAATTTTTCATTATATAAATTGCACCAGCCCCCGCGTGCCAAAGACCTTCACTATTTCTTTCTTGTTCGTCAAAAATGTGGTTACCAAATTCAATCAGTTCTAGTTGCTTGTGCCGCCCCATATCTTTAGCAATATCATGCAACAGCGCAGCAATAGCTACTTTAAAAATATTGCAACCATAAATCTCTGCCAATTCACAAGCTTCTTTTTCAACCGAAAGTGAATGATTATACCTATACTCCGACATCAAGCCTTTAATTAACGTTCGAAAATTTTTTATTTGTGCCTGTTCAACCTCAGAAAATACATACATAACTGCCTCCTTCATTTTCTATTTGCCACCCCGAAACCGAGCTAAGTCAGAAAGGAATTTAAACGAAAAGGCAAATCCACAGATTAATAATCCAACAACCCAAACATACCCAGAAGCAAAAAATTCTACTTTTGTTTTCTCCTCACAAAAATCAGGTACAAGATCAATATTAACACTACAAGTCTTACCGTAAAACAATAAAGAGTAAATCAGCCCCGAAACAATTCCAGTTAACGCCATGCTGCCACAAAAAAATGCTCCCTGCACTCTCACACTTTTTAACCGAAAGCAAAATGGCAACAACTTTTTAAGTAACCTAAAATAACTGTGAATTCGCGTTCCCCAAAACGAAATATCCCTCACAATTCCATATAATTTAATTTTATTTTTCTTTTGAATTACACACTTTTTTTGATCTTTCTTTTTATTGTTGCTATTTTTTTTTACTTTACTATTTACCTGCCTTTTAAATCCGAAAAAATACAAATTGACTTTAAATTCACCATTATAATTATAACAAATATCAAAACGTATCGGTGTTAAAATTATACAAAAAAATAAACATAATACAAAAATCCACATCATTTCAGCCACTTCCCAAAGAGTAAAGTAAATTAACTTAAATCATGTGACACTTGGGCTGTTTTTTTGCGTTTTTTGCTGCAACAATAAATTAAAATTGATTCCATTGTATAAACGAAACAAAACACACTCAGCAATTTAATTAACACATTAGAGCCCATGGTTAAAGTCACATAACCTTTGCCAGATTCTTCAATGTTATTGCCTACGAACTCTCGCTTTAAAGCTTCTTCAAACTCAGCTAAATCTTTTCCTCGTTCAACATTTGCAAATACTGAAAACCCTTCATCACCACTGGCAACATCAGAAAATTTGCGAATTTCAACACAACCACTTAAACTTTTTTGTTCTGCCGCAACTTTGGCAACTTGTTCTCTGCTAAGCGTACCAGAATAAGAAAAATTAAGAAACCATCCAGAAGTTGGGTGCAGGTGCAATTTAAATAAAGTTCCCACATTTATTGCCGTGGCAGCTAGCAAAACACCCCAAACAACAAACGCCCTTTGAGAAACGCGTTGTTTTTTATTGTGTGAATCTGTTAGCTGTTTAACTTCTGTTTCGCCATGTTGCAAACTTACTCCATAAAATGCCGGATTTTTAAACACCTTAAACCTAACAAGAGACATCAACATCCATTTAAATGCAAAAAAACCAAATAATATATCGGCAAACACACCAGCAACCAAAAGACGCCCCAAAGAATAAAGTGGCTCTGATACAATTGAATGTACAGAAACAATCCAACAAAACAGCCAATTTAAAACTCTATTTGTCAGTGTTATTGGCGGCCCAAAACATCCGATTAAAACCATCCCCAACAACAACAAGGCAAATCTACCGGTTTTTATTGCGTTTTTCTGGAATCCAAAATTAATCGAACTTTTTGCTGTTTTTCCATCTTTTAGTGCCGCTTTAATTCGCTTAAGTGTCAAAAAACAAACCCTTAAATTTAAACCTACAACCAAAATCAATCCCAAACAAACAGGTATCGTCACCGCAAGATACGAAGAGCTAGATAAAAATCCAGTTAATGCATTAACAAACACTGCAAATTGCCCCGCTAGTGCAAGGGAACAAATTATGCCACCAACTCGGTAAAACACCATCAACAAAATTACCGCAAGTGCTCCCAATCCAAACAAAAGAATCAAAACTGTCATTTTCCCTTTAACCCCAAATCGCGGCTCAATTACCCTCGCGTTTTGCAAGCGGAACCCAAATGGCAACTCTTTTGTATTCATTTTATTTGCAAATTCTATGGCATCGGCAATAGTTCCAAACCCTGTTATACTTGCTTTCCCATTTGTTATGGTATCGCTAACAGAAAGTGCAGTTATAAGATTGTCATCTAACCAAATTGAAATAACTCCACCGCTAACAGATAATTTTGAAGTTGCTTCTTCAAAGCGCTTTTTACCCTCTTCATTAAATTTAATGGTAACCCCGAAATCTCTTCCAAAACTAAAAACAGAAACCTTATCAACATCTTTTCTGGTTAACAAAATTCCAGAAAGCGTTTCCCCGCGTGGCTTCCCATTTTCGGTAGTGTTTGTGCCATCTCTAAATGTTAACACAGATTGCGCCGTTAATTCGTTAATGAGTTCTTTCATATTGTCTCCGCTTCCCCCCAGAGGAACTCGCATAATTATTTCATGCTTTGATTCATTTACAAATACTTTGCTATCTATTAAATTTCTGTTGAATAACCGTTGTTGGAGAATAGAAGCACTCGCACCCATCTTTCCTGAATTTGGTACTGTGTTAGTAATCGGGTGAAAAATTAATTCAAGGCAACCATTTAAATCAAGACCCCAATGTACATTTTCGATGCCGCTGACAAACGTGTTTACAACATCTCCATACCTTCTTTCAATGCCAGCACAAGAAAGCCACAAAAAAAACAAAATCGCTGTTATTACAAAAAAGAAGATACGTTTACTCGCCCTTCTCATCGTAAAACCTCCCCGTTGTTAGACTACACCGTTTTTTATTCTATCACGTTTTCTAATAAAGTTTCAAGTTTTTTAACGCCGTTAACGTTTAGTCCCTTAAATCAATTCTGCATCAGTTACTGTAAACACATTAATTTAAAGTTCACCACTTAACTTTCTTTTCATAATATGATATATTAGTAACGAATAAATAATTGGTTCAATGTTTTTCACAAAATAAAAAAATCTTTAATTATAGAAGGCTAAAACAAATGAAAATGACTTGGGTAACACTTATAAGTGCGCTTGTGCAAGGTGTAACAGAATTTTTCCCTATTTCTAGTTCTGGCCATTTGTCAATTCTCAAACATATTTTCAACATAAAATCAAACAATGACTTTTTCCTTGTAACCGCATTGCATGTTGGTGCTTTAGGCGCCATTATTGCAACATATAAACGGGTTATTGTTCTAACTTTTTCAGTAGCAGCAGGGTTAGTTTTTCGAACTAGAAAAACTAACCCCCATAGAGAAAAATCGCAATTCTCATATTACGAGCGCTTACTAATCTTATTAACCATCTCTTCTTCCCCCCTCATTTTTACAGCAATTTTGCAAAATTATTATAAGCAAGTAATAATGCTTAATAATATGCTGATTTTAGGTGTTGGTTTCTTAGCAACATCAATGGTTATGTGGTTTGCAAACAGGAAAAAAAGTGGACATAAATGTGCGGTAGATATGAAATTTCGTGATGCTTTTCTAATCGGACTTGCGCAGGCACTTATTGCACCACTTCCAGGGATTTCAAGGTCAGGAATCACAATCGCAATAGGACTTCTTTTGGGATTATCTAGCAAATTTTGCATTATGTATTCATTCCTTGCCGAAATTCCTGTGATTATTGGGGCGGCTGCGTGCAGTTTTAAAAGTAATTTTGCAACAATAGACCTAGAAAATATTTTTTGGACAACAGTTGGTATAATAATTTCTGCCATTTTGGGATATTTTTGCTTAAATAAATTAGAGCAAATCGTAATAAAGAAAAAGTTTTATTTGTTCGCCTATTATACCATGGTTATTAGTGTGTTTGTTCTAGGCTTTGGTATTTACGAATATTTTGCCTTTTAACGGTAGGCGAGGAGGACTGCAATGCAATTTTTCGAACCGTTAACAAACATTTTAAGAACTCTTGCGTGGACTGACTTGTTGGATATGGCTATTGTGGCATGTTTTGTGTATTGGGGAATGAAAATGGTACACGAAATGCGGGCACAGCAACTGTTTAAAAGTATTGTTGCCTTGGTCGCGGTATATTGGGTCTCAACGGTTTTGAATTTGGCAACCATAAACTTCATGTTGCGGCAGTTTTTTGCAATTGGCGCAATGGCGGTTGTGGTTGTTTTTCAGCCAGAGTTAAGGCGTATTTTAGAGCGCGTTGGAAGAACGAAAATCATTAATGCTTTGTGGACTATTGAGCCGAATTCGAGTGCTACACAAACAGAACAAATCATCAACACGATAAGTGACACATGCAACTCTTTAACAAAAACAAACACAGGCGCACTCATAATTGTAAAAGTTAAAGATTCCTTGGAAGATATCGCAAGAACCGGAACAATTTTGGACGCACAAGTTTCGCAAGAGCTGATTCGCAACATTTTTTTTGTGAATACGCCATTACACGACGGAGCTGTTTTAATAGACAATAACCGGATTCACGCTGCAGGCTGTATTTTGCCATTAACACAGAAAAAGAACCTAAACAAAAAATACGGCACTAGGCACCGTGCTGGAATTGGGATTAGTGAAAATTCTGACGCCATTGCTATAATAGTTTCAGAAGAAACCGGGAATATTTCCGTGGCGCATAAAGGCGAGCTAAAAGAAATAAAAACCACAAAATATCTTTGTGACTATTTAACTAAAACATTAATTGTAGTAAAAAATCCAAAAAAGCAAAATAGCATATTAAAAAAAATTCGAGATTTAAAAACACAAAAAAGAAAAAAAAGACAGTAACTGCCATGAATTGAGGTGAAAATATTGGGCCCGAAATTAAAAAAAGAAATCTTCAATAAGCCATATTTCTTGAAAATTTCCGCCGTGTTTTTTGCAATTATTTTGTGGTTCGCCGTTTCTTTAAGTTTAGATAACACAACAACCGTTGATATTAAAATCCCAGTTAAAATAGCAACAGAAAATATCATTGATGAAATGACCTTAAAACCCGTTTCCGACGATTATGTGTCAAGCGTGCGTGTGCGCGGCAACAGAAGAATTCTTGGCGCCATTCGCAGTGACGACATGGAAGTGTATGCCGATATTTCTAGAGTTGTTTCTGCTGGCGAATATAAACTGCCATTGCATGCAAATCTTGTAAAAAGCAAAGATGTAAAAATTGTCTCCGTTTTTCCGTCAGAAATTACAGTTAAATTTGACAAATTAGTCGCCAGGAAATTGGCAGTAATAGTAAATACAAACGGCATAAGTGTCCCTGAAGGCTATGCAATCGGAAAACCTGGCACAACAGCAAAAGAAATAACCGTAATAGGGCCAGAAATTGAATTAAATAGTATTGACTATTGTGAAGTGGTAATCACTTCTGGATTAGAACCAAAAAAAACCACAGTTTTCCAAGGAAACGTTAAACTATTTAAAGAAGATAAAACTGAAATTAATAGCAACAATATTTCGCGTTCACTTAGTACTATGGATATTACTATACCTGTATTCAAAATAAAAGAGGTTCCAGCACGATTTGAATTTATTAACCAACCAGAGAATTTTGATAATAATAGCATAGAATTCAAACAATCACAAAAAACAATAAAAATCGGGTGCGACCCAGAACAACACGATAATATAAATGAGATTTTCTTGGGCTTTGTAAATCTGAACAAGTGGGCTCCGGAAAATACAACAACCACGTTCAAATTAGATACGATATTAAGCAATGATATTTTGAATGCGGAAGATGTAGAAGAAATACAAGTGGAAATTCTTGCAAAAACAATTGAACGCAAGGTGCTTTCTTCCAACAAAATAGAGCTCGTAAACAAACCAGAAAATAGAAAAATTAAAGTATTAACAGAACGTGTTTCTGGAATTTCCGTTTGCGCACCACAGGGGAATAATACCTTAAAAACGTTGCAAGGAACAAATTTAGCAATTGTTGCAGATCTACGAGACCTTTCACCAGAGGCAAACGGCAGAGTTGCGGTTCCAGTAATAATTAAAATTCCAGGAGCAGGTGATGTTTGGGTCACAGGAGAATATGAAATTTATATTTCTGTATCTTAAATCTGTATCTTAAAATTGGGAGGTAAAGAATTTTGTTTAAGTTCCATTGGGACTCCAAATATTTTACTGTTTCACTTTATGCATTTGGTGTTTTAGCAGGAGCCATATTGTTTTGGTTCGGTATTGGCGAAATCGCTAAGAAATTAACTTGGCTAGGCGAAATATTAAGAATCTTACAACCAGTATTTAATGGATTAATATTGGCATATATCATTAATCCGGTATTAATCGGACTTGAGAAATTGCTTAAAAAGATATTATGGCAAAAAAAATTACCACTAATCAAAAACACAAATGTTCTAATTAGGGGACTTGCTGTTTTTTTTTCTTGGTTTATTATAATTACTGCCTGCATTTTTATGATTGCAGTCTTAATCCCATGCATAAACGCAAATCTAGTCAAAATTAGTTCTAATTCAAACAAATTAATCGCAGACGTAAATAATTGGATGGCACATATAGAACATTCATTGAATCTCGAAACAGGCACCCTCTCAACACAGGTTAGCAGTACATTACAAAAATGGCAAATAACTATAACAGATAATCTGCAGCATTTATTGCCTCAATTGCTTAATTTTACAAAGCAAATAGGTGTTAAAATTGCAAATATTTTTGTGGCTTGTGTAATTTCAATTTACGTATTATTTCACAAAGAACGATTTTGTGCACAGGTAAAAAAACTCTTGAGTGCATATTTGAAAATAGAGCGGGTAAAAAAATTAAACGAGATTGTGTTGGAACTTAACAGCATATTTAATAGCTTTATGTTCGGCAAATTTTTAAATTCCATTATAATCGGCAGTTTGTGTTACATTGGGATGTTAATATTAAGGCTTCCCTATTCCGTTTTTATTAGCGTTACAATTGGAATAAGCAATATAATTCCATATTTCGGGCCATTTATTGGCGCCATTCCTAGCTGCTTAATTTTGATGTTGGAGTCACCCATTAAAGCATTCACCTTTTCAATATTCATCATATTTCTTCAGCAATTCGACAGCAGTATTATTGGGCCAAAAATATTAGGCGACAAAACAGGACTAACAGGCTTTTGGGTGTTATTTGCCATTATTCTATTCGGTGGATTATTTGGGATTATTGGCATGGTGCTTGGAGTCCCCATTTTTGCCACTTTTTATGTGTTCATTAAAAGAATAATTGAAAGAAAACTAACTCAAAAAGGGTTATCACCTGAAACCACTGCTTATTTAACACCATAATTATATATTTACAGTAACTGCAAAATCCAAAACAAAATCAACTGGAGGGGAGGAATTAAATTGAGTAAAGAAAAATCTATGGAACAAATTGTAAACTTCTGCAAAAATAAAGGATTTATTTACGCTGGTTCCGAAATTTATGGCGGCTTGGCAAACACATGGGATTATGGCCCACTTGGAGTAGAACTAAAAAACAACATAAAACGAGCTTGGTGGAAAAAATTTGTACAAGAACAAAACCTAAACGTGGGAATTGATTCCGCAACTCTAATGAATCCACAAGTGTGGATTGCTTCTGGGCACATTGGGAATTTCACCGACCCTTTAATAGATTGCAAAAACTGCAAAACACGCCACAGAGCAGATACAACTATTGCGCAACAAACAGGGATTAATGTAGATGGCTTAAGCAATCAAGAATTAGATGAATTTGTTTTGAAACATAACATTAAGTGTCCCCAATGCGAAGCGCAAAATTTCACACACGTTCGTAAATTCAATCTCATGTTTAAAACATTTCAAGGTGTAATAGAAGAACACAAAAACGAGATATTTTTACGCCCCGAAACAGCACAAGGAATATTTGTTAATTTCGTAAACGTACAAAAAACAACACGAAAAAAAATCCCGTTTGGAATTGCACAAATAGGAAAGGCGTTTCGTAATGAAATTACACCCGGGAACTTTATTTTTCGAACAAGAGAGTTTGAACAAATGGAACTTGAATTTTTCTGTAAACCAGAAACATCTGAAAAATGGTTCAAATTTTGGCGTTCTTTTTGCCACAATTGGCTACTATCTCTTAACATGACGCAAACAAACATTCGGCTACGAGATCACGAAAAACACGAACTGTCACATTACTCCAGAGGGACAACAGACATTGAATATTTATTCCCATTTGGGTGGGGGGAACTTTGGGGAATTGCAAATCGTACTGATTACGACCTTGCACAGCACATGAAACACAGTTGCAAAAATTTAGAATATTTTGACCAACAAACAAACGAACACTATGTCCCATTTGTGATAGAACCTTCGCTGGGAGCAGACCGAGTTGTTCTTGCATTTTTGTGTGATGCATATACAGAAGAACAGTTGCCAGATGGCAACACACGAGTTGTTTTGAAATTACACCCAGCACTCGCACCTAAAAAGGCGTGTGTTTTACCACTGGTAAAAAAACTCTCACCTCCTGCCGAAAAAATTTGTAATCATCTTTCAAAATACTTCCCTATTGATTTCGATGAAGCTGGCTCAATTGGAAAGCGATACAGACGCCAAGATGAAATTGGAACACCCTTTTGCATAACCTATGATTTCGAATCACAGGAAAACGAATCTGTTACAGTTCGGCAACGAGATACCATGCAACAAAGCCAGCTAAAAATCACAGATTTAGCAGAATATATAATCCGCAATATTGAGTTTTAGAATTAAATTTATCCTGCAAATTACAAAAAATTAATACAAAAAAAGAACCGGAAAAAAGGAAATCCTTGCCGGTTCTTTTTTTTGTATTAATTAAATTTTTAAACAGTTACTAGACATGCTTCTATATAGGCCAATTAAAACGTGCGCGCCACATCTTCAAGAGTTTTAGCATTTGAATCAAACTTGTACGTGCTAGTACTACGTCCCTCGTTATAAACAAGCTTTATCAAATACATTGTGACACTCCCTTCTAACAACTCTACATAAACCATCGCTGACGTTTTTTCTACACGGAAATCCGAGTCACCGCCAATTCCAATCTTCGAGCGACCCGGATCGTGACAATATACGTTAGGTACACGACAAAGCAACTCAAGAAAAAAACTAGCTAAATCCGGATTTTGTTCTTTGGCACCATCCCAATCCTGCTTTTGAATTAAATTCACCACGGTTACTACTTGATCATTTTGCTCTTCAGTAAACAGCATCGCCTTTTGTTTACGCCCCGATTGATTAACAACTGTTGTTACACCAACCATAGTTGTCACCGGTTTAGCAGAAACATTTAGAACCGCTGTAGAACACAAAGCACACAACACCAAAACTCCTGAAACTATCTTCTTTAACATCTCACTATCTCCCTAACCATTTTAAATACTACGACAACAAATCAGCGAAATTTAAAAACTTAACAAGGTTACACCTATACACCAAGTCTTACAAGAGTTCGAGAATCTGGATCAAACTGATATATAGAACCGGTGTTACCGATAGTGCGAACTATATGGCGGGCCTTCCTAACTCCATTCATTACAATAACAACTCCTGGCCCATTAACATCAGTCAGAGCTTCTCCAACTAAAATCTCGTCACCCTCGTTACGCATACTTATATTGTGAATAGCAACAAACAGTTCGATAAGAAACAAAGCCGCATCAGACTTTTCGCGTTTGGCATAGTCCCAACCATATGTTTGAATTGTATTCAACACGTTTTGTATTTGCTCAGTTTGCCCTTCGTCTAACAGCATCCTTTTTTCGTGAGTAGCCAGTTTGTGGACGGTTGTTACCGTAACCGGAACTTTCACGGCAGACACATTTGGCACCGCAACAGAACTCAAAGCACACAACGCTAAAACTCCTGAAATCATTTTCTTTTTCTTTAACATCTTAAGTCTCTCCTCCATAAAATAATTTTTAAACACCAACTGATAAAACCCAAAAACTCAAAGCGGAATATTTCGTTTAAAAACATCCACTCTTCGTACGCACAGTGCATATTTCTTTTCGCAATTGTAATTATATCAAATACTATATCGACATGTCAATATAGTATATAGAGAAATTTGATTATAAATTCAATAATATTTTATAATGTTTACACAAATTGTGTGTGTAATAAAAAAACGGCCATTACTCTAAAGAAAGAAAGAAACTACAATAAAAAACACATTTGAAGCAGCTTTAAATTCTTACAAGAATCCGCGAAGCTAAATCAAAAGTAAATTGGGCTCGTCTATGACCTTTGACCACAACAAATTTACAAAACCATCCTGACAACAGTAGCCAAATATCCGTACCGGGTTTTCTAATATTCGGGGGGGGAAAAACATTTTTTGGCACTCACATGATACAACGCGCGTTGAACAAGATTGGCCGAGGCAGAAACTCAGCTAGAGCTGCGCTCAAACGATTACAGTCAACAACGCATATATACAACGCTAGCTCACTCTATAGTCTAACAGCAGAAACATTCGGAACCGCAACTGCAACAGAACTCAAAGCAAAAAACATTAAAATCCCTAATATCAATTTTTCCAACATTCTCATTATCGCCCCAATAAAACTATTCTTAAATATCAACAAACAAAACCTAACAGCAGATACTTTTGTCACTGCAACTTTAAATCCTTTCAAACGTTCGCGCACTTGAATCAAGAAAAAACCAGGCTTCTCTATTGCCATCAGATATAAAAATTAAAGGAGAGTTTAGCTTGCGCTAAACGTAGCCGTTCTGACTCATTATTGCTGGGCCAACTGCACCACAATCGTTAGAAGAACAAATCGCCAAAGATTGTAAAAAGTGCGCCTCATTTGGGAAGTTATTTCGAACTGCCTGCCAACCAATATCGTCAATTTGAGAAAGCAGACCTATTACTCCCCAAATTTGCGAATATGTTAGCCCAGCAGCAGAAACATTTGGAACCGACACAGAACTTAAAGCATACAACGTTAAAATTCCGCCAATTATTTTCTTAAGCATACTAACTATCTCCTCTATACAACTATGTTTAACATCAACCAACAAAACCTAAAACCCAACATCGAGAGAAAACACCGCATTTCTGTGAGACTGCACACTTATCATCAGAGATACAAAGCATTTAATCATCACGATCGACCGATTTTAAAAATTCACCCACCGAATACTCAATATCTATAAGCACGAGAACTTGCCTCAGTTCTTGTTAAACTCGTTGTCACTTCGACAATAGATTCAGATTCAGGCACCCAACTTCGGTTACAACCCACAAAAAAATCACTCAAAAAAAGTATAGCAACCCAAACAACCGTCTTTTTAGTTTGTAGTCTACGTCTTTTTCGGTGAATCAGTGGATGCAATGCATAATATTTCGTGCATGCTATTTCCCGTAAAGATATTCTTTTGTTTTGAAAATGTCACTATTTAATATAATTAATATTTATTTCAGTAATTGTAATTATATCAGATGTTATATTGCTATGCCAATATAAAATATAGATAAATTTGGCTATAAATTCAATGGTATTTATAGCTTTTTGAACAATTAATGAGTTTAATATTTTTCGAACATTCTTAAAAGAATTAAAGATAAAAAAGATAAAGACGAAAAAATTTCAAACCACAAAACCTTCTTTCATGGGGTTATGTGGTTTGAAATTCTCTATTAACCGCCGTACCTTTTACGTTACGCCTTATGCTATTCAGTAAACGAAACAGACATTCCAGCAAGGGAATAAATCACAAGTAAAACACACTAGGTATTGCCGTACTCAAAGCCACAAAGTATCAAATCTAAAACACCAGTCAACAAAATTGACGCCAACTCTGAAGTCTTGCGAAAGTTCTCAACGTTGGATTAAAACCAAACTGGACACAA
Source organism: Oscillospiraceae bacterium (assembly GCA_031266415.1). GTDB lineage: Bacteria > Bacillota > Clostridia > Oscillospirales > Ruminococcaceae > BNZN01. The sequence continues at coordinate 10,682 of JAISBB010000007.1, read as the reverse complement.
ATAAATTTATCATACACATTAATTATTAAAACCTCTGGAGTGCTCTCGTTTGTTCTTATGGAAATACCTGTGGCACAGTTTTCTACATTTGAGGGAATTTGGTCAGACACTTCGTTGTCAGCAGTAAATGTATAATCACGTAAGAGTTTTACAAGATTTGGGGCTTTCATTTTAGCATGGTCGGAACCAAATTTTTCGATTAAATCACAAAAAGTTTTTAACCCTTTAACGTCATCTTCCGACATGTTTTCAATACCAGCAAAAACATTTGTCACTATCCCTAAATTCAAAAAACACAATGCTAAAAACCCTATAATTATTTTCTTGAACATTTTTACTATTTTACTATCCCCTTCCTAAATTATTTTAAACATACAACAAACATACAACAAACATACAACTTTTTGCAAAATTAAAAAAGAATACCACATGTTCTGGAAAATTGCACACTACCCATAAGGCCCCAAGCATCAAAGCATCACGAGAGATCGATCCTGAGAATCAAAACGTATTTTCCACCTATCATGGCCACACTTAATTTCGATATCCATAATATGAGAACCTGACTCAGTTTTTGCCAACACCGTTGTTTCTTCGTCAGATAAATTTGGAGCTCGACACCTAGCTGCAGCTGCAACTCGAAAAAAAAGCTCACTCAAAAAACGTCTCCCATCCCGAATAACAGGTTTGTTCGTTTTCTGCCCTTTTTTGGCACCTACCCAGGAGATGCAATGCGTGAAGTTTTGTGCTTCTTCAGAAGTAAGCACAATCTCAGATACACTTGTTCCAGTAAAAGAGCTCAAAACAAACAACATCAAAATTCCCACAATTACTTTCTTAAACATTTTCACTACCTCCTTTTCATAAACAAAAAAACTATGCTAAACTAAAAATATTAATCCAGCACTTGGAAGTTTGCGAGAATCATCACAAAAAATCCCCAAGAAAACAAAAGGCCGCCTTATCTTATCGATAACTACACAAAATACAATTTGACAATAAAATTTAGAACTCTTTTTCATATGTTTGCGAAACTGCAGCTGAAATTAACCTTGAGGGAACACAAACCGAGTTTGGCATAAACTGTTCGCAATTATTTTTTAAACTCCAATTAAAGCGCAATCAAATCAGACACTCCCGACAAAAAACACATCAATCTAAAAATAAATAAATTTCACACCCTTTCACAACAAAATCAAACACAACAGCGATTAATCGCAATTACGCAATTAAAATAAGAAGCTTCTACTCACAAAAATAACCCCAACAGCTTGCAATACACTTCAGAGTTATAAACAAGATAATTGCATACATAACTCTTACACAAACTACGGGGCATTAAATAAAGAATAAATTTTCATTGAGTAGAAATTTTTATTTCAGAAACTAGCCCATTTTTAAGGCACCATCTGCGACTGAACTGATTACCAGAATATCACGATTATCGGCTGAATAGTTTACAAACTCAAACAGCAGAAATATACTACGTCCACCCATTAAAAATTCGCACAACAACCACAAACTATTTTAAAGCAACAAGAAAAACTTGTCAAGGGAACATTCTGTATTTCACGCGACTGAAATTGCCTTAACATATCAATTTACAATAAAATACTTTCTTCATAATCTCACAGCGGAGCTTTTTTTCACTTAATTCATGCAAAAGTTGTTGTTTAAACAGAAATTCACCCCCAAACACACTTTAACCTTATTTCCTCAAACTGCATAAACACTAACTTGTTTTTTTACACGACCACAACGCTCGAACTTTACTTTCCCGCTTATTAATGTGAAAAGTGTATCGTCTGAACCGCGCCCTACATTTCTCCCCGGGTGGATTTTAGTGCCACGCTGACGCACGAGAATATTTCCAGCCAAAACCATTTGACCATCACCTTTTTTCACACCAAGCCGCTTGGATTCTGAATCTCTACCATTTTTTGTTGAACTTGCACCTTTTTTATGCGCAAAAAACTGTAATTCCAAAATAAACATTTGTCATTCCTCCAACATCAGCACTTTTATTGCCCCTTCATTTTCTGCTGCCAAAGCAACCATGTGTAAGCGAAACGTTTCTAATAGCAACTGGCCTGCCTCAGTATATGAAGGATTATCAGTTCCAAGCACTAAAATAATCTCGCTTTCACTTTTGTGCACTTTGCAGCCCAGTTTTAATATCTCATTTAAACCATTCACTAACATCTGAACTGCAGAAGAAACAGCTGCACAAACAACATCACATCCATTTTTAAAACAACCAGCATGCCCAGCAATACTAATTATTTTAAAATTGCCACCAATACACGTAAACTTCGCCGTAATCATAACCCGTTAATAGCCGATATTTGCAATTTCGTGTATTGTTGCCGGTGGCCCATTTTTCGTTTTTGGTTTTTCTTTGGTTTATATGTGAATACTGTTATTTTTTTTGCTTTGGCACTTTTTAGCACCTTAGAAGTTACACTCACAGTACCCAACTTTGCCGAGTCAACAATGAGTTCACTGCCATTATTTGCAGCAACAACATCCATGTCAAGCTCAGTCCCATCAGTAGCATCAATTTTTGCAACGTAAATTTCGTCGTTTGTAGTAACTTTATATTGTTTTCCGCCTGTTTTTATTACTGCATACATTTCAAACCCCACCTGTTCCAATTCCCAAAATCTTTTTTGCAAAAGGCACTCCTCACATTTTTTAAACCCTTTCACAAACAACCACATTCATTTTAACACAAAAATTTCAAACATGTCAATGTTATTTGATAAGGCACGAAAAGGACTTTGCAATTGACAAACCGTATCTTCGCGGAGTAGAATACAACGTGAAGTTATGTTTTACTCTACTTGACTTTGTCAACACTTAATATAGGGGGTGTGTTAGCGTGAAAAATCTTTTTAAATTTCTGTGGTTTACTTTATTTTTAGGAACAATCTCATTCATTGTATATAAATTATTTACCTTGGGCCCATGTTGTGAAGAAAGGTATATTTACATGAATGAAGATGATATAAACGAATAATAATTTAATTAAACGACTGAGATCTTGGGGGTAGTAAAAAAGTTATGAAGGCACTTTACATAATAAGAAAAGTTGATGAACTTGGAAGAATTGTTTTACCAATGGGCCTTAGGCGCGAATTTAATATCTCTGAGCATGACGCAATAGAATTTTTTGTGGAAGATGACAAAATCATTATGAAAAAATATGAACCTGCATGCATATTTTGCCACAGCGCCGTTGATATATCAATTTTTGAAGGGCGAAACATATGCAAAAAATGCGCGCAAAAAATCACCACACTAACAAAGGAAGTAAACGCACCAGCGACCAAAAACGATCTGGGGGACCAATCTTAAAAAAATATTTTTGAAATATTAACATTGTGACTTGTAAATTACCAACCTATTATAAAATTTTAAAACTATCATATAAAATAATCGCCACAACCCCAAATATCTTCAAAAATTTACAGGCGCGAAGCGTAAAACAATGAATAGCGTAAAACAATGAATAAATGAATAAAGGAGTAATATTTCATGTATTATGCAAATAAAAAAACCGTTGAAGATCTAGATGTTGCGGGAAAACGAGTATTAGTTAGGTGTGATTTTAATGTCCCAATCGTTGAAGGGCAAATTACAGACGACCTCAGAATACGTGAATCACTTAAAACCATTAAATATTTAATTCAAAAAAATGCAAAAATTATTATGTGCTCACACTTTGGCCGACCAACGAAAGTCGCACCTGAATTTTCATTGGCATTAGTTGTAAAACGTGTAGAAAAAATAATCGGGTGCCCGGTTAAGCTGGCAAAAGATTCAATTGGAGCAGATGCAAAAGCGCTTGTTGAAAACATTAAAGAAGGCGAATTGGTACTGCTAGAAAATCTTAGATTTCAAAAAGAAGAAACCGAAAATTCTCCAGAATTCGCCAAAAAACTTGCATCTTTAGCTGACTTTTTTGTAAACGACGCTTTTGGTGCAGCGCATCGTGCTCACGCTTCAACTGTTGGTGTTTGCAAATTTTTACCTTCTGCAATTGGTTATTTAATGCAAAAAGAGCTAGATACCATTTCACAGGCTATTAATTCCCCCAAACGACCACTGGTTTCGATTCTTGGTGGTGCCAAAGTTTCAGATAAAATTGGAGTAATTCATTCATTGTTAAATAAAGTAAATACCGTAATTTTAGGCGGCGGTATGGCCTATACTTTTGCAAAAGCAAATGGCTTTGAAATTGGAACCTCAATCTGTGAAGAAGATAAGCTTGATTTGGCACACGACATAATGAAACAGGCGCAAGAAAAAAATGTTAAACTGTTGCTGCCCACTGATTATGTTGTTGCCACTGGCTTTCGCAATGACGCTGAATTCAAAACAGTGCCAGTTTCACAAATCCCGCCAGATTATATGGGGATGGACATTGGGCCACAAACGGCAAACACATTTTCAAAGGCAATTCGCGAATCTGCAGGTGGCACCGTAATTTGGAATGGACCGTTGGGTGTTTGTGAATTCCCTAATTTCGCAAAAGGAACAAAACAACTTGCACAAACAATCTCTGAAACAGATATGATCTCTATTATAGGTGGCGGTGATGCTGCAGCAGCCGTAACACAAATGAACCTTTCAGAAAAAATAACACACATTTCAACCGGCGGTGGTTCTTGTTTACACCTACTGGAAGGTATGGAATTACCAGCCGTTGCCGCAATAAGTATTAAATAAATCATCTGCAAATAATCAACATCGCTCGAATACCTAACTCGTAGATAAAAAACTTTGTTCAAATACCACACTCTTCGTACCATTAGCATACTTGAAAGCGCCAGAGAATATTAAATAAAATCCGTGCTTAACTTACTGTGCAAATTAAGTAGCAATCAGTAATTAAATTTCAAAAAGTTCTGCTATTTTTGCAAATTCAAAAAAATCAAGAGATGCTCTACCCAACAAAAGCCCACCAAGATTGGGTAACGCAAGAAACTCTAAGGCATTACTTGAAGTCACAGACCCACCATAAATAATAGGTGGCACAGAATCGCCAAACAAATTTGCAATGTCACTCACTACCCTTGCAACAACCGTGATCGGTGCTGCGTGCACGGAATTAATAGCCCAGTTGGGTTCAAATGCAATAACAATTTTGCTTCTAAGATCTGGAGGAATCCCACAAAGCTCAGTTTTTAATGGCATTAAAACAGCACTTTCAAAATTTTCTAAATCAACGTGCAAATCTGCCCCAATACAAAGAATTGGCTTCAGATTATGTTTCAATATCACTTGTAATTTTTTATTTATTACATTGCCATCTTCCTTTAGATATTTTCGGCACTCACTATGACCAACAATTACATATTCACAGCCAAATTCTTTGATCATTAAAGCACTAATACTACCGGTGTATGCACCAAATTCTTCGTGATGACAATTTTGTGCGCCTAATTTTATGGAAGACCCAAACAAAAAATCAGAGGCCAAGCTAAAAAAAACAAATGGAACACATAAAACCACCTCACAATTAAAAAAATTCGCTTGAGCAAACTGATTTAGAAGCGAGACAGTGCAAGCCTTTGTTTGATTCATCTTCCAATTTCCAATAAGCAACCGCAGCGCCATAAAAAAACCTCCTGCAAAATCTGATTAATAACTGATACATAACGACAGCTTAATTATAAATCATAAGTTGAGCTAAAACAAAAAAATAACTTTCGTGCTTACAAGTAAATTCCATTTACTTTCTTTTTATTTTTTGATACAATAACAAGAAATAAAATACTGAAAGGGCTAAAAATGATTAACACATATAATGTTCCGGATTTCGCCGCGCGTTTCCTTTCCAAAACGATTTTTGTTTTTTTAGTACTTCCTGTAATACAATATTTCATTTGCCTCATTGCATATAAATTAGGCGACGATTCTCCAGAAATGCAAGCTAGATTAACTCTTAATCCAATAGCACACATAGATTGGATGGGTGCACTTTTTGTGTTTTTATGTGGCATGGGTTGGCCAAAACCATTACCCATAAATTCGGCTAATTTTTATAAAGTTAAAGATAGAAGAACCGGCAAACTCATTGTGGCATTGGCAGGACCTTGCGGCGGCTTGCTTTTTGCATTTATTTTTACATTTCTTTCTGCGGCAATTGGCGTGACAAAAATTGCGCAAAATGCCTTTGGAATCTCATTTTGTTATGTTTTTTGGAACGCCGCTATATTATGCATTTTTGTTTCATTAATTTATATTATTCCAATTCCCGGAACCCCAGGCGAAGAAATTGGCGAATATTTTTTCCCAAATGTAATGGCAAAAATGCGCCGAATTCAACCGCTTATATTTATTGTGTTTTTAATCCTTATGTACTCCCAATCAATTGTTTCGGTTGTTTTTTCAAAACTGGCAGCCATTATATTAAAAATATTTTATTCTCTTTCCAGTTCAATAATAAGTCTAATCATGCCAAAAACTCTATCGCTTTTTCCACGAGCACATTCACACTGGGGGGCACTTTTCTTGTGAGTTTTTTAATAATAGATGGAAACAGTATTTTAAATCGTACATTCTACGCAATTAAGCCACTAAGTAATAACCAAAGCAACAAAACAAACGGCATTTTTGGGTTTTTAAATGTGTTACGCAAATTTATTGTTCAAATAGGACCAAAATATATTGCCGTTGCATTTGATGTCAGCAGAAAAACTTTCCGAACAAATATTTACAGTGAATATAAGGGAACAAGACCAAGCACACCTCCAGATTTAATTTGGCAACTTAGTGAAACACAAGATCTACTAGCTTTAATGGGCTACTCTGTTATCAAGTGCCCCGGGTTTGAAGCAGATGATATTTTAGGAACCATCAGCAAAAACAATTCACCGAAAGTCAAATGTAAGTTGCTAACGGGCGACCGTGATGCATATCAACTCATTGAAAAAAACGTGGATGTAATTTTTCCCACTGTGAAATCGAAATCCCCCTTTTCAGAAATCGTAACCCTTAAAGTAATCATCGATAAATATGGAGTGCAACCGGAAGCATTAATCGACGTGAAAGCATTAGCAGGCGATCCGTCAGATAATATTCCAGGGTGCAAAGGAATAGGTGAAAAAACTGCGTTAACACTTATCTCTCAATTTGGGAATATAGAAACAATTTATGAAAATATTAATCAAATTGCATCTAAAACACTCCAACAAAAACTTAAAGATTCAAAAGCGGAAGTTTTTTTAAGTAAAACCCTCGCCACAATAAACCAAGATGTGCCAATAGATTGGTCCTTAGAAGCACACATCCCAAAAAAAACAGACGTGCGTCAGTTGCTTGAGAAATTAACGGCATTAGAAATGAAAACAGCAATAGAAAAAATCAACCTTTTGTGCCCTCACTTGCAAAAATGAAAGATATCAAATCCTAGCAATCTCCTTCAATATTAAACAGCAACAAATAAACATAAAATTTAATTTTCGTGTGGAGGTAAAATTACTATGGCACTGCGAAATATTCTTTTGCAATCGGAACCAGCATTGCGCAAAATTAGTAAAAAGGTAAAGGAATTCGATGCAAAGTTATGGAGTCTGCTAGACGATATGCACGAAACATTAAAATATTCTGGTGGTGTTGGGCTTGCGGCAAACCAAGTTGGAATTTTGCGTAATATTTTCGTCTTGCATAACAATGGCAAACAACAAGAATTTATTAATCCACAAATAATCAAAACAGAAGGTGAATCTATTGCTGTGGAAGGTTGTCTTTCATGCCCCGAAGAATCTGGAAAAGTAAAGCGCCCACAAAGCATTGAACTGCAAGCTTGGGATCGCAATGGTAGGGAATTTACAGTAACTTTACATGATCTAGATGCGAGGATTGCGTGCCATGAAACCGACCACCTAGTTGGAAGACTTTTTAAAGATATTGCAATCGAATAAGAGAGGAACAATCAGTGTGAGAATCGTTTTCATGGGAACTCCAGAGTTTGCAGCAACAATTTTAATCGGATTGCTAGAAAATCACTTAAAAGTTGTTGCTGTTTTCACAAATCCTGACAGGCCCAAAAATCGCGGGCATAAAATCACGCAACCACCAACAAAAATTATAGCTCAATTGTCAAAAATTCCGGTATTTCAGCCAGGAAAACTGTGTGAATCAACAGTATTGCAAGAAATTGAAAAACTGAACCCAGACGTAATTGTTGTAGCGGCTTACGGTCAAATAATTCCAAAAGAAATTTTAACAATCCCGAAATACGGTTGCATAAATGTGCATGCTTCATTATTACCCAAATATCGCGGCGGTGCACCAATTCAGTGGACACTGCACAACGGCGAAAAAAAAACTGGAATTTCAATAATTTTACTGGAAGAACAATTAGATGCCGGGCCGATTATTTGTCAATGCGAAATAAAAATCGAGCCAGAAGCTACAGCCAAAACTTTGTTTGCAACCTTGGCAGAGCTTGGTAAACAAGAACTCATTCGTGCTCTTTCCTTAATTCAAGAGTCTGATTTTGTGGCTCAAAAACAACAAGAATCCGCCGCAACATTTGCACCACTCTTAAAAAAAGAGATGGCCTTTTTAGATTTTAACCAGGAAGCACAAAAAATTGTTAATAAAATTCGAGCATTCAACATTTGGCCTGTTGCGCGCGCCAATTTTAACGAAAAAACTGCAAAAATCACAAATGCAAAAGTAATCCTCAACAAATTTTCATTAAGTCCTGGTGAATTGTTAAACAAAAAAGGCACCTTCGTTGGCTGCAAAGAAGGTGCCATTGAATTCACAGAATTCGTTTGGATTTAAATAAAACTCGTCTTCTGTAAAACCAATTCCCGGGCCCACACCCCAACTAGCCCCCAGGCCCCAATACGCCACGACAAATACATACAATCATGCTACATAGTCCAGTTCCCCCTTCTCTTCAATTTCTGCGGTAAAAACTCAGCTTCTTCACCAAATTTAACGGTTTCTGCATCTTAAACGGCAATTCTTTTCAACATCATTATTCTACACTCAAAGTGGCCCCGAAAAATGCAAGCAAAGTAACAAAGTCCTTCATTTCAAAATAGCGCCAGTAACCCAAGGTTGTTAGACCAAACACACGTTGCAAAGGCAATTTACACATTCGCGGTCGAAACACCACAAAAAAGGCATTTGTTATTACTGGCGGGTGGATTCGTCCCTTTCCCATTCCCAACCACTACGAACACACAAAGTTGCAGTTTGGGCACCAAACCGCTAGTGTTTGTTGTTAACCCGCTATTCATTGACCACTCGTGAAACGTTGGCGAACTTGTTGATGCGAAATTAAAAAAAAAGAACCCATCAAAAACAATGGGTTACTTGCCGCCTAGAAGCAACTGTGTGTTCACAATCTTTTAAATTCACATAGATAATATCAATATTCATTTTCCACACAACGTCAAAAAGCAAAACCAAAAAACTTATATCATTCTATCAACAGCATGAGATTGCTCTTTCAATTGCTGCAAAATTATAGTCAAAAGGCGCAATGTTTCGTCAAATGTATTTTTCGCCGTTTGCAAAGATGTTGCTATCACTTCTGGACTTGCGGCAACAGAATCGTCATAGAAACCCCGGTTAAGGGTCTCTGTTTTGTGAACACAACCAAGTTCCAACATCAATCCATCAAAAGCAGAAGAGCACCCCATACAGCAAGGTACAACAAATAAATTTACCAGTTCACTTAAAAGTTGCGAACAAAATCGAGCCCCGACCTCACCTAACGATGCTACTCTAAAAATGCCACCCAAAGTTTCTGAGTCGAGGCGAAAACCACCCTCCAATAAAGTCCCCGAAATTGCGTCTGTCGCCAAAATACCACCCCCCCCGAATCGACCTGTATTGTCCATGCTATTTCGAAAAAATCCAAGTTGCGCAAACCACGCGGAATCCATACCAGCCGCTAAAAATGCGGTTTGACATTGAAGCGCACTAGCAAGATCGGCATCGCCACCCTCTGTAGCCGCGAAATCATGTTGAAACATCGCTAGCGGACTTGCGCCGACCCCAGGAGCATTGCTTGGAACACCAATTCCTGTTCCGGCTGGCCCGAATGCATTTGCTAGAGCCAATGGAGTTCCTGGGTCCAGCAAATGACCTGGCGCACCAAGTGCTGCTGCGCTCGTTAACGCACATGCCGCAAGCCAAACGTTGTTCAAAGAAATCGCAGGATCATAAGCGCCAACGGCCTTCATTAGCGCCCTCGCACAAATAGCCACTCCAAAGCCACCAAGTCCAAGATCGGTCCCTAAAGTTGTGAAACTAACCTTCCCTAAAACAGCACCGGACTCCCCGCCGAATTTTGTAATTTCGTAAGCGCCTGAAAGAAGGTCTTGTCCTTTTCTATCACGAACAGAAATGCTTGAATTCAAAGACGAAAACAAAGATATCGCGGCAGTTACCGCTTCTGCAGGTGGCATTCCGTTCAGAACGGCCTTACAAAGATCACGAAACGAACTAAAAAGAGCCTCCGCAGCAACTAAACAACCAGAACGCGCAACGCGAACAGCTACCAAGTCTGCGTTCAAGTCCAAAATACGACGTCTCGCCGAAACAGCAACTCCGTTCGCTTGCGCTCCCGCAAGACGCAGCTGTGGTCCAAGCTCTGCCCGAAGTCCCAAAGACGCCAGGCATTTTTTTAACCTCAATTTGGTGTTCGT
>JAISBB010000005.1 GCA_031266415.1 Oscillospiraceae bacterium | reverse complement strand
TTTTAACTGTTCGTGTATGTGAGTGTTGGAGAGGATGTTTGTTGTGGCAGTATGGTGAACATCAAGAGATTTCCCTTTGCTGATGTTAGAAGTCTTGTTTTCAATGGAATCCAGGAATAATTTTAACTGTTCGTGTATGTGAGTGTTGGAGAGGATGTTTGTTGTGGCAGTATGGTGAACATCAAGAGATTTCCCTTTGCTGATGTTAGAAGTCTTGTTTTCAATGGAATCCAGGAATGATTTTAACTGTTCGTGTATGTGAGTGTTGGAGAGGATGTTTGTTGTGGCAGTATGGTGAACATCAAGAGATTTCCCTTTGTTGATGTTAGACAGTTTTTTTAAAAACTGTCTATTTACATCTTTTGTTGACAATTTATGTGTGCCAACAGTATATTCCTTATATTCTCTTTCAATCTCTCTTTGTATTTGCAGGTTTGTAATTTCCGCTTCTGTAATTCCCGAAATTACAGAGAATAAATTTTTCTTTATTTCAATTGACGTCACGTCTGTGTTCTGCATTAACAGACGAACTTGCTCAATTTTATTTGTTGTTTGCATTTCGGCTTCTTTTATTTTCACCAAAATGCTTTTGTTGTTTCGGCACATACTTCGCAGCTCTTTTATGATATTTGTTTCTGTGCCGCATAAACTTAACACTTCCAATACGGTGTTGACTAACTTTACATGCTGTTCTTTAAAAGTGTTAGCATTTTTACTCTCTGAAAGAACAAAATTAACTTTCTGTTGCAACTCCATGTGTTTTTCAGTTAGTTGTTCAATTATTTTTTCCCGAATTGCAATTTGTTCCGTGTGTTCATTGGATTCTAGCAAGTGCAGATTGTTAAGGGTAATTTTGTATTTCTCGGTTTCGCTTTTAAGTGCACTTTCTACGCGCAAAGTTTGCATTAATTTTTTATGATCTTGTTGCTTCTCTTTTCGGCTCCACAAATCATATTTGTTGGCTATGTCAATAGTTTTTTTTTTAAACTGCTGAATTATCTCTTGTGTCACATGGCTCAAATCATAGTTATGTGTTACATATGATATATTGTTTGTTGTGATGTTATTTACCATGGGCTGTGTTGTTTCTGGTGCATTCTCATTTTTTAGGGTTTGCAAAAGATTAATTTTTGCAGGTGGTACATCGCCAAATTTTTTGCCAAAAAGCTTAATTAATTTACGGGATAACATAGGGGTGCAAATAAGGAATGGTTGGTGGCAGATCATTTTTATTTCAAATTGCAAATTTTTTATTTTCACTAGTGCGTATTTATCTTCTAATTCTTTAATGCTATTTATCACGATGCAAACCCCCACAAATTACGCATTTTTTCGTTACAGCATCATTACATTGTTATTGATGAAAGGTGCCCATATGCTATATCTATAGTTTCTATCACAATGCCCGACTGTGTGGCATCTAATTCAGAGTAAGAAACGCTTGTAACAAGGCACGGATTTAATGTGATTAATTTTCTGGGGATAGATCCTTGTGTTATGAAAATACTAATTATATTGAAGGGGGTGCCTGGTGTTACCGTTATGTTGAAGATTTTGTCAGTAGTGGTTGATGGTCTTTCAAATGTGACACTGTTTGATTGTGTGGATTGATCGGGTAATATAGCCAGTTGGTTTGAACCACCTTCTGCAATGGCTTTGAATTCAACAGCATTTTTAAGCCCAGAAATTTTAGAGAAGCTAAACATCAATTTGTCAAACATGGCGTAAAAATGATATATAGGCAAGAATCCTTTTGGATTTAGGCTCAATCCACTCACTCCTTTTCTATTATATCTCAAACATGCTTTTGGGTTTATTGCTTACAGTGTCATTTATTTTAGAAATTTCCTGGCACCATCTTCTTCGACTTATGTGGTCTAGCTCCATCACTTCGTTGCAACTCCAGTGAAAATAGTAGGAAATAAATGCCATTTCACGGTAGAGTTCTTTTTCTTGATATAAAGCTAGCCCGTTTGAGTAAAATTTAGTGGAGTATTAAATTCGTGCGCACATTTAGGGCACACCACACGCATTTGTGGTGCAGCTGCCTCGTTTATTTTCTGGTACATTTCTTGCAAAAATGCAAGATCTGCGGTAAATAGATTTTCTATTATTGTTGCGCTAACTGGCTCAATTGTCCCTAGTTTAATAATTACTCGTGCTAACACAAGAATGGTTAAATATGACGCATTTTGCTGTACTCTTGGATCTTTTAATAGAAGAATTTCGTCTGCTGCAGTTGCTAGACGCATTTTCCCTTTTTTGTGGATTGCTCCTGCTTTATCTATATAGCCCCTTGGTAATGTAAATTCATATTCTGTGGTAAGCACTTATATCCTCTCCAAACACATGTTATTTTTTTTGTTTGTGCAAGGTGGCCTTTAAAAGACCACCTTGCCGCAGAGTTAGTTTTTGTAATTTATTGTGTTCGTCCTATGTTGTCAAGACTGAATTCCACAGTCTCAATTACAATGTTGCTGCTGTCTCCGGTTAAATCCACGCCACTAATTTTATAGATAAACACGCCGAGTGCCTGCCAAACTGCAAGAACTGTGTTGAGGTCTGCATCTAGGAGAGAGATTGTCATAGTATCTTTTTCTAATTGAGTCCCTGCTAGTGCAATGTCTTCTAACCAGTTCCAATTTTCTATTTTATTTTCGAACATGGCGTGTGATGCTGAAAGAATGCTAAATGCTATCATTCCGGGGAAATTTTCTACGTAAGGTAACGAAGAGTCTCCTGCTCGATATGGTGATGTACTAATAGTTGCGTCCCCACCACTTATTTTGCTGGCAGAAAGTGTGTGTTCGGTGTTTGCAAACTCGACTAAATAATTTTGTCCCCTCAGGGGAACGGCACCTGCGGAAGCAGATCCTGCTGCTGCTGTTGCTACTCCCATTATTTATCCTCCTCTGTTGTTTAAATTTTGGAAACCGCTAAGATTTATTTTATTCACTAGAAGATTCACTAGAAGCTTGTGCAACGTCGCCAACCAATTGAGATATCCGGAAGATAACAAACTCGGCTGGTTTTGTTGGTGCTACCCCAATAGTGCAGATCATACGACCGTTTGAAATGTCATCAGGGCTCATGGTATTTCTACTTACGTCAACGAAAAATGCTTCAGTTGGTGTTGTTCCGGCAAGAGCACCGCTTTGCCAAACGGTGGTTAAAAAGTTGGTAATTGCGCGGTTAACTGCTGCCCAAAGTGTCTCGTTGTTTGACTCAAAAACGACCCAAGTAGTGTTTAATTTAATAGATTCTTCAAGATAAATGAACAGTCTTCTAATGTTAATATATTTGAAACTTGCATCTACGGAACAGGTTCTTGCTCCCCAAATTTTAATGCCTTGGCCTGGGAATGCTCTAATTAAGTTAACACCGGCAGGATTTAATAGGTCCTGTTCTGCTTTGTTATAGAAGCAACTTAGCCCTGTGCAGCTGACATTTTCGTTTGCTGGTGCTTTGTGAACCCCTTTTTGGATATCAGAGCGTGCATAAATCCCGGCAACCGCTCCAGATGGCGGGATATTTGTTTGCCTTTTGTCCAACATGTCATAGATCTGTATCCATGGGTGGTACATCGCGGCGTATGAAGAATCTACAACAGACCGATATCCCAACAATTCTTCAACTTTGGTAATATTTTTTGGTGCATCTAAAATTGCCATGCGAGTTCCCAATTGAGAACAGTGGTTAACTAAAGAAACTATTACGGAATGGTCTGTAATTCCAGGAACTGCCAGCATGCTTACAACATTGTTTTCCAAAAATGCTTGAATCCCAGTTCTTTCAGATGGACCTTTATCCTCTCCTATGAAAACAGAGGGGTCAACGCTTGCAATATTGCCATCAGCGCCTGCAGCCAAAGTTAAAACTGCCTGCGTGAGATCTTCATCGAAAAGAATTTGCATGAGTGATTTTGCATCTTGCTTTTCGTCGGGTTTTGTTCCGGCACCGTTGAATGCAATAGTAATTAACCCACTTCTTCCAATACGCTTTTCAATAAAATTTGGAGAAAATTGATTAAAATTAATAAATTCGTATTTCTCAATTGTTCCGGCATATGCAACCTGAATATTAATTTCACAAGTAGAAATTATTTTTGTTGCAATAAGGTTTGTGTCTGCAACGCCAGCTTCAAATGGTTTTTCTGTAATGATTGAATTGCCAATAATTTTTGTTATTTTGTTATAGATTTGCTTTTTTCCATCGGAAAACATTATTGTGTCGCCAACATGAAAACCTGCAGCAGACCTTAGAATGTATTTGTTATCTTTTGCGTATTCCTCTAAAATTTGAGTTTTACTCTGTGAGCTTTTTGCGAAAGAAACAACAACATCGTTCCCCCAAGAACCTGGATTTTTTGCAGATATCCTTAGTTTTTTGTTTGGTGTTTCTTTGAATGCTGTTTTTGCATCTGGTGGTGCAACACGCATAACATAACACTTCGAACCACCATGTTGAAAAAACTGTTCAACACTATACGGCAGATATCTAAATTCGCCGTGTGTGTTTTCACCCAAATAGCCACCAAATTTCCTTTGGTATTCTGCAAAGCTAGTCACTAATTCCGGGGTCCCTTTGACTTTTCCCTTTACAGCTAGTCCAACAAAACCGGCAACACTTGTGCTAATACCGGTAATTGCTCGCGAGCCGCCAGCAACCTCTTCCACGTAAACGCCCGGTGACAAATACTCAGCCATACTCGTCCGATTTTAAGCGATTAAACTTAAAATCTTCCCCCTTTCGGATATATATTTTAATGTCAATCTGCACTAAAAATACTCAAATCTCATTGTCTGTTCCTGTTTTTTCCATTGAAAGGCCGCAAAGATTCTTATTTTTAAGTGAAAAATGACATTAATTAACGTAAAGAAAATTACCCAGCAATCACACTTGATTGGTTGGGGGCAACAACAGAAATCGTTCCAATGTAAGCACATTCTAAGCAACTATTAGTTGTTGTCACGGGTTTGTTGCCTGCCATGACATTTGCTTCAAACGGAACCCAAGTGCTGACAATAATAGGTTCGCAAGGTTGCGGAGTTAAAATACCGCCTGCTTGAATTGTTGCCGATAATACTACTGGGTTTGCCAAAGACCGGCACATTCCAAAAGACGCCATGTTTATCTCCGGTATGTTGTCACTAATGCACCCAATGGGATTCCCTTCCACTAAAACTCTACTTTCTGGTAATACCGTAAGTGTAGATGGCATTGTGCCCCATAAACACTCCAATTTAACGCCATTTGATAGACATTGCAATTTAACCACCTCATTTCATTTGGACTTTATTTAACGTATCGTTTAAGGTAATGGCTTTGAAACTTATGCTACCACTTTTAACAAATTTCAAAATATAATCATGGCACTCTTGATAATCACCTACAAATATACTAAAATGTCCGATTTCATTCACCATGCCTACATATGCTTTTAAAATTGGAGCCCCTTTTTTGTAATGTTCTGGTAATTTTCGATCTATTTTATATATGTCCTGTGCACATTTTTTTATCACAGTAAATGTGTCAAATGTCAGATTTTCTGAATCAAAAGCTGCCAGAGTTGCTCCTAATATTGTCAATTTGTTGATGTTGCTTACCTCTATTACATCTTCATCTTTGAGTTGCAAAAATTGGATGCCGCTTCTTGGTTTGTTCCTAATTGCATATACTTGAGTGTGTGGGTCAATTTCTTTTCCATAAATGGTGGTGCACCCTGATGGTAATCTGTTTCGAAATAGAGGAATTAATGGAACTTCCAATACCAAATCTAACTCAAGTGCATCATTCATGTTTATGTTTATTTTTTTTATATAAAAATCGGGATGAGAGATTTCCACTTCAAATGTAGAGCTTTCTAAGTCCATAAACACGTAGTACCCGAATGTTTTTCTTGTTGGCAATTTAATGTCTCCATTTAGTTTAAAAATAAATGCAGATGTTACCAACTCGTCATTCCAGCTGTTTCTTAATGCAAGAACGAATGTAACTGCGTGTATTATACTTTTGCTCATTTGAATTACCTCGTTTCGCTTAAATTGTAGGTTCCCTTCATTACTTTTGGTTCTCCGATGATTTTTTCAGAAGCGATAAATACTGGTGAAGCTTCAAAGTAAAGTGCAGGCTGCAATGGCTTGTTAAGCGTTGACCATATTTTGGTTTTCTCATCAAAAGTAAGCCGTGATTCTGTAATTTTTGCAATTTCATTAAATTGCCCGGTAGTTCCGCGAAAACTTCCAGTATCTACCGTAGGGAGGTCAAAAAGCACTTGTGCAGTGCGTGTTATTATCTTCTGTGCATCCAGTGATTTTACTCCAATTTGAGCAGCAGCATTGATATATAACATGTAATAAATAACAAGGTTGTGTGGAGGGAACCGTAATTTGCGATCTTCTGTTGGAGTGAGTTTAGTATTAACATGATCTAGGTTCTCTCGCAGGTCGTAAAAGAAAATGCCAAGTGTATAATCTGAATTTTCATCTGTAGGAGATGCAAATTCAATGGCTTGTGGATTTAAAAGTGGCTCTGGACATAGTTTGCTTCTTAAATTTTTCAAAATCCAATCTCCAATGTCAGAAACAACCATATATTCTGCCAAAAACTTTCACCTCCGTTTATATTTCCTCTTTTTTTAATGTAGCTTCTATTTTAGTTGCAGCATCTGCTGTGTCGCTCGTGAACAATAGTAATAGGTTGTTTATTGTTTGATATTGCATTTGAAGTTCATCTGCTAGATAATCGATTGGTACCTGCATCCCAGAACTAGTGTATACCGCTTCTCCTGGCATTTCTGCTTCTTCATCAATGGTGTCTTGCTTCTTTTTCCCTAATTTACTTTTTTTAATTACTTTATTTCCATTGTGAACCTCATAAATGGTTGACTTTAAAATCAAATAAGCAATTTTGCCACTTTCGTCATGAGCATAAGTTCCGCCGAGTATTTCGGCTGCATTTCCAAGAGGGACTTGAAGTGTGCCATCTTTTGCTTGTGTAGGATGCTTTATAACACTGGGGCTTTCGGTTACGGCACTTGCCATTTCCCTTTTTAAAAGAGCCGCGCAAGCTTTATTGCCACTAGTTGCCAGTTCATTTAATGTTATTAAGCGCGTTACTGTTTTTTTTGCATCTGAGATTTTTAAATCACTCATAGCCGAATCCAGATCCAGTTTGATTTCAGATGCAGTTTTTTGAACCTTAACTTGCGATGAAGAATCCTGGTCTTGATTTTCTTGAATTTTCCCACGAAGGTTAGTTAATCCTTCTGGAATTTCCCCTTCCTTTATTGCGCGGTCGTCAATGGCAGCTGCTAATTGCGCGAGTGCTGTTGTGGAAGTGCCAGAATCTACCTGAGTGGTCAAATCATTAACAAGTTTTTCTATGGGGGCAACATCAGCCGGAGAAAAGAGAGGGCTAGCTATTTTTTGTTTTGCGGTGTCAACTTGAGTTTGTACGGCATCCATTTTTTTGCGAGTAGGTTCTGATAACTCTTGTTGCAATTGGTTGCGCTCCAATTTCTTTCCTGAGATCGCTTTTTCTTTTTCTGAGATTTCTTTACTTATTGTTGCAATTTCGTTGTCTACGGCGACCGCTTCTTTTTGCAATGCTGTGTCAGATTCGTTTGTGGCTGATTTCTTTTTTGCGGTTGATGTCTCTTTTTTACGGTACAAGACAGTTTTTTCGTTCGTTAGTTTTGTTATATCTTTGTCAATTTGTGATATTTGAGTTAAGGCCTTAGTTTCATTATTCTTCATTTTTTCCCCTAAGGCAGCTATTTTTGCTTCAAGTTGTTTTACTTTTGCAATATCATTGGAATCTAGTGCCTTTCTATATTCATTCTGCAAGATGGCAAGTTCCTTTTTTTGTGCGTCTGACGTTGTGCCACCTGTTAACTGTATTTGATATTGTGCTTGTATGGCTACAAGTTTTGATATCAAATCATCTACGCATTTTTGCATAGGTTCTTGAAAATCATCGTGTGGGATCTCGCCTTTTGTGTTTGTTGCTTCATTAGTAAATTTAGTTAAAGTTGCTACTTTATTTTCACCGTTTTCGCTTCGCAATATTATTGCTTGTACAAGCCAGAGTATTTCCTCGTTTGTTTCTTGTATTTGGTTTTGAGTTTGTTGCAAAATAGATTTTTTGTTTTGATCTTTTGATTGTTTATATTCTTCAGATTCTCCCGCTGTTAATTTAGTGGAATAATCTTGAAGAGTTTGTGTTGCTAGTTTATTTAGCGTTTGATTTTCACGGTCTCTTGCAAGAACGCGCCCGGCTGTAATGTTGTCTAAATCCACTAAACATAAAAGTTTTTCTCTTGCACTGTTATATTCCTGCGTGAGAGTTTTGACTAAGACCTCTTCTTGAGAATTTTTTGCCATTTCTATAGCGCTAGTAGTTGACTCTTTACTAGAATCAGGTTGAGTCTTGACTGATATTTTTTGCAAGGTGTCAGAGAGTATTTTAAGCGTGTCTGTTGATGGTTGGCCTTTATCTTTCGTTTCCTCTTCACTTTTTGTGTCTTCTTTCTGGGATTCATCACCGGATTCTTGAGTTGTTTCTGGTTGACATGCCGCTGCCAATTTTTCTTGTTCTGCATTTAAAATCAGTTGGTCAATTGCTTCCTTGGTTTGTGCTTGGATTTTATTTAGTTGTGCTAATTCTGCAGACGAACTGTTTTGAGATATTAGCCATTCTCCGAATTTTGCAAGTGCTTCTTGGTTTTTATTAAGTTTTTGCATTTCGGTGGTTAGAGTAATGGGACTGAAAATCTTTTCAATAATGGCCACGTCTGTTGCATTTTTCTCATTGTTTGATTTCAGTATATTTAATTGGTTTTTTAAGCTTGCAAGTTCAGGGCGTAAGTTGAGATTATACGGGTCAGTTAGTGCGAAAGGATTTACCGATCTGCCGCTTGTAAGGTCAATTGTTAAGCCGTTTTCTTTTGTGTAATAATGTGCCGATTGTTTGCCTACAATGGCATTGCTAACAGGTTCCCCTTCTGGTGTTAGTGCACTTACATCGTTGATATTTTCAAGCGAGAACCAATTCCCATCATTTCGTGAGTTACTGAGGTCTCCTGATTCTGCTGCTGTAGCTGAATTTACATTTGATTTAATAAGTATTTTCCCCTGTGTTTGAGTTGTTGGCTCATTTTCCATTGATTGAGATTGTGCTGCCGATACTATTGCTAGTATTTCTGGGGTAAGAGCATTTATGTTGATAAGCCAACTTGAATTTGAGAAAAACAATGTACCGTTTGCAACTTCGGTTACCCAGTTCTCTGTTGTTAAGGGGCCCTCGGCCTGGTGCACTTTAGTTAAAGTTAAAGGGAACAATATTAAAACACTTAGCAAAATTGCTCTTATTTGTGTTTTTTTCTTGCCAATCATTTGGTTCCCTCCTTAAAAATAAAAGTCTAAGATATCCCTTTTAAATTTTCACTGTTTCAATTAATTTGTTATTCGCTTCATCTAGGTTTGCTGTGTGCAATAGCTTTCTGCTTGAACTATACAGCAGGATTTCTATGTCCTCTGGATTTTTAAACATAACGCTTAATAGTCTTATGGGTTCGTTAACCGGGGAAAGAGTATTGCTTGCCATAACGCTTGTGTCTTCTTTAATTTGAACTCTAAAATATTTAATTGTTTCAGTATTTGGGGAAACGGTAAATAACACAACTCCAATTTTAGAATTGATTGAACTGTCGTTTTGCAAGTGATAGTTCCCTAATTCGGTTTGGGGAGATTCTTCTCCATTTATGTCACTTAATAGTTGTTGAGTTTGTAGCGCTTCTTCTTCTTCGTTTTTTATTGCAGCGTTTGTTTCGGCCACCTTTAATTTTAAATTACCGCTTGGGTCCAATCCATTAAATGTTGCTTCATCAACAAATTCACCTGAATTAAACAGCTTTACTGTTACTTCACTTAAGCCCGTAA
The DNA here is from genome assembly GCA_031266415.1 of Oscillospiraceae bacterium. Classification (GTDB taxonomy): domain Bacteria; phylum Bacillota; class Clostridia; order Oscillospirales; family Ruminococcaceae; genus BNZN01. Next base: position 151,914 of record JAISBB010000005.1, on the reverse strand, counting down.
TTTCTGGGGGAAACAAAGACATGGACTGTGAGATCGGTTGCTGTGTTCCAACTTGAAATCCTTGGACCCAAAGTTCATAATCTGTGGCTATGATGTTAGTCTCCTCTAGGATTGTTAATGTAAATATAGATTTGCGCTGCTCTATTGTATTTTCAATATCGTAGTGTAGTTGTGCTGAAACGCCACTTTCCACTTCTAATATATCTTCACCTTTTTTAAATAGAGTGCCCCAACCGCATGTTTCCTTGTCTAAGCTTATGAAAGCTGCATTAAAATCTATTAGTGAGTCGGTTGCTGTTTGCTTTGCCAGTTGAAGCGCGTCTTTTGCTTGTTGCATTTCTTTGAAAGTGTTGGTGCCTAGCAGGCTACCTAAATTAATTTGGGTGTAATTTTTTTCTGTTTTTTTGTACGCATCAATTTTCTGTTGATAATCTTGAAATAAAGCCATTAGTTCTTCATAATTTGCAATTAAGTTATTGCGAACATTTGTTGTTGTTATTTCTTCTTGGTTTCGTGCTTCTTCTCTTTGCCGCAAGGCTTCTAATAAACAATATTTTTCGCCGTCAAAATATCTAGTTCCACCCCCATCTCCTTGAAGCTGGGTCATTGGAATGCGAATGGTAACAGACATAATGTGCATATAAAAATCTTTGTCCAAAGAGGTAGTCACTGCTTGTAGAAAGTTGTCGTAGATTCTTGTTGTTACGTCCCAATTTATTGGGCCAGTTGCTTGTACGGCAGGTTCAAGTGTGGCTATTTTGTTTGGCCACCGAGATTTATATATATCAAATATTGCATTCGTTCTATTTTCTTCTAATTTTCTTTTAGTTTCTGCTTCGCAGGTGTCAATCCGGTGCGCTAATGCATAATCAATCATACGTGAGACTTTATCTCGTGGAATTACACATGTAATTAATGGACTTTTAAGATTACATCCAATAAAGCTTTGGCTGGTAAGTGAGCTGAGTTTTGCTGTTTCAGTTTCCCAGGTTTGTTTAAGTTGTATTAGTTGTTTGTTCTTATTTGCAATTGTTCCCTGAAGCATTTGCATGTCCGCGAAAGTGAGTTCACCAAGTTGCACACGGTTTTCAATTTCAGGTAATGCAGTTTCTTCAGTTTGCAAATCCTGAGTCATATATTTAATTTTTTCTTGTATGCAATAGCATGTTAAAAATAATTTTTCTACTTGCTCTTTCAATTCACGTTTTCTTTCACCTAGCTGTTGCTGCAAAGTGATTGTTTCGGCATCGATTTTTGCTACTTTGGTAAGCAGGTCGATTTCTTTTGGCATTCCATGCGTTTCTGGTTCTGTTGTGCTAAACAATGAACTGGAATTTGCGGTTGATTCTTTCTCGCGAGTGTCTGGAATTGCGTCTTGTGCTTGTTTGCGTTTTGTATCCTGAAGTGCTATGCTTGCATTTAGGTTGCTTAGAGTTTTATCTATGGTGATAGCCATTTCTGTTAATGTATTAACGTCAATTTCTTGCATGGCGTTTGTTTTAAAATTTAGCACGTTGATGAAACTGCATGTAAAACAAACAGCTGCAATAATATTTGCTCCTTTTTTGAAAAAGTCGAGAGGCATGTTTACCCCAACCTTTCAATAGAATAGAATACACAAGGGCCATCTAACGTCTCAAAATAAAATGTATAGATAAAATTATTAATTTTGTATTTGCTGATGTAGATTTCTTCACTGGTAGATGCTTTTGTTATGTTAAATACATCTTCTAAGATTTCTTCTTTTGAAACAGCCTCATAATTTTTGAACCTATTTATTCCGTTGCTCCTCATCACATCAAATACACACATTTCAGATGATGTTAGTTTAGTGAACCCATTTACAAAGTTCCCTCCATTTAGTATTTCCATTAAGTTAAGCCGATTTGACGAGGAATTTGTTCCAGGGTAATAGCTTGGTGGTATGATAAATATTTTATTTGTGTTTCCAAGTGAAGTATCGTTTTTATCTGCGACTATTATGCAATTCATGTCGGGGTAGTTTATGAATATTTTCCCTTCGCTGTTATATATTACTTTCGAACCTAAAAATATATCTTGCAATTTTGAAACTGCAATATTCAGATGCGCGCTTAAATCGGGGGCGTCGTCATAAAACATTCCGGTATAAATTTTTGCCCCGGTTTCGTCGAACAGTGTTCCAGGTCCGTTTTTTTTGCCGTCTAAAAATTTGCCAATGTACTCTACCTTTCCATTTTCAAATGAAAGAGTTCCGTCTCCTTGAAACAAATTTTTTAAGAACGTGCCAGTATATTTAGCCTGTCCGTTGCGAAAATACATAGTTCCTTCCCCGCAAAAACCGTTGTCTGTGAATGCACCTCTATAAAGTAAACTGCCATTTTTGTCATAAAGTGCCCCTAAGCCATTGGCTATGCCATTAGAAATGGATCCTTCATATAAGGCATCACTTTTTTTTGAAAAAACGCGGGCTTTCCCAGTGTATCTTTTCAAACCTGGAGCATCATAATAACATTCTTTTGCATCACTTCCCTGCAATTTTTCACCAAGTTTAATGTGTGGAATCCCTATTGCTATTAAACACCAAATACCACCAAGTAAAGCGGCAATAAGTAAAATGTACCCAATTTTTTTTGCAAGCAAAAATCCACAAAAGTGATAATATTCATCTAAATTTTGTGGTTTTTTAAATGAGAACAAATTTTCTTTTAGAGATTTTAATTTTTCCGTAATTTTGTCAGAGATATCAAGTTCTTCTTCTATGTTGCTTAAAAAATCGTTCGAAAGGTTTTCTGATGAGGAAATGTCTGTAATACCAGATTCACTGGGAGCGTGTGCTCCTCCTTGATTAAAAAGTGTTTTAATATTGTCTAAAATATCACTCACAGACGTTCGCCCCCTGCCGTGTTTTTATTTGTTCCTTCGAGATAATTGATCACAATAATTCATATGAAATATTGCTGTTTGGTTCTGTGTAGAATTTGTCACACATAAATAAATACCACTTGGCCACTTTATCTTTTTCGTTTTCTTGTAGCACTTTAGAAAATGTTGCCCGCGCTTCATAAAAATCACCAGCGTAAAATAAGTCTATGCCTTTTTCAAATGTGCGTTGTGTCGCTATTTTTTTATTTTTCTCATTTGAATTGTAGGCGTCTAATACTTCAAAGAAGTCAATGCGCTTTTCAACTCCTGGAGTTCCTGAAAATCCTATATATCTAACATTGTATTTTTTCTTTGCTTCCTCAACTAATGTCCCTGTAACAATAGTCTGAACTTTTAGCTCTCTCAATTTAGGGAGTGCTTTTGTTAATCTTGTAGTATCTTTAGAATTAATAACGGGGAATGCATTATTTTTATCGCCGACTATTCCAAATACCGTGCGATCTTTATGGATTAGTGTTACAAAATCTAAATGAGTTAATTCGGGGATATTGGTTTTGATTTCTCCCAAAACATCTAGAGAATAGTCTAGCGCTCCTTGCTCTTTTTCTGACTCAAATAAAGTTCTCAAAATTCCCAGGCTTAAGTTATTTGCTAAAACAGAGCCACCGTTACGTGTTGCACACCCGTTTGCAGTTTCAAATAATTGGTTCAAAAAATTAATGGCGTGGTTGCTGTTTGCTTTAACAAATTGTTTAGAAAGATTTGTCTCGAACAGATTGCCAACGCTTTGCAATACGAAAATGGAATCAGATTCAAGGAAATCGCCGACATTTATGTCGTCTATGTTTTTTCCACTAAACTGCTTGTGCACAACTTCAGAAACAAATTTATCGTAATTGTCTTTAATTTGTTGCAGCCGTTGTGAACTGTCTGAAATTGCTTCGCACATTTTATTAAATGTACGATCTATGCTTGCAAATTCATCATTCGTTCCGCTTAACAACCGCACATTATAGTTTTCATTGGAAATTTCCTTAAAGGCAGCTTCTAAATTTGTTAGTGGTTTTAACACTTTTTTGAAAAAGAAGAAAATTAAAACTACTAAAATTGTGAATGAAGCAGCTGCTATAATAAAGTATGCAGCCATATTTAAAATGGTTTCGAAAGTAAGGGTGTCAATATCCACCATTGTCACTAAAATGCCGACAATTTTGCCGGTTTGGAGTTTAATTGGTTGTGCGCAGACAACCCAAGTGCCAAAATCGTTGGTCATGTCACCACTGTAAATCTCACCGGTTTTTAGGATATTATAAAAGCAATTACAATCCTCAGCCGAATATATATTCTCAATTGGAGAAAGGAAAGCATTGTAACTTGAAGGTCCAACCAAAAGATCTCCAAGCACAGGATCTTCTTTTCTTCCTATGATAAATATCTGGCTATAATAATTGGAGCTTTCTTGCTTGTCTGCAATGTTTGATTGCATGTTTGCTAATTCTGAGTGCTGTAGCAGCTGATCATAGTTTTCAGAGTAACTGGATCTGGTTTCTCCAAGATTTGCTACATTTTCTGGCGCAATGGTAGTTAACAGTTGTTTCCCTAGTTCATAGGCCAATCTTTGTTTGGATGAGTGAAGAGAGGAATATAATTCATAATATTCACTTATTCCTAGTAAAATTAAAATGCCAGCAACAAATGTAGCAATAATCCGTATAAATTGGAAAACTATTTGCCTTTTTTTGTATATTAAGAATCCAATCCCTTTATAAATTAAACACACGGCAATTGTTATTGTACTGAAACCCAAAATAAAATATTTCGATTTTGCAAGGGCAATGTTAAGTGGGATTTTAAATTTAGAAATGTTTTGTGGTATAGAATTAGACCAAAAATAAATGCTTACTTTATCGTAGGTTGAGGGCGTTGCGATTGCGGTATAATTTTTACTATTATTTAAATTGATGTAAAGGATATCGTATGGGCGAAGTTTATTTGTGTGCATTAGGTCTTCCATGTTAGTTGAAGTGTTTTCGCCACTTAATGTGTTGTAACGGAACACTGTCTCGTGTTCTGAATTCGAAAAAACAAGTTCAGATAGATTTGGGGTAATGAAATCTACCAAACTTTGTGTTCTCTCGGTTTGCGGGTATATTAACTGTTCAGAAGAATCGTTTAGAAGATACACTTCTCCAATGGTTGAAACAGCAGCAATGCTTTGGTTAATAAAAATGGCATGGTTTATAATTGCCTTATTGGATAACATATATTTTTTTGTTGACTTTAAAGTTAAATCGCCGTCGTCATCTATGTTAAATGTTTCCAATTGAATGGTTTTTTTATCGCTCCACAAAGAAACCACATAAATAATTCCGTTTTCTACGTGAGCGTCGCAAACTTGCGGTAAATCTTTGCCGGTTACTTTATATATATCTTTGGTAGCCAGTGTGGTTCCATTGTCTTCAAGTCTAACAATATCAACCTGCTCTATTAGATTTGTTTTTACACTGCAATGGTTTCTAAAAAAGTAAATGTAGGGGCCATTTGAACTCATAACGTTTAAAAACGTGGTATTTTTTGTAGAAAGTGGCAATTTCGTTAATTCTATGTGTTCTTTTAAGATGATTCCGGCTGTGTTAAATTGAAAAATTTCAGAAGTATAAGTATTATTCTTTATCATATAAAAATTTTCATCACCGGCCGGTTCTACGGCTCGTTCATATTTATATATAGCTGTTTCAGAAGTTATATTGTAAATTGTGCTGCTAACAATGCAGGCTACGATTACTCCTGTCAAAGAAAGCAATTCAATAATATTTTTTGTTTTTGTTTTCATTTTCGGTCGCTCCTTCAATTGTAGTCTGCCGTTTCGGCAGCACCATTGAAAAAATTGCTTGCTTTGTGGTTATGGTTCTTGAGTCATGTCAACAGTTCCAATAACATTTAAACTTCGATTTTTCAGGCCGATTATAAATGAACTTTTTTGAAGTAGCCAGTATATACCGGCAAAAATAAGGCATAAAAGTATTGTTACTAGTGCTATTTTTGCCAACTTAATTAGTTTGTTTGGATCTAAAAAAGCAGCATACCAATTATCATAAAAGTGTGGTTTAACTGATCCATCCGCTTTGAAGTCGTTGTAAACATCTATCATCGACTTGTATGAATTATTTTTATATTTTTTTAAAAATAGCTTAATTGCTTTCGAGTTTTTGTATTGTTTATCACATGTAACATCAAATTCCAACACCATACTGTTCACCAGGTCCAAGCACGCTTTAGTACACTCTTGTTCGTTGGTTGCAAAATTAATTTTCCCGAAATCTAGCAAGGTTCCCCAGTGTATGCGAGCGTCTTTTCCGAGATTTATGTTTGGTTTCCTAATTAGTAATTGAATTAATGGAGGGGCAATTCTCATAGACATGAATTTGAAAATCAAGTCTTTTATTACTGTAATTGTGTGTTTCACAGAATTGGAGTCGGATTTTAAATAAGAGAACAATTTTCGTTCGGGTATATAATTAAATAGTAATAATACATCATCTTTATCAACGGTACTACCAACAAAAAGTTCTTGAGGTAATAAACTAGCTCCATTTTGGTCATAAAGCATTTGCAGAATTTTTTTAGTAATGTCTTTATCTTTCAATTTAATCAGCACAAAACTATTGCCGGCTTTGATATCTTTGTAAACTGCCACTTCATTAATTTCGTTGCTGGCAATTGGCATTACTTTTTCTAATGTTTTGGCAAAAATGTCTATCATAGGCTAAACATCCTTCTTTGCAACAATCACATACGCGTGCGTGTAAATCTCAGGTTCGTTTGTGCAAGATATCTTTATTTCATATACCCCTTCTTTGTTTGGTGCTTTATATACACCATTTACATCTACAGTCCCGCCATCTTTATCTACAATGTCATATTTAAGTGCAGTTGCTCCCATATTATTAAACCCAACATCAATGCATACCGTTTCATTTGGTTCTACAACTACGGTATCTTTTTTAACGTAAATGGAACATTCTTTTGTTTGATCGTTTTCGTGTTCCCCAATGAAACTGGGCGTTTTAAAGGCAAACCATTTTATTTTTAAGCCCGAAATATTTGCAGTTTCTTCAAACCTTATTCCTACTATGAAAGTTCCTTTTTCGCACAGTACTTTTACTGCTTGTGTGGCAGCTATGGCCCCAGATAAACTATCTTTAAACACCCTGCAATCCCCATAAACAATTCGCCTATTCACGCCACTGTCTTTCGCTTTTAAAACATATTCAATTCCAATATCAACAAAAACATCACCAGTTCCCAAGCCGTGCATAACTTCATCTGAATATATTATTTTGCCGGCCTTAATATCTTGCGTAATTGGGATTTCAACTTCACCATTAGAGATTACAGAGTTAAAAGTCGAAACTAAAGCCAGATTATTATCTGATTCTGTTTGCGCAGCGGGGCTTGTGGTAGGTTTTACAGCTGCCGTTGTGAGAAGAGGTTGATAAAATTTCAACATCTTATTAACGGCATATTGCTGAATGGGGACATATATTTGACTGTAAACATCTGGACGTGTAACTTTATTTATAACACATGTTCTAGCGTCAATTTTAACTAATGCAATTTCTGCAATGCATATTGAGCCGGCAGTTTCTGTTAATAGTTGTTCTACAGGCAGGTTGCTAATTTGTTCTTTAATAAGTGCTATCGGCTTACTATTTTTTTTAATTTCAACGGGTAAAAGTATATTTTCTTTTAGAGATTCTTTTCGTGACCCAGATATGAAATTTGCCGAAGCACTTTTAATAACAAATGTTGTTTTATCTGCTATTGTTGTTCCTTCAAATTTTATACTTTGGGCAAGCTCGAAATTTTCGGCTTGCGTTATTTTTATTTTGTTCATTTTAAAAGTAAGCTGGTTTTCTCCATTTTTATTAACAAACCCAGGAACGTGAACAACCCATTCACCAGAAAACTCCAAATCACTTTCTGAAAGTTTTTCTAAACGTGCAACCACGTTTATTTCATAATCTTTGCAAACAGATTTGGGAACTTGTATTTTCAATTGGAAATCATCATCTTCATATAAAATTTGGGTCTCTATGAATTTCTCTTCAATTTTGTCATTTTGTGCTATTTCTTGCATATCTTTAACAAAAAAACGCACACATTCGTTTACTCTGTTGTATTCATATTCCTTTCCAGAGTCACTTTTTGCCAACGAATAAAGCGGATTAATAGCTTCTTCGTTGTATTCAACAAAAAGCTCCAATTTGTTTGTTTTTATGTCGTTGAATCCCTCAATTGTGGCAAGTTTTTTAATTAACGATTTTTCTAATATAATTTCTCTACCACGCGAATCCAATGCGAAACCAGATTCAATCATTAACGTGGTGTCGTCAACGGCATAAGTATTAAACCCGCTAACTACACCGTAACCAAACATCATTTTGTTTAAGAATCTTCTTTTATTATTAAGGTATTTTTGCTCAATAGTAAAATCGCCAGAAGTCAACAATTTGCCGCAATAGAATCGATTCCTTACAAATGGAAAAAGCCCGTCATTTAACATAATCGTATTTTCCTTTCTTAATTTAGTTCACCAGATAATTTAAATTCTCTAAGTCTTGTTTGAACAATTCTTTGTTTTCAAGCACTTCAAAATTCCCACAGGCAATTTCGTAAAGACGTTTGGTTAGTAACAATAAACAACACGAAAGTTCAGACAAAATTAGAGATATCTGTTTTCGAATGATTTCGTTATCGGATTTTAAGTTGAATACCATGTCGTAACATAAATGAACTTTAACATCATCATCCCCCTTTAACGGGTAAATCGATCCTAGTAATATATAGGGTGCAAGTAATGAGGTATATTCGCACAGCTTAAGAAAGTGCGCTGTTGTTTGTGGACCCTCTATTTCCACATCAAAGCGGAAAATTCCCACACTATTTTCGCCACCCACTTGGCAAACTGAGTACAATATATTGCTCCATCTTTCACTTGTTTTCAATTTAGATATCGCAACTACTATGTCTTTGTTATTTTGGGTATCTACGTCTAAATTTGTTCGAAAAACTCTTTCAAACCCAGCGTCACGGAATATAATTTCTGTACACTCTAAAATTTCTGTTTGTGTCATTTATTTCCTACCATTCTGTAGTTTCATTTAAAACAACACCTAGAGCAGAGTCAGCAAAACTTCTCAAATTGCTTCCAACTGTGGCTTTCTTAAAATCATTTGGAGTATGAAGTTTGGTGCGGGTGCGGGTATATTGTGCCGAGCTAAAAATACTTTTTAAATTGTGACTTGTTTTTTGAAAATCATTTGGGTGCAGTGATGGTGCCACAATTTGCTTTAATATATTCATGTGGTATATGTGTGGGCCAATAAGCAACTCTAGGCAGTTTTTAAAGGTTCTAGTAGAATTGTGGATATGCTCTCCATCTTCTATTTTTTGCCATTGCATTTGATATAAATGTTTAGCTTTTTCGTCAAGTTGCATAAATTTCTTAGCATAGTGAACATGAATTTTTACGTAAGCAATTTCGTTGGTTTTCGCTTTATAATTGCGCTTTGTGAGAATTTGAAGGTCGTGTTTGCACTCTTTCTTTTTTCTTTTATTTCGTTTTTCTTTTTTAAAGAATTTTAAAACGCTAGGTGCTTTACGACTTAATTGACGAATTTTTTGTTCTTTTTCTTTTGCCAATTGTTTTTTTTTATATAAAAGAGGGGCGAATTTATGTACTTCCATGGTCGTGTTACTGTTAATATCAACAGGTTCTTGGTTTTCTGCTTTTGACATTGCCTCTGATATGCCCCAGCTTGTTGCTTGCAATATCAAATGTTTAATCCTATATGAAGGGTTTGCAAAAGTTTTGGTGAAAGCCAATTGACAGATATCTGAGGAAATTGCCTTAACTTCTTCGGCGTTGTGTTCTGCGATTTTGATTTTATTTTTGTCGCTGCTTTTAAGTTTTAAATTTGTTTGATTTAAGTCCCAGTAATTTTTTTCAAGCCGCCTTGCAATTTCATTGTCGTTAAACCTTGTTAAAATATTTTTCAGGTGATTTAATGTGATTTCTAGTTGAAATTCTCCGGGGCTTAACATTGATGCTGGCAGATGAAAGTCACCGTTTCTTCTGCTTTCTTCAAATTGTTTTTGAATATTTGTTAAACGTATCCACCGTGATGGCAGATTTAAACATGGTTGCTGAAGTTGATTTTTAATTCCTCTGATGCATTTTTTTTCTCGATTGTGTGATTTTTTGTGTTTGTCTTCAATTCTTTCTTGAGGCTTATATTCATTTTCTTTCAGTTTGAGTTTATTTGCATCTTGTTTTTTTTGTGAGGATGTTTTTTCTTTTTTATTTTCTGATTGTGATTTGTGTTGCATTCCACTACATCCTTTCATGGTGCCGTGCCTTTTTAAGCTAAATCTTTTTGCCGGTAATTAATTGGCCACTTTTTCTCATTTCAATTTCTAATGCCTTCAACAAATGTTCCATTAAAAGAGAGGTTTTATCTTTAACGCAGAAGAATGTTGCCAAAAGTGCCGCAGATTTTATTGTGCTCCCCGAAATTTCAAATTTTTCTGCTAAATATTTAAGATCCAGGTTATTTCCGTTAATTTCTTCTGGAAATGCCTGCTGCCATAACCTGGTTCGCATTTGTTCATCTGGGAACACAAAATTTACTAACACTTTAATTCTTCTTTTAAATGCGTCGTCGAAATTTGAAAGTAAATTTGTTGCCAGAATAACAATGCCAGAGTAGTTTTCAATTTCTTGTAGTAAGAATGATGTTTCCACATTAGCGAACCTATCGTTGGCTGTTGTAATTTGAGTTCGTTTGGCAAATAAAGCATCTGCCTCGTCAAAGAATAGAATCACGTTACTTTTTTTTGCGGCATCGAAAATTATCTTTAGATTTTTTTCCGTTTCGCCAATATATTTATTAACGATTTGTGAAATATCAACTTTGTAGAGCGGAAGCCCAATTTCGTTTGCAATCACTTGTGCCGCCATTGTTTTTCCTGTTCCTGGCACACCATAAAATAAGGCTGATATTGAACGCCCATCCCCAATTTTTTTGCCAAAACCGCACTCGCCATAAATCTTGTTAGAGAGTTTTGCTAGGTCACAAATTATTTGCAAGGAATTTTTGCATTCCTCTGTTACTATCAAATCTGACCATTTAAATGGATGATTCATTTTATGAGCTTTCCCTTTGAAATCATTCCGAGAGACCATTTGGCATATATTGAAAACTTGAGTCAAGTCGATTTTATTTAACAATTGCATTTGTTCAACCGCTTGCTTAATTTGTCCTATGGTTAATGAAAAGTTCGGGGCCACTGTATTAATATCTTCAAAGTTTATTTCGTGGTGACTTAAAAAATATTGCCAACACAAAGTTACTTCTTTTGTTTCCATTTCATTTAAATTGAACTTTGCTGTTACATAACATTCGGGTGTTAAAAAATCGATCTCACTGTTTGTTGCAACACAAAAAAAGTTAACGCAACTCTTCAAAATTTTAATCACGGAGCTCCAATTTTTTTTATCTACTTCGTCGTTGGTAATGTGCTCAAAACACAGCCATGAATTTTCTAAAGCCAATTGTAAACAAATATTGTAAACTGCTTTTTCTAACTCATTTCTTTCTAAATCTTTCCAGCTGCTGAAATCAACCAGTAAAACATTAGTGCCGTTTTTTTTCGCAGCTAAAGCAATTTGCGTTTTTTTGCCAGAAAGTTTCTTGCCTTTTAAAATCAGTAAATGTCTGCCTTGTTTTAGATTTTTAACTTTGTTTAAATATAGTGCGATTTGATTTTGAATTCCTAATTCAAGTGTAGTTTCTTCATTTATGTTTATTCTCGAGGTCCCTTGCATTATATATGTGCTGTTTCCATTCGTTTTGATATACTCAGAAATCAGTGGGTTAATCGATATGATTTCAACTCCACTTAATGTTTCAAGTCCCAAAAGTTGTATTTGCAAGAGAGTTCTTTGCAGGTTTTTTTGTTCGTTTAGATATTCAAATATTTTTTCGCAAAATAACAGCAACAAGCCATTTTTAGAATCACCATGCAAGGCAAATATCCAGTTTCGAATATCCCAATCGTTTTTAAAAAAATAACCGCAAGTAAAGCAAAATTTCTCGAAGGGATTTAGTTTAAACAGTTCAAAAATATTTTTTAAAGGACTTGTTGGCCACAAGCTTAAATCAGTTAGAATTTTTAATCTGCTTGAATATTCCTGCAATTTATAAGCACTTAAGTTTGGAAAGAAATATTCGTTTTGGTTTTCGGAAAATTGTTTAGTTAAACTTTCTAATAAGCCACGAGAAAAACCTTGCCATTTGTCTAAAAAAATATCATTTGTATTCATATCATCCTTCGCTTATGTGCTTCCCGCGTTTTGTTTGTCATTGCTATTTGAAGTAAATTAACAATTTATATGCATATTTAAATATATAAAATGTATACAGTGCCTAGTAACTGTAGTTTAACACGCGGATGATTTTTGTTTGTGAAAATTTTATTAACACGAACTTTATTTTCTCGAATAATTTTACGGCGAAAGTAGCTTGACGCTATTTCAGAAATTTGTTAGTATCAAACTACGAAATATAAAAAGTGGTGAGATTAATTAATTGGACTAAAGAGCAACAACAAGCCATAACATCTTCTGGAGACCTGTTAATTTCGGCGGCAGCGGGCAGCGGCAAAACGGCAGTTCTTGTGCAACATATAATTGAAAAAATTACTGTCTTGGTGCAGGGTTCATTGAATGATTTTTTAATGATAACTTTTTCTAATGCAGCTGCCGCTGAAATGAAAGCGCGTATTTGGCAGCAACTAAATCAAAAATTGCAAGAAGAGCCTTCAGATTGGTTGCAAGCACAGTTGCAGTGTTGTGCAACGGCTAATATATCTACTTTTCATGCGTTTTTCTTAAAGGTAATTCGTGAGGCTGCTCTTCCAGGGATGGGAGGCGAATACCAAGTGGCCTCAGATTATGAACTAACAATATTGAAAAAAAAGGCTTTTGCCAATGCTCTTGAAGAGATTTGTTCTTGTGAAGATAGAGCTCAAATTGCCGTTATTAATGAATTTTCTCTCGGCAGTAAAAAATTATTTAGAAATATAAAAAAACTGTATGAATTTGCACGTTCCAAGCCGTTTTATCTTAATTTTTTAGATTCAATTTGCGAGAGCTATAATATGCCTATGCAGTCTTTTGAAAAGGATCCGTTCGTTCGAATAATATTTCAATATGCAGAGGAATTGGTTAAATATTGCATTAAACAAACTCGATATATGCAGGGGTTGGCGAATTCTTCTCAAAGACACCAGAGAGTCCTTCAGAACGATCTGCAAAATTTTTCAAAGTTATTGCATGAAATTTTAAAAAAAGACTTAGATGCAGTCCGCCAGAACGTAAATTTATTTTTTGAACCGCTGCCGGCTGCAAAGAAAGGCCTAGATTTAGAAACTCAGCAGCAGATTTCTAATATTCGAAAAAGAGTTAAAACTCGCATAACTTTCCTTAAGACCAGATTGTTTTGTTTTGATCGCCAGTCTTTTTTAGAAGATAGAATTTATTCTGCTAAATATTTTGAATCATTAGTAAGGGCTACTAAAATTTTTGATAAGTGTTTGCAAGCCTTAAAACACAAGTACAATTTAATAGATTTTGAAGATATTGAACAGATGGCGCTTTCTTTTTTCTTGAGAAATAATTCACGAGAGACTACGTTATTTGCCGCAAATTTTGCCAAGCAATTCAAAGAAATTTTAGTAGATGAATATCAAGACATTAATGAGATTCAAAATTTAATTTTAAACGCAATTTCAAATAATAATCTGTTTGTTGTTGGTGATGTTAAGCAAAGTATATACGGGTTTCGTCACGCTACGCCTGAATTTTTTTTGGCAAAAGTAGAGAGCCTTCCAAATTACGATGGGCAGTATTTTCCAGCTAAACTTTCTTTGCGACATAATTTCAGAAGTTCAAAAGTTCTCGTTGATGCCATTAATTTCATTTTCAAAAGGTTGATGACGGAAGATATTTTAGGTTTTTGTTATGACCAAACTCATGAATTAATTGCTGCAGACTTTGCTCCCACAAATTCCGGTTTTGAATTGAATGTGATTGAAGTTAGCGGTTCGTCTGAAGAATTAGTGCAAATTGAGGCAGAACATGTTGCGGTGGAGATTTCGAAAAGAGTAAAAGATCCAAATTATTTAATTTCGAATGGTGGGTCTTTTCGCAGAGCAAGATACGGAGATTTTTGTGTTTTATTTAGAAGTTTGGAAGGAAAATTAGATTATTATTTAGATGTTTTTTCGAAGCACAAAATCCCAGTAAATGCGCAGTCTTTTGCCAACTTCTTTAACCAAAAAGAAATTCAATTATTGTGCTCATTGCTTAAAGTAATCAATAATCCAACAAGCGAGATTGATCTTGTGGCGGTCATGAACTCTTACTTTTTTGAATTTACTTTGAGTGAAATATTAGAATTAAAATCTGAGGAAGGAAGTAGTTCACTTTATGAAAAAGTGGTTTGTGCTGCGGATAAAAAAAGCAAAATTTTAATTTCGGTAATTGATTCATGCCGGCAAATTGCTGATTCTGTAGTTATTAGTGATTTATTGAATTACATTTACTTTGACTTGAGATTTTTTTCGCTTGCTGTTGCGTGCAGTTCTGCTCCGCACGCGGTTAAAAGGAATCTTGAACTTTTTCTTGATTTAGTAAAATATTCCAAATGCGAATCACTGCAAGCTTTTGTTGTATTTTTGGCGGCGATTGCTAAAAATCCACCAACTTCATTCTTTGGCAGCGAAAGTGTTGCCAATGATTCGGTTAATATTCTTAGCATTCACAAATCAAAAGGGTTAGAGTTCCCGGTTTGCTTCCTTGCAGATGTAAGTAAAGAATTTAATAAAGTTGATCTTAGCAGTCCAATTTTACTTCACTCAAAATTAAAAGCAGCCTGTACTAAATATCCGCATTTTTTGCAACCGCAGCCCACTATTTTTAAAGCGGCTGTTGCCTTGGTTCTGCAAAAAGAAATGATAGCGGAAGAAATACGGCTTCTTTATGTGGCATTAACACGTGCGCGAACCACAATTATTGTTCCCATTGTTACGAAGGATATTTCGGACAAGTTAACCAGATTATTGGAAGATCGCCCGCCCTTGGATTTTGTGACTCTGCAAAAACATCAAAATTATTTGGATTTATTACTTCTTGCGCTTCTTTCTGATGCTGGATTTTGCAAACAAATGGGGGTTTCAGCGACAGAAGTTATTGGCACAGCTGGAGTTAAAGTGAACTTTGTGAACCCGTGTGAATTGCAAATACAAACAACCGAAAAACCGGATTTACCCGTGAATGTGATGACACAAATTGAGAAGAACCTAGCTTTTGCTTCTTCTTTTGCAATAGATTCGTTTCCGGTTCGCCTTTCCGTTTCGGAATTGTTGGAACTTCAAAAGCCACAAGTTGGTTTTGAAAGAATTCCTAGATTCCTTTCTGAAACAAATCTTTTTGGAAAAGAGCACGGAATTGCGCTTCACAAATTTCTGCAATTGTGTGATTATAAAGTGGCTGCTGTTGACTTACGTGGTGAACTCTTGCGTTTAGTGAAGGCGGGGAAGTTTACCAATGTGTCATTTTTAGAGTCTGACATTGAATCTCTTCTTGGATTTTTCAGGTCGGATTTCTATAAAAAAGTAGTTTGTAATGCCATAGATATTCAACGCGAGGTTCGGTTTGCTGCAAATCTTTCATTAAAGCAGCTGGCATTAGGTTCTGATTCTGAAAAATTTATTAATGTTCATGGAATTGTTGACTGTGTGTTAGAGTTTGAAAAAGAAATTTATTTACTTGATTTCAAATCAAGTCAGATATTCAGTCCCGATATTTTAGCGCAAAGATACCAACAACAACTTCACATATATAAACTTGCGGTATCTGGTGCCTATGAAAAGCCAGTTACAAAACAAATTATCTATTCGTTGCCTCTTCAAAAAGAAATCTATGTTTAGGGGGAGTTGGGTACTATAAATAAACATAAAGTCAAAATTTCAGAGGCCGTTGTAGTTGAAGGGCGCTATGACAAGCTTATTCTTATGAATATAGTTGATTCAGTGATTGTGGTAACAAACGGGTTTAACATTCGCAACGAGCCGCAAAAGATTGATTTTATAAAAAAATTGGCAAAAATTTCTGGCGTTATTATTTTTACCGATTCTGATGTTGCAGGGTTTCAAATAAGGCGTTATTTATGCAGTATTTTGCCGCCAGAACAAGTTAAGCATGCCTATGTGCCGGTAGTGCTGGGGAAAGAAAAACGAAAAAAAATCCCCTCAAAAGATGGGTTGATGGGGGTTGAGGGAACCGCACCTGCAGAGTTACTTGCCGCGTTAAAAAGTGCCAATGCAACTTTTGATAATGCTTTTTGTCCGAAGTGCGAACCGCCACTTATTACGAAATTAACATTATTTCAACGAGGGTTACTGGGCGGGCGAAACAGCCGGCAGAAGAGGCTGCTGTTGTTGAAAAAGTTAGGCTTGCCAAAATATATGTCAACTGCGGGGTTACTTGAGTTTTTGAATTTAAACATGGGAAAATTTAATCCTTGAGTTTGGTTTTTGCAGAAAATTAAACCGTGGTTTGTGTTAGTTTTTTCACGCCGAATTTAAGCCTTTTTATTGCTTCTTGTTTCCCTAAAATTGCGGCTAGCTCAATTGCGCCACCTGGAGTGAACTCTTTTCCGCTGAGTGCAACTCGCACTGGCCATAAAACAAAGCCATTTTTCAAACCGTGGTCGGTTATATAATGCTCGAAAAGATTACGCAATGCGAGGATGGAAAAATCAACAGTCTGCTCTAAAATTGGCAAGACGTTGTTTAAAACTTCCAGTGAGCTTTGTTGGTCAGTTTTCATTTTTTTGTTGATGAAAAGGTCAGTATTGTACATTGGTAGATTATCTATAAAATTAACTTGCTCGGGGATACTTTTAAGAAATTCTGTGCGGTTTTGCAGGAGTGTGGCAACTAGTTTTGTGTCGATTTGTTTGTTTTTGACAGAAATACGAATGAAGGGCAGTGCAAGCTTATGAAATTCATCTGCGGAGAGTGCTTTTATGTGCTGTGAATTAATGTAATTCAATTTTTTAATGTCAAAAATAGCCGGTGATTTTGAAATTCCAGTTACATTGAATTCTTTTTTGAGATTTTCAAGGGTAAATATTTCTTGTTCTGATTTTGGACTCCAACCAAGTAGTGCTATGTAATTAAGGATAGCTTCGTTAAGGTAGCCAAGTGCCGCCAAGTCTTCAAACGAGAAGTCACCTTTTCGCTTAGATAGTTTTTCGGTAGTGTTACGCATAACCGGGCTGCAGTGAATGTATTGTGGAATTTCCCAGCCGAATGCACGGTAAAGAAGGTTATATTTGGGAGTAGAAGATAGATATTCGCTACCTCTAATCACATGAGTAATTCCCATCAAGTGGTCGTCTACTACGTTTGCAAAATTATATGTTGGCATGCCATCTGTTTTTATTAATATTTGATCGTCTAGCGTACTGTTTTCAACAACAATTCCACCAAATACTTTGTCTTCAAAGATTATTTGCCCAAATTGTGGGATTTTTTGCCTGGTGACATAAGTCTCTTTTGCTGCGAGTTTTTCTGCTATTTGCTCTTTTGTTAATGTTCTACAAAATCCGTCATATTTCGGAACAGCGCCAGCGCATTTTTGTAATAGTCGAACTTCGTCTAGCCGTTCTTTGTTGCAAAAACAGTAATAGGCCTCACCAAGTTCAATTAGTCTTTGAGCATATTCTTTGTAAATTGAAAGGCGCTCACTTTGAACATATGGCCCAAATTTACCACCAATATCTGGACCTTCGTCCCAAAATAAGCCCGTGTTTCTTAGGGTGTTGTATATTGTATCTAGAGCACCAGAAACTAGCCGTTCTTTGTCTGTATCTTCTATTCTTAAAATAAAACTGCCATTATTAGCCCGTGCCAACAAATAGGCATAAAGTGCTGTTCTTAAGTTGCCAATGTGCATGTAACCAGTTGGGCTCGGTGCAAATCTAGTTCTAAATTGGTTCACAACATCTTCTCCCAACTTTAAATTTTTGGTTGCTTTAATGTTTATTATTTCTTGTAGTTATATAAAAATCCAAGAGCAACCACCGACAATATAAGTAAGATAGTCGAGATTTTGGTGAGCTTTGCTAGTTTTGCATCTGCGGTTCTGCTTTTACTTTTTGTGTTATAAAATGAGTCAGATGTGTTTTCTGTAACAGACGCCAGCCCTTTGGTGTTGCTTTCCTGCAGCATAATCACAATAATTAAAAATATTGAAAAGACTAGTGCTAACCCCCCAACAATATATTCATAAATCCCCATTTGTTTCTTCCTTTCAATGAGCTTATAATTTTACCATTAATTATATCTCACATGCAGATTTTTTTCAAGTGAATGAAGCAAAGCGAACACAAAAAGCAGATTTATTCAGTTGAAACCACAGTACATTCAAGTAACAAATGAAAAAAGGGCGTCTATAATGGAAAATAAAACGGTCGAAGAAAGTATCCTTGCCTCAATGGACAGTGTTTGACATTGCTCCTATAAAATATTTGTCTTATATTTTATAGGATTTTTGGAAGATAGCTTCATTTTCTGAGGTAATAATAAAAATAATCAAGTAATATATAGTGAATTATTTAAGCCTAAGTGTATTTGGATTTGGTTCTGGTAATGGGGCATTTCCATAAAAACTGCATCAGATCAGAATTAAATTGTAAATGTTTTGAAATAGACGCAATGGATGATTTTATTGTTTTTTCAAATAATTAGACAAATGATGAAATTCAAGGAACGAATGGGGAATATGGAAATGAATTTAAGAATATACGAAAAAGATGTATGGAATTAGTTGAAAAATGTCCAGAAGATAGAAAAAATCTTTATGATACATAGAAAAACAAAAACAGTAATATGAAATATTAAGTAATAGAATAATTTCAGCAATATTTGTAGTTAAAAAATGAAGTAAAACATTTTTGATTTCGTAATTTTGCCTGTTTGTGTTTCGGGCATGTTAACGCCTTCAGGCTTCATTTTGGCGACACTTGTCTTGTGCAAAGCAGGATTACACGGCGGGAACAAATTGGGGGGATTTTCTTCCAATTTTTATTCTGCTTTATTTCACGCAAAATAGTTCAAAGGGTTTATTTATTTTGTTTTTGAGCTGTGTGTAATTATTGGTAATTCAGCGAGATATATTATGTCGCTTCGTCCAATGGCGTCGCCTTCTACTAAAACAGCAGCCTGCCCAACTACAACACCGCCTGTGCGCTCTAACAGATTTTTTATTGCAGTTAGCGATTCGCCAGTACTAACAACATCATCAACAATCAAAATTCGCTTGCCGTTTAATTTTTCCATGTCTCTTCTGTCTAAGCACAGGCTTTGGACTCCCTTGGTTGTTATTGATTTAACTCGCACTTCCACTGGGTCTAGCATATATAATTTTGAGTGTTTTCTTGCAACAATATATGTTTTATTCATAATTTTTGCCATTTCGTAAGCAAGTGGAATCCCCTTTGACTCGGCTGTTATAATTACGTCACAATCTGGAGCAAGCGCCGCTAATTCTTCGGCGCAGCGCATAGTAAGTTCGGTGTCTGAAAACAAAATAAATGCCGCTATTGACGTCTCCTCATTTATTTTACAAATTGGCAGTTTTCTTTCTAACCCGGCAATTTTTATATTGTAATATTCAGCCATATAATCCTCCATAGTTCTATGTGAACACCCTCAATGTTAACCGGGCGGCCAATTAAATGTTCGTTTCCCAAGAACATGAAAATGCAAATGATCAACGGTTTGCCCGGCCAATTTGCCGCTGTTTGTGGTAACTCGAAACCCTGCTTCTAATTTTTCTTTTTTTGCGAGTTCTGCAATTACTTCAAAAAGTTTTGCAACAATATGGCTATTGTTTTCATTAATATCTTTAACGGATGCAATGTGATTTTTGGGAATTACCAAAAAATGTACAGGGGCGACTGGATTAAGATCGTGAAAAGCTATGACTTGGTTATTTTCGTAAAGTATTTTTGCCGGTATTTTTTTCTCGCCAATGCCACAAAAAATGCACGCACACATGTTAAACACCTTTTTCTATTAAACTAATTAAAATCGCATAATTCGGTATTTGGTTGAAACCTTTTTACTTCTTTCGCAATTTCTTTTAAGAAGGACGGTGGATATGGCTCTTTTTCGATTTGGGAGCGATTATCTTTTTCAAATGCGTTGGGAATGCGATATGGATTAAGTACATACCGCGGCAACTCAAATATTTCTTGTGCCATGGTAATGTATTCTGCTTTGGTTAAATGTGGCAACATGGTTGTTCGTGCTTCCCAATTTATTGATGCATTTTTCAATATTTGCAGTGTTTTTTGTAGATTTTCGCCAGCGCATTTGCAAAATTCGTAATATCTTGCCCACGGAGCTTTGTAATCAACCGCAACATAATTTAGCAAGTTGTCTTCTAGAAGTTTTTCTATTACTTCTGGTTTGTTCCCATTTGTATCTAATTTAACTTTGTATTCAAGTATTTTTACTTTTCGAATGAACTCAATTAAATCTGGTTGTATCGTTGGTTCACCACCAGATATGACAATGCCGTCTAACAGGCCTTGCCGCTTTTTTAAAAATTCCCAAACTTTGTTCTCTGCAATCGACTCAAAATCATTAGTAATAAGTTTTTTGTTGTGGCAAAAAAAACAATTCATATTACAGCCGCCAGTGAAAATAACTGCAGATAAAGTTTGAGGATAATCAACAGTAGAATTTGCCACAATTCCTGCAATTTTCATGAAATTATTCTCCTAATGCCGCCATTACGACATTCTCTAAATTTGTTATTTTTAAAATACTGCCGCGTGCGAATTTACTGTTGCCACCACCGTTTCCGCCCAAGGTTTCTAAAATTTCTTTTAAGATGGTGGCAGCATTGTATTTATTAAGTGCAGAACCAGAAACGTTAACAAGAATCGAATTTTTGGTGCCAACCGCCACCGCCACAATAACGGAATCTGGCAATTTTGATTTTAACTTATCGCAAATATCTTTTAGGTTTTCTGCTTTAAAATTTTCATGCGCCAAACTTAAGAGTTTTATTCCCCTAAAATCCTTTGCTGTGGCTGCTTGTGTTTCAATTAGTGTTTGAATTGTTTGATGGCGCAATTTTTTTATTTCGGTGGTTGCATCCTTTACTTCTTTTAGCAATGTGCTTACCCGTTTTTCAATTTCACTTGGGTCGTTTGCTTTTATTTCTTTTGCGATTCTTGCTAATATTTTGTCGGTTCGCTCCATTGCAAAAAAGACATTTGCAGATGTTGTTGCTTCAATTCGCCTCACACCAGACGCCACTGAAGATTCTGAGAGTATTTTGAACATGTTTATTTGTGCTGTATTTGCAACATGAGTTCCGCCACAGAGCTCAATTGAGTAATCTCCAATGTAACAAACCCGAACGGTTGCCAAATATTTCTCTTCAAATAGCGCCATGGCTCCAATTTTTTTTGCTGTTTCAAGTGGCATTTCTTCAATTTTCACAGGGGACTCTGCGAATATAATGTCATTTACTTTTTTTTGCACGGCAGCAAGTTGTTCTGGTGTTACTGCTTCAAAGTGAAAAAAATCAAATCGTAAACGTTTCTCATCAACGTAAGAGCCAGCTTGCATTATGTGTGCCCCCAAAATTTCTTGCAGAGCCTTTTGCAAAATGTGGCATGCCGAGTGATTTTTGCATATTAAGTGGCGCCTTTCACGGTCAACGAGGCAGTGAACAGTTTCGCCAACCCTAAGTTCGCCGCTAATAACTTGCGCAGAAAGGATAATTTGCCCACTTGCTAATTTTTGACTGTTAACAATGTTGAGCAACCCATTTGCAAATTTAATTTGGCCTGTGTCTGATATTTGTCCACCACTTTCTGAGTAAAAAGGAGTTTTTTCTATTACCAATTTGCAGTTGGTTCCAGTGCCCACGCTTTCAACTCTAACCCCTTCTTTTAACAATGCAAGTACTTTTGTTTCCGTAAAAAGTTTTTCGTACCCAATAAATTCTGCGATTTTTATGTTATTAAATAAGTGGCTATTGTCTTCTTTCCAACCCAAGTTATTTATTTTCTTTCGTGCATTTCTTGCCATTTGTTTTTGTTTTTCCATTAACCGGTTGAATTTTTGCATATCCACTTCAATACCAGATTCATTAGTTACATCTATAATCAAGTCTAATGGGAACCCAGAAGTATCGTGTAGTTCAAATGCTATTTCACCGGACAGAATCTGTGTGCCTTTTGCTTTAAGGTCAGCAATGATATCGTTTAAGTTTAACATTGCGTGGTCTAGAATTTCTTTAAATCTTACTTCTTCGCCATTAATTACTTTTTTTATATAAGCACGATTTTGTTCTAATTCAGGGTAGGCTACTTTGCTGCAAGAAATTACTTTTTCGCACAGTTCAAAAAGGAACGGTTCAGTTAAACCTAATTTTTGGCCGTGGCGCATTGCTCTTCGCAACAAACGCCTTAAAACATAACCGCGCCCTTCATTGGCAGGCAGTATTTTGTCAGATATCATGAACACGCTACTTCTAATGTGGTCAGTAATAACGCGAATGGAAGTGTCATGGTTTTTATTGGTGTTGTAATCTTTTCCAGAGATTTTGCAAACTGCTTCGAGTATTTCTTTTACAGAGTCTACCTCAAAAAGATTATTTACTCCTTGAACAATGCAAGCGAGACGTTCTAACCCCATGCCGGTATCGATGTTTTTTTTCTCTAGTTCTGTATAATTCCCGTTCCCATCTGAATTGAATTCTGAAAAAACAATGTTCCAAAGTTCAATAAATCGGTCACAATCACACCCAGGGGCACAATTTTCCAAACCGCAGCCATTTTTTTCACCTCTGTCGAAATAAAGTTCGGTGCAGGGGCCACAAGGGCCTGACCCGATTTCCCAAAAATTATCATCTTTTCCAAGCCTTATCATGTGATTTTCCGGAATGCCGATCTCATTAACCCATATGTTATAAGTTTCATTGTCTTTTTCATAAACAGAAACATGAAATTTATTAAGTGGCATGGCAATAATTTGTGTTGTAAATTCAAATGCCCACCTAATTGCTTCGGCTTTAAAATAGTCTCCAAATGAAAAATTACCGAGCATCTCGAAAAAAGTACCGTGCCGGCTGGTAATGCCTACACGTTCAATATCAGGTGTGCGAATACACTTTTGACTACTTGTAATTCGATTAGTTTTAATTTTTTTTTGCCCTAAAAAATACGCCTTCAGTGGTGCCATTCCGGAATTAATTAAAAGTAGGCTATTGTCATTTTCTGGGACCAGTGAAAAGCTTTTTGTTCGAATGTGATTTTTTGATTCGAAAAAAATTAAAAAACATTCTCTCAAGTCGTTGGTACTTTTCCATTCCATTTTAAGCCCCCCTTTTTTGCGTCTTTTAAAATAAACTGCCGCTGGTATTATATCATCAAATTGCACATTTGCAAAAGAATTTTGCTTCTGTTCGAAGAGCTTTATTGGTTGTGGTGAAAAAGTGATGCTAAAGGTGTGGTATGGAGTATAATCTACTAGAGTGGTACATTTTCGAAATCTGAGAATTTGAGTTGTTTTAAACGATCGCAGTATATTTTTGAAAACATGTGTTTTTCATAAAACTGAAAAAAAGAGGAAGTGACAAATATATAGTGGGGATTAAAAAATTTATTGATCGGTTTATGGGACAAAAAATTGCGTTCATTGGTGCGGGAGTGAGCCATGCAGAAGCAATTACGGTTTTTGCAAAAAATGGGGCTAATGTTTTGGTGTTAGATAAAAATGAAATTGATATCTCATTAAAAGAAGTTTTTAGAAAGCTTGGTGTTGAGTGCAGAATTGGAGCAAATTATTTAGAAAAAATAGATGCCGAGGTTTATTTTCGGTCGCCAGGGATTGCGTTTAATTCAGAGTTTATAAACGGCATTAGGAATGCGGAGAAGGTAGTAACTAGTGAGCTGGAATTGTTTTTTGAACTTTGTGCAGGGGCAATCATTGGCGTAACAGGAAGTGAAGGAAAAACTACTACCGCCACTTTAATCTATGAAATTTTAAAACAGGCACAGGTGAAGGTTCACATAGGCGGCAACATGGGGTTACCATTGCTTGCTAGAGTTGAGGAGATTGAAGAGAATGATTGGGTTGTGGCGGAGCTTTCTAGCTTTCAATTGGAATCAATGCGAAGAAGCCCAGATGTGGCTGTTGTGACGAACATTTCAGAAAATCATTTGAATGTACATAAAACAATGGCAAATTATATAGCGGCGAAGAAAAACTTAATTTTGCATCAAAATGGATTTTCAAAGGCTGTACTTAACGCTAAATGTAAATATGCGAAAGAATTTGAGGCAGAGGTTAGAGGGAAATTAAGTTGGTTTGACGTGGAGACTTTGGGTGTTTTTGAAAATGCACTTTGGGCAAACAGCGAAAAGATTTTAGAGATTGAAGAGATTAAACTAAGAGGGTGGCATAATGTTCAAAATATAATGGCAGCAATTGCTGCAACAGAAGGTTTGGCAACAAAAGAAGACGTTCGAAATGCTGTTTGTAAATTTAAAGGAGTAGAACATCGGCTGGAATTTTGTGGTAAAATTAATATGGCAGATTGTTTTAATGACTCGATTGCAACAACTCCACAACGAACAATCGCAGGCTTAAAGTCGTTCACAAAGCCAATTGTTTTAATTGCAGGTGGTTCAGATAAAGGTTTAAGTTTTAATGAACTTGGCGAACTAATTGCGAAACGAGTTAAATGTTTGATTGTTGTGGGCGAAACTGCTTTTCGGATTAAAGAAGCGGTTTTGCAGGCCGCTAAAAATCATGTGCCTGTAATTAAAGAAGCAGCTGATCTTGTGAGTGCTGTAGAAATTGCTGCAAAGCAATTAGAACCAGGGGATGTTTTACTTTTTTCACCGGCTTCTGCAAGTTTTGACAAATATAAGAATTTTGAAAAACGTGGTAAACATTTTAAATTAATAGTGGCAGAGAAGGAGCAAGGATTTTTATGAATAACAATATTGTGAAAATAAATGAAGAAGCCAAACAGATACAAATGAATAAAAATGCCGTGAAAAATATTGGGTGGGCATTAGTTCTTAATTTTATTTTTCTTGCAATTGAAATAATTGGTGGTTTTTTTACACATAGTATGGCAGTAGTTTCAGATGCTATTCATGATTCTGGAGATTTGTTCGCAATTGGGATTGCATGGGTTGCAGAAAAGGTAGCAGGGAAACGGCCTAATGAGAGATATACCTACGGGTATATGCGCTTTTCGTTTTTGGGTGCATTGGTTAACTCATTAATGTTGCTTGGTACTTCCCTTTTGATTTTAAAGCAAGCGTTGAGTTTGCTGTTTGTTGTGCAAGAGGTTGACCACGATGGGATGGTTTTTCTGGCGTTGCTCGGGATTTTATTTAAAGGTTTCGCTGTTTTAAAAACGGCAAAAGGATGCGGCATTGGAGAAAAAGCGGTGAATTTACATTTGCTGTTAGATGTTTTAAACTGGATAGCAGTTCTTTTTGTTGGTGTGTTTATTAAAATCTTTAATGTGGAAATTTTAGACCCAATATTATCTTTGGGAATTGTCGGGTTTATTTTGGTGGGTGTTGTTAAAAATCTTAAAAAAATCTTTGAAGTGCTGCTTGAAAGAGCGCCGAAAAGTGTTGATATTACACGCTTAAAAAAGGAGCTATTGGTCAATTGTGACATTTCTAACGTTCACCACATACATATTTGGGTTGCAGATGGGCTTAATACATATTCAACCTTACATGTACTTGTTAAAGACGATTTAAAAAGTGAAAATCTTTCTTGTGTGAAAAAATATGTGAGAGAAGTTATGAAGCGACAAGATATTGGTCATGTTACGGTGGAACTTGAATTTGAAAGTGAAGGTTGCAAAGAAGACAATTGTGAATTTGAAATGGGAGTATTTGATGGTTTGAATGTGGAAGCGTATTGTCACAATCATCGCCATTAGTTTAACACCGAAAATTTGGTATTTGACAAAATAAAAAACATGTTGTATGCTTAACTGGTAAAGTTGATATCCTTTATCGAGTTCTGTGGTTTGATAATTTTCTTTTAATTTTGGAGCGTTTTTATGGCGAAAAATTTAAATGTAGTTAATCTTCTAGATTTTTATGGTGCCATGTTAACAGATAAACAGCAAGAGGTTGCACACCTTTATTTTGACGAAGATCTTTCGTTGAGTGAAATTGCAGGCCGTTTGGGGATTACAAGACAAGGTGTAAGAGACCACATTAAGAAAGTTGAAGACGCTGTTTTTTCTCTGGAAAAACGATTGTGTGTGGCTGCAAACTACGCAAAAATGCAGTTGCGTTGCCGACAAATTAAAGAAGTTATTGACTCGTTGAGCCAATATAATCAAAAATATTTGTTTTCTGCGGAATTAACAAAGCGCTTGAAACTCATTTCAGAATTAATGGAAAAGATGTTGGAAGAACAGGCAGGCCAAAGTGGGGAGCAGCGTTGATGTTTGAAAGGTTAGCGTCAAAAGTTTCGAGTGCGCTTCGTGGATTGCGTTTTAAAACTAAAATTTCAGAACAAGACGTTAAAATTGCAATGAGAGAGATTAGGTTAGCACTGCTTGATGCAGATGTAAATTACGGTGTTGTTCGTGATTTTACACAGCGTATCCAAGGTTTGGCAATCAGCCAAGAGATATTGGGGAGTTTAACACCGGTTCAGCAGATTATTAAAATGGTTCACGAAGAATTAACGAAATTGCTGGGTCAAAAAAATGAACGGATTAATTTTGCGCCAATGCCGCCTAGCGTAGTTCTTATGTGTGGATTGCAAGGAAGTGGCAAGACAACTCATGTGGCTAAATTGGCACATTTCTTTAAAATTAACGGTAAAAGGGTGTTGCTGGTTGCGTGCGACATATATAGGGCAGCGGCAATTGAACAGCTAAAAATATCCGGCGAACGTGTTGGTTGCTGCACGTTTGAGGAAGGTAAATTAGACCCAGTGGCGGTGGCTAAAAACGGCGTAAAATATGCAAAAGATAATGGATATGATGTTGTTATAATTGATACGGCTGGCAGATTGCAAGTGGATGTTGCACTTATGGATGAGTTGCAAAAGATTAGCAAGGCCGTTAACATTTCAGAGACGTTGCTTGTTCTTGACTCGATGGCTGGCCAAGACGCAGTGAATGTGGCAGTTGCTTTTGACGAAAAAGTTGCAATCAGCGGCATAATTTTAACAAAGCTAGATAGCGATACACGTGGGGGAGTTGCCTTTTCTGTTAGTGCGGTAACCAAAAAGCCAATTAAGTTCGTTGGAATCGGTGAAAAATATACAGATTTAGAAGTTTTTCACCCTGAAAGGATGGCTGCGCGAATCCTTGGAATGGGTGATACCCTTTCATTGATTGAAAAAGTGGAAAGTGCGTTTGGAAGAGAGCAAGAAGCTAAACTTAATAAAAAAAATTTTGATTTAAATGATCTTCTTTCCAGCATGCAATCGATGAAAAAGCTAGGGTCACTTAAGAACCTTGTTTCGCTGTTGCCTGGTGTTGGGCACAAAGTTACAGAAGATCAGCTTGATAAAGGAGAGAAAGAACTAATCAAAACGAAAGCACTGGTTTTTGCAATGACACCCAAAGAGCGGACAAATCCGCTAATAATTGATGCAAGCCGCCGCAGGCGAATTGCTTCAGGCAGTGGCCTTAAAGTTGAAGATTTAAATAGATTGCTTAAACAGTTCAATTCCATGTGCAAATTAATGAAGCAATTTGACCGTTCTGGTAAAAAACGGTATAAAAAAACATAAAAAACATAAAAAACAAAGGAGATGGGTAGTTTTATGGTAAAAATCAGATTAAAAAGAATGGGGAAAAAAAGAGCACCATTTTATAGGGTGGTTGTTGCAGATGTGCGTGCACCAAGAGACGGTAAATTTATTGAAGCAATTGGCTTTTATGATCCTACTCGTAACCCTGCGAAAATAGAAATCAACAAAGAACGAGTTGAGTATTGGGTGAACAATGGCGCGCAACTAACAGATACAGTGAAAGTACTTTTTAAGAAATAGGGGAGCTTTATTTATGACAATTGATCAGCTAGAACAATTGGTTGCAGCAATTTTTGATGGAATAGTTGATAGTAAATATGAAGTCCACTATCCTGATGAAGAGCATGTTGAACTTTACTTTGCCAAGGCAGATATTGGGAAGGTGATTGGGAAAGGCGGGCGGACAGCCTCTGCAATTCGCAGAATTTTCCGCGGCTTTTCAGAGGCCAAAGGTGGAGGTCGGCGTATTTCTGTTGAGATGAAAGAAAGAATCGAATGATAGTTTTTATTGTGGTTGCAAAATTATTAATGCGCCCCTTGTAAATGAGGGCGTTTTTTTATTTTGTGTTTATTTCTTTTTCTGGTGAGGTGCTATCTACAAGCGTTGCATTGGATTTTGTGTGGGCTCTGGTGGTATTCCATGTTTTTCTAGAAATGACATGACCCAGTTTAGGTAATTTTGCGGATTAGTGTCGAAACAGCGATTGTGTGGTGTTGTTGTAATCACTAATTCTTTCCCTTCTGGTGCCGATTCAAAAACGGTATTAACTTGGTCTATTGGGGAAACAACATCGTTTTTACTGTGTATGAATAAAATTGGCAATGTGGCTGATTTAAGTTGTTCGACTGTTGTTTTTCTTTTTGAGTTTTTTAGAAAAGAAATCAGCAAATTCGAAAGTTCGCTTGTGTTTGAAATTTTGCGGGAGGCATTTGTAACAATCTCAAAAATGGAATTGTAACACGAGTCGGCAACAATACATTTCACGTTACTTGGCAACCTGTTCCCCGCTGCTCGTAAACAGCTAACTGCACCTAAAGAATTCCCAAGTAAAGCGATTTTTGCTGTTGGATATTTTGCAATTAGGGTATTTATCCATGCCAAAATGTCCTCTTGTTCTTGTTCGCCCATTGTTGAAATAACGCCCTCGCTTTTTCCATGTGATCGCAAGTCAATGGTTAATATGTTTACACCTTGTTTGTAAAAAGCTTGGACTTGTGGCAACAGCTTCGATTGATTGTTCATATATCCGTGAACACATATCATCCACGCATCTGTTGGGTTTTTCTGTAAAAATAAGGTGCCGGCTAATTTTAAACCATCAAACGATTCAATTGTAATTTCGTGTGTTTCAATGCTTTTATTCCATTGATCTGCAGGTTCCCGCGACATGAGTTTATTAAGCTGACTGAATATACTTAAGCAACACATATTTTTCAGTTGTACTATAGCGCATGGAAATGACAAATGAAATGAAATGCAGTGAAGTGGTATCCAAGCAAATAAAATAGCGAGCCCTCCACTTCGCACAAAAAAATTGCGGGCTCTTTGGCTAATAAGCATAGACATCTCTCCTTGTTACAAAGAAATATGATGTTTACATTGAAAAGCCACCATCAACATTTAGTAAGTGGCCGGTTATAAAGTCTGCTTTACTTGAGGCCAAAAACAAAATTGCTTCGGCTACTTCATGAGGTTGCCCTAACCGAAGAAGTGGTGTGTTTTGCCGCAATTCATTTTTCTCTTCTTCCGTTAGCCTGCTGTTCATAGCAGAGTTTATAATACCGGGTGCAACGCAGTTAACCGTAATTCCGGAAGGGCCAAGTTCTTTTGCTAGTGCTTTCGTGAAGCCAATAATTGCCGCTTTTGAAGCTGAGTAAAGTACTTCGCAAGAGGCGCCAATCAACCCCCACACAGAAGAAATGTTGATGATTTTGCCGAATTTGCCCGCTATCATTTGCGGAACAACTGCTTTGCAAACGTTAAATATTCCTTTTACATTAACAGAAAATAATCGGTCGAATTCATTTTCGTTACATTCTGTGAATAGTTTATAACTAGCAACGCCTGCATTATTAACAATAATATCAATTTGGCCAAAATGTTTGTTGATTGTGTGAATCATTTCTTCAACTTGCGTGAAATCAGAAACGTCGGCTTTAATGGCAAGTGCTTGATTTGGGAATTTAGAAGCGAGTTTTAATGCGGGCGCTTCTGTCGAATTATAATTAATAATCACTTGATTCCCTGCTATGCAAAATCGTTTTGCTGTTTCATGGCCAATCCCACGTGAAGCGCCTGTAACAAGTACAGTTTTTGCCATATTAAATCACTGCCTTCGCTAATTTTTCTTCCTGATTATTTAAAAATGCTTCAAGGTAAGGGTGGTAGAGGTGACTCGAAGGGAATGTATTTATTTAGTTATGGGGTGAGCAAATGCTAAATATTTGCATGTAAGCATTGGCCATTTAGTTCTTTAGAGGTGAAGTGCGGGCCATTAACTTGGGTCCTAGGTCCCCGGGTGACCCAAATGTGCCATGTGAACCCGAATAGGGTGCGTGTCCTTGCCTGTTTCTAAACAAAGTTCAAGATAAGAGAAATTTTGATAAGTTTCAAGTAATTTAAATTCAGTGGGAGCTATTTTTGAATTTCGAGAAGTTACCATCATTTTTTTGCGATTTTGTAAATTTCTGCCAATTGGCAATAAGATTACTCCATTTTGTTCTTTGATTTTTCCGCGGACTACAGCCGTGATATTTTTTACAGAAGCCATGATTTTGAATTTGTGAGAATAGTTTTAAATGTGCATTATTATTTTTGGTAAGCAATAACAAGCAAGCCGCTTGTGTCTTTATTTAACCGGTGGGCAACCCCTAGGTGAATAATTCTCATTTATGTCTGCAAGTTTCCCTTTACAGTGGTAAAGTAAAGCATGTACAAGGGTATTTTCGTGGTAGCCGAGACTGATGTATTACCAACCCTTTTTGCTTATTCACCACAATAACATCATTATCTTCGAAGATTATTTCAAGTGGAATGTTTTGTTATTTTACTTCCAATAAGCGCGCAGGTGGAATAAAAGCGTCAACACAATCGCCAGTAACTATGATTTTACTTTTTGTGTCAGGTTCTTCATTAATAGTTATAATCCCGCACTTAAATAAATTGGCAAGTGCGGAACAAGTAAGGTTGGTTTGTTTCACAAGCTATTTATCCACACGTTCTTTTTCGTGATGTAGTAAAATCGAAATTTATTCAAATTGCAGCCTCTTCTAGTGGTAGTGGTTGCGTTTTGTGATTTTGTGATGGGTGCTGTTTTATTTCATCGGCTGTTTCCATAATTGCAATGTATATATTGGCAATTACGCTATATAAATTAACAGGGATTTCTTGCCCCATTTTAAGTTGTGAGAGAATAGTGGCTGTTGTTGTATCTTTATATATAGGAACACCATTTAAATCTGCTAGTTCAATGATTTTGTTGGCAATTGAGCCGCCACCAGAAGCCACAATCACAGGAGCTCTGTCGCGGTCTTTTCGATATTTTAATGCTACGGCTTTATCATTAAACTTTGACATTTACTGTCCCCTCTTTGCTTCTGATATTTGAAAATATGCGATTTTGAAAGTTGGGCTCTGGGGTTGAAACTTTGAATGTTTTCAGTGAATATCCATTGGCTTTAATGCCAGATTCAATTTTTGATTTTATATTTTGAAAATGCTCCAATACATGTTCTGGGCAGAAAAATTGGCAATAAATTTCTTCATTTTCTGAAATAAACAGTTGCACGAATATTTCACCAACATGATCAAGATCAACCATAAAAAAAACCTGCTTGCCAGGTACTTCTTCATATTTTTCGTTTGTTCCCTTTGCATTGTGATCTACCCAACATTGTGCAAATGTTGGGCCGTTTGGTTTGATAAGAATTGGAAGAACATAATGCATTAATTGAGGGGGAAAACTTTGGTTGGCAAGCATTGCTTTTACAATATGTTTAGAAACAGTGGCATTGACATTTTTTTCAGCAGCTTTGCTGTTTTTTTCCATAAAATTAACCATGTTTTTTAAAAGTGGAGATTTTTTTGCGGATTGGGTCCCATTTATTTCTTCCTGAAGTAGATTATAAAGAGTTGTTGCAACATTATCTGAATTGTAAATGTTAAGTGTTGACACGAGGTTGTCAAGTGCTGTGAATAAGCTAATTTTATCGCTTCCCTCTAAATTCATAATACCTTGCAGAACTGTTAATAAAAATGACCGCGCGAAAACATTAGAAGGATTTGCTCCAGTTGCTTCTCTTAGCCTGGGCAAGGCAGATGATTTTAAGAAATCCAATACTTCTTCTGGGTGGGCCAAGGCCCATTCGGGGTTGCTTGCAAACTTAGCTGAAAATTCGCTTAGCACGTCTTTGATTATTTGTTTTTGTATTGTGGTTGTTCTCGACAAATGCTCTAAATTTTGCATGATCATTGTAGTGGTACACGCTTTATTTTTAAAAGCTATTAGTTTTTTCAGCAAGTCAACAACGGCCCCCTCGATTATCGGGTTCCCAGCGTGGCGTTCTAGAATTGCATATAAGTGCTTGCCAAGCTCGCAGTTGAAGCATGTGGCGCCTTCGTGTTGTTCTGTTAATGATTGAATAAGCTCTTCTTTTGAATTGGGGATGGTTCCCATAAATTCTTCTGACTCGGTGGAGTCAAGAAGTAACATTTGCATTTTTAAATAACTGCTGAGGCTTGTTGCCATTTGTATTAATTTTTCTTGCGCTGATGAGATTATTAACGGCGATTTTGGTTCTGACTTTTCCGTAGAAAGTGTTTCTGCTTGGTTAACTTTGACACTTTTTTCTCCAGAAACAACAGTGGTAGGTGTGTTTTCAGGTTCTATTGGTGGCATCCCACTTACGCCTATGCCGACACTATTGCTGATTAAGTCAACCTCTGACAAAAGATCATCGCTCCCTCGTTATGCTTAGTGGTTATAAACAAAAATGAGCAAGCATATAAGCCGAGTTCTGTATTTGGCAACAATCTATCTAGAACTAGCGTCACCACTAGTCTTAAGCCACTTTTCGGAACATGTCAAGCGAACATATGTGTTCCTGTTAGTGTTGCTCCAGGTAGGGTTTACACAGCAGATTAGTTGCCTAAATCTCTGGTGAGCTCTTACCTCGCCTTTCCACCCTTACCACAAAATTTGTGGCGGTATCTTTCTGTTGCACTATCCCTAGAGTTGCCTCTGGCTGCCGTTAGCAGTTACCCCGCTTTGTGGAGCTCGGACTTTCCTCGTGTATTTTTACACGCTGTTGCCTCGCTTGCTCGTGATTATTATAACACATTTGGAACGAAAATGAAAAGAATAAAACCAAATGCTTTTCAGAATGGAATCAAGTGTTTTTTTATATTTCATGTTTCCCTTTTTAGTTTTTTCTTAGGTGTGATTAATAATTGGAATTTTTTGGTAATTAAACATGTTAATAGCTACCAATGATTAATAATTTTTATATATTATACAATTATTTGCTGTAATATAATTGTTTTATCGAAGAACATTTGTTTGTTCTGTTGGATTTGGTTGCATTTTATCTAGCAATGTGATAAAATTTACGCAATTAAAACAATGTTGCAATTGCAACAAAAATCTTTTATCGAGGTGACAAATTTGGAACGCTCTGGTTGTGTTTTAATTGCTGATGTAGATATGTTTTTTCAAAGAAACTGTAAACAAGCCCTTGCCAAACACGGAATTCACGTAGTTTGTTTAGAAAATAATGGAAAAAAAGTTTTAGATATTATTAAAAATAATAAACCAGATGTTGTGGTTTTAAATGTGGTTATGTCGCTATTTGATGCAATTTCTGTGATGCAGATATCACGAGAAAGTAAAGTTAAACAACCGCAATTTATTGTTGTTTCATATGATGATGATGCATTATTGAAGCGTGATAATATTGAAGCGGGTGCCTCAGAATATTTGGTTAAACCATTTGAAATTTCTATATTAACTTCCAAAATCTTGCAAATGATTAATTATGACGCGAATACAGATTTAGAAGTTGTTAAACAAACAGCTGCAGAAAACGCAAAAATCCCTTTGATTGAGTTAGAGATTTTGATTGCACGAATGATTTTAGATTTGGGAGTGCCACCGCATATTAAAGGTTACACATATTTGAAAGAAGCGATTATGTTTGCTTTTAAAAATTGTCCAACGAAAGTTAGCGTAACTAAAGATATATATCCGGCAGTCGCGCAAGTTAATCAGTCAACGTCAGCTTGCGTTGAGCGTGCTATAAGGCATGCCATTGCTCTTGCTTGGTTATTATCCGGAAAAACACCAGAAAAGAAATTGGTAGAAAAAATGTTTCTTGCAAGGCCAACCAATTCTCAAATTATTTCTTATGTGGTTAATGAAATACGAATGAATACTTCAAGGGTTGTTTGATTTTTAAAAATATGTCCCAAGTAGTAAGTTAGTTGATAAAATTCAATATTTCTAGATGCAATTGTAATTCTTTGTTTTTTTCATGGAAAAATAAAAAACACAAAACAGTCACTTGGCTGCTTTGTATTTTTATATGAAATGAAATTATGTGAAAGTATCTTTAAGGTCATGCTTTAATTTTTCGAAGAAACTTTTACTTTTGGTGTAGTGCTTTCCGTTTTTTAAACTGTCTGAAAATTCTTGTAATAAACTTTTTTGCTTAGTATTTAAATTTTTGGGGACTTCAACTGTAACTTTGATATATGCATCTCCGTAGCCGTGGCTATTAACATAAGGGATCCCTTTATTTTTGAGCCTGAATGTAGTTCCTGGTTGTGTGCCTTCTGCAATTGTGTATTTCACTTTCCCTGTGATGGTTGGAACGATTATTTCGCCACCAAAAACAAGCTGTGTAAATGTAAGTGGCAATTCACAGAAAACGTCGTAACCATCTCTTGAAAAAATCTCGTGTTTTTCTACCCGAACAACAATTTCAAGGTCCCCATTAGGGCCGCCCTTAAATCCTGCATGGCCTTGTTCTGGGACCACAAAGGCTTGCCTGTCGTCAATGCCGGCGGGACAGTTGATGTTAAGTGTTGCATTTTTTTGAATTGTTGTTCGGCCGCCACATTCGTGACACGGTTTTTCGATTATTGTTCCTGCACCGCAGCACCTGTTACACGTTCTGGTTGAGGCAACAGTACCAAAAGGAGTTCGTTGGGTTACTCGAACAACGCCTGTGCCGTTACAATCTGTGCATGTTTTTGCTGAGTGACCTTTTGCCGTGCCTGTTCCACCGCATGTGCCACAGGTTTCTCTGCGGTTGCATTTAATGGTTTTTTTTGTACCAAGAGCAGCCTCCATGAAACTTAAACCGATGGTAATTTCAACATTTTCACCTTTTTGTGGAATATTCTGCGTTCGTGAGGAATTGTTGCGGCCACCGAACCCGCCAAAGCCGCTAAATATGTTTTCGAAGATATCGCCTAAATCCATACCAAAGTCACTAAAACCCCCGAACCCAGTGCCTGCATTGCCGTCTGCATAAGAAGGGTCAACGCCGGCGTGCCCAAATTGATCATATTTGGCTTTCTTTTTGGCGTCTGAAAGGACTTCATAGGCTTCATTTACCTCTTTGAATTTTTCTGCGGCAGCCGAATTACTCGCGTTTAAATCTGGGTGATATTTTTTTGCAAGTTGCCGAAAAGCTTTTTTTATTTCCGATTCAGAAGCTCCCTTTTTTATTTCTAGCACTTCGTAATAATCTCGTTTAGGCAAGATTTTTCTCCTTTCTGACATCATCTTTCACAAACCAAAAGTAAACTCTAATCTTCTTTGGGTTCTTCCTTCACGTCTGTGTAGTCTGCGTCAACCACGCCGCTGTTAGGTTCTTTTTCTGCACTAGTGTTTGCGGATTGTTGATAGAGTTTTTGTGATATTTCAAACAAACTTTTTTGAAGTTCTTCTTGTTTGCTTTTAGTTGCAGATATATCGTTGCTGGCAATGGCTTCTTTGAGTGCTTGTGTTTTTTGTTTCATGATTTCTTTCTCTTCGTCAGAAATTTTGTCGCCCATGTCATTAAGAGTTTTTTCTGCTTGGTAAATCATTTGATCTGCTGAATTTTTAATGTCAATTTCATCTTTTTTTGTTTTATCTTCGGCAGCAAATTGTTCCGCTTCTTTTATTGCGTTTTCAATATCTGTTTTTGACATGTTAGTTGAAGAGGTAATAGTCACTTTTTGTTCTTTCCCTGTACCCAAATCTTTTGCAGAGACGTTCACAATTCCATTGGCGTCGATGTCGAAAGTAACTTCAATTTGCGGAACACCTCTGGCAGCGGGCGGGATTCCATCTAATTTGAAAAGCCCAATGGTTTTGTTTCCACTTGCCATTTCGCGTTCCCCTTGCAAAATGTGAATCTCAACAGATGTTTGGTTATCTGCTGCTGTTGAGAAAACTTGGGATTTTTTTGTTGGGATTGTTGTATTTCTTTCAATTATTTTTGTAAAAACGCCCCCTAAAGTCTCCAGGCCAAGTGAAAGTGGGGTTACATCTAAAAGAAGCAGGCCTTTCACGTCGCCACCTAAAACACCACCTTGAAGAGCGGCTCCAATTGCAACGCACTCATCTGGGTTAATCCCTTTAAATGGTTCCTTGCCAATATATTTTTGAATTGCTTCTTGAACAGCTGGAATTCTTGAGGAACCGCCTACCATTAAAATTTTGTGAATATCTGTAACTTTAATGTTGGCATCAGCCATTGCTTGTTTAACTGGCTCCATTGTTGCTTCCACTAGGTCTGCTGTTAATTCATTGAATTTTGCACGTGTTAATGTTATGTCTAAATGTTTAGGTCCGTTTGCATCTGCCGTGATAAATGGCAAATTAATACTTGTTTGAACTGTATTTGAAAGTTCAATTTTTGCTTTTTCGGCCGCTTCTTTCAAGCGTTGCATCGCCATTTTATCTTGCAAAAGGTCAATGCCATTTGTCATTTTAAATTCATTTGCTAAGAATTTAATAATGCGGTCATCAAAATCGTCACCACCGAGCCTGTTATTGCCAGCTGTTGCGAGAACTTCTTGAATACCTTCCCCCATTTCTATAACAGAGACATCAAAAGTGCCGCCACCAAGGTCATAAACCAAAATTTTTTGATCTTGTTCTTTGTTAATACCATATGCTAACGCAGCTGCTGTTGGTTCATTAATAATTCTTTTAACTTCAAGCCCAGCAATTTTGCCGGCATCTTTTGTTGCTTGCCGTTGTGCGTCTGTAAAATAAGCAGGGACTGTTATTACGGCTTCAGAAACGGTGTGCCCAAGATATGCTTCGGCGTCTGCTTTTAATTTTTGAAGAATCATGGCAGAAATTTCTTGCGGTGTGTAATTTTTTCCATTGATAGAGGTTTTATAATCAGTTCCCATTTCACGTTTAATGGAAATGATTGTGTTTGGGTTTATTACTGCTTGGTGTTTTGCAGATTGCCCAACTACTCTTGTCCCATCTTTTAAAAATGCAACCACTGAAGGTGTTGTTCTTGATCCTTCACTATTGGGGATTACGACAGTGCCCTCACCTTCAATCACTGCAACGCATGAATTTGTTGTGCCCAGGTCAATTCCTATTATTTTACTCATAAATATCTCCTCTTTAATAAATTTTTTTCAATTTGAAACCTTCACCATTGCGTGCCGAATTATTTTTTGCGCAATTGAATAGCCTTTTTGCAAAATCTCAACAACTTCATTTTCTTTGTTAGAATCGTCATTAATGTGTAAAACAGCGTTGTGGATGTTGGGGTCGAATTTTTCACCGGCTTCCTCGATTGTTTTCACGCCCAGATTTTTCAATGCGGTAAGGCAATTTCCATAAACTAATTCAATTCCTTTTTTAAATTCAGAATCGGGGATTTTGAGTGTTAAAGCCGCTTCAAGGCTATCTATTACGCTTAAAAATTGACTAACAACTCCGGCAACTGCATCTAAATAGATTTGCTCTTTCTCTTTTGTAGAGCGTTTGCGGTAGTTTTCATATTCTGCAGCAAGCCGCATGAAGCGTTCGTTTAATTCTTCGTATTTTTTTTCAAGAGGTTCCGTTTCATATTCTGCACTATTTTCTTGGCATTTAGTTTTTGTGTTTTCGCATTCTGCTTCTTGTTTAAATTTGTTTTTGCAGGTATCGTTTGTGTCAGGTTGATTTTTGTTGACCATAAAATTTTTCACCTTCTAACTTTTCTGTTTTAAATATTCCGGCAGAAGTTCAGAAAAATATTTAAGGTAAGTAACCCCAATTTGATATTCAACTCTAACCGGTCCAATTGTCATAATGTGTGC
The DNA here is from genome assembly GCA_031266415.1 of Oscillospiraceae bacterium. Taxonomy (GTDB): domain Bacteria; phylum Bacillota; class Clostridia; order Oscillospirales; family Ruminococcaceae; genus BNZN01. The sequence continues at coordinate 113,753 of JAISBB010000005.1, read as the reverse complement.
GTCTCCTATTCCTTTAACAGTGTAACAAGCATTCAAAATGCTAAATGGTCGTAACTCGCTACTCCCAATGTTTTGCCCGACTTTTATCTCTAAATTGCCAGGGGGTGCTGTCATTAATTCCAGGATTTTTTTATGATCTTCTAAGAAATCAAGAATAATTTTCACATTTTGTGCCAATTCCGAGTAAAGAAGTAAATTGCTGCGCCCTTTTGTGTAAATGTCAATATTGCAGTTGTCCAAGCAAATTTGATATATGGTGAAAAGGATAGGGGCAAGAATTGTATTAAATAAATTGTTAGTAAGAGGAGTAGTTGCGATAATCGACTCAACGAAAGAGTGGGTAACTTCTGTTAGATATCTGTTTGAGAAAGTGTTGTTTAAAAATGTATTTAAGCCTTCCACAAAATTACTTGGCAGAGTATGATTAAAACGACAAATTTTGTGGCTTGATTTAGAAGAAGTTGTTGCCAAAACTATAACACAAAGATCAGCTGCGGTTTGTATCACCTCCAAATGTTGAATTTTATCTGTTTTTGAATGTGGGGTAGAAGCGGTCACAACACAACGAGTTACTTTTGCTAAAAGAGAGCAAACTCGTGTTAAAATGGTTTTTTGGTCTGCATGCCCTTCCAGCAAAAATGTAATTTTTTCTCGAGTAAGGTTATCTATTTCTCGGCTTCTCAATATATTTTCAGTATAAAATCTGTAGCCATTTACAGAAGGGATGCGCCCTGCAGAAGTGTGAGGTTGTTCTAGTAAGCCAAGTTCATATAAGAATGCCATTTCATTTCGAATAGTTGCAGATGAAAGGCAATTTCCAAGTAAATTTGCAACCCAACTTGAACAAATAGGTTTGTGGTTAACAATGTATTCTTCCACAACAACGGCCAAGATTCGTTTTTTGCGTTCATCTAGATTCACAAACTCACCGCCTTGCGCAATTAGCAATTGAACCCCCTGACTGCTAATTAGATTTTACACTATATTTTATTTAATGTCAAGTAGATTTTGAAAGAAAAGTAATATATAATCAAAGAGGACTGAAAATAAAATGTGGTGGTGGCTTTTTTGGAATTGGAAAGAACCGAACAATCGCTTTTAGAGCATCTGCCGGCGAAAAACGTTGCCGCTGTTAGTATGTGTAATATACACAAGAGTTTTGGCAAGAATCATGCATTGCGCGGGGTGGATTTAAATGTCATGCCCGGGACAATTCATGCGCTATTAGGCGAAAATGGTGCTGGCAAATCCACATTAATGAATATTTTGTGTGGATTTTATCACCAAGATATTGGGTTTATTTCTATAAATGGCAAACAGGTTAACATAACGAACCCAAAGATGGCAATAGACTACGGAATTGGAATGGTTCACCAACACTTTATGTTGGTGCAGACTTTTACGGTTGCTCAAAATATTATGCTTGGGAGCGAACTAACAAAAGGAATTGGCGTAATTGATTTTAAAAGAGCTAACCGAGAAATTACAGAACTTTCTAATGAATATAGATTGACTGTTAATACTAAAAAGAAGGTTTTAGATATGTCTGTTGGTATGCAGCAGCGTGTTGAAATTTTAAAAGTGTTGTACCGTGGAGCGGAAATTTTAATTCTAGATGAACCAACTGCCGTGTTAACATCGCAAGAAGCAAATGATCTTATGCAGATTATGAGAAATTTAGCGTCAAATAATAAAACTATTGTTGTGATTACGCATAAAATAAATGAAATAAAGCGTGTGTGCGATTTTTGCACAATTATAAGGCGAGGCGAAAATGTTTTAACGGTTCACGTTGACGACTACAATGAACAGCAACTGGGGGCAATGATGGTTGAGCGTGAAATAGTTTCTGTCCCTCGGTTGAAAACAACAAAATCCAAAAAAACAATACTTGAAATTAAAGATCTTGTTGTTAAAGATGATCGTGGAGTAAAAAAAATCAATGGAGTTTCACTTGAAGTTAAAGCTGGTGAAATTTTGGGGGTTGCCGGGGTAGATGAAAACGGGCAGCAAGAACTAGTTGAAGCGATTACTTGTTTGCGAAAAGTGGAATCTGGCACCATAAAAATTCACGGGAAAGAAATTCAAAACACAACGACCAAAAATGTTATTTGTTCAGGAATTTCTGCTATCCCGGAAGATAGGCACCGCTCGGGCTTGGTTATGAAATTTTCTGTTGCTGAAAATATGATACTTAAAAGATATAAAGAGAAACCATTTTCAAGGTGTGGACGCATGAATAAAATTTTGATTAAGCAGTTTGCAGATGACTTAATAGAAAAGTTTGACATCAGGCCACCGAATTGTGCAGAGATTCCTATAAAAAAACTTTCTGGAGGGAATCAACAAAAAGTAATAATTGCACGTGAGGTGAGCAACAACCCAGACCTCTTGGTGGCAATGCAGCCTACAAGGGGCCTTGATATTGGTGCAATTGAATATGTGCACCAGAAATTATGGGAGCAGAAAAAAAAAGAGAAAGCTATTTTGTTGATTTCTTTGGAATTAAATGAAATAATGGAAATGTCAGATAGAATAGCGGTTATTTACAACGGAGAAATTATTGCAGTTGTTGAGGCAGACGCCACAAGTGAGGAAGAGATGGGGGCATTGATGGTTGGCGGAGGGAAGAAATGAACAAGTTTAACTTGAAAAAGAAGTTAGTGCCATTTTTTTTTGCGTTGCTTGGTGGTTTTTTTGTTGGAGGCTTGTGTTTAATTTGTTGTGGTTATGACCCTATAAATTCTTATCTTGCGATGTTGGAAGGTATTTTTGCTAAACCTAAATATATGGTGCAGGTTATTGTTAAAAGTGCCCCATTGATTTTAACAGGGCTTTCTGTTGCACTTGCTTTTAAAAGTGGGTTGTTTAACATTGGTGCAGAAGGTCAATATATGGTAGGGTTACTGGTTGCTGCTTTAATGGGAATTAAGCTTTCTTTGCCACCGGTAATTCACTTTTTGGCTTTATTTATAGCTGCTGTTATTGCGGCAGGTGTATGGGGAGCTGTTGCCGGGTTTTTGAAAGCAAAGTTTGGAATAAACGAAGTTGTTATTTCTATTATGCTAAATTGGATTGCTTTTTATCTGCATAAATATATTTTTGCTCAGCCTTGGTTACTCGTGCGAAATCTTGATGCTTCGCTTCCGATTAGAGAAACCGCCAGAATTTCCATTTTTCAAAAATTTAAAGAAACGGCGCAATGGAAAGGAATGATAGCAAAAAATCCGCTGTTTTCAGATATTTTTAAAACCGATTTGAACATTGGAATTTTTGTGGCTTTGCTTGCAGTGATTTTAATACACTATTTTCTTAATAAAACAACGCGGGGTTTTGAGTTTAAAACTATGGGAATTAACCACGAAACGGCAAGTTTTGTGGGAATGAATGTGAAGCGTAATACGGTGCTTTCTATGTTTATTGCGGGTGCTATTTCTGGTGCTGCTGGTGCTATTCAAATTACAGGAGTCAGTCCTTACAGAATGACAAATTTGGCGGGTTTTGAAGGTTATGGCAATGAAGGAATTTATATTGCGCTTGTCGCAAATTGTTCGCCAATTGGTTGTTTGTTTTCGGGATTGTTTTTTAGTGCTATTAAATGTGGCAGCAGTTTAATGCAAATTAAAGTTGGGACTCCTCGCGAAATTATAAAGATAATAACTGGAGTTATCATTTTCTTTATTGCCGTTCCGTTTTTGCATAAGCTTATTTTGAATTATCTGCAAAAGAAAAAGGAGAATAAACTTGAGAATACCAAATAACATAGCCCTTATTTTTGTGGGAACACTGATGTACACTACCCCACTTTTGTTTGCTGCGCTTGGTGGTGTTATTTCAGAGCTTTCTGGTGTTATGAATATTGCCTTGGAAGGTATTATGACTGTTGGTGCGTTTACTGGTGCAAGTGTTTCTTATTTCACTAACAGTGCGTTTGTTGGTTTTTTGGCGGCAGGGTTCGCTGGTGCGCTGCTTATTCTTTTGCATGCGGTTGCCTGTGTTACATTTAGGGCAGACCAAACTATTTCTGGCACGGCAATAAATTTTTTGGGTGGGGGCATAAGTATTTTATTAACAAAAAAACTTTTCAATGGTTCAGCCCTTTCTGCATCAGCACCAAAGTTGCCGTCAGCTTTCCCCAAATTCGTTTCCAATAGATTAAAAGGAACGGACTTAGAAGCCATAAATGCAATAAGTATAGCCACATTGTTTGCATTTTTACTAGTATTTTTTCTTTGGTTTTTTATGTATAGAACTAAGTGGGGGCTTAGAATTTTGGCAACAGGGGAACATCCGGCTGCTGTTGATTCTTTGGGAGGTAGTGTTTTTAAGATTCGGTATTTTTGTGTTTTGTGTTCTGGTTTTTTAGCTGCATTAGGTGGCGCTTTCATGTCAATTTCTGTAACCAGTTCTTTTTCCCCTGTTACCATTTGTGGGCAAGGTTTTATTGCTCTTGGAGCATTGATTTTTGGTAAATGGACACCGCAAGGTGCAATGTTTAGCTGTCTTTTGTTTGGTTTTGCACGTGAGTGTACCACAATGCTTGGTGGGCAAAATGGCTTCGTTTCTCAAGCATTGTTAGAAATGTTACCATATGTGTTAACTATTGCCGTGTTGATTTTATTTGTGGGAAGATCTTTGGCGCCAAAGGCTGTTGGGGTTCCATATACTAAAGATTTGCGGTAACTTTTTAAAAGAAATGGTAGTGAAGTTGGCTGAGCAATGGAAGGTTTTTAATTCCATTTTTTGCGTGCGGTGTATTCAAAGAAAATAGAGTTGCTAAAAAATTTGCAACTTTTTAATCTGTCTTAATCTTAACATGTGAAATTCCTAAAATGAAGGCAAGAAGGGAGAGACAGAAAGATTGAATATATTTAAGCGTGAGAAAAATGGAACCAAGAAGAAAATATGTCTGCAAACTAGCCGCAATACGAAGCTTGATGTTGGGATTGGGTTCCCTCCAGAAGTTCAGTTTCCCCTCTTTTCAAATATTAGAGCATCAATTCCAATAATAGATGCCGCTATTAGTAAAATTATTCGGCTTATTGGAGATTTTAAAATCAAGTCAGATAATGAGTTTATGACAGAACAGGTCGAATATTTTTTGCGAGATGTGAAAGTAGTGGGAAACAGCAACGGGATCCATAATTTTGTAACATGTTACTTAGATAGTATGTTAACTTTTGGCAGTGCGTTGGGGGAAATTATTCCAGATGTTAATGGGGACTCAATAGCGGCGTTAATTAACGTCGATATGAAAAGAATCGTGTTGAAAAGGAAATCTGCTTCATTAGAAACTGAATTTTGGATAAGTCGCGGGTTAAATTATGAAAAAATAGCACACCCAGAATTGCTACTTTTTTCTGCATTAAACCCAACAGCAGGCGAACCTTATGGGAATTCACTTATTAAAGGCTTGCCATTTGTTAGTGGAATTCTTCTTAAAATATATAATTCTATTGGATTGAATTTCGATCGAGTGGGAAACATACGGTTTTCTGTGAACTACAAACCTGTGCCAAACAGCATGGATGCTGATTGTGCGCAAGAAATAGCTCAAAACATTGCGACGCAATGGGAACAGGCGATGAGTGATGGTGCAGCTGGAATTGTTCGTGATTTTATTTCTGTTGGAGATGTGGATATTAAAGTTATAGGTGCAGACAACAATGTAATTGATACCGAAATTCCTGTTAGGCAGATGTTAGAGCAAATTGTTGCAAAAATGGGGGTACCTCCGTTTTTGCTTGGGTTAAGTTGGGCAACAACAGAACGTATGAGCAAGCAACAAAGCGACATTTTAATAAGTGAAATTGAAAGTTACCGTAGAATTGTTACGCCTGGTATTAATAAAATTATTAAATTGTGGGCACGGCTTTCTGGCTTTGACGACAAATTTATGATTGTTTGGGATAAAATTAATTTACACGATGAATTAACGCAAGCGCGTGCAAAATTGCTTATGGAACAGGCGCGTCATATAGAAGCACAAACAAGCAATTAACCAGGAAACCAGCGTCAAATTTTTGTTGACAGCTGGTTTTTTTGTTTCAATAATTTTTGAGTATTTCCCAGCAGAGATAAGTGGGAATTGGTGTGCTTGTATTAGTGTGCTATAATCATCGAAGAGGGGTTTTGTGCAAAAGTCATCCGGAAAGGCGGAGTAATTGTAGTTGAAACATGGGTTAGGTTCTAAAATTTATGTTATGGCGGTTCTTCTGTTTGCACATATTCCAATGTTTATTTTAATTACCTTTTCATTTAATAAGTCCAGAAGTCGGTCACACTGGACAGGTTTTACATTTACATGGTATAATAAGCTGCTGCATAATTCAGAAATTTTGCAGGCTGCTTTAAACACGTTAGTTGTTGCAGTAGTTGTTTCTGTTGTTGCAACGGTGTTGGGGACGGTTTCTGCTGTTGGCATGTACTTTCTGAGTAAAAGACTTCAAAATGTAATGACTATTTTAACAAACTTGCCAATAGTTAATCCAGAAATTGTAACAGGTGTTTCTCTCATGCTTATGTTCACTTTTTTGAAGTTTAACATGGGATTTGAAACATTAATTCTGGCGCATGTAATTTCTAATGTTCCCTACGTTGTGTTTAGTGTGTTGCCAAAACTTAAGCAAATGGATAGACATTTATGTGATGTGGCAATGGATTTAGGTTGCGGCTGGTTGCAAGTATTTTTTAAAGTGATTTTGCCAGAAATTTCACCGGGAGTTCTTTCTGGTTTTTTGATTGTAGTTGCATTTTCACTGGATGATTTTGTTATAAGTTATTTCACAAGTGGGCCAACTTCTCAAACATTACCGCTTGCAATTTTTGCAATGACAAGGAAAAGAGTAAGCCCGGAAATCAATGCGCTTTCTACCATTATTTTTATGATTGCATTAATTATTATTTTTGCAATGCAATATAGAGAATTTCAAGGAGTTAAGGCTAAACAAAGCCACGCCAGAAAGGGGCAAGGTAGTTGAAATTGCGTAATTTGGCAATTTTGGCAACGGGACTTGTACTTCTGGCTGTTATTGTTGCAAAACAAAGCATGTTATATAATAAAAAAAACGCAAAGATCTCAATTAATGTTTCGAATTGGGGCGAGTTCATGTCAAACGGATCAAATAGCTTAATGAATGTGAACTACGAATTCGAAAAATTAACAGGGGTCCATGTTAATTACACAACAGTTTCTTCTAATGAAGAAGCATATGCAAAAATTAAAGGCGGGGGCGTGAGTTATGATGTTGTTATCCTGTCGGATTACATGATTGCTAGAATGATTGCAGAAAAACGGCTTGCGAAACTTAACTATGCAAACATTCCCAATATAGTGAATATAATGCCAAATTTAAAGAAACTGAATTACGACCCTACAGGTGAATATTCAGTGGCATATGCTTGGGGAACAGTTGGAATAGTTTATAATTCGAAAGAGATTAAGGAGGAAGTAGATGGTTTTAACATTTTGTGGGATGAAAAATTCAAAAACGAAATTCTGATGTTTTCAAATCCTAGAGATGCATTTGCAATTGCTTTAAGAAAATTGAATATTTCGTTCAACACGCGCAGAAAAGAAGATATATTGGCTGCAGCTAAGGAATTAAAAAAGCAAAAACATTTGATACAAGCCTATGTTATGGATGAGATTTTCGATAAAATGCAAACAGAGGAGGCTTTAATTGCTCCTTACTATTCCGGTGATGTTATAAACATGATGAATGATAATCAAAATCTTAAATTTGTGTTCCCCAAAGAAGGAACGAATCGCTTTGTGGATGCAGCTTGCATTCCAATAAATGCGAAATATAAAGAAGCAGCTGAACTTTACATTAATTTTTTGTGTGAACCTGGTGTGGCTTTAAATAATGCTTTATATGGAAACTGTTCTACGCCCAATATTAAGGCATTTGATTTATTGCCGGAAAACGTAAAGAATAATAAAGTTGCCTACCCAGATGAACAAACTTTAAAAAATACGCAAAGTTACCAATTTATATCCACGGAACTGGAAGAATTTATGGATTCTTTGTGGGTTGAGATTATGGTTGCAGACGAAAATAACAATGTTTGGGTGATGCCGGTGTTTATTTTTGTTTGTGCCGCAGCGACAATTTCTCTTGGAGTTTTGCGGTCGCATAATAAACGGCAGCGTGTTTGATTTTTGTTTGTGATATTAACTATGAGGTGAGAAATATTTATGAAGATTGTCAATAAAGGAAAGTTTTGTGTGTCAATAATTATTGCGGTGGGGATGTTGTTTACTGGATGTAAGCAATCGGAGCCATATGTTGCTTCATTTAAATTGCCAAATGGAGAAACGCAAAAGATATCTGTAGGCCTTTATAAAGCACTGTTAGGGCAAGCTTTTTATACTGTGTTGAGTAAGATTGACCCAGCGAAAAACCCTTGGGCTGAGGGGTACCCTGATCCAAAAAGTTGTTGGAATGAGAAGGTAGATGGTGGAGAAACACTAGAAGAAAAAGTTCAAGCCGAAACTGAAAAGGCAGTCTTTTTACATGTAGGCGTGGAGTGCTCGTTTGCAAAAGATGGTTTGAAATTATCGGAAGAAGCTCAAAAGCAAAATCAAAACCTAGAAGATTACATAAAAACTTTGGAAAATATGCCAGCAAAAGAGGGAGAAGACAAAAAAGAAAGAGAAAATATGTTGGAATATTATAGAAATTCAATGATAATGATAAACAATTCGCAAAAAGTGGTGGCTTTATTTGAGAAAGCTACGGAAGGGATTGCGGAAGATCAAATAAAGAATTCTTTTAACGAAAACTTTAGTAAATTTTGGATACAAGTGTTTGCTTACGATGATAATGTCGGCGATGAGGTCGCTGAGAAAGTTGATGCTAAGGCCAGTGAAAATGTTGTGCCTAAGCCCGACAGTAAAAACACTGCGAAAAAGAAAGCGGAAGATTTCTTAGTAAATGTACAGAAATATGGCGATGAATTTGTGGAAGTGCTTCTTGTAGAACAGAAGAAACTAGAAGCTGACTTGGAAAAGAAAAAGAAAGAGCAAGAAGCCGAAGCCAAGAAAGCAGCCAAGTCAGAAAGTAAGAAGAAAACCGAAGCTGTAGATGCAGCCGAGTCAGGGAGCAAGAAGAAAACCGAAGCACCTGTAATAACAGATGAAAAAAGGAAAGAATACCTGGCGCAAAGTAACGTAGTTATAACAGAGAAAGAAAAGTTGGAAACAAACATTTTTACTGCAGAGGGAATGAAGCTCTTTAAAGAAGCGGAAATTAGTGGGCAGTCAATGGTAATACCTGCTAAAAGTGCATTTTTGGTTGTGAAAGTCGAAAAAAAGACACCTGAAGATGCTAAGAAATTTAAACCGGCAGTATTGCAGAAACTTAAAGGCGATGAATTTAAAGAAGAGTTGATTGCAGTGGGAAAAGCTGAAATAAAGTGGAATAAATCTACACTTGCCAAAAATAAACCGAGCATTGTTTTGCCGCCGGAGGAGAAAATTGAGAACCACGAGGAAGTTGAAAAGAAAGAAGCAAGAAAAGAAGAAGTCAGCGAGAAATCTTAAAATAGTGTTACCCAGATGTATAAATTTTAATCCAATAATTCAAAACTAGAACTGGTGTTAACGTTTTGCAGCGAAACCTAAAAGGATATGGGGGGTATGTGTTCCTCATGAAGGTTATGAGAAATACGTTGCTATTATTTTCATTGATAATTGGAGTATTGTGTACCGCTTGCAGATTTGGAACCCAAACGGAATACATTGCTGTGTATGGTGATGGGAAGAAGATTCCAACTGGGATTTATGTGATGTATGAATTAAGTGATGCTTTGGGTTCAGCGATGCAAAAACTAAGAGAAAAAGATAGTACTTTTTATCCTCACAATCTCAGGTCTTGCTTTAATTGTGCCATTGACGGAGAAACTATGGAAGAGTTAATTGAGAAAATAGCAAAAGAAAAAGTCACGCAGTATGTAGGTATAATCACGCTATTTGACGAATTAAAGTTGACGTTACCCACAGGGAAACTTGAAATGTTAGAGCAATTTGCAAAAATATATGATAAGAAAAAGATGTCACTTAGCGAAAATGGTGTTGGGAAAGAATCTTATATTGCGTGCCTTGAAGCGAAGGAAAAAAGGGCGGCTATTTTCGATTATTATTACGGAAAGGATGGAAAAGAAAGACCGACAAAAGAAGAAATTGGACGTTATTTTGAAGAGAAATTTTTTAAAGTACAAACGAAGATTTTCTATTATGGAGAGCAAAGTGCTGCGCAGAAAGCTGAAGTTCAAAAAGATGCAGAAGCATTTCGAATGAGAGTAACTGAAGAGGGTTTTAGCAAGGTTTTGTTTTCAATGGAAGAAGAAAGTATTAAAAAAGAAGAAAAAGCGAAGGGAACAGAGCCCGAGTCTGGTGCAAACATAGATTCTGCGCTTAGCGGGGAAGCGAAAAAGCCAGAAGAAAAAGTGAAGGAAACAGAGGCCAATGAGGAGAAATTGAAAAATATAGAAGCTGCTTCAATTGAAGTATTAAATGAGAAACAAGTTATAAATTATTACGCAGAAAGTGGTCGAGACGAAATTAAAAAGCTACTGCCAGGAGAAACAACTTTGCTAGATGTTAAGCACCATAATATGCTTGTTGTTTTGCAGAAGTTGCCAATGACGGAGGAAGAATGTGAGAAAAGAGAAGAAGAAATAATTGAGGAGATGAAATTAGAGGAATTTGAAAAGATGCTAGTGGAGCTTGGAAATAGACAGGGAATTAAATTTGATGAAGAAATTGTTAAAAAATTTAAGTCTTCAAAGTTGAAATTTAAAGAAAGGTAAAATTGAACAATTTATGGCATTAATGAGAGGATTGGATTTAAAATGTTTACCTCAAAATCTAACAAAAATCAGAAATTAATTCATCTAGTAAAAGCGGCAATGATTGCAGCAATTTATTCTCTTTTGTCTCTCTTGTTGGCCAGATTTAGTTTTGGTGGCGACCAGATTCGCCTTGCCGAGGCCTTAACTATTTTGCCGGTTTTTGATGTGAGTGCAATTGCTGGGTTAACTATAGGCTGTGTCCTAACAAACATACAGGGAACGCTGGCAGGATTGGATATGGCAATTGATATTTTTGTGGGGAGTTTTACAACCTTTATTTCCGCTTACCTTACTTATAAATGGCGTAAACGGCGTATGTTTGGGCTTCCACTTTTAAGTGTGTTACCGCCAGTGATTTTAAATGCATTGGTTGTTGGAATAGAAATTACTTTGCAGGAGTTAGGCTGGCACTGGAATTGGGCGGTGGCTGCTAAAAATATATTTAGGGTTGGTGTTGGGCAGTTTGTTGCCTGTGTTCTTATTGGTCTACCGCTATGTAAACTATTGGGGTCAACTGTTTTTAAAAAAGAAATAGTCAGTTAAGTTTTATGTTTTGTGAAAAAGAAGGGCTTGTCTGTCGGACTTTATGTGAGTTCTTGGGCGAGCCCTTGTGTGTGCCTGTGTGAAAAGAGGTGCGTGAAATATAGTAAAGGTAAGTTTTTCAGTTGTGTGCTTATGTTTAGAGTGGTTGGGGAGATCTTTTTGGTCGGGAACTTATTGGTTAAATTTAAAATGGGAACCTAAAAAAGTCGAAGAAAATCTAATTAAAGCATGCCGGAATATTTACCATGATTTTTGGAATTTAAAAGTAATGTTCCAAAATTTAAGTTTTAGTTTTTTGGAAGTTTGTCAAGTGGTAGTTATCCGTCTGAGTAAAGCAGCGAAGCATTTTGGGGGAATGGCAAAAGAGGAATCTTTGGGTGTGCTTTTCAAGGAATTGTATGCGTTTTGTGCCTTTAAATACGGTGTTTACAAAAAAGCAGTTTGGCGATTTTTGCGAGCATGTTTTGCATTAAGTTCTGCTGTTGTTTGTTTTTTAACCATAAGGCGTTTTAATTCTATAGAATATGGCATTGAAATTTGGTGTAATGGTGAGATTGTAGGGCTTGTAGAAAATGAGTTAGATTTTGAGGAGGCGCAAAAACTTGCAAGAAGCCGTATTTTGGAACCATCTAGTATATATATTAAGCCGCAATTTGCCATTAAGGTTTTGGAACCAGAGAAAATTACAAGTCAAAAAGAATTGGCAGATCGGCTTGTTAAAGTTCTTGGCAATGATATTGTAGAGGCAAGTGGGTTATATCTTGATAAAAAATTTCTGGGTGCAACCACAGAAAAGGAACAACTAAAGAAAGAGCTGGAAATGGTTAAGGCTGCAAATGCACAAGGGCAAAATTGCGGGGGAGAGGTGTTGTTTGAAAAAGCGGTGGAAGTGCAAGATGCACTTTACCCGAAAGCAAGTGTCTTGCCGTTTGCCACTGATTTTAAATCAATGATTTATGCCAAAGAACGAAAAGAAGTTGATTACACCATAATAAAAGGGGATTCTGTTGAAAAAATTATTGAAAGATATGAAATGACGATGTCTGAGTTTGAAAAATTAAACGAGGGCGAGATTAACCCTGGGAACACAGTTAGGGTTTTAAAATCAGTGCCACTTTTTAATGTTAAATTTATTAACACTGAAATTAAGCAAGAAAAAATGCCATTTAAAGTTATAACAACTTCTAGCACTTGTTACCCATTGGGAACTTCTTTTGTTAGGCAACGGGGCAAAGATGGTGAAATACAAATAACTTATAACGTTACTTATGTAGATGGTATTGAACAAAGTAAAGTGGCGATTTCCAAAAGGGTAATAACCGAACCGATCAACAAACATGTGATTATTGGTCAAAAGTATAAATATATTGAGAGTGATAGCGGGATTTTAAGTGATTTGAAGGCCAATTTTATGTGGCCACTTGTTGGTGGGAAAGGTTATGTGAGTTGTTACTTTAGCGGCCCAACGCACCACAGGGGTATTGACATTTGTGCGGAAACTGGTTCTGTGATTTTGGCAAGTGACTCTGGCGAAATTGTTTCGGCGGGTTGGGAAGGTACTTACGGAAAAAGTGTGGTTATTCGGCATGAAAATGGGTTGCTCACGAGATATGCACACAATTCCGAGATATATGTGCGTGTTGCCCAGCGTGTAAGTAAGGGGGAGCAAATAGCCGCAATTGGAAGAACAGGCTATGCAACTGGTACACACCTGCACTTTGAAGTTTTATATGAAGGGAAGCAAGTTGATCCATTGCGGTTTATTTCTAGCCAAAAGGGAACAGTTTAACACTTTCTAAACACTTTGAGAATGCACGTTGAATTGCAAGAGAAAATTGAAAAAATAAATAAGACAAATACACAGAATATCGTCAGTAGATGAATGGTTTTTAAAAAAGAGGGATTAAATGTGGGGCGCTCTAGAACTAAAAACGTAGTGATTAATTTGTTGTTTATGTTGCCGTGCCAAACGATAATTTGGGTTTTGGAGTTTTGCCTTCGGCGAAAATTTGCGAGCACTCTTGGAATGATTTATATGGGTGTAGAGAGTACCTTTAGCAATGTTTTACTATTTTTTTCTATATTGAATTTAGGGGTAATTCCGGCAATTTCTATTAGCCTTTATAAACCGCTTGCAGACGGTGATGTGGAAAAGTTGCGATCTATTGTTGCATTTACGAAGAAAGTTTGCTTAATAATCGCTGGTTGCTTTGCCGTTATTGGTTGGGTTTTAAGTTTTAATCTGCAATTAATAGCTAACAACATATATGAAATCCCACGAATAAGGACTATATACTTGTTATTTTTAGCGAATATTCTTCTGCCATGTTTTTTTGCACATTTGCGTTCAGTGATCTTATATAATCAAAAAAAATATATTATAGTCATAATAGATTTTATATCGATTTCGTTGGGACTTATTGCGAAAATGTTTTTTTTGAATTACCACTCGGGTTTAATTTCGTTTGCATTCTGCGCAGTAACATCAACAATTTTGGAAGGGCTGATTATTTTTTTTGTAGCAAAACGCCTATATCCGTTTTTGAGTGTGAAAACAAAAAAGCCACTTTCAAGACAAGAAATTCATTTAATTTTCAAAAACGTTGGGGGCGGAGTTTTTAATCAGGGGTTTGGTTTAATTGTTCATGCAACAGTGAATGTATATATGTCTAGATTTGTGGGTTTGGCTGCAATGGGGGTGTATGCACCATATCAACACATTTTAACAGTAGTAAAAAATTTCAATTGGCATTTTTGTGAATCAATTGGCCCAAGTGTTGGGGATCTAGCAACTTTAGGCGAGCGAAAAAAGCTAGAGGCGCGTTTTTATGCAGTTTTATTGATTAACAATTGGATTTTTGGGGCAGTTGTGTGCATTTTAGCTACAAGTGTTAATGGAGTAATTAAACTTTGGTTGCCCACCAACCGCGTTTTTGATAAAATGACTTGTTACATAATATTAATTAATTTTTATTTGTTGGCGGTAAGAAAAATCGTGTTGATGTTTAAAGAAAATATGGGTATTTATTGGGACGGTAAATATGTAACTTTGTGTGAAGCAGTTTTAAATATAATTTTGGGTTATTTTCTTGCCGGGTACGGGGCAATAGGGGTGTTTGGAGCGTTAACTATCAGTATTTTGTGTACATGTTTTTGGCGAGAACCATGGCTACTTTTTCGCTTGGGATTCAAAAAGTCTCCAATTAGTTTTTTTAAAAAACAGTTATTATATTATGTGGCTGCTGCCGGCAGTTGCTTAATTAACGCATACATCTTTCTTGGTGTAACATTTGTTGGGTGGGGACAAGTTTTGGTTGTGAGTGTAGTTTCCGTTTTTGTGCATGGCTTGTTGCTTTTAATTTTTTTCGGCAGAACGCAAGAATTTTTATTTTTGAAACAGTTGATTTTGCGCCGCTTTCTCCTTGTTCTTTCTTGCTTTTAATTTGATTTTTTATTGTGAAATCCAGTGAACATTGGGTAATTTACAAAACCAAGTAAGTTGCCTTTTGGCATAGTTACGGGTACGCTTTTTAATTAATGCAACGGTTTCTTTGTAACTGGCTTTTCCATTAAAAAAATCTTTAAATTCTTTGTAGCCTATTGCTTGAGAAGCTGTTTTCCCAAGTCCTGTGGTAAAAAGTGTTTCGACTTCTTTAAGTAGGCCAGCAGCCATCATTTTTTCTACTCTGTTATCAATTTGTTTATACAGCTCTTTGCGTTCACTGTAATTTACTCCAATGATAATGGGGTTAAACCGTTTGTTTTGTGCCTGCCACAGATTGTTTTCTTGTTGGAAATTTAAGTTGTTGACGATGGCGTTTATATATAGTCCAGTTCCGCCGACCACAATGGGGAGCTTTCTTCGTTTTAAAATCTCTTGAATTTTTTTTGTTGCCAAAGTTTTATATTCTATGGCACTAAAAGATTCAGTGGGGTCGAGTATGTTGAACAAATGATGTGGGCAGGTTAACATTTCTTCAGTGGAAGGTTTCCCTGTGCCAATATCCATGTTACGGTAAATCTGCATGGCATCTGCATTAATGATCTCGCCGCCAAGTAGCTGGGCCAATTTCAAAGAGAGAGATGTTTTTCCTGCTGCGGTTGGCCCAACAATAAAAAGAACATATGGCCGTACCATTCAGCTCCTCCTATGGTTTTTGAGTTATTGTTAAATTCGGGATATTCATGGTTTGATATTCAATTCTCGCTTCTTCAAAAAGCTTTAAAAAAGTTTCTTCAGAATAGGTGTGACAGCAAATTACTTTGCTTATTTTTGAATTGATTATCATTTTTGCGCAGATTATGCAGGGTGAGTGAGTACAATAAAGTGTTGTCCCTGCAATTTGGTTGCCGTGTAATGCGCACTGAATAATTGCGTTTTGCTCTGCGTGAATAGCCTGGCATATTTCTTGGCGTTCGCCGGATTTAATGCCCAATTCGTCCCGAATGCAACCGATTTCGCTGCAATGTTTTATTCCGGTGGCCGCACCATTGTAACCAGTTGCAAAAACCCTTGCATCTTTAACAATAATTGCGCCTACATGCCGACGCAAACAAGTTGACCGTTCTGCTACTAGAAAAGTCATTTTCATAAAATATTCGTCCCATTGCAATCTATAATTCACTGTTTTAACACCTCATTAATTGTGGATTTAATTTCGTTAGTGCCCTGCCCTGTTATTGCGGAAAAAGGAATATGTTTAATCGTTTTTTTTAAATTAAAAAATGAAATAACGTAATTAACTTGCGCTGCCATTTTTGTTTTTGCAGTTTTATCTATTTTTGTTAGTACGAAAGTAAACGGAATAGCTAGTGCGTTTAACATATCTACCATAATTATGTCTTCATTTGAGGGTGGGTGGCGAATATCTATTAGTAAAAACAGAAAATGGATATTACGATGCATACCGAAATAACCATTAATAAGATTTCTCCATCTAATTTGTTCCATTTTTGCCGCTTTTGCATAACCATAACCTGGGATATCCACAAGTCGAAACCCTTTGGCCTTATAAAAATTTATTGTGATGGTTTTTCCGGGTGTAGCGCTTACTCTGGCCAAGTTCTTTCTATTGCAAATTTTGTTAATTAAGGAAGATTTTCCAACATTTGAACGGCCGGCAAATACTATTTCTGGGAAGTTGGATTTTGCAAGCTGATTTGCCGTTCCAAATGCTTTTTCGAATTCAATTTCATTAAAATTCTTCAAAAAAAATACCCTCGCTATCAAAGGCAGCTTTTATGTGGTTTAGTTTATATGTCCCTGATTTCACAACAATTTCAATCACATCAAAGCGCGGCTGCAAATGACAAATCTCGGTTTGTTTATATAAAAAAGATTCAGCGGTTTTAACAATTTTTTGGATTTTGGGGTAATTGATTGCTTCTGCTGGGTTAACCAGGCTCCTAGCTTTTCGTGTTTTAACTTCAACAAACAAGAGATATTGATGGTTTGTTGCAACAATATCTAATTCGCCGTATTTTGAATGGTAGTTCATAGCTGCAATTTTGAATCCGTTTCCAGTTAGGTATTTAGCGGCTAATTGCTCGCCCAACTTCCCTCTTTCAAGATTCTTCATAATGTTAATGTAACCATTTTTTGCAAAAGCTTTTACGGTGAATTTCGCAAAGGCCAAATTCAGATATTGCTCTGAAATGCTCTGCTGTTCCATATCCTTTGTGTTTTTCAAAAAGATATTGAGGGTATTTTTTTTGACCTAATTCACTTATGAATCTATCTCTAGATACCTTTGCAAGAATAGAAGCTGCGGCAATTGCTGGAATTTTTTCATCTCCTTTAATTAGACACTGAATATATGTGTTTCTTTTTAATTTGGGTGTTTGATTTCCGTCTACTAGGATAAGGTCTGGCTGCGGAGTCAAACTATCTGCCGCCATTTGCATTCCAAGCATTGTTGCTTGCAGGATATTTAATTTGTCAATTTGTTTTTCATTAATCATAACAATGTTGAAGCAAAGTGCCTGCTGTTTTATTTTTTTAAATAACTCTTCACGTTTTTTTTCACTGAGCTTTTTGGAATCGTTTAAGAACGGCAGATCGAAAATTTTTGGTAAAATAACCGCCGCAACACAAACAGGGCCTGCCAGTGGTCCTCTTCCGGCTTCGTCAATGCCGCAAATTAGCTTAAATCCTTCCTGAAAAAAATCTTCCACAAAGTTTAAATTCACAAAAAGGCCTTCTTCCTTGGTTTGTTTTAACGTTTAATTGTATTTGTTCATTGCTTTGTCCACGCCGTTGCAAATTGTACATTCTAAACAATCTAAAAGTTGTGGCATCATTCCTTCGATTTTTCCCATTTCTTCAGCAGAAAAGCGGCTTAAAACCCAAGTTTTTAATTCTGTTTGTTGTTTTCCCCCCGTGCCAATTCCACATTTAACACGAATGAAATTTTCGGAGTCTAAAAAATCTGCCACGCTTTTGATTCCGTTGTGTCCACCACTTGAACCACCGACTTTCACTTTAAACATGCCCAGTTCTAAAGTGATATCGTCGTGGACAACAATAATGTTTTGTGTTGGCAATTTGAAGTAATGGGCAAAGGATTGCACAACCAACCCCGAATTATTCATAAAACTTTGTGGTTGCAACAAAATAATAAGGCCGCTTTCCATTTTACGTTTTTGATATAGTCCTTCGAATTTTTTATGTGTTGGCGGATTCCCCCAGCGTGCCGCTAGTTTATTTAAAATAAAAGAACCAAAATTGTGCCGAGTGTTGTTGTAAAAAAAACCTGGATTCCCAAGCCCCACAATCAGCATTTTTGCTCCACGATTCCAAAACAGGTTTATAAATGGTCACCCCTTTGGGTACTTATGGGCCATTTCAGCTTAAGAACTAAGTCAACAACACGCGTGTAAACGAGAGAAACAAAACAGCCATAAAGTGCAGACATTACGTCTTTGTAAACAAATGCCGACAATAAAATCACAACGGCATCCATAATAAATAAGACAACCCCTATTTTCAGATGTGGCTTCTTCAAAAGAATTAAATTAGAAATGATATCTGAACCACCACTTGCGCCACCTACTTTAAAAATAGTTCCAATGCCAAGTCCCATTAAAAGTGCGCCTGCAAAACAAAATCCAAACCGTGGTGTGTTTTTTAAGCCGACAAAGTGCGGAAGTACTTGATTAAAATAATTGGATAACAGAGTGGACATGCCTATAGTAAATCCAGTTTTAATGCAAAATATTTTGGGGAGATTTATTAGTGCAAGAATAAAAATGGGTATATTAATTAGTAAAGTGAATGTACCCAAATTGCTTTTTTGATAAATATATCCGATGAGGGTTGCAATTCCGGTTACGCCGCCAATGCCGGCCTTATTTGGAGCAATGAAAGAAAGCCATGCAAAAACATAAATAGCAAGTCCAATAAGGTCTACAATTCCAAACGTCAGCCATTTTTTTACTTTTTCGCTCACAATGTATCCCTCCGTTTTCAGGGTCCGCTGATTTATGTTTTTAAAAATTCAAAAATCATTAAAAAAATCTCTTCTAGTCTAGCATATTCCCCGATTAAAAACAAATATCCAAACAGCACCTCAACCCCGGTTGCTTTTCGGTAAGCAATGGGGCTAACATTGTGTGGAGGTCTGCATCCACTGTAGTTTCTTCCACGTTTTAAAATTTCTTGTTCTTTTTCTGTTAAGAATTTGACAATAAACTTGTAAGCTAGTGCTTGTGATTTTGCGCACACTTTCTTTACTGAAATCTCGTGGAGTTTTGCTGATGTTTGATTTTTTGTTTGGGCAATTTTTGTTCTGGTTAGTAGCTCATAAACCGCATCTCCAACGAATGCTAGATTTGGAGTGCCAAGTTCTAATATTTTGTGCTCTTGTTCGCAAATCGGTTCCATTTTACCCTCATTTTTGCTGATAGTGTTTTTCTAAAAATAACTGGGTTATTATATCACGGTTTTGGTTTTGATTTCAATTCCCCTTTATTGATATTTGATGCAGTTTGAAAATGTGTAGTATAATTGTGTGGTATACTATGTTGCAATGGTTTACAAATTCAGGAGGCGAAAAGTGGCGATATGAAATTTGGCAAAAAAGAGCAGAAAGACCCAAATAAATATGCATTGACCTTTGAAATAGAAGCAGAAATTTTCAATGAATATTTAAATACGTTGTTTGTGAAGAATGCGAAAAAGTTAAATGCTCCAGGGTTTCGAAAGGGAAAGGTTCCACGAGCAATTGTCGAAAAAATATATGGAGCAAATGTTTTTTTTGATGATGCTGTGAATGATCTTTGGCCAAGTGAGCTTGACTTAGCATTGAAAGAGGCACAAATTGAAGAGATTGTTGCGATAGATAAAGTTGATGTGCTGTCCGTTAACAAGCAAGATGGCGTAAGTTTGTGTATTGATGTTATTGTAAAGCCAGCGGTAGAGCTTGGGCCATATAAAGGCTTGCAAGTGGAAATACAACTGGAAGAAGTGCATGAAGAAGAAATAGATGCAAATCTAATGCACCTGGCGAAAAGAGTTGCGCGCCTTAATGAAATAAAAGATGCGCCATGTGTGTTGGGTGATATTGTAAACATAGATTTTGAAGGATTTGTTGATAATAAACCGTTGGAATCTGGTAAATGTTTAAAATACGATCTTACTTTAGGTTCTGGCGAGTTCATTAAAGGATTTGAAAATGCAATTGTTGGGCACAAGCCGGGGGACCAATTTCAGATTGATATTGTATTTCCACAAGATTACTCAGTTGTGAGCCTTGCGGGAAAAGCAGCTCAATTCAACATTCAATTAAATGGAATTAAAAGATATGAATTGCCATCAATTGATGATGAATTTGCCTCAAATGTTAGTGAATTTAATACATTAGCAGAGCTTAAATCTGATATTTTAAAATCGTTAAAAGAAATGAAAGAAAAAAATAGAATCGCAGATGTTGAGCAAAAACTTTTGGATAAAATTGTGGAAGAAATCAAGGTTGATGTTCCAGAAATTATGAATGAAAGGCGACGAGAAAATTTAATTGCAAACTTCAAGCAAGACCTTGAAAGGCAGCAAAGAATGGATTTGGCAACTTATTTAAAAATGTTGGGCTTGGATATGGCAAGCTTTAAAGCGCGATTTGCGAATGATGCTAGAAAACAAGTTAAAATTAAGCTGGTGCTTGAAAAGATTGCCGAAATGGAAGAGATTGTGGTTTTGGATGAAGATATTGAAAAAGAGTTGAAACGCTTTATGCAAATGCAGGGAATAGACTTAGAGCAAGCTAAAAAAAGAATAGATATTGATAAATTAAAGGCGGATTTGAAATTGAAAAAGGCGTTGGCATTTATTGTTAAATCTGCAAAAATTAAAGAACATTCAGTTGAAAAGAAAGGATGAAAATATTATGGCATTAGTTCCTGTAGTTGTGGAACAAACAAGTCGAGGTGAAAGGTCTTATGATATTTATTCGCGGCTTTTAAATGATAGAATTATTATGCTTTGCGATGAAGTAAATGATGTGACATCAAGCTTGGTTATTGCACAGCTTATTTACCTTGAAGGGCAGGACCCAGATAGAGATATTCACTTGTATATAAATAGTCCTGGGGGTTCAACTTCATCTGGGATGGCGATATATGATACTATGCAATATATAAAATCAGATGTTTCTACAATTTGTTTAGGTTTGGCGGCTTCTATGGGTGCATTTTTGTTGGCTGCCGGTGCAAAAGGTAAGCGCTTTGCACTTCCAAACAGTGAAATAATGATTCACCAACCACTTGGTGGGGTGCAAGGGCAAGCTACCGATATTAAAATTCAAGCAGAAAGAATCGCGAAATTAAAAACAAAATTGAATCAAATTTTGGCAAAAAATACCGGGCAAACACTTGGTAAGGTCGAGCAAGATACTGAGCGAGATTATTTCATGTCTTCAGATGAAGCTTGTGATTATGGGCTTATAGATAAAGTGATGGAAAAGAGGATGGTTACCTGAGTTTGTGTGTTGTTTTATGATTAAATGTAGATTCTCGGGGGAAGGTGAGATTTGATGCCAAGTAGTGATGATTATAATAAATTATTAAGATGCTCTTTTTGTGGCAAGTTAAACGACCAAGTAGGTCGAATTATTGCTGGGCCGGGAGTATGTATTTGCAATGAGTGTATTGAACTTTGCCAAAATATTTTGCGGGAAGAGAGCAAACACAGAAAAATCATAAATGAAGAAACCAAAGGGACTGCCACTCCAATGTTAGAATTAATGCCACCTGTTGAAATTAAACGAGTCTTGGATGAATATATTATTGGGCAAGAAAGTGCAAAAAAGGCGCTTTCAACGGCGGTATATAACCACTATAAAAGAATTTTTTTAAGTGATGACCCAGAAGATGCTACGAAATTGCACAAAAGCAACATTTTATTGCTTGGTCCAACTGGTGTGGGGAAAACGCTTTTGGCGCAAACTTTAGCACACATATTAAAAGTGCCATTTGCAATTGCAGACGCAACAACACTAACAGAAGCTGGTTATGTTGGAGAAGACGTTGAAAATATCTTGCTGAGGTTAATTCAAGCTGCAGATTTTGATGTTGAGAAGGCTCAAAGGGGTATTATATATATAGACGAAATTGATAAAATCACAAGGAAAAGCGAAAATCGGTCACTTACACGAGATGTTAGTGGTGAAGGTGTGCAACAAGCCTTGCTTAAAATTTTAGAAGGAACCATTGCTAGTGTACCACCACAAGGTGGAAGAAAGCACCCTCAACATGAGCTAATAAGCATTGATACCACAAATATTTTGTTTGTTTGCGGTGGTGCGTTTGAGGGTTTAGATTCTATTATTAGTAAGCGAATTGGGCACTCTGAAATTGGCTTTGGTGCAAATGTGAAATCGAAAAAACAAGAGAAACTTAACGACGTTATGAAGCAAGTTTTGCCTCATGACTTGATTAAATATGGGTTGATTCCAGAATTGGTTGGGAGAATTCCCGTGTTGAGTGTTTTAGAGGCTTTGGATGAAAATGCGTTGGTAAAAATTTTAACGGAGCCTAAAAATTCACTTGTAAAGCAATATAAAAAATTATTTCGAATAGACAGAGTAGAATTAGAGCTTGAAGAAGATGCAATAAAAGAGATGGCAAAAAGAGCATTGGAACGAAATACAGGAGCAAGAGGCTTAAGAGCTATTTTGGAAGAAGTATTAGGAGATTTAATGTTCCTTGCTCCTTCACATTCCGGGCTTGAAAAAATAACAATTACAAAGGAATTTGTGAAAAAGGAAATTCGTGAACCGAAAATTCAAATAAACGAGAAAAAAGAAGCCAAAAATTTAAATATTTTTTGGGATAGAAAAGATAGGAAAGAAATGGTTTAGGTTGGCAATTTGGGGGCAGGCAGAAAGGGGGTAAACCATGGCTGAAGAATTCGATTTGTTAACGGCCTGCGGGTGTGTAATCTACCCCGGGACAGAAATTTATTTAGAGTGTTTTGGCAAAGAGCAACTGAAAGCTTTAGAAAGCGCCATGTTGGGGAATCATTTGATTTTTTTTGTTGCACAAAGAGCTACAGGTTCGGAAGGGATGGTGAATGTACAGAAAAAAAAGTTGTTTCCAGTTGGGGTTTTGGCACAAATTAAACAAATTTTGAAAAAAGACGCTGTTTCAGCACGAATTTTAATTCAAGGGAAAGATGTTGCTTCATTGACTAAAATTAAAAGGAATGAAAATGGTTTACACTCAGCTGTTGTTAAAAAATATACAGCAACATCTCAATTTCAAGTAGACCAAAAAGATAAGAAAAATATTGAGGAAGCGCTTATTAGAACGGTTAAGAAATTATTTGTGGAATATGCCCAATTTTTCCCTGCCATATCTAAGGCCATACACCAAACAATAAAAAAAATAAAGTCAGGGAATGAACTGGTAAATTACATAGCAGTAAATATAATGCTAGAGCTTTCTGTTAAGCAGCAGTTGTTGGAAGTTGTTGGAGTGCTTGACAGGCTTCTAATTTTAGCCAGTGTTTTAGAGCGAGAAGTAGGAATTATTTCTTGCCAAGTTGAATTAGATGAAAAATTGAAGAAAAATATCGATAAAGGACAAAAAGATTATTATATAAGGGAACAAATTAAGATTTTAAATAGTGAGCTTGCAGGTGGTCCCCAAGCAACAGATGAGGTTCAAGAATATATTAAAAGAATAAATGAGCTTATGATAGATCAAGATAGTAAAGAGCATTTACTTAAAGAGGCGCAAAAATTAGATAAAGCACCAAGTGGCTCACATGAGGGCGCTGTGATTAAAAACTACCTAGATATTTGCGTGGAATTGCCGTGGAGTAAAAAAACGGAAGATAGCATGGATGTTGAGGTTGCTGCCAAAATATTAGATAGGGCCCATTTTGGTTTGAAGAAAATCAAAGAGAAAATATTGGAAATGATTGCTGTTAAGGCATTAAATAGGGGTACAAAGTGGCAAGTACTTTGCTTGGTTGGGCCGCCAGGAGTTGGGAAAACATCAATTGCAAAAGCAATTGCAGAGGCAGTTAACAGAAAATATGTGAAGGTTTCTCTGGGTGGACTGAAAGATGAAAGTGAAGTTAGAGGTCACAGAAAAACTTATGTTGGGGCAATGCCTGGTAGAATAATAATGGCACTGAAAACAGCGAAATCTAAAAATCCGTTGATTTTATTGGATGAGATAGATAAAATGGCAATGGATTTCCGTTCTGACCCAACAGCCGCATTTTTAGAAGTCTTAGATTATGGACAGAATTGTGAATTTAGAGATAATTATTTAGAGGTTGCGTTTGACTTGAGCGACGTGTTGTTTGTGGCAACCGCTAATTATCTTTGGGATATTCCAGCACCTTTGTTGAACAGAATGGAAGTGGTTGAGCTTGATAGCTATACGCGATATGAAAAATTTAATATTTTGAAAAAACATGTGATTCCAAAGCAGTTAACCGAGTATTTGCTAGCGCCCAATCAAATTAAGTTTAGTGATGCTGTAATTCGTGCAATTGTTGATAATTATACAAGGGAAGCTGGTGTTCGGAGCGCTTCGCGTTTAGTGGGGAGTTTGTGCCGAAAAGCAATTCGAAAAATGTTGGAGTTAAATTTGGAGTCGTTTTCGTTTACAGTAAAAAATCTGAAGGAATATGCAGGGGTTCCTAAATATTCCCACAGAGATACTTTGAATAGAAATGTGGTTGGAACAGCAACAGGGCTTGCATGGACACAAGTTGGGGGCGAAACAATGTGTATAGAAGCTTTATCTTTAGAGGGTACCGGGAAATTGGAATTAACAGGGTCGCTTGGAAGTGTTATGCAAGAATCAGCAAAAGCAGCGTTGTCTTATATTCGGAAAGTGTCTGGCAAATTGAAGATAAACAAAGAGTTTTATAAAAACAGTGATATTCACCTACATGTGCCAAGTGGTGCCGTTCCGAAAGATGGTCCATCTGCGGGGACCGCAATATCAACTGCCATTGTTTCAGAGTTAATGAAAAAACCTATTAGAAAAGATGTAGCAATTACAGGTGAAATAACATTAAGAGGCAAAGTTTTGCCGGTTGGTGGTGTTAAAGAAAAGGTAATTGCAGCACATAAAATGGGAATAAAAATGGTAGTGTTACCGAAAGAAAATGAAGCGGACCTTGAGGAAGTTGATGAGAGTGTGAAAGATGAAATTGAATTTGTGTTTGCAAAAAATGTAGATACTGTTTGGAAAACAGCAGTGATTGGCTACTCGTGAATCTTGGAACGTAGGAAGGATATGGAAGTTGATTGGGATTGTTTGTGCAATGCCAGAAGAAATAGGGCCACTTAAGTTGCAATTAGAAAACCCAAGAAATGAGCTTTGTGGCCATATAGTGTTTTATTTAGGTGATTTGTGTGGGCAGAGTGTTGTTCTTGTGCAATCTGGGATAGGAAAAGTTAATGCGGCAATTGCAACTCAAACAATGATATTAAAATATGCGCCAAAATTGATTGTGAACAGTGGGGTGGCTGGTGCAATTTCAAAAGAGCTTAAAATTTGCGATGTGGTAGTTGCTTCTGGTGTGTTTCAATACGATTTAGATATATCTGTTGTGAGGAACAACCTTGAGATTATTCCCGGGTTAGGGATTGGTTTAATAGATTGCCATAGAAGATCTATGCAAAAACTTTTAAAGGTTTCTTCGAATGTTGCTTGCAGCGGAATTATTGCAACGGGTGATAGTTTTGTTAATGGAATAGGTGCAGCTGGTGGATTGTGCAAAAAAATAAGTGCGGTTGCAGTTGAAATGGAATGTGGAAGTGTTGGCCAAAGTTGTTTTTTAAATCGTGTTGATTTTTGCGTTTTGAAAGTTATTTCAGATTTAGTGTGGGAGCCGAGTGACAACTATGAAAAATTTAAAGATGTTGCCGCCCAAAAGTCCGCGCAAATATTAATAGAGTTCTTGAAAATGAAGTAATGAAAGGATTTTTGTTAAATGGCGGTTAGACTGAATAACAGCGGGATTTGCAATTTTATTACAGATACAGAATTGGAGAGGATTGAGCCGCAGGTTAGCCTTGCCGCAAAAATGTTAGACGAGGAAATGGGGTCGAAAAGCTGGCATAATTTACCTCAAGAGTTTGATAGTAATGAATTAGAAGCGATTTTGCAAGCAGCAGAAGAAATTAAAAATAGAGCCGATGTTTTTATTGTTATTGGAATAGGTGGTTCATCTCTTGGCGCGAAAGCAGCAATAGAGTGGTTGCGCTCTATTTTTTACAACGAGAAATCGCAGTTGAAAATTTATTTCGCGGGCAATAATCTTAGTGCCAGCTATTTAAGTAATGTAATAGCGTGTTGTGAAGATAAGGAAGTTTATATCAACATTGTATCTAAGTCGGGAGAGACTTTGGAACCGATGCTTGCCTTCGGAATTTTCAGGAATTTGCTTGAACAAAAGTACGGAAAGATAGAGGCCAGTAAGAGAATTTTTGTTACCACAGATGAAGAGAAAGGTACACTTTTGAGAATGGCAAAAGACAATGGATACAGGCGATTTGTTATTCCAGAAGATATTGGTGGGAGATATTCTGTGTTAACAGCTGTGGGATTGTTGCCAATGGCGGTTGCGGGAATAGATATTCGCCAGGTTATGAATGGAGCGAGGAATGCTTGTTTGTATTTGTCTGATAAAAAATTCCCAGAGAACGAAAGTTTGATTTACGCAGCGTATAGAAACTGCTTAAATAGAAAAGGCAAAAGAATAGAAGTTTTGATTGGTTTAGAACCGGATTTTCACTCTTTTGCTGAGTGGTTTAAGCAATTGTTTGCTGAAAGTGAAGGGAAAGATGGCAAGGGAATTTTCCCGACTGCTGGGATATATTCAACGGATTTACACGCGCTGGGACAATTCATTCAAGATAGTGGCAGTTTGATTTTTGAAACTGTAATTGATGTTTTGAATTCAAATGTGGATATGTGCGCTGAATCAGAATGTATTCACAATTTTGGATTAGCCCACAGTTCGCTTTCGCAAATTAACAAAAAAGTGTTAGAAGGCGCTTTAAAGGCACATGTTGATGCGGCTGTGCCAAGTATTGTATTGAGAATTCCGCAAGTAAATGAATTTGAGTACGGGTATTTGATTTATTTTTTTGAGAAAGCTTGCGCAATTTCTGCATTGGTTTTAGGTGTTAATCCATTTAACGAACCGGGAGTGCTAGCGTATAAATTAAAAACCGCGAAATTGTTGCAAGAATAGTGTGTGGATTGGTTTTTGCTGAATACTTAAAGTTTATTTTAGGTTTCGTTGTAAGAAGGTGTAAGGTTAGTTGAATTTAAAAAGAAAAACAAAAATAATTTGTACTCTGGGGCCAGCAGTTGATAGCGATGAGAAAGTTCGCGAACTTATGTTGAATGGAATGGATATAGCTAGGTTTAATTTTGCACACCAAACTCAAGAAGAACACCAAAAAAGCTTTGAGAAGGTTTGTAGAATAGAGAAGGAGCTTGGCTTAAATGTTTTGAAAATGATGGATACCAAGGGGCCAAAAATTCGTTTTGAAGTTTTTGAAAATGGAGAAATAGCACTTAAAGAGACTCAAAAATTTATTATTACAACAAAAAGTGTAATTGGGAACGAAAAAATTGCTGCCGTTAACTACAAAGGGTTTGCAAATGATTTAAAGTGCGGAGATTTGGTTTATATTGATGATGGTTTACTTCAGTTAAAAGTGGTTGAAGTGGCCGAAGAAGTGGTTTGTGTTGTTATTCGTGGTGGGGTAGTTTCAAACAAGAAGGGAATAAATCTGCCAAATGTAAATATTTCTGCTTCGTCTATTACTCAAGAAGATGAAAAAGATATTCAGTTTGGAATGAAGCTGGGGTTCGATTATGTTTCGGCTTCTTTTACTAAAAACAAGGCAGATATAGTTAAACTACGCGATTTGTGTGAGGATTCACAAATGCAAATTATTGCCAAAATTGAGAATAGAGAAGGAATAAACAATGTAAAAGAAATTTTAGAAGTTTCGGATGGAGTGGTGGTGGCAAGAGGTGACATGGGAGTTGAGATCCCATTTGAAGAATTGCCGAGTGTGCAAAAAGAAATTGTTTCATTGGCATTTAAAATGAAAAAACCAGCAGTTGTTGCAACCCAAATGTTAGACTCTATGATTTGGAATCTGCTTCCAACAAGAGCAGAAAGTACTGATGTAGCGAATGCGGTTTTTGATGGGGCAGCAGCAGTTATGTTGGCAGCTGAAACAGCAATTGGAAAGCATCCGATTGAGACTCTTTGTGTAATGAGGCGGCTTTTGGAACGTGCGGAGCAAGACATTGGTAAATTTGGTAGAATGGCAAACATAGCTTCAACTTGAGCAACTATGAAAATAGTGCATGGAGGCGAATGATGGTAAATTTTTCGTTTGGGAAAGTTTTAGAGGTACCGGAGATCGTTGCTAGCGCTTATATAAATGAATGTAATGAGTTGCAGCTTAAAACGTTGTTGCTTTTAGTTCTTACTTGTGATGCAACGCCGTTACAAATTGCCGGGAAACTGGGGGCAACAACAAGTGAAGTCGAGCAAGCTGTAGATTTTTGGATGCAAAAGAAGGTTTTAGTTTGTGAGAAAGAAGAGTTACGTGAAAATAAAGATAAATTATTCGCAATTAAATTAACCCCAGAAGAAGCCACACACATGATTGTGGAGTCAGAAGAACTGAGCTTTGTTTTAGGCCAGTTCCCTGGGATTTTGGGGCGAATGCAAAACCAATTTGATTTAATTAATCTGGTTGATTTGCATTTCAATTTGGGAATGGAACCAGAGTTGATAATGTTTTTATTAAAATATTGTGCGACTATTGGGCAGATTTCTGCAAAAGCTATTAGGCGCGAAGCTAATTTTTGGTTTGAGTCTGGAATTAATTCTTATGAAGCAGCTGAAGTATATGCAGCGAGAAATGTAGAATTAGAAAGTTGGCATGAAACAGTTAGAGAGAAGTTGCAGTTGCCCACTTTGAATAATAAACAAAAGTTAATAATAAAGAAATGGCAAACTGACTTAAAGCTAAATTTAGAGACTATAGAAAAGGCAATTAATGTGGCATTAGAGCAAAAAGGTGAGGTTAATGTGCCATATATTAACGGAATTCTTGTGAATTGGGTGCGGAAAACGCCACGACATGCTGGCATTAAAAAAGGAGCTGTTTGTGGTAGTGGAAAAAAAACAAATAAACTTTTGTCTTTTAAAATCGAAGATATGAGATTTTGATGTAAAAAAGGATCTGGTGGATTGTGTTATATTCAGAGAATGCAATGGAGATTGCGCTTGAAAATTTAAGCCGGAGACGCTGGAATGCACGAAGAGAATTAGAAGAGAAAAAGCGAGAAGTATATAAGCATTTACCGGAATTGGAAGAGTTAGATAAACAAATGTCGAAAATTTCGTTGGCAGCAATAAAGCAAGTAGCAATTGGTGAAAATTCTAAAGCCATTGAGGAATTAAAGTTAGCAAGTCAAAATCTGCAAATGCAAAGAGCTCAATTGCTTGCTAAAAACGAAATTCACGCAGATTTTTTTAAACTTAATTGTGATTGCTCCACTTGCAAAGATGAAGGGTATGTTGCCGGTGCAATGTGTGGGTGTTTAAAGAAACTTTTAATTGAGGATATGGCAAAGGGTTTAAATTCGAAAATTGATCTGGACAAGTTTTCTTTCAGTAATTTTAAACTGGAATATTTTAGTAACGAACTTATAGCAGGCTCGAAGACCCCCATTACGCAAAGGGAGCAAGCACGGCAAAATTACGAGTACTGCTTAAATTTTGCAAAAACATTTGTTTCAGGGGTAGGGAATATTCTTATGCAGGGACTGACTGGTTTAGGGAAAACGCACCTTGCTCTTGCAATTGCGAAATGGTGTTTAGGTTGTGGTTACACTGTGGTTTATGTGCTTGCGGGGCAGATGATTAATGAACTGGAAGAAGAACGTTTTAGTCGAGGAGAACAAAAAATTTCCGCGCTAAACTCATTTTTAGATTGTGATTTGATTATTATTGATGACTTGGGAAGCGAGCCACAAACTCAGTTTGCTAACTCCTCAATATTTAGTATAATTGACCTCAGATTATTAGCAAGGAAATCAACTATAATTAATACCGACCTTTCTGGGGCCGAAGTAATTGAAAGATACGGTGGGCGAGTGAGTTCGCGTTTAAATGGTGAATATAAAGTATTGCGCTTCTTTGGGAATGATATTCGGTTGCAGAAAAAATAGTTTGGTTTCACGCTTCTTGCTTTGATTTTGGCAAGAAGCCATTTTTTTGAAAATATGTGAAATATGGTGGCGAGACTACTGAAATCAAGTTTCGATTTTCATGTGGTGATGCAAAAATGTGATTCTCTGCGTGGTGGAATGATGCTTTAGCTTTATTGCGGTGTGGCATTTAGATATGATATAATAGGCTAGACTCTGGGGGAGTGATTGTTTTTGTTTTGTAGAACCAGCAGCATGGGGATATTGGGAATAGATGCATTTGAAGTTTTAGTAGAAGTCGATATTGCAAGAGGGTTGCCGGTTTTTGATGTAGTAGGACTTCCAGATGTTGGAATTAAAGAGTCGAGAAATCGTGTTAAGGCTAGCATTAAAAATAGTGAATTTGAGTTCCCGGTGGGGAAAATAACGGTTAATCTTGCACCGGCCGACCTTAAAAAAAATGGATCATTTTACGATTTACCGATTGCTATTTCAATACTTAGGGCGTCAGGTCAAGTTGCGCAGTGGGAAGAGAACAATGTTTTTTTCGGTGAGTTGTCTCTTTCTGGGGAGATTAAGCCAGTTAACGGAGTTTTGCCGATGGTTTTAAAGGCGCGCGAGCTTGGTTTTAAGAATGTATTTGTGCCTCAAGAAAACGCCGAAGAGGCTGCAATTGTTTCTGGAATTAATATTTTTGCAGCATTCAGCTTGCAACAACTTGTAAATTACTTTTCGAATAAGATGCAACTTCAGGCACTGGAACCACGGAATTTTGCGAATGATAATTTTAAATATGCTTTTGACTTTTTAGATGTTAAAGGTCAGTTTAAAGCAAAGCGAGCAATAGAAGTTGCAGCAGCGGGCGGGCACAACATATTATTAATTGGGGCGCCTGGTTCTGGGAAAAGCATGTTAGCGAAACGAATCCCTTCGATTTTGCCGCCACTTGAATTTTCAGAAGCAATAGAAACAACAAAAATTCATTCAGTAGTTGGGAATATTTCAAGGGAATCACCGCTTAATTTTACCCGACCGTTTCGT
Organism: Oscillospiraceae bacterium; assembly: GCA_031266415.1. Lineage (GTDB taxonomy): Bacteria > Bacillota > Clostridia > Oscillospirales > Ruminococcaceae > BNZN01. The sequence continues at coordinate 82,601 of JAISBB010000005.1, read as the reverse complement.
GCACCGCATCACACAACATCACTTGCTGGGTTAGCAGGTGGTGGCAGTATCCCTATGCCGGGTGAAATTTCACTGGCCCACAACGGAGTTCTTTTTTTAGATGAATTCCCGGAATTTAGTAGGCAAGTTTTAGAAGGTTTGCGCCAACCTCTTGAAGATAAAACTATCACAATATCGCGTGCGCGCTCGAAATTAACTTACCCGAGTTCCATAATGTTGGTTGCAGCAATGAATCCGTGCCCGTGTGGGTTTTGGGGGCACCCTATTAAGAAATGCAAATGCCAACAAATGGCAGTTTCTAAATATTTAGGAAGAATTTCTGGTCCAATGTTAGATAGAATTGATATACACGTTGAAGTTATGCCAATTGACATTAACGACATGACGAAAGCACCGGATGGTGAAACTTCAGAAATTATTAGGCGGCGAGTTACCAGGGCAAGAGAAAAACAATGGTTACGTTTCTCAAGCGAGAAATTTAATTGCAATGCCGAAATTAACTCATCAGCAGTAAATAAAATCTGTTTAACAACTACAACAGCGGCGAAAATGCTTAAAACAGCTTTTGAAAGGCTTGCATTTTCTGCACGGGTTTACAACAAAATTTTAAAGGTAGCAAAAACAATAGCAGATCTAGACGATGCTGAAATAATAGATTCGAAGCATATAGCAGAATCGCTTCAATATCGTGACCTTGATCGGCGGTACTGGGGATAGAAACGGTGAGAATTTTAGGAATAGACCCAGGTTTTGCAATAGTTGGATATGGGGTGTTAGATTATGAAAACACTAGATTTGGTGTGATTTCAAGCGGTGTTATTACAACTCCCCAAATCTGTTTAGAAAATAGACTGAAGTTGATTTTTGACAAACTGAATGAAATGATTTTGCAGTTTTCTCCTGATCACGTGGCAATAGAAAAATTATTTTTTACCAATAACCAAAAAACCGCAATTGATGTTGCACAGGCTAGAGGTGTAATTATGTTGGCAGCTGTGCAGGGGGCACTTGAATTATTTGAATATACTCCATTGCAAATTAAACAGGCAGTGGTTGGGTTTGGGAGAGCCGAAAAAAAACAGGTAATTGCAATGATTTCGAATCTATTAAAGTTGCACTCAAAAATTGACGACGAGGCAGATGCATTAGCTGTAGCGGTGTGCCATGCACATTCCTTTCGAAAAGGTGTTTCAAATTCAAATGGAAGCTGGATATAACAAGTGATATATAGTTTAAATGGGGATTTAATAAAAAAAACAAGTACCTTTGTTGTAATTGATTGCGCTGGTGTTGGCTATAAATGTTTTGTGACGGCTAGTACGAGTGCACGATTGGGGGCGATTGGCAAAAAAGTAAAAATATATACACATTTTAGTGTGAAAGAAGATGCCTTTGAACTTTTTGGTTTTTTGCACGAGCAGGAATTGGAATGTTTTAAAATGTTGGTTTCGGTTTCTGGAGTTGGTGCGAAGTTTGCACTTTCAATTCTTGCCACTTTATTGCCGGAAGAAGTAATTAAGAGTATTCAAGTTGATGATGTAAAAGCATTTACAGCTGCAAGTGGAGTGGGCACAAAACTTTCACAGCGGATTATTCTTGAACTTAAAAATAAAGTACAAAAAGAGTTTTTGCATGCTAACCTTGATTTTAAACCTAGTGAATTAGGTTCGAATTTTTTAGAGGCTTTGGGTGCGTTGGAGTCCCTGGGGTATTCAAGGGCAGAGGCAATTGAATCCGTTAAAGGTTGTGACGGCAATGGCAAGGTGGAAGATGTGGTTAAGTTCGGTTTGAAAAATCTTACACTAAAAAGGTGGTGCGATGGCAATTAAATTTGGCCCGGCCGGGCATTCAGCTAGTTTTTTTGAGAGATATTCCAAGTTAGAAGATCTACCTATTTATTTGAGTAATTTTAGGCTCAATGCATATGAATATCAATGTGGGCACGGAATTAGAATTTCGCAAAGTGCAGCACAGAAATTTGGTAAATTAATGGCTAAATCTGGCATTTACCTTTCCGTTCATTCGCCATATTATATTTCGATTGCCAGTGTTGATGAAGAGAAGCGATTGAATAGTGTGAAATATATTTTGCAAACGGCTGAAATAGCAAAAGCTATGGGGGCTGAAAGGATTGTTGTGCATGCGGGGTCTTGTGCCAAAATTAGCAGAAATCAGGCAATGGATTTTGCTAAAACCACTCTTAAAATGGCGATTGATGAATTAAAAAGTAGTGGATTAGAATCGGTGCATATTTGTCCAGAAACAATGGGCAAAGTTAACCAGTTGGGAACAATAGAAGAAATCTTTGAACTTTGTGCACAGGATGTTTCAATAATTCCTTGCATTGATTTTGGTCACATGGATGCGCGTGGGCAAGGTTCATTGCCTGATGAAGCAAGTTTTGAAAAGATTTTTGAGGCAATAGAAAATAATTTGGGTTATTGCAAACTGAAAAATATGCATATTCATTTTTCAAAAGTAGAATTTACAAGCGGTGGCGAGCGGCGGCATTGTACCTTTGAAGAGCAACACTTTGGTGCGGATTTTAAACATCTTTTAAATGTTGTTATAAAAAAACATTGCCAGCCAGTAATAATTTGCGAATCCAGTGGAACGCAAGCAGAAGATGCAAAAACAATGAAAGATTATTATATGGCGAATGTGGGTGAGTAATGTGGTAGCAAGCATCTTAAATGGCCCAAACATAAACTTGATTGGGCAAAGAGAACCTGAAATCTATGGAAAAATAGGTTATGAGAAGTTTGTGGAGGCCATCTTGAAATATGCAGATGCTTTAAAAATAACCTGTGAATTAATTCATTCCAACAGTGAAGGAACGCTAATTGATAAGATTCAGAGCTTTGAAGGGGATTTTATCATCTTAAACTCGGGGGCATATACACACTACAGCCATGCTATTGCAGATGCGGTAAGAGCGGTAAGCACCCCTGTAATTGAAGTGCACTTAACCAATATCAATTCGAGAGAGACTTTTAGGAAGAATTCGGTTATTGCACCTTTTTGTGTTGCGCAGCTCTCGGGTTTTGGTTGGGGTGGTTATTTTATGGCACTGGATTTTATTTCGGGGAGATTAAAGAGATGCTGGAAAAACACCTGAAGGCATTGGAATTTGATAAAATCTTAGAACTGTTGGCGCAAAAAGCCGTTTGTAAAGAAGCTAAACAACGATTGCTTGAAATTAGGCCAAGTACTGACATAAAAGAGATTCAAAAGCTGCAAGAGCAAACATTATGTGCACAAACTTTAATTTTGCGTTATGACGAGCCCGAATTTTTGTTGTTTGGTGACATATCTTCTATTATTTCTAGGTTAGAACTCGGTGCGGTTTTAGCATCAAAAGATCTTCTTTGTGTTGCTGCATTACTAAATACCGTTTGGAATGTGGTTGGTTGGAGTGGCAATTTTGAAGATATGGAGTTAATTTTAACGAAATATTTGAAAGAATTGCGTCCCCTAAAATCACTTAACGAAACCATTGTAAAAGCAATTAGGCCGGGAGGCGAAATTAACAATCTGGCAAGCGAAACGCTTTCGAATATTAGAAAAAAAATTGCCGATATTAAGTCACAAATTCGTTCTGAGTTAGAGTCTTTTACGCGCGTTCCAAATGTTCGAAAGCACCTTCAAGAAAATACAGTAACGGTTCGTAATGACCGGTTTGTGGTTTTAGTTAAGGCCGAATGCAAAGGAGAAATAAAGGGGCTGGTGCATGACGCGTCTGCAAGTGGTTCAACACTATTTGTGGAACCTGCGAATGTAATAGAGCAAAACAATGGATTAAAGCTTTTGTTTGCACAAGAGCAGCGTGAAATTGAGAAAGTTTTGAAAGAACTTTCAGGTTGTGTTTATGAGCAGCTTGGAAATGTTAAAAATAATTATAGATTATTAATTTTGTTGGACTGTATTCTGGCAAAGGCACGACTTGCAATTGAAATGAATGCAATTTCCCCAATTTTAGTAGAAAGCGGAATAATTGACATTAAGGGGGCACGGCACCCACTTTTGCCGCACAAAAAGGCAGTTCCAATTGATGTTGGGGTTGGTGGAAATTTCTCGGTGCTTGTAATAACTGGGCCAAATACAGGGGGAAAAACGGTAGCATTAAAAACCATTGGATTGTTGACTGTGATGGCAATGAGTGGGTTGATGCTACCAGCTAAAGAAAATAGTATGGTTTCGGTTTTTTCGCATGTTTTGGTAGATATTGGTGACGAACAGAGTATTGAGCAAAATCTTTCTACTTTTTCTGGGCATTTAAAGAATATTATTGAAATATTGAAAATTTCAGAGAAGAAAAGTTTGGTTTTATTAGATGAATTGGGATCTGGAACAGATCCTGTTGAGGGTGCAGGCCTTGCCATTGCAATTTTTGAGGTTATTAAAGGGCGTGGGGCGCGAATTGTGGCAACAACTCACTATGCGGAACTTAAAGCGTATGCATTGAGTAATGAGGGAGTCAAAAATGCATCTTGTGAGTTTGACATTGCGGCTTTAAAGCCAACTTATAAACTTTCAATGGGGGTACCGGGCTGTTCCAATGCGTTTGCAATTGCACGGCAATTGGGGTTCCCGGCGGAAATTATTGCTATTGCGGGAAAGCAATTAACTGAAAAAAATGTGGTTTTTGAAAATGTTCTGCGAGAATTAAATGAAATTAAAAATGAAATGCAAGAGAAAATTGAACAAAACCTAGTATTAGGGAAAAAACTTACAGAAGAGTGCAGCCTGGTTGAAAAATTGAAAGAGGAACTGGTAGAAAAAGAAGCGGCAATGCGCTTTGATTTTAAAATGAAAACGGATCCGATTGTTGCAACAATTGAAGATACCTTTAATGAGGTTGCCACACAAATCCATGCAGCGCAAAAAATTGATAACAGAGTAAAATTGGAAGAATTCCGAAATAAAATTAAGGGAAATCTTAGTGCTTATAAAAAATTTTGGGGAGAGGAGAATAAAGCACTAAAAAATGTTGAAGAAGTGCTTAGAAAGGGAGATTTGGTGTTGGTAAAAAACTTGCAAAAGGAAGGTATTTTGGTGGATGCCCCGGATAAAAATGGAGTCGTTGTAGTGCGAATTGGTAACTTAACTACTAAATTGAATATTTTAAATCTTCGAAAAATAAAAAGATTGAAAATTGAAAAGACTTACACAAGCAAAACAGTAAAGGGAGTTAGCAAATCCACTAAAAAAATAGAAAACGAAATTAAATTGCTGGGGTTGGCGGTTGATGAAGCATTGTTTGAACTTGATAAATTTATTGACGAAGCTTCTGCAGTGGGGTTGCACAGTTTGCGAATTGTGCACGGAAAAGGAACCGGGAAATTAAGAGCAGCTGTGCACAATTATTTAAAATCATGTTCTGTGGTTAAAACGTTTCGGCTTGGATTTTTCGGTGAAGGTGAAAATGGAGTGACAATTGTTGAATTGTAGTATTACGGTAATGTGAGTTACAGAAGAATATGGTATAATTCAGACTGGTGGTAGCTATCATCTGAGAGGAGAAGTGAAAAACATGGACGATAAAAATATGAAAACAGGGGCAGAAAAGAATGTTTTGGGCAATTTCAAACTTTCTGAAAATGTTATTTCAACTATTGTGGCAACTGCAGCCTCAGAAGTTACCGGAGTGAAATGTGTTTCGGATATTTGTGGGGTGCAAGATCTTTTGCAGTTGCGTGGATTTTCGAAATGCACAAAAATAAAATTTAGTGAAGGCGCGATAATGGTTGATTTATATATAAAAGTAAGGCCAGAAACAGATGTGAAAAGTACTGCGCAGGAAGTTCAAGCGAACGTTAAAAGTGCGGTCCAAAACATAACGGGGTTTGCTGTTCCACGAGTGAATGTAATTGTTGTTGGTCTTTTTAATGATGCAGTTGAGTGCCCTGAAGTTGATGCATGAAAGTGCATGAATAGGAGAACAAAATGAATCGAAGCAAAGCAAGAGAGCAAGCTTTTTTGATATTATTTCAAAGGGCATTCGATGATGATGCAGTGTTAAGTGCATTATTAAAAAGAAGTGTGGAAAATAATTACATTACGGAAGAGATGTTCACAAAAGAGCTTTGCGAGGTGGCTTTTGCAAACATTAAAGAAATCGACGAATTGTTGGTTGTGAACTCAGAGAGGTGGCAATTGGGGCGGCTTTCTAAAGTTGCTGTCTCTGTTTTGCGGTTGGCTATTGCTGAAATAAAGTATATGGATAATGTACCGTTTAAAGTCTCTATAAATGAAGCAATTGAGCTAGCGAAAAAATTTTCTGGTGAAGAGGAATCAAGTTTTGTTAATGGTGTTTTAGCGGGAATAGTGAAAGATGTGAAAAAAAGTTGAAGGAGAACGTTTGTGTGTGGATTTGTTGGGTTTACGGGGGACCTTTATAATCTAGAGGAACAAAAAATGATTTTGGGCAAGATGCTGCACGAGATTTCTCACAGAGGGCCAGATGGCGAAGGTTTTTTTTGTGATTCGGAATTTGCTGTGGGGTTTAGGCGGTTGCGCATTATTGACGTTAGTACAAATGGCGACCAACCGATGTTAAATGAAGATGGTTCAATTGTGTTAGTGTTTAACGGTGAGATATATAATTTCCAAGAATTAAAGGATCATTTAATTGTCTTGGGTCATAAATTTAGAAGCCAAACAGATTCAGAAGTTTTAATTCATGGCTATGAGGAATTTAAAGAAGAGTTATTTCCAAAATTACGAGGGATGTTTGGCTTAGCCATTTGGGACCGCAAAGAAAAGAAACTACTTTTGGTGAGAGATATTTTTGGAATTAAGCCACTTTATTATTACCTAACAAGAGATGCAGAACTTTTGTTTGGATCAGAAATTAAAGGGTTTTTGCCGTGCCCTTTGTTTAAAAAAAAAATGAACGAAAAAGCAATCAAACCATATATGACTTTTCAGTATCCTGTAACAAATGAAACTTTTTTTAAGGGAGTATTTAAGCTATTACCAGGGACCTATCTTGTTTGGCAGGCTGGGAAGTTGACAACTAAGGCTTATTTTAATCATATTTTTTCAGAAAAGGGTGTGAATAAAAGAATAGCTGTTGAAAAAGTCAGGAAGGCAATAAAAGATTCTGTGCAGATGCATAAAGTGAGTGATGTGCCAATTGGAGTAGCTGTTTCTGGTGGAGTAGACAGCAGTTATATTGCGGCGGAGGCGCAGTCGCAAAGCATGTTTTCAGTGGGGTTTAGAGATGTAAATTTTGATGAAACTGGGTATGCGAAAGAATTGGCAAGTTTAATTGGTTCGAAAATATACATTGAGTATGTGGAACCGCAAGAGTGTTTTGAAAAATTTGGGGACATTCAATATCATTTGGATGAACCGAGCGCTAACCCTTCTGTTTTGCCGTTATTTTTTTTAACTAAATTGATTTCGCAACACGTTAAGGTGGTGCTTTCTGGTGAGGGTGCAGACGAACTTTTTGGTGGCTATGAAGCGTATTTAGTGCCACGGAAGATGCGCTGGTATCGAAGGTTGGTTCCTCAATGCTTAAGAAATTTGTTGGCAAAATTTGCGGAATTAGTTTTGAAGGGAACTGTGAAAACAAAACTGATTAGGGGAGCCAAAACTGAGCAAGAAGATTTTATAGGGCAGGCGTATATATTTACAGAAAAAGAGTCAACAGCGTTACTTCGAGCTGGTTATGATTTCGAATTTTTGGCTACAGATTTAACAAATAAATATTATGTACAAACCGAAGGCAATGATCTGCTTACCCAAAAAATATATCTTGATTTGAATTTGTGGTTACCAAATGATATTTTGCTTAAGGCAGATAAAATGAGTATGGCGCATTCAGTTGAGTTGCGAACACCGTTTTTAGATATAGAGGTTCTTAAAGTGGCAAGTGAGATCCCCAGCAAATTTAAGGTAAGAAGAGGGGTTTCTAAATACGTATTGCGTGAGGCATCACTGAGGAAATTACCAAGTACTTGGGCAACCAGGCCAAAAAAAGGGTTCCCAGTGCCAATTGCAAATTGGTTGAGAGACAAAGTTTTCTATGAGCAAGTGAAGGATTTTTTTGTTAGCAGGGTTGCTACTCAGTTCTTTGAAAACAGCAAGATCTTGAAACTATTAGAAGATCATTACACTGGAAAAAGCAACAATGCCAGAAAAATATGGACTATATATTCGTTTTTAGTTTGGTATGACCAGTATTTCATTAAGAGGTGACTCACTTGGGAAAATTTCTACCGATTTTACTGGGAACAGATCTAAATGCTTATGGGATGGCTCGTGCGTTTCACGAAGAATATGGAGTAAAGAGTTTGGCACTAGGTGAGTTTAGCTTGATTCCAACACGGCATTCTTCGATTGTAGAGGTTAGGATATTTGCTGATTTTGGAACCCAGCAATCTTTTTTAGAAAATTTGAATGTTATATATGAAGAATATCATAAAAAATTTTCGAAGTTGTTGCTTGTTGCTTGTGGTGACAATTATGTGGAGTTTGTGGTGAAAAATAAAAAGATTTTAGAAAAACGGTTTGTTGTTTCGTGCGTTTCGGAGGAATTGTTTACAAAATTAGCAACAAAATTAAATTTTTATAAGGCCTGTGAGCAATTTGGTCTAGACTACCCTATAACTCATATTATAACAAAAAAAGAAATAAATGTAGAGTTGCCGTTTGCATTCCCTGTGGTGTTAAAAGCTGATGATAGTGCAAAATATACTCGATGTAAGTTTGTGGGGCAGAAGAAAACATTTTTTATTGAAAGTAAAGCTGATTTAACCCATACAATAGAGTGTATATATAAATCTGCTTATGATGGAGATTTGGTTGTTCAAGAAATGATTACGGGTACAGATGACACTATGAGGGTGTTGAATTGTTATGTTGGGAAAGATAGCAAGGTAAAGTTAATGTGTTTGGGGCAGGTACTACTTGAAGATAAAGCTCCACAAACAGTTGGGAATTATTTAGCAATAATTAACGAATATCAACCCGAAATTTGCGAAAAGGTTAAGTTGTTTTTGGAATCCCTTGGTTATATGGGGTTTGCCAATTTTGATATGAAATTTGATTCAAGAGACGGCAAATTTAAATTTTTTGAGATTAATTTGCGGCAAGGCAGAAGCAGTTTTTTTGTTACTGGCAGTGGATTTAATTTGGCAAAATATTTGGTTAAAGACTGGATTTTAGAAGAACCACTTTCAATTGAAATTTCCAATACAGAACATCTTTGGTTGGGGCTTCCAAAAAAGTTGCTGATGAAGAACGTGAATGAATATTACAAGGGCAAAATTAAGAAACTTGTGGCAGGTGACAGATTTTGTTCTACGTTATCTTATAAAAAAGATAGGAATTTTTTTAGATTTTTGCAAAATGCAAGAATTTCTGGGCGTTATTGGTTTAAAAGAGGTTGGGAAGGTAAGGTTTGATGTTAAAGGATTTTTTGGGAATTGTTGGTGGAATTGGGCCATTAGCAACTGTTTATTTTATGAAAAGAATTACAGAGTTAACCGATGCTAAAATAGATCAAGAACATATTAATATGATGGTGCTTAGTAATGCAAAAACCCCAGATAGGACTGAATTTATTTCAGGGAAAAGTCAAGAAAATCCTTTTAAAGAACTTTTGAATTGCTGCCGCATTTTAGAAAAGGCAGGTGCAAGTTTAATTGCGATTCCTTGCAACACATCTCACTATTTTTATAATCAGTTGATTGCCCAAATTTCAACTCCAATTGTACATTTTCAAAAAGAAACTGTCAAAAGTTTAAAAGATGCGGAAATTGGGAAAGTGGGGATTATGGCAACAACTGGAACAATTTCAGTTGGTTTATTTCAAACGGCGTTTGCGGAGGTTGGGCTAACATGTTGTGTGCCAGATGCGAAACAGCAAGAAAAAGTTATGGAGATAATATATGCTAGTGTGAAAGCGGGTAAAATGCCGAAAGAAACCACTTTTTTTGAAGTTGTTGATGATTTATTTGGTGCAGGTTGTGAGAAAATAGTTCTTGGTTGTACAGAACTTTCGATTTTGAAAGAATGGTTTTCGCTTGACGAAAGATTTTTAGACCCGATGGACGTTTTGGCAAGATTCGTGATTAAATATTTTGGCAAGAAAACAAAGGAATAACATAAATATGGACGTTGAAATTGAAATTTTAAAATTAAGAGAAGAGCTTAAAAAACACAATCACTTCTATTATGTTTTAGATGCGCCGAAAATTACAGATGGCGAATATGATGCATTGATGCACAAGTTGAAAAGTCTAGAAGCACAGTACCCGGAATTAATTGATACTCAGTCGCCTTCGGTTGTTGTCGGTGGAAATGCAAGTTTGCACATAAATAAAGTTCGCCACGGTGTTCAAATGGACAGTTTGCAAGATGTTTTTAATTTGGAGAGTGTTTTTGCATTTTGTGACAAAGTGCGTGAAAAATTTAATAATCAAGTTTTGTTTGTTGTGGAACCGAAGATAGATGGTCTTTCTGTTGCTTTGGAGTATAAAAATGGGGTGTTGGTTAGGGCAGCAACAAGGGGGAATGGTTTTGTTGGCGAAGATGTTACACAAAACATACGAATGATAAAAACTGTACCGCAAACATTGGCGCAAAAAATTGAGAATTTAGTTGTTCGCGGTGAGGTTTTTATGCCCAATTTGGTTTTTGAGCAATTGATTAATGTGCAGCGAGAAAGTCAGCGAATCTGTTTTAAAAATGCAAGAAATGCAGCAGCTGGCTCGTTGCGCCAAAAGGACCCCCAAATCACAAAAGAGCGTAATTTGGATATTTTGATTTTTAATCTTCAGCAGATTACAACTACGAGGTTTGAGAGCCACAAAGAATCAATAGAGTTTTTAAAAAATTTGGGATTTAATACAGTTGATGTTTATGGTTTGTTCAAAAGTAACGGGGAAATTGCCGCGCAAATTGAAAGAATTAAACAAGAAGTCAGGAGTTTTAATATAGATGGGGCAGTTGTAAAAGTGGATGACCTTGGGTATCGAAGAGAGTTGGGGAGGACTTCAAAATACCCTAAGTGGGCGGTTGCTTTCAAGTATACGCCGCAAGAGGTTCAAACAACAATTCGCGATATTAAAGTAAGTGTTGGCAGAACTGGTGCATTAACCCCAATTGCGATTTTTGATCCAGTTTTTATTTCGGGGAGCGTTGTTAGTCGTGCCGTTTTGCATAATCAAGATTTCATAAAGAAGAAGAAGATTAATATTGGAAGTTTAATTCGCGTTCGAAAAGCGGGAGACGTGATTCCGGAAATTATGGAGGCAGTTGTTCCTTCTGGTGAATATTTTGAAATCCCTTCAAATTGTCCTTCTTGCGGGGAAAAACTGTTTGCAGAAGAAGGGGGTTTGATTTGTCAGAATGTGTTGTGCCCAGATGTAAAGTTCAGGAAGTTAACGCACTTTGTTTCGCGGGATGCAATGAATATTGAGGGGTTGGGGCCAAGCATTATTAAAAAACTAATAGAGCAAAAAGTGATTGTTGTGTTTGCGGATATTTATTACTTGGAGGAGCAAGATTTTGCTTCAATTGACGGCCTTGCAGAAAAATCTATTCAAAATATTTTAAAATCTATCGAAAAATCGAAAGGAAGTGGACCGGCGCGATTATTGTTTGGATTAGGGATTAAAAACATTGGAGAAAAAACATCTAAAGATATAATTAGGTATTTCGGTAGTGTGGATAATTTGTTTGGTGTGACAATGGATGAAATATGTGAGATTCGTGGCATAGGTGTGACCTCGGCAGATTCATTGGCAAATTATTTTAAATTGCAAGAGACGAAAACATGTATTCATCGTTTAAAAATTGCAGGGGTGCAAACAAAAGTAGTGCAGTCACAAGAAGTCAAAGAAACCGGGGAAACTTTTGTGATTACCGGTTCTTTTGAGGGCATAAGTAGGCATAAGTTAGTGGAGAGATTGCAGGGATTGGGGATTAATGTTTCAGATACAATTTCAAAAAAAACCAATTGCCTTTTGGTTGGAGAGAACCCGGGAAGTAAATTGAAAAAAGCGGAGCAATTGGGAGTAAAAATTGTGCTTGAAAATGAGTTGAGAAATTTAATTAAAAAATTAGAAATGAGGGAGTAGCTAATGGCATTTGATGTTTTAAGAGTGGGTGAATTGGCAAGGTTTGAGTTTACAGAAGAAGAGGTTAAAAAATTTGATGGTCATATAAAAGAAATGTTGCGGATGATTTCAATTATTCCAGAGGTTTTAGAAACAGAGGCAATGGTTGCAAACAAAGTGCGGCTTAGTGACCTACGTGAGGATGTTCCGCAGGGATCGTGGGACAGTTTCGATGTTTTGGCTAATGCGCCGAAGAAAAAATCGGGGTTTTTCGTGGTATAAGATGATAATAAGGGGGGGGGCCCGGGGTGGAATTAAGTGAATTAACGGCGAAAGAGCTTTCACAAATGCTTCGGAAAAGAACATGCAGTGCCAGCGAAATTCTAGAAAGTGTTTTACAGCAAATTCAAGAAAAAGAAAGTGATATTGGTGCATACATAACACTTACAGAAGACCTTGCAAAAAAACAAGCGCAAAAGGTTGACGAAAAGTTGGCAAAAGGGGTTGAGTTGGCTGAATTGGCGGGAATCCCTATTGCGGTTAAAGATGTTATTTGCACAAAAGGAATTTTAACCACGGCCGGTTCCAAAATTTTGGAAAATTTTGTGCCGCAATATAATGCAACGGTTTTTAATAAAGTGTTGGCTGCCAATATGGTGGTTGTGGGGAAAGCTAATTTAGATGAATTTGCCATGGGAACCACCTGCGAAAGCTCTGCCCTGAGATTTACAAAAAATCCGCGTGATTTAACCAGGGTGCCGGGGGGGTCATCCGGTGGGTCGGCGGCAGCTGTTGCCGGGAACGAAGCTATTCTTGCGCTTGGTTCTGATACGGGTGGCTCTGTTCGGTTGCCCGCTGCGTTTTGTGGGGTGGTTGGGTTACGGCCGACATATGGACGGGTTTCAAGATATGGCGTAATTCCGCTGGCCTCTTCATTTGACCAGGTAGGACCAATGGGCAAAACGGTTGGCGATGTTAGAATGTTGTTTAATGCTATTGCCGGCGAAGATCCGAAGGATATGACAACCATTCCGAATAAAAAGTTTGAGAAAAGTTTTGATATAAAAAAACTAACACTGGGGATTTATAAAGAACAATTCAATGAGCATGTTGACCCAGAGATTTCAGCAAGTGTTATGAAAATGGTTGAAAGTTTTAAAGAACATGGTGCCACAATTAAAGAGATCTCTGTTCCTTACTCTGAATATTTTTTGCCATTATATCAAATTATATTAACAATTGAAGCTGCTTCGAATTTGGCGCGGCACGATGGAATACGGTATGGGCACCGTACACAGGAATTTAAAGATGTTGAAGAATTATATTGCAAAACACGTAGCGAAGGATTTGGGCCAGAGCCTAAAAGAAGGATTATATTGGGGACCTTCCTTTCAAGTGCTGAGTTTGGCGGTGCATACAGAAAAAAAGCGTTTTATTGGATGCAAAAAATTGCAGAAGCTTATGACAATGCTTTTAAGGAATGTGACCTGTTAATTTCCCCAATGAGTTGTTCGCACGCATTTAAGGTGGGTGAATTGGTTGACCCAATTAAAATTTATGCCCTCGATTTATGTGCGTTTGGTGCGAGCCTTGCTTCTATTCCGGCGCTTGCCTTACCGTGTGGACTAGATAGCTCTAATTTGCCAATAGGCACGCAAATAATTGGACCCAAATATTCAGAGAAGTTTTTATTTGACGTTGGTGAATTTTATGAAGCACATTGTAAAACATAGCACCTGCTTTGTGGATGAAAATTAATGGAAGGTTGCGAGAGTAAGTATGGAATTCGATGTTGTGATTGGGCTTGAAGTGCATGTTGAATTGAAAACAAAAACAAAAATGTACTGCGGCTGTAAAAATGAATTTGGTGGCGTGGCCAATTCACATTGTTGTGAAATCTGTTTGGGGATGCCGGGAGTTTTGCCAAACATAAATAAGCGGGCAATTGAATATGCAATTAAAGCCGGGCTTGCCTTTAATTGTAAAATTAATACATCTACGAAATTGGACAGGAAAAATTATTTCTACCCAGATCTTGCAAAATCATACCAGATCTCACAAAAAGAGCAACCGTTGTGTGTTGGTGGTTTTGTTGAAATTTTATTAGATGGCGGAACGAAAGAAAAAAGGATTCGGTTGGTCCAAATTCATGTTGAGGAGGATGCGGGGAAAATAATTCATATGCCGGAGAGTGATGAAATATTTGTGGATTTTAATCGCTCAGGAGTCCCCCTTATAGAGATAGTTTCGGAACCTGATTTGTGTAGCCCGTCAGAAGTTAAAGCTTTTCTTGAAACAATTAGGAACACCGCACTTTGCCTTGGAATTAGCGATTGCAAAATGCAGGAAGGATCTTTGCGGGCAGATGTAAATATTTCGTTGAAGCAAAAGGGTAGCAGCAAATTTGGTACAAGATGCGAAATTAAAAATGTGGGGAGCATAAATGGTGCCACTCGGGCGGCGGAATGCGAAATTAAAAGACAGAAGGAAGTTATTAGTTCGGGAGGTGAAGTTGAGCAGGTTACATTTCGGTGGGATGAGACACTAAACGAAAATATGGTTATGCGAAAGAAAGATAAATCGGTTGATTATGGATTTTTTGCGGAGCCAGATTTGCCACAAGTAGAGATTTTAAACGAAGAAATTGAGGAAATAAAAACTTCCATTTGCGAGCTCCCCAACCAAAAAATCCGTAGGCTTATGGCGGATTATAAACTGCCGTATGCAGATGCTTATTTGTTGATGGAAGATGATGAAAAAAATGCAATGTTTGAAGCGGTGGCGGCTGACTTTAGTGGTGAACCTAAAAAAGTTGCGAACTGGATTTTAGGTGATCTGACTAGAATTTTGAATAAACAAAATATTTCATTTGCGGATTCAAAATTAACGGCAAAAAATCTTGAAAAAATGTTAGAGATGATTGAAAACAATAGCATCTCTAATACGGCGGGGAAAACAATAATTGAGGTATTAATGAAACAAGATGTTCATCCGGAAACTATTGCAAAGCAGCAAGGGCTTTTGCAGCAAAGTGATCAAAGTGTATTGGAAGATGTTGTTCGTGAGGTGCTTTTAGAAAATACGCATGTGCCGGAGCTTTTTAAAAAAGGGAAAACGAATATTTTAGGGTTTGCGGTTGGCGAATGTATGAAGCGTTTGAAGGGGAGTGGCAACCCGACTTTGATTAAAGAGATTTTACTTAAACAGATTCAAGGGAGTGTTGAAGTGTGAACAGAGTGATAGTAAAGGATGTATTCAAAGATCCGTTGCAATATGTTAAAAAAGAAATTGGTGTTTGTGGTTGGATTAAAACCAGTCGCTGTAGTAAAAAAATTGGATTCATTGAGCTTAATGATGGTTCGCAGTTAAAAAATTTACAAGTGGTTTTAGAAGATGGAGTAACTGTGAATTTTGCAGAAGCACTAAAAGAAAATGTGGGTGCTGCAATTTCGGTAACAGGGGAACTTGTGGAAACACCGGATGCTGCACAACCTTTTGAATTAAAGGCTAAGAGTGTTGAAATTGAAGGACACTCGTCACCAGAATATCCTCTACAAAAAAAACAGCATACCCTTGAATTTTTGCGGACAATCCCTTATTTAAGGGCAAGAAGCAATACATTAGGGGCTGTGTTTAGGGTTCGTTCTGTTGCTTCATTTGCCATTCATAAATTTTTCGCTGAAAATGGTTTTATATACACACATACACCGATTATAACTGGCAGTGATTGTGAAGGTGCTGGTGAAATGTTTCAGGTTACTTCTCTTGATTTAGGTGCATTGCCGTTTGATGCAGAAGGTAAACCTGACATTACGAAAGATTTCTTTTCAGGGGTGGCGCGCCTTACTGTTTCGGGGCAGCTTGAAGGTGAATGCATGGCAATGGCCTTTGGAAAAATTTATACATTTGGGCCTACATTTAGGGCAGAGAACTCAAATACCACACGGCACGCTGCGGAATTTTGGATGATTGAGCCAGAGATTGCATTTGCCGATCTTGCAGACAACATGAAGTTAGCTGAAAGCATGTTGAGATATGTGGTGAAATATGTTTTGGAAAACTGCGAGCAAGAGATTTTATTTTTTGATGAATTTTTAGAAAAAGGATTGTTAAAGCGTTTGAAGTTGCTTGTAAGTTCAGAAGTGACTGTTGTTACCTATACAGAGGCAATTGATATGCTTAGAAAAAGCAGCCAAGTATTTGAATTCCCTGTTGAATGGGGTTGTGATTTGCAAACAGAGCACGAAAGATATTTAACAGAGCACTTATTTAAAAATCCAGTATTTGTAACAAATTACCCGAAAGAAATAAAGTCTTTTTACATGCGCTTGAATGATGATGAGGAAACTGTTGCAGCAATGGATTTATTGGTTCCGGGTATTGGCGAGATTATTGGTGGCAGTCAGCGTGAAGAGCGTTTGGAGGTTTTACAGCAACGAATGGTAGCCAGCGGCGTAAAAGAGAGTGATTATAGTTGGTATTTGGATTTACGGCGATTTGGTGGCACGAAGCACGCGGGATTTGGTTTGGGTTTTGAACGCCTTATCATGTATTTAACGGGGATTTCTAATATTAGAGATGTTTTGTTGTTTCCAAGAACAGTTGGCTCTGTTTTGTGAGGTGTCCGGAAATTTTGGCACCGGCTGGTGATATAGAAAAACTGAAATTTGCAATTTTATTTGGTGCAGATGCCGTTTATTTGGGTTTAAAAGAGTTAACTATGCGAACGTCTACTTGTAATTTCACACCAGATGAATTGAAAATGGCTGTGAATTTTGCACATCAGCGAAATGTAAAGGTTTATTTAACCTGCAACACCACTCTTAAAAACAATCAAGTGAAAAAATTGCCAGAATTTATGGAATTGGCTAAGGAGGCGAAAGTGGATGCTGTGATTGTTGCTGATATGGGAGCTTTTGCAGTAGCCAAGCAAAGTGCCAATTGTATGGATATTCATATCTCTACGCAGGCTGGTGTTACAAATTTTGCGGCAGCGAACGAATTTTTTAAATTGGGTGCAAAGCGGATTATTTTGGCGCGTGAGTTAAGCTTAAAAGATATCCGAGAAATTCGCAGAAACACGCCGCATGATTTGGAGTTGGAAGTTTTTGTTCATGGAGCTATGTGTATGGCATTTTCTGGCCGTTGTTTACTTTCTAGTTTTTTAACAGGCAGGAGCGCTAACGAAGGCGAATGCGCGCAACCGTGCAGATGGAATTATCACTTGTTTAAAAAAAATCAGCAAGGAGAATATTTCCCTGTTTATGAAAATGATGATGGTAGTTATATCCTTAACGCAAAGGATTTGTGTATGATTGAACATTTGCCAGAATTGGAGGATGCTGGGATTAGTAGTTTTAAGATTGAAGGACGTTCTAAATCTTTTTATTACGTTGCCGTAGTAACAAATGCGTATAAGCAGGCACTTGAACTTTTTGGAAAATCTCCAAAAACATTTAAATTGCCAGATTTCTTACGAGAAGAAGTGAATAAGGTTAGCCACCGAGAATATTCAACAGGTTTTTATTTTGGAATGCCCTGCCAATTTATTGAAAATGGTGGTTATTTAAGAAACTATGATGTGGTGGCGACAGTTGAATCATGTGATGGTTTTATGGTAAACTGTTCTCAGAGGAATAAATTTGAAGTACCAACGACAGTTGAATTGATTTCACCTGGAAAAAGACCACTTACATTAACGATTGAAAAGTTGTTTGATGAGTTTGGGCAGCAGATATCTTCTGTTCCGCATGCAATGATGAAATTTAAATTTGAGTCTGATTTTAAGCTGCCAGAAGGAACAATCATCAGGAAATTGATTGAATAAAGGAGAGTTTTTGTGTCCATGGCAAAAGAGGAAGAAAGTTTGAAATTTGACGATAGAATAATGAAACCAGAATTTTCTCTTGAAGATGGTGAAGTGGAGCTCTCGCTTAGGCCAAAAAGACTTGAAGAATATATAGGGCAAGAGAAAGTTAAAGAAAATCTGGGGGTTTTTATTGATGCGGCAAAAAAAAGGAACGAAGCTTTAGACCACTGCTTGTTTTATGGGCCTCCTGGAGTTGGAAAGACAACGCTCGCGACAGTGATTGCTAATGAACTTGGTGTGAACCTTAGAGTAACCTCTGGCCCTGCAATTGAGCGCCCAGGTGATTTAGCTGCTTTGTTGACAAACCTTGCTGAAAATGATTTGTTGTTTATTGATGAGATTCATCGCATGATGCGTAACATTGAAGAAGTGTTGTACCCTGCAATGGAAGATTTTGGCCTTGATATAATTATAGGGAAAGGACCATCTGCCCGCTCAATTCGCCTTGATTTGCCTAAATTTACGCTTGTGGGCGCAACAACAAGGGCGGGGCAACTTTCACCACCACTCAGGGATAGATTTGGTGTGATTTTAAGATTGGACCTTTATGAACCTGAAAGTTTGGCAAAAATCGTTAAGCGAAATAGCTGTATTTTGGGAATTAATTGCGAAGAAGATGCTGCGCAAGAGATTGCCGAAAGGAGTCGCGGCACTCCAAGAATTGCAAACCGGCTGTTGAAAAGAATTCGAGATTTCACAGAAGTTGCTGGTGAGCGAATAATTACTAAAATGGCGGCAAAATCTGCTTTAGAGAAATTAGAAATAGATGAACTTGGCTTAGACAATATTGACCGTAGAATGCTAACCATAATAATTAAAAATTATGGTGGTGGTCCTGTTGGGGTAGAGACTTTGGCGGCTGCAGTTGGAGAAGAAGTCGTTACAATTGAAGATATTTGTGAACCATTTTTGATTCAGGTAGGTTTTTTGGTACGTACCCCTAGGGGAAGATGTGTAACAGGTTTGTGTTATAAACACTTGGGATTTTCGCGTTTGTGATAATGTGAAGGTAGGGTGACTTATTGAAAAAATATTTTGGGACAGATGGAGTTCGTGGAATTGCAGGAAAAGATTTAACAGCGGATTTAGCGTTTGAAATTGGCAAGGCTGCGGGAAGTTTTTTTATAAATACGAAAGGGGTTGGAACGGTTACAATTGGCAAAGACCCTCGTGCCTCTTCTGGGATGATTGAAATTGCGGTTGCTGCAGGTTTGTGTTCTGTTGGCATGGATGTTAACTTGCTTGGTATTGTTCCGACACCACTGGTTTCGTTTGCTGTTTTAAACGAAGGGTTAGTTGGCGGTGTTATGATTTCTGCTTCTCACAATCAATATGAATATAACGGGATTAAAGTGTTTGATGCAACTGGAATGAAATTGTGCAAAAAGCAAGAACAAAAAATTGAAGAAATAATGGCAAACAGCTTGAATATGTGTGTACGCAAGCCAGGGACGGTTTTTTGTAATAGGGCAGTAAAGGCAGGTTATTTAGCAAAAATGAAGGAGCTTGTTGATGGCATTGAATACAAAAAAAAACCGTTAAAAGTCGCTGTTGATTGTGCAAATGGAAGTGCAAGTGAAACTGCAAACGAGATTTTTCGCGATTTCGGAAGTTTGCAAGTTATTTATGGTGAACCAAATGGCCGTAACATTAATTGTGAATGTGGGTCCACAAATGTAAGGAATCTGGTAGAATTTGTTAAAAAAAATAATTGTGATATTGGATTTGCATTCGATGGTGACGCGGATAGGTGTTTTGCTGTGAATAGAAATGGGAAAGTATTAGATGGAGATAATATCCTTTGGATTGTTGCGAAGCATGCAGCCTGCAATGGCGAATTACAAGGCTCGAAAGTTGTTGTTACAAAAATGAGCAACATGGGGTTGTTTAAGGCTATGGAAGCGAAAGGAATAAATGTTATAAAGACCGATGTGGGCGACAAATGTGTTTTAGAAGCGATGTTGCAAAATAATTGTAATCTTGGTGCAGAAAACTCAGGGCACTTAATTTATCTGGATTATTCGAAAACAGGGGATGGGCAATTAACAGCATGTTTGTTTTTAAAAGCGATTTTGGAATTAGGTATTGATTTTAATGAACTGGGTAATGAATTTGAAAAATACCAGCAAATTAACGGTAATGTGATGCTTCACAATAAAAAAAACGTGCTTTCGGACGATTTTTTTCAAAATGAAATAGAAAAATGTGAAAATGAGTTGGGTGAATTTGGTAGAATTATTGTAAGAGAATCTGGAACGGAACCTGTTATTAGGATTTTGGTGGAAGGAGAAGATGGTGTTATGGCTAAAGATATATTAGAGAGATTGGTGAGGATTACAGAGGAGCTTGATGAGGCTTGAAAAAAAGCAAAATAGATGGCTATGAATTGTTAGATGTTTCTGATGGTGAGCGACTGGAAAGGTGGGGTGATTCCATATTAGTTCGTCCAGACCCACAAGTGATATGGCAAACTGCAAAAAATTCAGTTTTTTGGAAAAAAGCAGATGCCAAATATGTTAGGTCTAAAGATGGTGGTGGTACTTGGCATTTTTTTAGTTCGAAAGAATTTAAGCAAATTGTAAAATATGAAGGCATTAGTTTTTTAACAAAGCCTACAAATTTTAAGCACATGGGTCTTTTCCCAGAGCAAGAGGCAAATTGGTGCCGAATTGATGAGATTGTGAAAGCGGCAAAAAAACCGGTTGACTTTCTTAATCTTTTTGGATACACAGGCGCGGTAAGTTTGGTTGCGGGGAATGCTGGTGCTAAGGTTTGCCACGTTGATGCGGCAAAGGGAATGGTTGCTTGGGGGAAAGAAAATGCCAAGATTTCAAGGTTAAGTAATATTTTAATTAGGTGGATTGTTGACGATTGTTTTAAATTCGTTGAACGAGAGATTAGGCGCGGCAATAAATATGATATAATAATGCTAGATCCTCCATCTTACGGCCGAGGTTCTGAGGGCGAATTTTGGAAATTTGAAAAAAATATATATGCTTTTTTAAATTTAGTGGAAAAGCTATTAAGCAATGACTTTTTAATGGTGGTGCTTAATTTATATACAGCTGGGTTTGGAGCTGGAGTTGTGAAATATCTTCTGCAATCAACAATCGCGGCAAAACGTGAGTGTTGCGTTGAAATAGAAGAAATTGGGCTTAATGTAGCCGCTTCGGGGTTATTTTTGCCGTGTGGAATTGCTGGAGTTGTGACCAGAAAATGATTGAGCTTAAAGATGTTAATTTTTCTTATGATTCTGTAAAACCAGTTTTGAATAATATTAATTTGCAAATTAAATGCGGAGAATTTGTTGCAGTTGTCGGTGCAAATGGTTCTGGGAAATCTACATTGGCAAAACACTTGAATGGATTGTTAGTTCCAGCATCTGGTGACGTTGTTGTTATCGGAATTAATACGAAAGATGCCACAAAAAGTCTTGCCGTTAAGCAGAATGTTGGAATGGTTTTTCAAAACCCAGATAATCAATTGGTTTCTGCTATTGTTGAAGAAGATGTGGCGTTTGCTTTAGAAAATCTTCAGGTCCCACACGCGGAAATGAAAGTACGAGTGGAAGAAATTTTGGAAAAACTCGGGATTTTAGAGTGCAGATACCGGTCTGTTGAAGAGCTTTCTGGTGGGCAAAAACAGCGAGTTGCTGTTGCCGGAGTACTTGCAATGAGGCCGCGCTTTATGGTGCTAGATGAACCGACAGCTATGCTTGACCCGCAAGGGCGCAATGATGTAATGGCACTGTTAAAGAAATTGAATTCAGAGTGTGGGATTTCAATTTTATTGATAACGCACTTTATGGAAGAAGCGGCTTTGGCAGAGCGGCTTATTGTGTTAAATGATGGGAATGTGATTTTGGAAGGGGCTCCTAAGCAAGTTTTTGGTGAAGTGGAATTATTGCATAAGTCGGGGTTGTTATTACCGCAAATCACAAGATTTTGTGCCGAATTAAAATTGAGAGAAGGTTGGGGAATTGTTGATGAAGATGAATGCGTTGTCGAACTTGTGAAGATTCTTGAAGGTTCATGAACTATGATTAGATTCGAGAATTTAACGTATATATATTATCGAGGGTTGCCGAATCAGTGTGTGGCCCTGGACAATATTTGCTTGGAGATTAAAGCTGGTGAATTTATTGGACTCATTGGTCCCACAGGGTCTGGTAAATCTACGCTGATTCGGCACATGAATGGATTACTTAAACCAACAGTTGGCAGAGTTTTAATTGAGCTTAAAGAAGTTGTGATGAAAAGTACCAGATTTGAAGTTGGAATGGTGTTCCAGTACCCAGAAGATCAAATATTTGAGCAAACTGTGTTTAAGGAATTGGTGTTTGGACCACGGAATATGAACCTGAGTGAATCAGAAATAAAAAAGCGAATTTTTGAGATTTTGGATTTTGTAGAGTTGCCTTCAGAGGTGCTTGAAAGCTCGCCATTTGACCTTTCTGGTGGGCAAAAGCGGCGCCTTGCAATTGCCAGTGTTTTAATAATGAAGCCTAAGGTTCTGGTGTTAGATGAACCAACTGTAGGGTTAGACCCTGTTGGAAAGAAAAGTATTTTGCAAAAAATCAAGCAGTACCATGAAAAAGAAAAAGTGACGGTTGTTTTGGCTTCTCACGATATAGAAGAGATTGCAGAAAATGTGAATAGAATTATTGTTTTGGATAAAGCAAGGGTAAAAATGGATGGGAGTGTTGCTGAAGTTTTTAGTAGAGCCGATGAATTAATAAAAATTGGCTTAGATGTTCCTAAAATTACTAAAGTGTTTGGGAAACTTAAACAAATGGGCTATAATACAAAATTAGTATATACGTTGGCTCAGGCGCAAGCGGAGTTTGCAAGATTGCTAGGGCAAAGGGAGTGAAATCATTTTAAAAGATATTACTCTGGGGCGTTTTTTTCAAATCAATTCAGTGGTTCACCGAATTGATCCGCGAGTTAAATTGGGTTTGACATTTGTTTATACAATTTTAATTTTTATATTCAATAAATTGCAGGCACTAATATTTAACTTGTTTGTTGTCGTGCTGATTTATAAACTGGCGAAGATATCAATTAAACTGCTGTGGAAAAATCTTAAAGCAATTATGCCAATGGTTATGTTAACGGGGCTTATTAATATATTTTTTGTTGGCGGTGACTCAATTTTTGAGTTTTGGTGGTTGCGCGTAACAAAGCAAGGGATATTTTCTCTTTTATTTATGGTTTTGCGAATTACTTGCCTTATTTCTGGCACTGCATTGTTGACTTTCACAACTTCTCCAATTGCATTAACAGATGCCATAGAATACTTTGTAAAGCCAGTTAAGCTTTTTGGTGGCTCGCCGAACGAAATTGCTATGATATTTTCGATTGCATTGCGGTTTATTCCCACATTGATTACAGAGGCAGGTAAAATTATTGAAGCACAAAAATCACGAGGAGCTCACTTTGATTCACCGAAACTTATGGAAAAATTGAAAGCATATATACCTGTTTTAGTTCCGTTGTTTTTCATTTCATTTAAGCGAGCAGAGGATTTGGCAGTGGCAATGGAAAGTAGGTGTTACACAGGCGGAGATAAAAGAACGCGTTTTAGGTCTCTTAAAGTGAAGTTAATTGATTTTTGGACTTTGGTTTTTGTTACAATATACATAGTGATTTTATATTGGGTGAATAGGTGGCGAGTTCAATTGTGAGGAATTTGTTGCTTAAAATATCATATTGTGGTAGAAATTATCATGGCTTTCAAGTGCAAAAAAATGCGGTTTCTGTGCAAAGTGTTTTGCAAGCAGCTATTCAAGATCTGTTGGGCCACCAGATTGAAATTAAAGGTTGTTCCAGAACAGACTCGGGGGCACATGCAAACGAATATTTTGTTGGGTTTAAAACACCGCATGTAATTTCTGGCGAAAATTTAGTTAAAGCTTTAAATGCAAGATTGCCTGGGGATATTGTAGTTAAAAATTATGAAGAAAAACCCCCAGATTTTCATGCTAGATATGCCGTGAAAACTAAAGAATATATATACAAACTTTCTAATCAACGATTTTGCGATCCATTTTTAGATGGGTTGGTTTATTTCTGCAAAGGCGATCCAAACCCTGTGAAATTAAACAATTTGGCAACGTGTTTTGTGGGTGAGCATGATTTTAAGTCATTAAGTGCACAAGGTAGTGGGGGAATGAATACAATTCGTGAGATATATTATTTTGAAGTGAGCAAAACAGCCGAGATGTTGCTGTTTCGTGTTAGTGGAAACGGATTCCTTTATAAGATGGTTCGAATTATGATAGGGACATTAATTGAGTTCGCTCGCAATAAAAAAAACGAGCAAGATATTTTAAATTTGCTTGCAAGTGGAAAAAGAAGTGGGGCAAGTCGCGTTGTGCCGGCATGTGGGCTTTATTTAAATAAAGTTATCTACTAAACCCGAGGAGAAAAACACCATGCGGAAAAACGAACTGGAGAACATGCGCAAAAAAACAAAGAGAAAAAAAAGATCAAAAGTATTAATATTTTCTTTGCTTTTGGTGTTAAGTGCAATATTTTTCTGGTACTTTAAAGATGCAATAAATTACGCGTTTAATATGGTTTCTCTTGAATATGTAAGCCTAATTGGGAGCACTTGTTTTCCGCGGTACGTGATGGATGAACCTATAAAATTAGAGGACTTTTCCGGGAATTTGTTGTTAATTAGTGAAAATAGTGTTTCTATTTATAGTGCACGCAATGCAGCAAAATTTCTTGATGTTAAACATAGTGCAAGTAGTGGTGGAGTTACACACAATGGAAAACAACTGGCAGTTTATGATGGGGTGAATGGTAATATAAATGTTTATAATAAATTTGTAAGGCTTCATAGTGAACAAAATAAAGGAACTGTATATAGTGTGGAAATGGCCCCCGATGGGAAAATGGCTGTAATAGAAGATTCAGGCCACCACGTTTCCAATGTACACATAAAAAACAAAAGTGGAAATCATCAAATTGAGTGGCATTTTAATCAAACTTATGCTTTAATGGCTGCCTTTTCTAATGATTCACGAGAGCTCTTGTTGCTTTCTTTAAGTAGTGTAGCTGGCGAACCGTGCACTTCTGTTGGTCTTTTTGATATTGCAAGTGGGAAATTGAAAAAAAAATTTGATACAGAAGATGTGGTGTATCATGTAGAATATACAACTGGTGGTAGAGTTGTTGTTGTTACAGACAGTAATGTTTATTTTTTAAATTCCGCCTTAAAATTGATTAATACTTTTAAATTTAATGGGGCAGATTTGAGAGTATTTGATTGTAATGCTGGTTTAGTCGCGCTTTGTTTTGAAGATTATGGAATAAATAATTCGTTTAAAGTTATTGCCTTCGGAAGTGATGGAAATCAGTTGGGTAGTACCAAAATAAATGAAGAAGAATTAAAATCAATTAAATGTTCGAAAAATAATATCGGAATTTTAACTGAAAAAAACATTCTATTGTTTAATAAACACTTAGAGAGGGTAAAAAGCTATAATTGTAACGTTCCAATATATGATTTTATTTGCATTGGCAAGTATCTGTTTTTGGTTAGTGCTAATGAGTTGAGCCGGGTAGAATTTTGATGGGGAATAGTAACAGTTGCGCTGATTGGGTGAAGTTATTACATGGAAAATCTGCATAAAGGACATAGGGCAAGAGTAAAGCAGAAGTTTAAGAATGGTGAACTTAAAAATTTCGCTGAGCATGAAGTGCTTGAATTACTTCTTTTCTTTGCTGTTCCACAAAAAGATACAAACGAATTAGCACACAAATTAATTAAGAAATTTGGTTCACTTTCGAATGTCCTAGATGCTCCGTATGAACTGTTAATTAAAGAAAATGGGGTTGGAGAAAATGTGGCAGTGTTGTTAAAATTGATTATGGCCACTGCAAGGTATTGTAAGTTACAAAGTCACAACAAAAAGTTTTTTAAAGATACAAGAAAAATTGCTGAATTTATGATATCGCGGTTCGAGGGGCAGCAGAAAGAACAGCTTTATGTTCTTTGCTTAGACGATCGCTTGAATGTTACAGCAATGGATAGTTTGTTTGAAGGTGAAGTTAACAGTGTTGGTGTCTCGTGGCGCAAAATTATCCAATATATTGTATTAAATGATGCATCTAGTGTTATTCTTTGTCATAATCATCCTGCAGGGTTGCCTATGCCATCTAGTAATGATATGTATTTCACTAAAAACTTAAAGAACATGCTAAAATCCATTAATGTAAACGTTGTGGACCATATTATTGTATCGGGAAGTGAGTATGCATCAATGAAAGAAATGGGGTTGTTATTAGATGACAGAAACAGTAACGGCTGACAAAAGAAAATATACCACATGGCAACTTATAAATTGGGCACGAGGCTATTTAAAACCATATAAAAATTTGTTAATCTTAGATTTGTTCTTCACGATGCTTGGAACGTTAAGTTGGTTGATTTTCCCGCAGGTAATTAAAATAGTACTGCAGAGCAATGAAATATTAGAAAACAATCGTATTGTTGTGTTGTGTATGGTTATTTTACTTGTTTCCGCATTGATAAGTTCGTTAGGTATGTCTTATTCAACGCTTTTTGGGCATAAAATGGGGTTCCGGATGGAAAATGATTTAAGGCGTGATTTGTTTTCCCATATCCAATATCTTCCGTTCTCTTATTTTGATAGGAATAAAATTGGCCAATTGATTTCAAGAATAACTACTGACTTAAAGGACGTTGGAGATATTACACATCACTTCATTATTGATGTTGCGAGCATTATTTTAAAGGCAATTGGTGCATTTATAATTTTATTAAAAACAAATGTGCCGTTAACTCTAATTGTGTTTTCGGTTCTGGGTGTGGTAATGTTGTTTATTATGTATTTTAATAAAATGTTCCATAAATCGATGTTAATAGCGCGGCAGAAAATGGGTGAGTTAAATGCTAGTGCAGAAGATAGTTTGCTTGGCATTAAAACAGCGAAAGCATTTGGGAATGAAGGAAAAGAATGCTTTAAGTTTAAAAAAAGTAGCGATGAATTCCTTAAATCGCGCTTGCAATTAAATATAGTAATTTCGCGATTTGTTGCGGGAATGGTCTTTGTGGAAGGTCTTGTGTATGTTGCGGTTGTTGGTGCTGGTATATTTTTCATTAGGATAAATTATATTTGTGCGGCAGATTTAATGGGGTATGTGCTTTATGTAGATATGTTGGTTGATGCAATGTTTAAGCTTACAGATACTATAGAGCGTATGCAAGAAGGGGTTACAAGTGTTTTGCGAGTGAAAAGTGTTTTAGATAAACCAACGGAGCGGAGTCCCAAGGCTCTGAAAAAATTCGTTGCCGTAAAAGGCGAAATTGAATTTGAGAATGTGCGGTTTTATTATGATGGTGCCAATGATGCCGTTTTAAATGGTCTTGATATTCACATTAAGGCCGGAGAAAAGGTTGCGTTTGTTGGAATTTCTGGAATTGGGAAAAGTACACTTTGCAATTTAATACCAAGGTTTTATGACGTTAGTGAAGGACGAATTTTGATAGATGGTGTAGATACAAAAACGGTTACCAAAGAATCTCTTAGGGCGAATATTGGAATTATTCAGCAAGACATATATCTTTTTGCGGGTACTATTGCTGAAAACATTGCGTACGCAAAAGAAAGAGCAACCATGGAAGAGATAGTTGAAGCGGCGAAAAGAGCGGGAGCCGACGAATTTATTTCTAAAATGGAACGAGAATATCAAACGCAAGTGGGAGAACGTGGATCGCGGCTTTCTGGCGGGCAAAAGCAGCGAATTAGCATTGCTAGAACATTTTTAAAAAACGCACCAATCTTAATTCTGGATGAGGCTACATCTGCCTTAGATACGGAAAACGAACTAATTGTGCAGAATTCTTTGAAAGACCTTTGTAAAGGGCGAACAACAATAAGTATTGCGCAGAGGCTTTCAACAATAAAAGATTCAGATAAAATTTTTGTATTAAGTGACGGAAAAATTGCGGAAGAGGGAACACACGAAGAATTGCTGGCGAAAAATGGAATTTATAAACAACTCTATAAATATTAATTCACGGCCATTGAAAGCCTAGTAGTGATGTAAATATAACTAAATGCGCATTTACAGTCTTACGAGTTTATGTTACAATTGCCAAGTGTGTTTGTTTTTAAGTGTATATAGTGTTCTGATATGTGGAGGAGAAATTAGGTATGTTAAACACAAAGGAAGTTAAATTTGGAAAGAATACCAGAATGAGTTTTGCAAAGATAAAAAACGAACTGGAAATGCCAAATTTAATAAGAGTGCAAAAAGATTCCTATGATTGGTTTCTTAAAGAAGGATTGGAAGAAAATTTTAAAGATATGGAGCCGATTACAGATTATTCTGGGAATTTAGTCTTAAGTTTTGTGAGTTTTAAATTAGAGCAACAGCCAATACACACTATAGAGGAGTGCAAAGAGCAAGATGCAACATATGCAGCTCCGTTGCGAGTAAAAATTAGGCTATTAAATAAAGAAAGTGGAGAAATTAAAGAGCAAGAAATTTTCATGTGCGATTTGCCACTTATGACAGACAAAGGTACATTTGTTATAAACGGTGCAGAGCGTGTTGTTGTTTCACAACTTGTTAGGTCACCTGGTGTTTATTACTCTTCCGCATATGATAAATCTGGTAGCAAATTGGTTTCTTGTACAATTATTCCCAATAGGGGCGCTTGGTTGGAATTTGAAATTGATTCAAATGGACGTGCATTCGCGCGAATAGATAAAAATCGAAAAATAGCTATAACAGTTCTGATTAGAGCGTTGGGGATGGTAGAGAATGAGGAGATTTTAAAATATTTTGGGGAAAGTGATGTACTTCAAGCTTCGTTTTCAAAAGACCCATCAAGTTCGCGCAACGAAGCATTAATAGAAATTTATAAAAAATTGCGGCCCGGTGAGCCTCAATCGGTTGAGGGAGCCGCTGCTCATTTTGAAAGGTTGTTTTTTGACCCCAGGCGTTATGATACGCGGCGTGTTGGGCGCTATAAATACAATAAAAAATTGACTTTGATTCCACGTATTGTGGGGAAAAGATTGGCAGAAGATATTGTTGATCAGTCTACGGGTGAGGTACTTATTGATGCAGGAACTGTAATCACCAAAGAACAAGCACAAAAAGTTGAAGATGCTGGTGTAAATAGAGTGGTTTTAGATTGGGATGAGAAAAAGGTTGTAGTTATTTCAAATAAGATGGTTGATATTCGGAGATTTGTTGATATTTCGCTAGCAGAATTAGAGGAAATGGAACTAGATGAAAAGGTTTCATATGATGTTTTGCAAGAGATTTTGGAGAATAGTGAGCAAGGTGAACTAAAAGATATATTAAAGGCACGTAAAGACGATTTGATTCCGCAATATATAACAACATCTGATATTTTGGCGGCAATTAGTTATTTTTTGAATGTACGAGATGGTGTTGGTGAAGTAGATGACATCGATCATTTGGGGAATCGCAGAATTAGGTCGGTTGGGGAGCTTCTTCAAAATCAATTTAAAGTAGGACTCTCTAGACTTGAAAGAGCAACAAGAGAAAGAATGCTTGTGCAAATGCAAGACCTTGATATTATCACACCGCAAGCGTTAATTAATATTAGGCCTGTGGTTGCCGCAATTAAAGAATTTTTTGGGTCTTCTCCACTTTCTCAATTCATGGACCAAATTAATCCACTTGCAGAGCTAACTCACAAAAGGCGCCTTTCGGCATTGGGGCCGGGTGGACTTTCTCGAGATAGAGCGGGGTATGAAGTGCGGGATGTTCACTACTCTCATTACGGAAGAATGTGTGCAATAGAAACGCCAGAAGGACCCAATATTGGGTTAATTTCTTACCTTGCAACATATGCGCGAACAAACAAATATGGATTTATTGAAGCGCCATATATGAAGGTTGAGTGTGGAACTGGAAAAGTTCTATATGAAATTGAGTATATTGCCGCAGACGTTGAAGATTCTTTTATTATTGCACAAGCAAACGAACCGATTGATGAAAATGGAGTACTTCTTAGACCTTTTGTAAATGCGCGCCGCAGAGATAAAATTATTGAAATTGAGCGTGAAGCAGTTGATTATATGGATGTTTCGCCGAAAATGGTGGTTTCTGTTGCAACTGCTATGATTCCATTTTTAGAAAATGATGATGCGAATCGTGCATTAATGGCTTCAAACATGCAAAAACAGGCAGTTCCTCTTTTGGTTCCAGAGGCACCGCTTGTTGCAACGGGAATGGAATATAAAGCGGCGGTCGACTCTGGCGTGATTGTTTTGGCAAAAAGTGCAGGAATTGTTAAAAGTGTAACAGCTTGCTCTATTAAGATACAAAATGACGAAAACGGTATTGATGAATATAATTTATTAAAATTTATGAGATCTAATCAAGACACTTGCATAAATCAATACCCAATTGTTGGTGAAGGTGAAAGAGTAGAACAAGGGCAAGTGATTGCAGACGGACCTTCTACTAAAAATGGAGAAATAAGCCTGGGGAGAAACGTTTTGATTGCGTTTATGATTTGGGAAGGATACAATTATGAGGATGCTATTTTACTAAGTGAGCGCTTGGTTAAAGATGATGTATTTACTTCAATTCACATTGAAGAATATAAGCTTGAGGCGCGCGACACAAAATTGGGGAAAGAAGAAATTACAAGAGAAGTTCCCAATGTTGGGGATGATGCCATAAAAGATTTAGACGAGCGCGGAATAATTAGGGTCGGAGCTGAAGTAAGAGCAGGAGATATTCTTGTTGGGAAGGTAACGCCCAAAGGAGAAACAGAATTGACTGCCGAAGAGCGATTATTACGTGCAATTTTTGGAGAAAAAGCAAGAGAGGTGAGAGATACTTCTTTGAGGGTGCCGCATGGAGAGTATGGAACAGTTGTTGATGTTAAAACTTTTACACGTGATAATTGTGACGAGCTTGACCCTGGTATTAATATGATTGTTAGGTGCTATATAGCACAAAAGCGTAAGATTTCTGTGGGAGATAAAATGGCAGGGCGGCACGGAAATAAAGGCGTTGTTGCTAAAATTTTGCCACAAGAAGACATGCCCTTTTTACCAGATGGAACTCCTGTAGATATTGTTCTTAATCCCTTAGGAGTGCCTGCACGAATGAATATGGGGCAAGTTTTAGAAGTGCACATGGGCTGGATTGCGAAAGAATTTGGTGTGCATATAATGACCCCGGTGTTTGATGGTGCAACCGAGAAAGACGCGGTGGAAGGGTTCATTGAGCTTGGGCAAAACAAAAGTGGGAAAAAAGTGCTTTACGATGGAAGAACTGGTGAGCCATTTGACAACGAAATAACTGTTGGGTATATGTACTTTCTTAAATTGCACCATCTTGTTGATGATAAAATTCATGCACGTTCAACGGGGCCCTATTCTTTAGTTACGCAACAACCACTTGGTGGCAAGGCGCAATTTGGCGGCCAAAGATTTGGGGAAATGGAAGTTTGGGCGCTAGAAGCTTATGGGGCAGCATACACTCTACAAGAAATTCTAACAGTTAAATCAGATGATATAATTGGAAGAGTTAAAACATATGAGGCAATTGTTAAAGGGAAAAATATTCCGAAGGCAGGGTTACCGGAATCTTTTAAAGTATTGGTTAAAGAGTTGCTGTCATTGGGACTTTCAATTCAGATTTTAGACAAAAACTGTGCAGAAATTGACATGGATCATATGTTTGAAGAAAAAGATCAAGAAGCATTTATGCCCATAGAAGCTGATTTAAAGCTGTTGGAAGAAGAAGTAACTGAATTTGAGCCAGAATATATTGATGATATTGATTCTGAGGATGGGATGGGAGTTAAGTCAGAATTGATTGAAAGAATGGATGTAGCGCTTGAAGATCTGTAAAATTCACAGAAATTGTTGCGGAGGGAATTGTTTTAATGGCGTGTAATGATTTTGATGCAATAAAAATAGGAGTGGCGTCTCCAGAGCAAATTCTGAGTGTGTCATTTGGTGAAGTAAAGAAGCCGGAAACCATTAATTATAGAACACTTAAACCTGAACGCGATGGTTTATTTTGCGAGAAAATATTTGGTCCAGTGAAAGATTGGGAGTGCAGTTGTGGTAAATATAAAAGAGCACGCCATGGAGGGCAAATTTGCGACAAGTGTGGGGTTGAAGTAACAGAATCAAAGGTTAGAAGGGCCAGGATGGGTCACGTAGAATTGGTTGTTCCGGTTTCTCATATTTGGTATGTTAAAGGGTCTTCTTCTAAAATTGGTTTGATTTTAGATATTACTCCAAGAATGTTGGAAAAGGTTCTTTATTTCTCTGCTTATGCTGTAATAGATGACGGCGGAACACCACTAACTGAAGGGCAAGTGTTAAGTGAAGCAGAATATGAAGAAATGCGAGAAAAATATGAAGATGAATTTGAGGCGGGAATGGGAGCCGAAGCAATAAAAAAATTGCTTCAAAAAGTTGATTTAGATTTATTAAGTGAACAAATTAAAGAAGCTATGGAAACTGCTTCAAATCAAAAACGATTGAAATTAACAAAAAGAATGGAAGTGGTGGAGTCTTTCAGACTTTCAAAAAATCGGCCAGAATGGATGATATTGGATGTTTTACCGGTGATCCCTGCAGATATACGGCCGATGGTGCAACTTGACGGTGGTAGATTTGCAACCAGTGATTTGAATGATTTATATCGGCGTGTAATCAACAGAAATAATCGCCTTCGAAAATTGATGGTGCTAGATGCTCCAGAAATAATTGTTCGCAATGAAAAGAGAATGTTGCAAGAGGCAGTTGATGCGTTAATTGACAATGGTCGCCGTGGCAGACCAATAACTGGTGCAAACAATAGGCCACTTAAATCTCTTTCTGACATGTTGAAAGGGAAACAAGGGCGGTTTAGGCAAAATTTACTTGGGAAACGAGTTGATTATTCTGGCCGCTCTGTAATTGTTGTTGGCCCGGAATTAAAAATGTATCAATGTGGACTTCCAAAAGAGATGGCTTTGGAATTATTTAAGCCTTTTGTTATGAAAAGGTTGGTTGAACTGGGTGTGGCGGGGAATGTTAGAAATGCGCGAAAGATGGTAGAGCGCGCTAAAACTGGTGTTTGGGATGCATTGGAAAATATAATAAAGGATCATCCAGTGTTGCTAAACAGGGCTCCAACACTTCACAGATTGGGAATTCAGGCTTTTGAGCCAGTTTTGGTAGAAGGAAGAGCAATAAAATTGCATCCACTGGTTTGTTCAGCTTATAATGCTGATTTCGATGGCGATCAAATGGCTGTTCATGTGCCACTTTCAGTAGAAGCCGAGGCTGAAGCACGATTTCTAATGTTGGCTGCCAATAATTTATTAAAACCATCAGATGGCAATCCTGTGGTTGTTCCAACACAAGATATGGTTCTTGGGATTTATTACCTTACACAGGAACGCCCAGGTGAAATTGGTGAAGGGAATTTATATAAAAATGTTGATGAGGCACTAATAGCACACAGTTTGGGGTATTTAGGGTTGCATGCGAAGGTAAAAATTAGATTATTTGGTGAAGTTGAGAGCAAGCAAATCAGTAAAATTGTAGAAACAACTATAGGGCGGGCAATCTTTAATGAAGCAATCCCGCAAGATTTAGGATTTGTTGATAGGGCGAACCCAGGGAACATGTTAGACTTTGAAATTTCATTTTTGGTTAACAGAAAAAAACTTGGAGATATTGTTGGAAAATGTATTAGAATTCACGGAACAATAAAAACGGCGGAAGTATTAGACAAACTTAAATTATTGGGGTTTAAATATGCAACTCGCGGCGGAATGACAGTTGCATTTAACGATGTAGTTCCGCCAATTGAGAAAAGACTTTTAATAGAAGAAGCCGAAACAGTTGTTAAGAGCATAAATGATCAATTTAAACACGGGCTGCTTGCAGATGAAGAGCGTGCGTTTATGGCAATTCAGGTTTGGGAAAGTACAATTAAAAAAGTAACGCAAGTTTTAACTGGAAGTTTTGATAAATACAATCCTATTTTTATGATGGTAGATTCTGGCGCACGTGGAAACATCAATCAGTTGCGGCAGTTGGCTGGAATGAGAGGTTTGATTGCAAATACAACCGGCACTATAATAGATATACCAATTAAGGCAAATTACCACGAAGGGTTAAATGTTTTGGAGTATTTTGTTTCATCTCGTGGTGCCAGGAAAGGTATGGCAGATATGTCGCTGCGCACGGCAGATTCTGGGTATTTGACCAGAAGATTAGTTGATGTTGCGCAGGACATTATTATTCGAGAGGAAGACTGCGGAGCCACAGAAGGCCTTTGTGTAAGTGATGTGGTTGATTATGATGAATTGATAGAACCATTACAAAACAGATTAATTGGCCGCTATTTGCTGCATGATGTGGTGAATCCACAGACTGGTAAATTAATTGTTCCAAAAGATATATTGATGTGCGAAGAAGATGCAGAAAAAATTGTTGATGCTGGAATAACGAAAGTTAAAATAAGGTCGGTGTTAAACTGCAAGGCAAAGCATGGAATTTGTGCGAAATGTTACGGAATAAATTTAACAAGTGGTAAGCAGGTGATTATTGGCGAAGCCGTTGGAGTTGTGGCAGCACAATCAATTGGTGAGCCGGGGACACAGCTTACAATGCACACATTTCACACGGGTGGAATTGCAGATGAAGATATTACACAGGGGTTGCCAAGGGTTGAAGAATTGTTTGAAGCACGAAAACCCAAACATTTGGCGATTATAAGCGAAATAAAAGGCAGAGTTACAATTCAAGAAACAAATAACACAAAAGTAGTACGTGTGTTTGATGAAGAAGCGTGTGAAGAAAGAAAATACCAAATTCCATATGGTTCGGGGCTACAGGTGAAAGATGGTAGCTTTATTGAAAAGGGTGATGCAATTACAGAAGGTGCGTCTGATTTGCATGATATATTAATAATTAAAGGTGAACTTGCAGTTCAAGATTACTTAATTCAGGAAGTTCAGAAAGTTTACCGTATGCAGGGAGTAGATATTAACGATAAACATATTGAAGTGGTTGTCCGCCAGATGCTTAGAAAACTTAGAGTACTTAACCACGGAGACACAAATTTAATAACAGGGGCACTGGTAGAGAGAGGGCAAGTTATTGAAGAAAACAATAGAATAAATGCGCTGAATGCAAAGGAAGGAACTTCACTGAAAGAAGCAACATTTGTTCCTGTACTACTTGGGATTACCAAAGCATCTCTTGCAACAGACAGCTTTCTTTCTGCTGCTGCATTTCAAGAAACAACTCGTGTATTGGCTGATGCGGCAATTAAGGGAAAAACAGATCGTTTAGTTGGGCTTAAAGAAAACGTTATTATTGGGAAAGTAATTCCTGCAGGAACAGGGATTTTTGATTACAATGAATTAAAGATTATAAGTAATCAAAAATCGTGGGAGGAAAAGTTGGGAGAGAGATTTATTGAGAGCTATTAAGGCTATTGTTGATGGATTTGGTGGTGATGGTGCTCCAATTTCGATTTTGGAAGGATGTGCCAGTGCGAGGCGTGAATCTGGTGCAGAGATTATTTGTGTTGGGGATACAAAAATAATAAAGGACGTGGCGCATGACAATAATATTTCACTAGATGGAATAGAAATTGTTTCCGCCGAGAGTGTAATCTCTGTTGAGGATCCACCCACAGAAATTAGAACAAAACATTCAAATTGTAGCATGGCTGTTGGTTTGCGACTTTTAAAAGAAGACCAGGGAGATTTTTTTGTTAGTGCTGGGAGTACAGGGGCTTTGGTTGTTGGCGGCAGTTTAATTATCGGCAGAAACCCAGAAATTAAACGGCCAGCTCTTGCAACATTTTTACCTTCTTTAACTGGGTGCTTTATGCTAATTGATTCTGGTGCAAATTGTGACTGCAAGCCTGAAACGTTAAAGTTTTTTGCGAAATTGGGCTGCGAATTAGCTACATTTTGTAGTTCCCAAAAGCCACGCGTGGGGTTGCTAAACATAGGAGTGGAGTCGATTAAAGGCAACAAACTGCAACAAAATACATTTGATTTGTTAAAAGATTCACCAGAGATCAATTTTATTGGGAATGTTGAACCCAATGGTGCTATTTCTGGTGATTGTGACGTTTTAGTTACAGATGGATTCAGTGGCAACATTTTTTTAAAGTCAATGGAAGCAGTTTCTACATTTATGTTGAGTGAATTAAGTGGAATTTTTTCGGCAAATATTTTTAATAAGTTGGCAGCACTAAGGTTGCGCAGTGATTTAAAAATGTTAAAAAAGCGACTAGATCCTTCCAATTTTGGCGGGGCACCGCTTGTTGGTCTTAATAAGTTAGTGTTGAAAGTGCACGGAGGAGCCAATGCACATGTGGTAAAAAATACGATAATGCAGGGCTTGGAAATGAAAAACAAAGCAAACGGAGCAAAAAATGAGTTTTGAGAAAAAATTAAATTATAAATTTAATAATCAAGAATATTTAGAAACGGCATTAACCCATTCCTCTTATGCACATTGCAAGGCGAAGAAAGTTGCAGATAATGAGCGCTTGGAGTTTTTGGGTGATGCAATTCTTTCAATGGTAGTTGCTGATTATTTGTTTGTTAACTACCCAAAGTTTGACGAAGGAGAGCTTTCAAGGTTGCGTTCAATATTGGTTTGTGAAAAATCACTTTGTGGATTTGCAGAGCAGCTTGAATTGTTTAAATTATTGAAAGTGAGGAAACGCGATTTAGCGAAAACACCTTCTGTGTTAGCAGATGCTTTTGAAGCGCTTGTTGCTGCAATTTACCTTGATGCAGGGTTGAAAAAAGTACGAAGTTTTATTTTGGAATTTGTGAAGCCAATGTTAAGCAAAGAATATCAAATGGAATTTAAGGATTATAAAACATTTTTGCAAGAGATTGTGCAACAAAACACCAAAGAAAAGCTAAGCTATGTTTTGATGAATGAAGTGGGGCCGGCGCACGAAAAAGTTTTTACGGTGGGAGTTTATCTGGGTTCGGAGAGAGAAATTTTAGGAACGGGAACAGCAAGCAGCAAGAAAGAAGCCGAGCAACAAGCGGCTAAAGAAGTGCTGAAACTGCTGGGTATTTTTCGAGAATCCATCAGGGATGTGAAATGATTGAGTTTTTTTGAAAAATTAAAGGTGGGCTTAAAGAAAACGCGAGATGGTGTGGTTAAGCGCGTTAACGTGATTTTTAATTCAGAGCAAATAGATGAGGAGTTTTTTGAGAAATTAGAAGAAGCTCTTATTTTGGGCGATGTTGGTGTGCAAACCTCCACAGAAATTTGTGAGCGCTTGCGCAAAGTGGTTAAAAAATCGGGGCTAACTACGCCGAAACAATTTAAAAGTGAGTTTATTTCAATTGTTAGTCAATTGCTGGCTTCAAATGAGAAAAAAGAGCAGGGTTTAAATCCATTGAATTCATTTCAAGAAATTATTATTGTTGTGGGTGTGAATGGAGTTGGCAAAACAACAACTGTCGGAAAGCTTGCGTATAATTTTAGGAATCAAGGAAAGAATGTAGTAATTGCCGCTGCAGATACATTTAGAGATGCGGCAATTAGCCAGCTGCAAATTTGGGCAGAGTGCGCTGGTGTTGTGTTGGTGAAAAATGAAGGAACAAATGACCCAGGCGCCGTTATTTTTGACGCAATTGAAGTTTTAAAAAGCAGAAAGGCAAATATTTTAATTTGTGATACTGCGGGAAGATTACACAATAAAAAAAATTTGATGATGGAATTGCAGAAGATAGGGAAAATAGTTGAACGAAACTGTTTAGGTGCAATTAAAAAGATTTATTTAGTTTTAGATGCCACAACTGGACAAAATGCGATTTCGCAGGCAAAAAAATTTAAAGAGATGACCAACGTAACCGGAATTATTTTGACAAAATTAGATGGGACTTCAAAGGGTGGTGTTGTGCTAAGAATTTGCTCAGAGCTTGAAGTCCCAATAGAGTATGTTGGTTTAGGAGAAGGAATTGCGGATTTATTTAAATTTGATTCACAAAAGTTTGCTAATGCGTTATTGCAGACAGAGGAAGATGATGCTTTTGGAATTAGTAATGGCAACAAGTAACGAAGGGAAAATATCTGAATTCGAAGAAGTTTTGAATCCAGTTGGAATTAAACTTATTGTCCCAGATTTCCTTATTCAAGTTGAAGAAACCGGTAGTACTTTTGAAGAAAATGCGTTTATTAAAGCTTCTTTTGTTGCTAAAAAATCAGGGAAGGCAGCTTTAGCAGATGATTCAGGGCTGTGCATTGATGCGTTGAATGGTGCTCCTGGTGTTTTTTCAGCTAGATTTTGCAATAATCTTTCAAAGGAGCGTAGATTAAACTTAATATTGGAGTTATTAAAAGATGTTCCACCAGAGAAAAGGACAGCAAGATTTGAATGTTGTTTATGTTTTGTTGAAAGCTCAGCAGCTATTTTGGATTTTGAACAAGCTAAGCAAGCAACGGGAGTACAATTTATTTCGAGTAGGTGTGAGGGAATGATAGCATTTTCGCAATTGGGGCAAAACGGATTTGGATATGACTCTATTTTTTTAGTGAATAAGCAAACAGTTGCGCAAATGACATCAAGTGAGAAAAGTATGATAGGGCCACGAGGGCAAGCGTTAAGAAGGTTTGTTAAGAAAATGCAGCAAGCAGGAGCGCTATGAAGAATTTAGAGGCTTTAAGTAAAAAATCACTTGGACAAAATTTTTTGGTTAATAAGGGAATTGCAAAAAAAATGGTACAGGCAAGTGTGATTTCGGGTCCATGTGGGGTTTTAGAAATTGGGCCAGGATTTGGTGCGTTAACAATGGAATTAGCTGCAAATTTTAAAAAAGTTCTGGCGGTTGAAATTGACAAGAATTTGGCAAAAATATTGGAAGAGAATCTTGCTGTAGCGAAAATTAAGAACGTTAAACTTATGTGCGAAGATGTTTTAAAAATGGATCTTAGAAGTTTAATAAAAAAGGAGTTTGCGGGGATGTGTGTGGTTTGTGTTGCCAATCTTCCCTATTACATTACCTCACCGATTCTTGTTAAATTGCTGGAACAAAGTTGGGCGTTTTTGTCTATTACAGTAATGACACAAAAGGAATTGGGTGTTAGAATTTGTGCACCATTGGGAACTAGGCAAGTTAGTGCTTTGAGTTTTCGTGTGCGGTTTTTGAGTGTACCAAAGTTATTATTTTTTGTTTCAAAGGGGAGCTTTAGGCCAACTCCGAAAATCGAATCAGCTGTAATTAAGTTAAGAATGTTGAAAACGCCATCAGTTTGTGTAAAAGATGAGCAGTTAATGTTTGAGCTTATTAAGTGTGGTTTTTCGCAAAGGCGCAAACTGCTAATTAATTCTTTAAATGGAGTTTGCAATTTTGGGAAATCTGAGATTAAGGCAATTTTTAATGCCATTAAAATAAATGAAATGGTAAGAGTTGAGCAAATGAATCTAAAGATGTTTGCAGAATTGGCAAATTCTTTATTAAAAGAGAATGGTGGTAAAAAACTATGAAAAATCCCAAATATATTTTTGTTACCGGAGGTGTGGTTTCTGGATTAGGGAAAGGAATTACCGCTGCTTCATTAGGGAATTTGCTTAAGGCTCGAGATTATACTGTGCTAGTTCAAAAATTTGACCCATATATAAACGTGGACCCAGGAACGATGAGTCCGCAGCAGCACGGTGAAGTTTTTGTTACCGATGACGGAACAGAAACAGACCTTGATTTGGGGCACTACGAACGGTTTTTGGATGCAAATTTAACAGGAGATTCAAGTACAACAACTGGTAAAATATATTGGGAAGTCTTGAATAAAGAGAGGAAGGGTGACTACCTTGGGGCAACAATTCAAGTAATTCCACATATAACAAATATAATTAAAGAAAAGATTAGATATGCAGAAAAGTGTACCGATGTTGATGTTGTTATTACAGAAATTGGTGGAACAGTTGGAGATATTGAAGGGCTGCCATTTTTAGAAGCAATTCGGCAGGTTGGAGCAGAAGATGTGGGAGATGTTTTATATGTTCATGTGACTCTTTTGCCGTTTATTGCTTGTTCAAATGAATTAAAATCAAAACCAACGCAGCATAGTGTGAAAGAGTTACGGTCAATTGGAATTCAGCCGCATGTACTTGTTTGCAGGTCAGATGTTGAAATTACAGAAGATGTTAAAGATCGCTTGGCGTTGTTTTGCAATGTTAGGAAAAAAGATATTATATGCAATGCAACAGTTGAGAATATTTACGAAGTTCCATTAATGCTTGAAAAGGCGGGATTTGCAGAAGTTGTGTGCGAACATTTGAAACTGGTGAATAAAAGGCCACAACTTGAAGAGTGGAGCTGCATGGTAGAAAAGTTTAAAAATCTTAAGAAAAGTATTTCGATTGGTTTAGTTGGGAAATATATTACTTTAAGGGATGCTTATCTTTCAGTGGTTGAAGCGCTGCGGCATGCTGGGGTAGAAAATAATGTGAATGTTAATGTGAATTGGATAGATGCTGAATTACTGGAATTTAAAAATGCAGATGAAAAACTTTATGATTGTGACGGAATTTTAGTCCCCGGTGGTTTTGGTAGTCGTGGGATTGAAGGGAAAATTGCGGCAATTAATTATGCAAGGAAAAACAACCGACCTTTTCTTGGCATATGTTTAGGGATGCAACTAGCTGTGATTGAATTTGCAAGAAATGTGTTAGATTTGAAAGATGCAAATTCAAGAGAGTTTTCCGATTGTGAACATTTAGTTGTTGATTTAATGCAAGAACAAAGGAATTTAATGAATATGGGTGGCACACCACGTTTAGGGCTTTTCCCTTGCAAACTTCTGGCTGGAACCATGGCCAGAAAGATTTATGGCGAAGAATTAGTTTATGAGCGGCACAGGCATAGATATGAGTTTAACAATGAATATAGAAAACTTTTTGAAGAAAACGGGATGGTGTTTTGCGGGCGGTCCCCAGATGATAAATTAATTGAGATCATTGAGTTACCGGAGCACAAATGGTTTTTAGCGTCACAATTTCACAGCGAATTTAAATCGCGGTTAAACAAGCCACATCCGATATTTAGAGAATTTGTAAAAAACTGCAAAGGCTAGAAATTGTGTTGAGGAAAGCGAAGAAGGTGTATTTGTGGATAGTTATTCAAAAGAAAAAATCAGAAATTTCTCTATAATTGCACATATAGATCACGGAAAATCAACGTTGGCAGATAGAATTTTAGAAAAAACAGCTGCTGTTTCTGCTCGTGAAATGGAATCGCAAATCCTTGATAATATGGAATTGGAAAAAGAGCGTGGGATAACAATTAAAGCGCGTGCTGTTAGTTTGAATTATTTGGCTGATGATGGATTGCAATATACGTTTAATTTAATTGATACACCAGGTCACGTGGATTTTAATTACGAGGTCTCTAGAGCATTAATGGCGTGTGAAGGTGCTATTTTAATTGTTGATGCTTCACAAGGGATCCAAGCGCAAACGTTGGCTAACACGCACTTAGCGCTTGACAATAATCTTGAAATTATTCCCGTGTTAAACAAGATAGATCTCGACTCTTCAGACCCAGAGCGAATTTGTAAAGAAATAGAAGACGTGTTACTTATCCCGGCAGAAAATGCACCAAGAATTTCCGCGAAATCTGGTTTAAATATTGAGGAAGTTTTGCAACAAATTGTGGCACGAATTCCGCCTCCGTTAGGTGATGCAACCGCACCACTTAAGGCTTTAATTTTCGATTCCGTTTATGATGTTTATAAGGGAGTGATTGTTTATGTGCGGTTGGTAGACGGATTTATTAAAGTTGGAATGGAAATAAAAATGATGGCTACAAGTGCAAAATTTAGTGTTACAGAAGTAGGAATTATGATGCCTACAAAATTAAAGCAAACAGATATCCTTTTGGCGGGGCAAGTAGGGTACATAGCAGCGGGGATTAAAAATGTTAAAGATTCAAGGGTGGGCGATACCATAACAACTGCTGAAAATGAAGCTTTTGAGCCGTTGCCTGGTTATAGAAAAGCGGTTCCGATGGTATTTTGCGGTGTTTATTCTGTTGAAGGTTCTAAATATATTGATTTAAAAGAATCACTGGAAAAATTGCAATTAAACGACGCTTCTTTAAGTTTTTTGCCAGAAACTTCAAATGCACTTGGCTTTGGGTTTAGGTGTGGGTTTTTAGGCTTACTTCACATGGAAATAATTCAAGAGCGATTAGAGCGAGAATATGATCTGGACCTAATTACAACAGCACCAAGTGTGGTATATAAACTTGTGCTTAAAAATGGGGAAGAAACATATATCGACAACCCC
Source organism: Oscillospiraceae bacterium (assembly GCA_031266415.1). GTDB lineage: Bacteria > Bacillota > Clostridia > Oscillospirales > Ruminococcaceae > BNZN01. The sequence continues at coordinate 40,335 of JAISBB010000005.1, read as the reverse complement.
GCAAATTACCCCAATCCTAGTACTATAGCAGAAGAATTTGAACCGGTGATAAAGGCAACAATTCTTACTCCTTCCCAGTTTATGGGGAATATTATGGATTTATGCCAGGAACGAAGAGGAGTTTTTCAAAATACGGCTTACACAGACGCAAGCCGTGTAGAACTAAAATATATTTTGCCGCTTAATGAAGTAATTTATGATTTTTTTGATGTTCTTAAGTCTAGAACAAAAGGTTATGCATCACTTGATTACGAGCCTGCAGGGTATATGCCCTCTAAGTTGGCCAAACTAGATATTTTGTTGAGTGGCGAAGTTGTTGATGCACTTTCGTTTGTTGTGCATGCAAAAAGAGCAGCTACTCGCGGAAGAAAAATGGTAGAAAAACTGAAAGAACATATCCCAAGGCAGATGTTTGAGATTCCGATTCAAGCTGCAATTGGTGGAAAGATTATTGCACGTGAAACAATAAAAGCGCTAAGAAAAGATGTATTGGCGAAGTGTTATGGTGGAGATATTTCTAGGAAAAAGAAATTATTAGAAAAGCAAAAGGATGGGAAGAAACGCTTAAGACGCCTTGGTAGTGTGGAAGTTTCGCAGCAGGCATTTATGTCAGTTTTAAAACTTGACGAATAATGGCAGTTTGTTTTTTGTGATTGCAAAAGATGCGAAAATCAGTGTGTATGTTGACATTTTTAAGCAAAAAGAGGATAATAAAGGAAGCCGAAATAATTTTTCAAAAGGAGGCGGGAACTGTGAGCTTTGTGGAAAAGTTGAAAGGCTTAATGGGACTTGATTCGGAAGACTATGATAATGAAGATATAGGCTTTATTAATAAAAATGAACGTGAAAAATATAATAAATCAGATGCTAAAAAAGTTTTGAGTGTAAACACAACAACTCAATTACAAGTCGTTTTAGTAAAACCAGAAAAATATGAAGATGCTGGTGAAATAGCAAATAGCCTTAATTCTAAGCACACTGTGGTATTAAATCTAGAATCAACAAGCAAAGAAATTTCAAGAAGATTATTGGATTTTTTAAGTGGTGTTGCCTATGCTAACGATGGTCAAATTAAGAGAGTAGCGAATAGCACATACATAATAACTCCATATAATGTAGATATTATGGGGAATTTATTAGATGAAATCGAAGGAACAGAAGGTTTTTTTGGATAAATTCATGTTGTTTTTAAATTGAAGTTAAGGAGGTTTTTTAAGTGTTGCGGTCTTCATCTTCAGAAATATTAAACAAAAAATTTCGCAAGGCAATGTTCGGGTTGGGGTATAGTATGGAAGACGTGGATGCATTTTTTGCGATGTTGACAGATGAGTATCGGCGGCTTTGTGAAGAAAAAGAAATTTTAGAGCAGAAGATAGGTGTATTAGCGGATAAAATAGAAGAGTATCGGAACGATGAAAATAGTTTGCGTGGTGTTTTGTTTGAAGCAAAAAAATTAGGAGACAGTATTATATCGAAAGCGAAAGAACAAGCAAATGTCGCTATTAAAGAAGCGCATATTAAGGCTGAAAGTGCTGTTGTAAATGCGCGAAGCCAAATAGCAAAGGAACAAAACACACTGCAAAGATTGCGCAAAGAAGTTGGTAATTTTAAAAATGAAATGGCAACTCTTTACAAAACTCATTTAGAGTTGCTTGACAAATTGCCGAGTTCGAGTTTAGAATTGCCAGATGTTGAGCCAATTGAAAAACTTTCAAAATGCGATGCTGAAAGTATAATTAATGAATTTGAGCAAATGGCGCAGCCAGATCGCGATGAACCCGTTACAAAACAGATGGCGTTTTGTACTGACAGTGGCGGTAGTGATGGAATTATGGAAACGCGGGTTATTGAAGTTGGAACAAATAAAAACGGGGATCTTGTTTCTAAATTTGGGATTTTAAAATTTGGGGAAAATCATCGCTTATCAACTGAAAACGATAAGCAATCGGCGAAAAAAGGAATTTTTTCGAAACGTTAATTCTCAGGGAGGATTGTCAAATTTGGTTACAGAAATACTTTCTATGATGACGGTCTTAATAATAGATCAATTTATGAAGCAAATTGCAGTAGGGTTTTACAATATGATGCCAATTTTGAAAATTCCTGGAATTATAGAATTCACGGTTCTGCGAAATGATGGGATGGCGTTTGGACTTTTAAGAGGCCACCGATTTTTGGTAATTGGTATTGTGGCGGTTGTTTTGATTGCTGTATTTTATATATCAAAATCTATGCATAATGTGCCAAAACGGCAACAAATTTGTATATTTATGATTATTGGTGGTGGGGTTAGCAATCTTTTGGACCGTATTTTTAGAGGTGGAGTTATTGACTATATAAACGTGAAGTTTTTTAAATTTGCGGCGTTTAATCTGGCGGATGTTTGCGTATGTTTGGGTTGTTTCTTTCTTATATTTTTTATGTTGTTGGGAAACAGAAAAGAACGTAAAAATAAGGCGGATTGAAACATATGCGATGAGGTGTTTTTTTTGCACACTGTTAATGATATATATAACTTTGTGAATTCAATCGCGCCTTTTGAAAATGCTTTGGATTTTGATAATGTTGGACTTTTGATAGGCGATATGAAATGTAATGTAACTTCAATTTTGTTGGCGCTTGATGTTAATAAGGCAGTGATTGCAGAGGCTGTTGCCTCGCGTGTTTCATTAATAATTTGTCATCACCCGCCAATTTGGCAGCCGCTTAAGAAAATTGTTCCTAGCAACTATGTTTGGAATCTTATAAAGCACGATATAAATTTAATTGCTGCGCACACAAACCTTGACCTTGCGCGTGGTGGTGTTAATTCGTGCTTGGCCAATGCATTGGAATTGAATAACCAGGTGCCATTAGAAATAAAGAGTTGCAAACCGTGTTTTATTGTGGTTGTTTTTGTCCCAATTGAATCTTTGCCGAAATTAAAAAAAGCGATGGTGCAGGCTGGTGCAGGAGAGATTGGGAATTACCAAAGTTGCTCTTTTACCTGCGAGGGAGTGGGGACATTTATTGCGGGTGCCAGTGCCAATCCACATGTTGGGGAAACTGGTGAAGAAACGTGTGTGAAAGAGGTAAAATTAGAAATGGCCTGCAAATCGTCAAATTTAGATAAGGTAATTGCCGCATTAAAAAGTGTTCACCCATATGAGGAGCCAGTATTTCATGTTTTTGAGAACCGTGGCTTGGGTGAACAATTGAATATGGGAGTTTGGGGCGAGCTTACTTTCCCGGCTTCAAGTTTAGATTTTTTGGAATTTGTGACTAAAAAATTGAAAGTTGATGGTTGCAGATATTTTTTCCCCAAAAAACAAGAAATTCGGCGTGTTGCTTGTTGTGGTGGACAAGGTTCAAGTTGTTTAGGTGCGGCTGTTGCGGCTGGTACGGACGTGTTAGTAACTGGTGATGTGAAGCACAATGTTTGGTATGAAGCAGAGCGTTTAGGATTGGGGTTAATTGATGCGGGCCACTTTGCAACAGAAGTTTTAGTGTTAGATTGGCTTAAAGCAAAAATAGTTGCGCATTACAAAAAAATAAAATGCACAAGGGCGTTTGGCGATTTGGCGTTAGAGCGTTTTTTTTGTGTTGAAGGACTGGAACGAAATTGAAAGTGTTAGGGTTCGAAACATCTTGCGATGAAACTTCTTGTGCAGTTGTTGAAGTTGGCCGCAAAGTGATTTCAAACGTTGTTTTTTCTCAAATAATAGATCACCAGAAATATGGTGGTGTTTTTCCGGAACTTGCTTCCCGCCGTCACGTTGAAAAGATTGTTGATGTTTATAAAAATGCTTTAACACAGGCAAATTTAACACTTAAAGAAATAGATGTTGTGGCAGTAACTGTACAGCCAGGGCTTGTTGGCTCGTTACTTGTTGGTGTGAATTTTGCGAAAGGGTTAGCGCTTTATGCGAAAAAACCGTTAGTTGCCGTTGATCATTTGAAAGGTCATGTTGCATCTAATTACATTACACACAGCGGTTTAAAACCGCCGTTTTTATGTTTAGTTGTTTCTGGTGGCCATACTCAAATAATTAATGTGGTGGATTATGTGCAACATGAGGTGATGGGGCGCACAATGGATGATGCTGCTGGTGAAGTGCTTGACAAAGTGGGCCGAGTACTAGGATTACAATACCCTGCTGGAGTAGCAATTGATGCTTTGGCTAAAACGGGGAACAGAAAGAGATATAAATTACCACGGCCCCAAGTTAAGAGTTCAGATTTGGATTTTAGTTTCTCTGGACTTAAAACAGCGGCGCTAAATGTAATTCAATGTGAACAATTAAAGGTAGGAATAAATATCCCAGATATGGCCGCGAGTTTTCAAGGTGCTGTTGTTGATGTTCTTTTGGAAAAACTATCAATTGCCATGCGAGAAAAAAATGCTGCCAGATTTTGTTTGGCTGGTGGAGTTTGTGCCAACAGTGAATTGCGTACGAAAGCTGCAGCCTGGGCTGATTGCTGTGGATTTGAATCGTTTTTCCCGGCGTTTGAATTTTGTGGTGACAATGCCGCAATGGTTGCAGCACAGGGTTACTATGAATTTAATGCTGGGAACATAGCTTGCTGGGACCTTAATCCATTACTTTAACTTTTAACTTAAAAGTACGGTTTATGTTTTTAAAAAATTTATAATTGGATTTTAAGAAAAGGAGAACGGCGATATTGAGTAAATTTGTGGGCCAAGAATGCCAATCTTGCAAAAAAATTTTGGAAGAAGATTCCGTAGTTGTTGTATGCCCAGAGTGTGGTGCACCGTATCATGAAGAGTGTTTTTTGAAAGGGGGCAAGTGTGTTTATGAAGAGCGACATGGAACAGAAGATTGTTTTTCTTGTGACCCCGTTGCGGTGTTAGACGTACAGATTTGTGGTCATTGTGGGAAACAAAACAGTGGCTCTGATGGTACCTGTGATTTTTGTGGCAGGCAACTGAAAACAGAAATTATGATTTTTAAATCTCAGCAAAAGACGCCACCAAATGCAGCAACCCCAAATGTTGCAAGTGACGATGCAAACTCAGAAGAGACTGCCGAGAAATACGACATTGATCTTTTTGTGAGGAGAAATGTAAATTATTATAAACGTGCATTTACCAAGCGTTATAAATTTAATTTTTGTGCTTTTGCTTGTCCCACGCTATATCTTTTTTATCGAAAAATGTATAAAGAAGGTTGTATGTTTTTTATAAGCCGTATGGGAATTTTATTTTCGACAATTTGGGGTTTATTGAACCGTTGGGCTGACTGTTTGCAGAAGGTAATGCCTGCTTTTGAAAAAAAAAGTGCGATAGGCTCCGAAACTTCAAATTTTAGCCCAACTATTACACATTTAAATTTGCAAGTAATTTCAGGAAAGTGGCAAGAGTTGTCAAATGCGGCTAACAATTCTTTTTTTATTTTCTTCCTATTTTGGTTTGGCATGAGTTTAATATGGGGTTTTTTGGCAAATGGGTCTTATAAAAACTACGTTCAAAGAAGAATCGATATATTAAAGTCGGTTCCTGCCGCTGCAAAAAAACAGTTGTTGTTTGAGTGGGGTGGTACTAGTACTTCTGCGACTGTTCTTGCAATTATTAATGCAATTTTTTGTACACTGGGTGTGATATTAGCAAGTGTAATGCATTTTGTATATTTTTAAAGTAAGAAAAGCACAAAAGAAAATTTTCTTTTGTGCTTTTCTCGAATCATGTTGATCGTGTGTTTAAATTTTATATATTCGTTCTTTTTTGCCAAATTGATCTACAGAGAGGACAATTCCCATTTCTGCCAGCAGCATTAACAGCGAAGTGCCGCCATAACTAAAGAATGGCATATTTATTCCCGTGTTGGGAATGGTGTTGGTTACTACGGCAATGTTAAAAATTGCCTGTAAGCCAACTTGTGCTACAATTCCCACAACCAGCAAACGCCCAAAAGTATCTTGCGTTCTTTTTGCAATCTTAAATCCGCGGCTGACTAAGCTTGCGAACATCAGGACGATGACTGCGGCGCCAATTAATCCTAATTCTTCACATGCGATTGAAAAAATAAAGTCGTTTTGTGGTTCTGGCAGATACAATTGTTTTTGTTTGCTGCCACCAATTCCCACGCCACTAATTCCACCAGCACCAATTGCAAGAAGCGACTGCACAATTTGGTAGCCTTTCCCGCGTGGATCTGAAAATGGGTCTAGCCAACATTGCAGCCTGCTTGTTGCGTAATCCGCGATTCCGGGGATTAGAACAACAAAGCCAACGCAAGCCGCTAAAAAAATAGCAGCCACTAAAAACCAGAATAAATTTGCTCCAGCCACAAACATTAAAATAGTCCCAATTGAGAAAATTAATACAGTGCCAGAAATATGTGGTTCTAAAATTGTTAAACATGCTACAAATCCCATGAGCAGCAGTAGTTTTACAATTCCATATTTAAAAGTTCGCATTCTAACCTTTTTTATTGTCCCTACTTTTGAAATAATTACTATCAACGCAAATTTTGCCACTTCAGATGGTTGAAACGAACCTATCCCCAAAGTAAGCCAACGGCGGGCACCGTTAACGGGTGGCATAAATAAAACGATGATTAATAAAAAAATTGCAACTGCATATATGTATTCGGCGAACCGGAAGTATATTTTGTAATCTAGTTTGGCAAACGCAAACATTATTATCATTCCAATTACTGCAAAAATGAATTGCTTAGAGATAAAATGCCAACTATTTTCATATTTATAGTAGCTAATAACGTAACTAGCTGACCATAGCATCATTAGTCCCACAGCAACCAAGCATAATACAATTCCAATAAATGCCTTATCTAATGTTTTCTTTTTCAAGTGCTACTTTGCCTCCGTTTTTTGCCTAATTTAAAGATTTTTCAAATAAATGGGTGTTGCCGTTGCGGCATTATACCAAAATTTACGATTCTCCGCCAGTTTGCAGATTGAGGTGGCGCGTGGATTTGCATTTGATTCACTGAAAACAATAGATGTAGCGGCAAGCTGTGAATTGTACAGGCCGTTTCCGACTAAAATTAATGGTAAATTTAATTGTTGTTTAAGAAGTGAGAGTTTAGTTTCTAGTTCTGTAACGCAAATTAGTTTATTTGCGCACAAAGGAGTAAAGTTTTCGTTTGTTAATTTCCACACGCCAGCGTAAACATTTGAACACCGTGCGTCTAGTGTTGCGCAAACAAGTGCTACTCTTTCAAATTTTAGAAATGCCGTGTTTTCTGCCAGCCCCCTTAAAGTTGGAACTACAGCAATTGGTTTGTTTTCAACAACTGCGAATCCTTTTGCAATACTCAACCCGATCCTAAGGCCCATAAACGAACCAGGGCCACCAGAAACGGCAAACACATCTATGTCTTTTAAATTTTCCCCTACCAAATCCAAAAGTGTTACGATCATCGGAGCTAAAGTTTTGCTGTGAACTTTTTGCGTATTTGCTGTGATTTCTCCAAGGATTTTGCCATTGTTGCACAAAGCTACCGATGTAGCTTTTGTAGCAGTTTCAATCCCTAATATTTTCAATTGCAATCAAAGCCTTTCCATTAAGGAGATGTTTCCTTCGATTGTTAATTTGCGTTCATTTTTTTCTACCGTTTTAAAAAAAATGCGTAATTGCGGATTTGGTAAAAAATTTGCAATGCGTAAACTCCACTCTACAAGTAACACAGCCTCTGATCCTAAGTAATCGAAAAAGCCGGTTGATTCTAGGTCGTAAATACTGTGAATTCGGTACATGTCGAAATGGTAAATAGGAAGGTGAGAACTAGCATATTCATTAACTAGCGCAAAAGTTGGACTTGTTACAATATCTTTGCTTCCCAAACCCTGTACTAAACCGCGCACAAGGCACGTTTTGCCGGCTCCGAGCTCGCCATCTAACGTTACCAAATATCTGGATTTTATTCCCGTTCCAATTTGCCTGCCGAGCTTTTCTGTTTCTTCAATAGTGCGTGTAATAAAAGTCAATATACATCAATCCTGTGTTTGAAATTGCAAAATAGGTAACCGTTTTTGCAACTGCTCTAGAGATTTTAATATGGCAAACATCAATGGCGGGTGTGTTACAAGAAAAATGGCGTTGGCTATTAATCGACCAATAAAAATCGCTTGAAAACTTTTGTTTGCATTTAACCAAAACACACAGCAAAGTGTATTTAATGTTAGATTTACTACACTTATAACTACAAGGCATGCGAAAAAGCATCTGAGCAAGCTAGCCTTTTTTTTGTGAAGAAAAAGTCCATAAATAAGGTGACCTAAGGCAGCGGTAACGGTAAATCCCCAGATGTAATTCCCTTGTGAGCGTGAAATAAAACCCAAAACATCCCCCAGAGCTCCACAAATAGCTGCATACGGGCCCAAAAGATAACCACAAGCCCCGGCAACCAAAAAACCCAATGAAATTTTTTGGGGAAATCCTGGCATAAAGAATGTAAAAAAACCAATCACGTGCCCCATAGCAATCAAGACTGCAGCCAAGCACAGTTTCTTTATCGTTTTGTTTATAGATGAGTTGTTTGCAAGGTCCACCACCAGTCGTGAATTTTAATTCCTTGCCGATTATAGCATAGAATAAAATCTTAAGTCAATGAAGTTATTTCAATTTTTTTAAGAGTTCAACGGGAATTCCCAATGGAATTCATGAGATTTGTAAATTCGTTGAATGTTATCTGCTGAGTAGCATCAGAAAGGGCTTTATGTGGCTCTTTAAAAACTTCAACCATAATCCCATCTGCGCCAGCTGCAATAACACCACGAGCAATTTCACAAATCACATCTGTTCTGCCAAGAGAGTGGCTCAAATCTACAATCACAGGTAATTTTGTTTCTTTTTTTAGAACCGGAATTGCTGCAATATCCAATAAATTTCTAACGTGAGTTTGTGGTGTTCGCAACCCGCGTTCACAAAGGATGATGGAACGGCTGCCAGATACGGCAAGGTATTCGGCGGCTAGCATAAATTCTTCAAGGGTGGCCGCCAACCCACGTTTCAATAAGATGGGTTTGTTGCACCCGCCAATTTCTTTAAGCAAACTGAAATTTTGCATATTTCTAGCGCCAATTTGCAACACATCTGCATACCCCAGCATGTTTTTTAATTCGCGAGGGTCCATTATTTCGGAGACACAAAATACTTTATATTTCCGTTTTGTTTCTTTAATGATTTTGTTTGCAGTATGCCCAAGCCCCTGAAAGGAATATGGAGATGTTCGCGGTTTAAATGTGGCGGCACGAATTAGTTTAATGTTGTGAGTTTTCAAAAAAGCCACGGTTTCTACAAACGAGTTGTGGTTATATATTGCACATGGCCCTGCTATGATTATTTTTTGATTTGTATTTAAGCCAAAGGTAGAACGAATATCTTCAAATTGTAAATTAGACTTGTGGCTTATTAGCAACGGTTTTTCTTTCAGTTTTTTCACCTGTTTCTTTGCTCAATTCAATTATAGCATTTATTAATTTTGTTAATTCTTTATCGTTTATAGCAAAACATAATTTTTCATCTTCGCCATACACAACATATTTATCGCCACCATTGCTGTAAAACGTGTATTTATCTATGTTACCTGATTCATATTTGATTTCCAAACGAAATTCTAGGTTTTGCAGCCCTCTTAAATCAAAATTCATGTTTTTGCCAAATGTAAATTCCTTTAATAAATTTAAGATATTCTCCCAATTTGCTAAACTACCAGTTATTTCTGTGGTTGTAGAAGAAACGGAATCTAAATTATTGCTGAACTTTAAATCCCAATTTTTTTTCTTACTACTAATTATTATTGTTTTGATTTTGTTAAGATTGCATTCCACCAAATATTTTTTCTTTAAATTTTCTGGGTTTTCAAAATTAAGATTCAAAAATGAAAAATCTGTTTCTTGGCAAATGAGGATTCGTTTTCCATCGGCTGTTAGCACAAAACATATGCCATCTGTAGGTTTGCTGACTCGAATTTTTTCGGTAAGGGTTCCATGTTTAATGGTTATTTGCAGGGATGGTACAAAAACACCAAAAGCATCTTGTTCTTCTCGTGTTGGATTTATTGACTTAACCGAACTTGCTTCCAGATTCACCAAATTGTTTAATTCACTTCGAAATTTGTCTGAAATCAGTGAATTACTGTTGTTGCTTACCAAAATTTTCAAGTTTTCTTTACCAAGACTAGTTACATTAATTGTATTTGCCGCAAAATTCGAGAAAGTCCATTCATTTGATGCCTCTGCTGATGCCTCTGCAAAATTTTCGCCAAATAATTTTTTTGAAATAAAGTCCAATTTGGTGTAAGAAAATAAATCCGAAGCACCTAATAAAAAATAAACAGAATTCCCAAGTTTAATATAGTAGCCAAGGCCAGATGGTGCTGCCTCTAGCACTGTAAAGTTTATTACTTTTTTCCCACTTTTTATATTCACGGTGGCTAATGTGTGATTTTCTACGAACTTTTTTTTCTCTTTTTTGGGAATGGTGTTGATAGTTGCATTGCGCAAGAAATCAAAAACTTCGTGCATTTTATTTTCATCAAAAAGGCTTACATCGACAGCTGCAAGTCGAAATTTCCCGCCGTTATTTTCGATGGTATATCCACCATTTTCATTTTTCACTTCTAAGCGCTCAAAGGTTTCAACTTTGATTTTAAAATGCGCAGTTGATGAGATATTTCTCCTTTCAAATGTATTTAATATTAAAAATGTTGTCAAAATAATAACCAATATAGCCCAAATTAAAGCATATCTTTTTGTAACAAAGTTCTTAAAAGTATGCAGTTTATTTTCCCAATTCATGGTTCTATTTTACCATATTAGGTCTACAATATCAATTTCCTTAATTAGGTGTGCTTGTTTCTCTTAATTGACTAAATGATATTAATTGTAATTTTATGGCTTTACATTGTTGTGAAGATGTTGTACAATGGGATAATAGTTAATATTAAGAGAATGTTATTTGTAAGCAAAGAAAAGGTGATAAATGTGATGTTTAGCGATAGCAAGTGTTTTGAAATGCAACTTGCTAAAAGACAGCTTGTTATTGAAGTTGGTGAAGCAGTAAACAGATTTTCTAACGGAGCTTGTATTGTTCATTACGGTGATACGATTGTTATGGTTAATGCGGTTATTTCTTCGCAACCGCGAGTTGGCATAGATTTTTTTCCGCTCTCTGTGGATTTTGAAGAAAAATTTTATGCAATTGGGAAAATCCCCGGTTCTTTTTCAAAACGTGAAGGGCGCCCCACAGAAGGTGCGATTTTGGCTGCACGGGTAATAGACCGTGGAATTAGACCATTATTTCCGCAAGAAATACGGAATGAAGTTTCTATTACAGTTACAGTTCTTTCCGCTGACCCAGATTGTTCACCAGAAGTAGCGGGGATAATAGGAACTTCGATTGCGCTGTCTATTTCCGATATCCCATGGAACGGGCCGCTTGCTGGTGTGATTTTGGGTTATGCAAATGGCGAAATCCTTATAAATCCAACTCAAATCCAAAGAAAAAGTTCCAAAATGATTACCACATTATCAGCAACAGAGCAAAAAGTAATTATGATTGAATCTGGGGCATATGAAATTCCTGAAGATATTATGCTGGAAGCGATTAAAGAAGGACACAAAGAGATAAATAAAATAATAGAATTTATTAATGAAATTGTAGTTACTGTTGGCAAAGAAAAAAACATTACCTGTCCCACAGAAGTAAGTGTGGAATTTGAAGATGTTTTAGAGAAAATTGAGGCAGTTGCAAAACCAAAATTAGAAAGCGCCTTAGACGAAAAAAATAAGCTTGTTCGAGACGAAAACACAAAACAAATTAAAAATGAAATTAAAGAACAATTTGCGCAGTGGTATGAGATAAATCCGTTAGTAATTGATGAGTGCCTTTATAATCTTGAAAAAAAGATTGTTCGGACATGGTTAATAAATGGCAAACGAGTTGATGGGCGCGACTTAAACGAGATGCGAGATCTTTCTGCAAAAGCTGGTGTTTTGCCACGAGTGCACGGTTCAGGGATGTTTTTGCGAGGCCGAACACAAGTTCTTACCGTTGTGACATTAGGTATGGCAAGGGAAGCTCAAGTATTATCTGGAATGGAAGATGATGATAGCAAAGAATATTTCCATCACTATAATTTTCCAAGTTATTCTGTTGGCGAAACCAGACCAAACAGAGCGCCCAACCGTCGAGAGATTGGGCATGGGGCCCTTGCAGAGCGTGCTCTTTTGCCGGTAATTCCCCATCTGGAAGAATTCCCATATACTATTCGATTGGTTTCAGAGGTTCTTTCTTCAAATGGATCAACATCGCAAGCTGCTGTTTGTGGGTCTACGTTAGCACTTATGGATGCAGGTATTCCAATTACGGCGCCCGTTGCTGGGATTTCTTGCGGTTTGGTTTGTTACGATGGTGGCCATGTTACTATGTTGGACATTCAAGGGATTGAAGATTTTTTTGGTGACATGGATTTTAAAGTTGCAGGTACAAAAAAAGGAATAACGGCAATCCAGGTGGACATAAAAACAGATGGTTTAACTTACGAAATTATAGAAGAGGCTTTTGAAAAAACAAGGAAGGCACGCTTAGAAATTATAGATGAAATTATTTTGCAAGAGATTGCAGCTCCGCGACCAGAACTTAATGAATATGTGCCCAAAATTCAAACAATCAAAATAAATGTAAATAAAATTCGCGACGTAATTGGGTCTGGTGGTAAAGTCGTTCAGAAGCTTTGTGCTGATTTTGGAGTTACTATTGATATTCAAGAAGATGGCTCGATATTTGTTTCTTCTTTAAATTCACAAGATACCAAAAGGGCAATAGAACAAATTGAATTAATTGTTCAAGAACCGGAAGTTGGAAAAACGTATAAAGGGAAGATTGTAAAATTAATGCCATTTGGAGCATTTGTTGAAATTCTTCCTGGAAAAGAAGGGTTGGTTCACATTTCACGTTTTGAAAACAAGCGAGTTGATAAAATTGAAAGTGTGGCAAAGTCAGGCGAAGAAATTTGGGTAAAGTTGATTTCAATAGATGAGCAGGGGAAATTGGTTCTTTCTAAAAAAGATGTTATTAGATAATTTGCAAGTCTCTTTGAAAAGTTTTCTGTGGAGGCAAAAAGATATGTTGAAATATATAATTAGGCGCTTGTTTTTAGGTTTGTTTACAGTTTTTGCTGTTACAACTATCACTTTCTTTTTGCTGTTTTTAGTTCCCGGTGGTCCGTTTTTGGCAGAAAAAGCACCAAGCGAAGAAGTCATTGCTGAATTAAATGCGAGATATGGGTTAGATAAGCCACGAGTTGTGCAATATAAAAATTACATGGTGAATTTGCTTAAAGGAGATTTTGGAGTTTCACTGAAACGACGTGAATATACAGTGAAAGAAATTATAATGAGTGGATTTGTGGTTTCTGCTCGCTTGGGTGTACTTGCAATTTTGATTGCGGTTATTTTTGGAATGATTGGTGGAGTGTTGGCAGCATATTATCATGGGAAGTTTTTAGATAATTTACTGGTTTTGTTTTCCACCTGGGGTGTTGCGGTCCCAAGTTTCATTACCACAATTGTTTTTTTGTTGTTTTTTTGTGTTAAATTATCTATTTTCCCAATTATGGGGCTTTTTTCTCCGCTTCATTATGTACTTCCTGTTACTTGTTTGGCTTTTTACCCGACTGCGTACATAATGAGGTTAGTGCGAATTAGCATGCTTGATGTTTTGGGCCAAGATTATATACGTACCGCGAGGGCAAAGGGTCTTTCAACATTTAAAATTATTTTTAAACATGCTTTGAGAAATGCTTTGTTGCCAGTGATTACTTATTTGGGGCCAACATTGGCTTGGATTTTGATTGGTAACTTTGTTATTGAGAAAGTGTTTAATATCCCAGGGATCGGAATGGCGCTTATTTCTGCTACGTTAGGGCGCGATTATCCGTTGATAATGGGAATAACGATTTTTTTAGCCTTCATAATCGTTCTAATGAATATATTAGTTGATATCCTGTATAAAATCATAGATCCGCGCATTAGATTGGTATAGGGGTGCTTAAGTGGTGGAAGAAAAAAATACAAAGAGTGTTCCCATTTCTTTATATAATCCGGAAGATTTTTTACCAGCAACGGAGCAAGATAAGCAAGGTCCGATTTTTGTAGCGGAAAGTGTGAGTTTTTGGGCAGATGGGTGGCGCCGTTTTAAGAAAAACAAAGTGGCAATGCTTGCATTGTTTGTGATTGTTTTTGTTATTTTATGTACAATTTTTATCCCGTTTTTTTATCCATATAATTACAGAGAGCAAATATCTGAAAGTCGAAGTTTAGGATTAATGGGCCGTTCGTCACTTGCAAAAGAGAAAAATGAACGTAATTTCCCGCATATTTTAGGAACAGATGCTTTAGGACGTGACACCCTAGCCAGATTGCTGATGGGCAGCCGAATTTCTTTGTTGGTTGGGTTGTGTGCAAGTTTTATTGTTTTGGTGATTGGTGCTACTTATGGTGCAATTTCAGGGTATTTTGGTGGTCTGATTGATTTGTTTATGATGCAGTTTGTTGATTTGCTATATACTTTGCCAGATATTTTGGTTGTTGTTTTATTTTCTGCAATTTTAAGAGAGCCATTAAGATGGCTTGTGGATTCTTCGCCGAGATTTGAATGGATCGGCAGAATTGGAATCGGTTTGTTTTGCATTTTTTTGATTTTTGCATTGTCATATTGGGTGGGGATGGCTAGAATGGTTAGGGCTCAGGTACTTTCTTTAAAAGAAGCGGAATTTGTTACAGCTGCTTTTGCTTTGGGTGCAAGCAGTGGGCGAATTATAAAAAAACATTTATTAACCAATTGCCTAGGGATATTAATTGTTTCAACAACATTGCAAATTCCATCTGCGATTTTTACTGAAAGTTTTTTGAGTTTTTTAGGTTTAGGTGTTTCTTCTCCAATGCCAAGTTTAGGTTCCATGGCAGCAGATGCCCTTGGAAGTGTTTACACAAGCCCGCGTTTGTTGATTGCGCCGACTGTTTTATTAGGCACGATTACTTTGGCGTTTAATTTATTGGGTGATGGGCTTAATAGTGCTTTTGACCCTAAGTTGAAAAGTTAGGTGGTTAAGTCGATAATGGCAAATGATTTATTGGAAATAAAAAATTTGCGACTTTCTTTCTTTGTGCCAAGTGGGGAAGTTAAAGCAATTAATAACGTATCTGTTTCATTAAAAAGAGGAGATGTGCTTGGGCTTGTTGGTGAATCTGGCAGCGGGAAATCTGTTCTTTCACATGCTGTGATGGGTTTTGTTTCGCCTCCGGGCAAAATTCTTGGTGGTAGCATAGATTTTAATGGTTTGCGAATTAATGAAATGACAGAGAAAGAAAAAAGGATAATTCGAGGAACGGAAATAAGCATGATTTTTCAAGATCCAATGACATCGTTGAATCCGGTGTATCCCATAGGAACACAGATTTGCGAAGTATTGATGTTGAAAAATAAAATGAACAGAAAAACGGCGTGGTATAAAGCAGAACAGCTTATTAAATCAGTGGGAATAATCGATCCGCAACGGCGCCTGACGCAATATCCCCACGAATTTTCTGGAGGTATGCGGCAACGTATTATGATAGCAATTGCACTTGCTTGTGAACCACGACTTGTGATTGCAGATGAACCCACAACAGCACTAGATGTTACTACGCAGGCGCAAATTTTGGAATTGATGTTGGAGATGAAGGAAAAAAAAGGAATGGCTATAATAATAACAACCCATAATTTAGGGATTGTTGCCAACATGTGTGACAGGATTGCTGTTATGTACGGTGGGACAATAGTTGAATATGGGACAGTTATGGATATTTTTTATGAGTCACGGCATGAATATACCAAAGGGTTGATAAATAGTATCCCCAAATTAACGGCAAAAAAAGAAGAAAAATTGGTGCCAATTGAAGGAACCCCGTTGAACATGCTGGTGCCGCCGCTTGGGTGTCCGTTTGCGCCCAGGTGTAAGTTATGCATGGCAATTTGTTTAAAAAAGCGACCGCCATATACACAAATTGCTAGTGTTCATTACAGTGCTTGTTGGTTAAATCAGAAAGAAGAATTCGAGAGGGATGCCATTAATGTCTAAGCTGGTTGAGGTTGAAGATTTGAAATTGCACTTTAAATTGGGGCGCAGACTTTGTGTGAAAGCGGTTGACGGCATTTCTTTTTATGTGAAAAAAGGAGAAACTTTTGGAATTGTTGGCGAATCTGGTTGCGGGAAAACCACAATGGGTAAAACCATTTTGCGTCTACTTGAACCCACTGGAGGAAAAATATTTTACGATGGGGAAGATATTACAAATGTGAATATGCAAAAATATAGGAAGAAAATGCAAATTGTGTTCCAAGACCCATATGCTTCATTAAATCCAAGAATGACAATTGCAAATATAGTTGGCGAACCCATTGATATACACAATTTGGCAGCAACACCCCAAGACCGCAAAGACAAAATAAATGAAATTTTGCAGCATGTGGGGTTAAACAGTGAGCAAGCGAATAGATTCCCGCATGAGTTTTCTGGCGGGCAACGTCAAAGAATTGGAATTGCAAGAATGTTGGCTATATCACCTGAATTTGTTGTTTGTGACGAGCCGGTTTCTGCACTTGATGTTTCAATACAAGCTCAAATTATTAATTTATTACACCAGTTTCAAGAAGAGTTTGGATTAACTTATTTATTTATTGCGCACGATTTATCCATAGTAAGATATATGAGTAACCGCATTGGTGTTATGTATTTGGGGAAATTAGTGGAGGTGGCAGAAAGTGATGAACTCGTTTTTCATGGCGTGCATCCATATACAAAGTCCTTGATATCCGCAATTCCAATTCCCGACCCAAAAGCGAAAAACTGTGGCGAAAAGGTAATTTTGTCAGGTGATTTCCCCAGTTTGCTTAATTTGCCTTCTGGGTGCCGCTTAAGAACGCGGTGCCCATGTGCAAGAGAACTCTGTGAAGATAGTGAACCTATTTTGCAAGAAATTTCGCCAGGGCATTTGGTGGCTTGCCATAATTGTCAATAGAATTTTGCAATTAATTATATTTTGAGAAATGGAGGAATATTTCTAGTGAAAAAAGTAAAATGGTTGTGTTTTATTATGCCTTTATGTTTATTGGCTTGTTGTTTGGTGGGGTGCTTAGAACGCAAAGGAGAGTTAAAGAATGAAAGGGCAGAAGAAAAAACGAAAAACGAACCAGATGCAACTGTAATATTGGGGCCGCAAATGGAAAATATGGATCCGATTGCTATTCACATAGATTTTGAAATGAGCATGCTTTTTTTGTTCTTTGAGGGATTAATGAAATTTGCACCTGATGGAAAGATTATTCCCGCGATGGCAGAAACATATGATGTAAGTGATGATGGAATGACTTACACGTTCCATTTGCGTCCCTCTGCTTGGTCAGATGGGAAACCTGTTACAGCGTTCGATTTTGCTTATGCGTGGCAGCGGGCAGCGACCCCTAAGGAAGCGGCACCTCTTGCAAACCTTTTGGATGATGTTGCACGAAACCAAGATGGTAGTCTTGCGGTGAAAGCGGTTGATGAAAAAACGTTTGAAGTAAAATTGGCAACTCCAATTCCATATTTTCTGGATATTTGTACTTCTTCTGTTACGGTTCCTTTGCGCGAGGATATAATTGAAAAATATGGCAATGCGTGGTCGAAAGAGGGCTCAACTTATGTTTGTAACGGCCCATTTATGTTAGAAAAACGTACCCCAACAACTTTAGATGCATTGAAAAATGAATTGTATTGGGACAAAGATAATATAAAAGTAAATTGGCTGCGTGCTAATTTAACAATGGACGATAAAGCTGCAGAAGCTGCTTTTCGAAGGAATGAAGTATTGATCTCGGTTTGGGTACCAAGTGAAAGCTTGGATGCTTGGTATGGAACTCCAGAATTGAACCTGGTGGATTTGATGGGGACCATTTGTGTTGCTTTTAATTCACAAGCAAAGGAATTGCAAAATCCATTGATTCGCAAAGCAATAACACTGGCGATTAATAGAAAAGAACTTGTTGATCTGTTTAAATTGAGCCAACAACCTGCTAGCGGGTATATTGGGTTTGTGTTCCCTGACGTAACTAGGGACAAAAAATTCCGTGAAGTCGGTGGAGATTATTTTAATCCTTTGGATGTGGAAGGTAATTTGGAACAGGCAAAGGAAGCACTGGTTGAGTCTGGGCACCCTAATGGCAAGGGTTTGAAAACACTTGATTTAATGATGATTGCCGAGAATTCTAGCCATAAGCAATTGGCAGAGAAAATACAAGAGGATTTGACGAAAATTGGCATAAAAATTAACATGGTAAGCGTGGATTCAGTAACTTCTTGGGCAAACATTAGGAAAGGGAATTATGTTATGACCAGATGGGGATGGGCAGCAGATTTTCCACATGCTTTATCAATGTTTACAATTTTTCATTCCAAGTCTGATAGCAATCCTATTCACTTGAAAGATTTAAAACTAGATGGGCTTATTGAACGTGCGCGGATAACAAGTAACCAAGAAGAGTGTATGGATTTACTACATGAAATTGAAGACATATTAATTAAAAATTATTACATTTCTCCGCTTTTTTATGGCAAAAAGGCGTTTTTAGCTTCAACAAAAGTAAAAGGTGTGTATGCAACCCCCGCAGGACTTTTAGATGTAACGCGCATGCAGATTTCAAACTAAGAGTGAGGTTGCAAGTTGAGATGTGTTAGTAATGCACTGTTATATGTCTTAATTTGTGTGCAAAACGCAGGAGAATAATTAATGAATTGTGTACGCAAAGTAAAAACAATGCGACGATGTTGGCTTTGTCTTTCTATTAGTGTATAATCCTAAGTGTTCGCGGGTGGTTTATCACCTTAAAGACGTGATTGATTTTTTTGAGAGGTGTTTAAAAATTATGGATTCAACGAAAAAGTTAATTGTTGCTACATTAGTGGTTGTTGCAGTTAGTGTTGTTTTTTCTGGGTGTTGGCCTTTTAGCAATAAAAAAGAGGAAGAAAACGCAGTACAAGTAAGTTCTTCTGTGGCTGGAGCCGATGCAACTGAAGAAACACCAGCAGCTGAAGCCCCGGCAACGGAAGACACTTCAGCAACAACGACTGATGCCTCAACTACAACAGAAACCAAAGCAGAAGCGACAACAGGAACTGAGGAACCTAAAACCTAGAAAGCGATCTAAAGAGAAAGTGCATTTTGTGTTTAATCTCCTTCTTGAGTAAAAATCTCTGGAAGGAGATTTTATGTTTTTGCATGGTTAGTATTTTTAGGATTAGCTGCCTTTGAGTTTGCGGTTTTTTGTTAAAATGTGATATAATGGATTTTAGTACGATTGCATTGATTTTTGCATGGCAAATATTTTTTAATTGTAGGACTTTGTTAAGAGATTGAGTGAGAGGAAACAAAAGAGGGATGATATAGGGTGCCAATGGTCGCGATTGTGGGCCGAACTAATGTCGGCAAATCTACACTTTTTAATAAATTAATTGGGAGAAAAAAATCAATTACTTTAGATGCGCCTGGGGTAACGAGAGATAGGATTTTTGGCGAATGTGAATGGAATACGCAAACAGTTTCATTTATTGACACAGGTGGTTTTGAACCGAATGCTTCTAAAAATATATCGAACCGAATTCAGCAGCAGATAAAAATTGCAATTGCAGAATCTGAAGTTGTGGTTTTTGTTGTTGATTTAAAGACGGGGGTTACTGTTGAAGATTTAAAAATAGCGGGCTTGTTAGTGAAAATAAATAAGCCGGTGGTTGTTGCTGTGAACAAGTGTGACTCTTTGGGTGCACCTGTTCCTGAATTTTATGAGTTTTATAATTTGGGTTTTGGGACTGTGGTGGAAATTTCTTCTGCACACGGCCACGGAATTGGAAATCTTTTAGATGTTGTTTTTTCTTTCATAGATTTTGAAAGCAATTTGAACACAATTGATGATATGCTAAGAATTGCAGTAATTGGGAGACCAAATGCAGGGAAATCTTCGTTGATTAATTGTTTAACTGCAGAAGAGCGAGTGATTGTTTCAGAAATTGCGGGAACAACACGAGATGCCGTTGATACGGTGTTAGAAAATGAGCAAGGGCAGTTTGTGCTTATTGATACAGCGGGGATAAGAAAAAAAAGTAAAGTAGAGGAAGATATAGAATATTTTAGTGTGATTCGTGCATTTAAAACAGTTGACTCTGCTGATGTTTGTTTGATGTTAATTGATGCTGTTGAAGGGCCCGCCGAACAAGATACTAAAATAGCCGGTTATGTTCATGAAAAAGGAAAAGCAATTGTTATTGTGGTTAATAAATGGGATTTAATAGAAAAAGAAACAGGTACAATGTCAAGCTATAGGCGGAATTTGCAAGAAGTTTTTGCTTTTATGTCATATGCTCCATTTTGCTTCATATCTACTAAAACGGGGCAGCGTGTGGAAAAACTCTTGGAAGAAGCAAAACTTGCCTATGCACAAAATTCAAGGCGTCTGACCACAGGAACGCTAAATGTGATGCTGGCAGAAGCTGTTACCAGAGTACAGCCACCTTCTGATAAGGGGAAAAGATTAAAGGTTGGTTATATTACGCAAACGGGGGTTAATCCACCAACATTTGTGGTTTTTGTTAATAAATTGGATTTATTCCATTTTTCATACAAAAGATATATAGAAAACCAAATTCGTGAAGTTTTTGGCTTGAATTCAACGCCGTTGCGTCTTATTGCGCGGGAAAGAAAACACGAAAAGTAGGTGAGGCTCTGTTGATAGTCTTGGGGTGCTTGTTATCTATGGTAATTGCTTACTTAATTGGAAGTGTGAATCCCGCAATTTTAATTTCGAAAACCTTTAAAAAAAAAGATATCCGGGAATTGGGCAGTAAAAATGCGGGTGCAACAAATATAACTCGCACTTTGGGGTTGCACTTGGGTATGATTGTCCTTTTGTTAGACGCAAGCAAGGGAGTACTGGCAATTGCAATTGGGCGTGAAATTTGTAAACGGTTTTGTGTGCAACCGTGTTTACATGTTGACTATTTGACATTGCTGGCAGCTCTTTGGGGGCATTGTTTCCCACTTTTTTTTAACTTTAAAGGAGGAAAAGCAGTTGCAACTACTGCTGGTGGTTTG
Source organism: Oscillospiraceae bacterium (assembly GCA_031266415.1). Classification (GTDB taxonomy): domain Bacteria; phylum Bacillota; class Clostridia; order Oscillospirales; family Ruminococcaceae; genus BNZN01. The sequence goes on along the minus strand of JAISBB010000005.1, from coordinate 19,206 downwards.
TTATTGTTAAATCCTGCGATCTTTTTAATGGCGTTCTCGGTTTTTATTTTTGTTGTGGCAAGAACGCAGCAAATTGGTATGGGGGCGGTTGGGGCAGCACTTAGCTTGCCACTGGATTATTACCTTTGGGTGTTTTTTAGCGGCAAATTTGATATTGATTTTTTGTTTATTGTTGGGATTGCTATAATACTTATTGTGGCGCATACTAAAAACATCAAAGAGCATGCCAAATTTTTATTTAGGGGGCAATAATAAATGGCAACGATATTATTTGCGGAAGATGAAGCTACAATACGCGAGTTTGTTGTTGTTAATCTTGCACGTGCAGGATATAAAGTAACAGCAGTTAGTGATGGCCAAGAGGTAATTGATGAATTTGAGAAAAACAAGGGCGACTTTGAAGTTGTGATCCTAGATATTATGATGCCAAATAAAGATGGTGTTGAAGTTTGCAAATATATTAGAAAAAAAGATCGTGTGATTGGGATTATTATGCTCTCAGCGAAGGCTCAAGATATGGACAAAGTAAGCGGTTTGATGGTTGGTGCAGATGACTATTTAACTAAGCCGTTTAGTCCTTCTGAACTTTTGGCTCGCGTGGATGCTTTGTGCCGCCGTGTTGTTGCTGCAAGAGAGCAAGCAAGTGGTGGCCACCATTATATTTTGAAGTCGGGCCCGTTTAAATTGGACTTGCGCCAAAGAAGATTATTTAAAGATGCCGAATTAATTGATTTAACTCTCATAGAATACGGGATGATGCTGTTGTTTTTAAGTAATAAAAATACCGCTTTTACCAGAATGCAAATTATGGAAGCTGCGTGGACAAACATACACGATAAAAAAGATGTGGACGAAAAAGCTGTTGATGTAAATGTGCGGCGCCTTCGAATGAAAATTGAAGATACGCCATCGAATCCGGTATACATTTCGACGGTTTGGGGTGTTGGTTATAGATGGGAAGAGTTAGCAACAAGATAAATTGAAGTGCTGCTAAATTAAAATGGTTAAAAGTTAGTGGGCAAATGTTTTGAGTGATGTGAGTGCAATGTCAATTTAGGGAATTGGTTGAAAGGAAGGTTAAAGAGGGTTGCAGTCCGGATGGAGAAGTTTAAAATCAGCTCAGAATTTACACTAAAGGGAGCCCAAGAACTGGCAGTGAGTAACCTGGTTGCATCCCTTAAAGAAGGGCATAAAGAACAGACGTTGCTGGGGGTAACAGGTTCAGGGAAAACATTTACTATTGCAAATGTTATTGAAAGAGTTAACCGTACTACTTTGGTTCTTGCGCACAACAAAACTTTAGCGGCGCAACTGTGCAGTGAATTTAGAGACTTCTTTCCAGAAAACTCAGTTGAATATTTTGTAAGTTATTATGACTATTATCAACCAGAAGCATACATAGCTAGCACAGACACATATATAGAAAAGGATAGTGCAATTAATGAAGAAATAGAGCGGCTGCGTCATTCTGCAACCGCTGCTCTTTCTGAGCGTAAAGATGTTATTATTGTGGCGAGTGTTTCTTGCATTTATAGTTTAGGCAATCCTGTTGATTATAGAAATATGGTGGTTTCTTTGCGGCCGGGGATGTATAAAACTAGAGATGAATTAATTCAAAAACTAATTGAGATTCAGTATGAACGTAGTAATGTGGAATTTGTTCATAATAAGTTTAGGGTACGGGGTGATGTTGTCGACATTTTCCCGGTTTATGAAAGTGAAAATGCCATTAGAATTCAATTTTGGGGCGATGAGGTTGAAAAAATCTTAAAAATTAATCCGGTAACCGGGCAAATAAAGTCTAATTTGCGCCATGTTGCAATCTATCCTGCTTCGCATTATGTGATCCCGAGGGAAAAATTGGCAGGTGCAATTGATGTTATTAGCGAAGAAATGCAAAATCAAGTTAAACTATTTGAAGTTGAAGGTAAATTAGTGGAAGCGCACAGAATTAAGCAGCGAACAAATTACGATATGGAACTTCTTAGGGAAATTGGCTTTTGTAAAGGGATTGAAAATTACTCACGAATTCTTGCCGGCAGAGAGCCTGGGAGTGCTCCTTTTACACTTCTTGATTATATGCCAGATGATTTTTTGATGGTGATTGATGAGTCGCATGTTACATTACCACAAGTTAGAGGTATGTTTTCAAGTGATGCTTCCAGGAAATCTGTGCTTATTGAAAATGGATTTCGTTTACCTTCGGCGCGAGACAACAGGCCACTTAATTTTGAAGAATTTTATGAGAAACTAAATCAAGTGGTTTTTGTTAGTGCAACCCCGGGTGATTTCGAAAGGGATGTAAGTTCTTCATATATTTTCGAGCAGTTAATTCGCCCAACTGGGTTGTTAGATCCAGAAATTTTAGTGAAGCCAATTACGGGGCAAGTGCTGGACTTAGTAACTCAAATTCATGAGCGAACGCAACGCTGTGAACGAGTTTTGGTGACTACACTTACAAAAAAAATGGCAGAAGATTTAACAAAATATCTTGGTGAGAAAAAAATAAAAGTTGAATATATGCACAGTGATATTGATACCATTGAACGCACGCGGATAATACGGGCGCTGAGGCTAGGGGAAATTGATGTTTTGGTCGGAATTAATTTGCTTCGTGAGGGGTTAGACATTCCAGAGGTTTCATTGGTCGCGATTCTTGATGCTGACAAAGAAGGTTTTTTACGGTCGCGAACATCGCTGATTCAAACAATTGGCCGTGCGGCAAGAAATGTGAATGGTCAGGTTATTATGTATGCTGATTTTATTACCGATTCAATGGAAACAGCAATTGAGGAAACAAATAGAAGACGCCAAATTCAAAAAGAATATAATATTAAAAACAAAATTACTCCCGAAACAATAAAGAAAGATGTTCGCGATATGTTAAAATTATCTTATTCTGAAGAATTGGCTGAGGGTGTTAGTGGTAAGCAAAACGACATTGAAGTAGCGGCTCAAATTGTGGAGTTGACCAAAGAGATGAAAAAAGCTGCAAAAATGCTAGAATTTGAATATGCGGCCCATCTTCGAGATTTAATCCAAGAGTTAAGCAATCCATAGGAAGAAATTACAGAGTGTTTTTTGAACAAAGAAAGTTTTAGAGTAGCACTAAATTTTTGTACATAAAGAATCACGAGATTATGGAATGTATTCAAATTCGAAGTTAATCCCATCAATAATAACGGTGTTTGATTTTTGAATTCCGAGTTTTTTAAGTTCAGCATCTACCCCGGTTTTAATTAGCATTTTTTGAAAATATAATAAAGATTCATAATCAAGTAAATCTCCAGATTTTAGGATTCGTGCTAAATATTCCGACTGGATTATAAATACGCCATTTTTCACTTCGATTTTAAATTCTTTTTGGTTCGCGCGGTATGTTTGGGTGAGTTCTTCGTGAAATTCTGGCGTAAAAATTTTAACAGGTGGCAGGTTTTTAATCATCTGTAGTGTTACTTCTTTCAATTGTTTCAATCCGCTTTGTGTTGCTGCGCTGATCACAAAGAATGGAACATTGTTTTTTTGTGCGTAATTTTTTAATTTTTGAATTTGTTCCGGGGTGGCTGCATCTGATTTGTTCGCTATTAATATTTGTTGTTTTTTGCACAAATCTGAACTGAAATTCGCCAGTTCGCCGTTTACTATCTCAATGTCTGAGATAGGGTCCCTGCTATCAATGGCTGCGGCGTCTACAACATGCCAAAGCAACCGGCAGCGTTCCACGTGTCTTAAGAAAGTAAGACCTAATCCTGCACCACCACTTGCACCTTCAATTAATCCTGGGATATCTGCAACAACAAACGGAACGCACCCTTTGGAGCAAACAACGCCAAGATGTGGCTGCAAGGTTGTGAAAGGGTAATTTGCGATTTTGGGGTGTGCGTTGCTTAATGCTGAAATTAAAGTCGATTTGCCGACATTTGGGAATCCAATTAAGCCAACATCGGCTAATATTTTCAATTCCAAAATAAGATCTCTGGTAACGCCTTTTTCACCTGGAATTGCAAAATTAGGTACTTGATGCGAAGGTGTTGCAAAATGTTGGTTCCCGCGCCCACCGCGCCCGCCTTTTGCAATAACAAAAGATTCGATTTCTGACAAGTCAATGATTATGTTTTTAGATTCTTTGTCGCGTACAATTGTTCCTTGGGGAAGTTTGATTACTATGTTTGGTGCAGATTTCCCTGCACAGTTATTGCGTTTCCCATTTTCTCCGTCTTGTGCCTTAAATTCTGTTCTTAGGTGAAAATCAACCAATGTGTTTAAATTGTGGTCTACTTTTAGAATGATATCGCCGCCTTTGCCGCCATCGCCACCATCTGGGCCGCCGCTTGCAACATATTTTTCACGGTGAAAGCTGACAACGCCATTTCCACCTTTACCTGCTTGTACTTTGATTAATGCAAGATCAATAAACATATCTTTGAACCTCTTTATAGGATTTTTACAATTAAATTTTCAGTTTCTTAATGAATATTTTATCATAAATTTGGCAACGTTGTGGTTTTAGCGTATATGATTTTAATCTAAAAGAAAATGGTGGTTATTTCCTTCGTTTTTTCAGAAACTATCAATTGATGATTTGTGCTAATTATTATTGTTTTGTGTCGCAGAAGTTAACTTGTTGAAAGAACCACCACAAAATGGCAACTGAATTTTCTGCTTACGTTTGTGTGTTAGTAAAATTCAGAAAAGCAAATGGCGTTTGAAAATTTAACAGTCAATCTTAAAGTTTGTTATGCCTAAAAGCCAGAGTGTCAATGGGTGTGTTTGTATCTTAGGGAAGCTAATGGCTGGTGAGTTGGTTATTGTCGTTTTACTAAATGATTATTTATGAATGTAGAAAAAAGTTAATTATAACTGTAACGGAATTTGGTGTGTGTGGTGTGTGGAGGCAGCTGCAATTGCTAAAATGCTTAGAAAAGTGTGAAACACAAGAAAAAAGCATTGTGGTAGTCTGTGAAAATAGAAAAATATTTTTCCATTGTGGCAGGTGCTGTGAACTGTTGGGACAAATGGATGTCAAGAAACAAAGGTGTTGGGAGTTGTTTCGAAAAATGGGCAAGTTTTGAAATTTATGGAATTGTTTTCTTTTCTATAGACATAATAGATTTTTTTTGTTAGCTACATTTATCTTTGAGAGGTATTCCACTTTGTCCGTAGCTATAATAGTGGTTGAGTAGGAACTGGGCTCTCCTGCAACCTGCAAGGTTATTAGGGCTCTTTTATTTGTTATGCTCTCCAAATATAACTGAGCATCCAGCTCTCTCTACAATAAAAATAGGATTTCTGGTTTCTCTTTAGCATTATCAAGCGAGGACAAAGATGCTTTCCGTTTTTGAGGTGCTCTTTTTCCTACATAGCCCAGCTTAAATCGGTTGATAGTTTCTTTTGTGAACTCCCTGTGATATGTTGTTTTCTTTATATTCTTGTTGACATTCAGAAAGAAATCCGGTTCAGGCACAGGGTTTTGCCAATCTTGTTTGTTTTTAGACTGGTTTGATGGGCTCTGAACTAATAAAGTTTTTGGCCCTATTATAGTTGTTCTCTAGTTGGATATTGAATATCTCGCAAGCCTTTTGTAGTTTACGGGGATAATCTGTAATCCCATGTTGAAGCCCTAGAATGTTTATAATACCTGCACTTGTAAAACAGTTTACCTAATAATTAAAAGTATTCCTTCTTGTGTGGTTATTTCTGTCCTATTTCCCTCAGTCTCACTCTTAACATATGGGATATGGGCAAATATACTCCCCCTTCTATCTCGTTCTGAATATTTTGCAGCCCTTTGTTGTATATATCTTTTTGCCTGATCTTGATTCATTGTATGCCACTTTTTTAACCAAGGTTTTTTCCAATATTTCTGATCTTTTGTTTTTTTGTACCACTCCATAAAGCTTGCCACGTTTATTACTTAGTGGTATACTAAGTGTGTATTAAATTTTTAAATAGGGATTTATTTAATAGTTTTTATTTTTTTAAACTCGTTTTTTTGCAAAGGTTGCAGAAAACAATTGAAAATTGCAGTGAAAGGATACTGCGTGGAAAGTGGTGTACCTTTTAGTACTTGTGATTTGCCGATTTTTAAGGATTTTTTGGATATAATCTATGGCTATATGTTTTTAATAGCTGTGGTATGCTTGTTTGTGGCTTTATAATCTTATTTGAATGCAAATGCAAAATTGAAGTTTGGTGTTAATTCGGTTGAATAATGCTAAAAGTCTATTTCTGCCTAAGTTGTGTTTTAAAATATAATATAAATCGGTGAGTTGAAAGTATTGAATTTAGTTTGGTTTCTATGCGGAACCGTTCCAAGTAGTATATGGTGAATAGGTTTGAATGTTGGTACAATTGAAGCTATTGTGTTCGTTTTATTCTTGTTGATTTTGTGCCCGGTTGTGTTTAAGTTGGGGGAAATTCGTCGTAAAAATATTGCAGAGTCTGGTATTAAAAGTGCAGAAGAGGAAGCAAAAAAAATTGTGAATGAAGCTATTCGATTAGCTGATGCTAGGCGAAAAGAAGTTTTGCTTGAAGCCAAAGATGAGGCTTTTAAATTGCGAAATGAAATTGAAAAAGAACTTAAAGATAGACGTACAGAACTTGGCAGGCAGGAACGCAGAGTCTCTCAAAAAGAAGATACAATTGAACGTAAAATAGTGGGGTTAGAAAAAAAAGAAGAGCAAATTTTGGCAAAACTTAAAGAAGCAAAAAATAAATTAGAAGAGGTTGAAACGATTAAGCGCCACGAATTTGAGGCATTAGAGCGGCTTTCTGGACTTTCTAAGGCGCAAGCGCGTGAACAAATAATCAACAAATTAGATCAAGAATTAAATCACGAAAAGGCTTTAAAAGTATCTGAATATAGTCGCTTCTTAGAAGAAGAATCAAAATCTAAAGCAAAAGAAGTTATTTCGCAAGCAATTCAACGTTATTGTGTTGATGAAGTTGCTGAAATGACAGTTTCGGTGATTCCTTTGCCGGCAGATGAAATGAAAGGCCGGATTATTGGGCGTGAGGGTCGAAATATTCGTGCACTTGAAACTTCACTGGGGGTTGACCTTATTATTGACGATACCCCAGAAGTTATAACTGTTTCATGTCCAGATCCAATTCGGCGAGAAATTGCAAAAATGGCCATAGAAAAACTTATTATAGATGGGCGCATTCATCCGGGGAAAATTGAAGATATTGTGGAAAAGTCACAGAAAGAGTTAGAGCAAAAGATGAAAATGGATGGGGAGCAGGCACTTTTAAATTTGGGAATCCACAATATGAACATGGAGTTAGTGAAGTTACTTGGGAAATTAAAATATAGAACCAGTTATGCTCAAAACATATTTTTGCATTCTGTGGAGGTTGCAAACCTTGCCGCAATGATGGCTGATGATATTGGAGCGAATGCTGCTGTTGCTAAGCGTGCAGGATTATTACATGATATTGGGAAAGCAATGAGTTATGAAGTTGAGGGGTCGCATGTTCAAATTGGAGTGGAATTGGCAAAAAAGTATAAAGAGTCCCCTGCTGTGATTCATGCGATTGAAGCCCACCATGGTGATATTGAAGCAAAATCTCCAGAAGCGTTTTTGGTTCAGGCAGCAGATGCAATTTCTGCTGCACGGCCTGGTGCTCGCAGAGAAAATTTAGAAAAATTTATTAAGAAAATAGAAAAACTTGAGGAAATTGCCCGTTCTTTTGCTGGGGTAGAAAAATCTTACGCTATTCAGGCAGGACGTGAAATTCGGATAATGGTTAATCCAGATGCTGTGGACGATGACAAATTAATTTTACTGGGCCGTGAAATTGCAAAAAAGGTAGAACAAGAGCTTGATTACCCTGGCCAGATTAAAGTCAGTATGATTCGTGAACGGCGTGTTGCTGAATTTGCGAAGTGAAGGTTTGTTGAAAGTGGATTATTGATGAAAGTTTTAATGATTGGTGATGTTGTTGGAGAGGCTGGTTGTGAGTTTTTATGTTGTCGGTTACCAGAGATAATAAAGCGCTTAAATATTGATGTTGTGATTGCGAATGGAGAGAATTCGGCCGCTGGGAATGGCGTTTCTTACAAGAGCGTAAAAAAGTTAGTTAGTGCTGGTGTTGATGTAATTACAACGGGGAATCACGCATTCCGTAAAAAGCAAGCTGCCCGCCTTTTTTCGGAATGTGATTTTTTGTTGCGACCAATAAACTTACCTGCTGGTTTTTCTGGGCATGGTGTTTTTGTTTATGATAAAGGGCATTTTCAGCTTTGCATAATAAATGTCATGGGCTGTGCATTTATGAAAATGCCATCAACCAGTGCGTTTGAGTCAATTGAGGCAGTTCTTGCGCAACATCAATATCCCGCAACGGTGATAGATTTTCATGCAGAATCTACAGCAGAAAAAAAACTGCTAGGATTTCAAGTGGATGGACATGTTTCTGCTGTGGTTGGAACGCACACGCACGTGCAAACAGCAGATGAACAAATTTTACCGAAGGGCACAGCTTATATTTCTGATTTGGGAATGGTTGGTGTTTGTGTTTCGGTTTTGGGTGCCGACCCAACCGAAATTGATTTTAAGGCGGCAACAGATGGTTTTTTTCAATGTAAGCCAGCTGTCGGACCACATGAAATTAATGGCGTGATTTTAACAATTGATTCAACAACTGGAAAGGCCCGTGAAATTATTCGGGTGAAATACCTTTAAGTGCGAAAGTTTTGTTAGAAAAAACTCCTGAAGTTTGTAATATAAACTTAGAATACATTGCGAAACAATAACAAAAGGAAGTGTTGATTATGTCTCGGCTACGATTGGGAGTTGTTATGGGTGGGAATTCCGCAGAATATGAGATTTCACTATTTTCTGGTTGCGGTATCCTTTCTAATTTAAACTATGAAAAATACGATGTAAGCACAATTATTATTGATAAAAGTGGTGATTGGCACCTTTATTTTGGTGATATTGAAAAAATTAAAAGTGATAAGTGGCAAGAAAACATAAGTGATTTTAGGCGTGTTGAATTTACCAACAGCGGCAAATTAATTATGTGTGATTCTGCACAAGATTTTAAAACATTTGATGTTGTTTTCCCGATTTTGCATGGGTTTGGCGGTGAAGATGGAAAAATTCAAGGGATGTTTGAACTTTCTGCAACGCCTTATGTTGGTTGTGGGGCTACTTGCAGTTCTGTTTGCATGGATAAATATTTAACGAATACAATTTTAGAGAAACACGGGATTAATATCCCAAAGTGGATTACATTTTGGTGCAATGAAAGAAAAGTGATTGCGCAAATGCAAGCTGCAGTAGAAAAATCTATGGAGTACCCAGTTTTTGTGAAGCCGGCAAGTAATGGGTCTTCAATTGGTGTTGTGAAAGTCAAACACGAGAGTGAGCTTCTGTGTGCACTGGAATTTGCGTTTGCCAAAGATGAGAAGGTTTTGGTTCAACAAGCGATTGAAGGAAGTGAAGTGGAGTGCGCTATTTTGGAGGGCAGAGAACTGATTGTTTCTGTTCCTGGTGAAATTGAGCCTTGCAATGAGTTTTATGATTACGAGGCAAAATACCTTAAGCCAAGTGTTTTGCATATTCCGGCGCGAATCAGTGAAGCTGCAAAAAAAGAAGTGCAGCTTGCTGCAAAGTGCGTTTATGAATTGCTTTCCTGCAGATCAATGGCACGGGTGGATTTTATTGTAGATAAACGTGGGAAGCCGTGGTTTTTGGAAGTGAACACAATTCCTGGATTTACAGAGATTAGTATGTACCCTAAATTAATGATGGAAGCTGGTTTGCGTTACTCTGAGTTGATAGATCGCTTGATTGAGTTGGCGGTGACGTAATCGGTATGTTAAAAGTAGGGATGTTTGATTCAGGGATTGGGGGGCTTTTTACTCTTTGTGAGTTGCGAAGAGTTTGTGATTGCAATGTTGTTTATTTGGCGGATTCAAAGAACTTGCCTTATGGAAATAAAAATCGTGCAGAATTAATTTCAATTTTGAGTGGTGTATTTGGTTTTTTTTTGCAAGAACAGATAGATGTTTTGATTGCTGCCTGCAACACTTCCGCGGTTGTTTTGTTGGAGGAGACAAGTATTGTTCCAGATTGTGCGCAATTTAAAGTTTTAAATGTTTTAGAACCAGCGGTAAAAAAAACGAAGATGTTCAAGGAAGTTGGAATACTTGCAACACCATATACTAGCCAGAGTTATATATATGAAAAGTTGGTGATGTGCCAAAATCCAAAGTGCCGTGTTTATTCGGTTTCGAGTTTGTTATTGGTTCCATTAATTGAATCTGGGGCAGAGCTTTCGAAAATAAAGGAAGTTTTATTTTCGCATTTAAAACAGTTCCCGAAGCAAATGGAAGCAATTGTTTTGGGTTGCACGCACTATAGTTTTTTGGCGCCTTGTGTTTTTGATTTTTTTTGTGGGAAAGTGACAGTTATTGATTCTGCAACAGCAATATTTTCAGAGTGGGATATTTCCAGAGAGGTGTGTGGTTCTTTCACAACGGAGTTTTTTGTTACAGGAGATGTGAATCAGTTTGTTAACGGGGGATTAAAATTGTGCGATTTGGATTTTGGAAATGTGCGGCAGGTAAGTTTGCGTGGCTGATTTTTTTGTGAGAAAGTGACAGTTATTGATTCTGCAACAGCAATATTTTCAGAGTGGGATATTTCCAGAGAGGTGTGTGGTTCTTTCACAACGGAGTTTTTTGTTACAGGAGACGTGAATCAGTTTGTTAATGGGGGATTAAAATTGTGCGATTTGGATTTTGGAGATGTGCGACAGGTAAGTTTGAAATTGGAATATGGTTACAAAATAGAAAGATGGTCGAAAAGCTCTGGTTAAAATTTTTTGCGAAGTAAATACACCGAAAATGCAAAGAATTACAGGTGGCGATGAGTTAGTGTGAAATAAAAAATAATTTTTTTGCAATACCTATTGATTTTACGAAAACTATGTGTTACACTAATGGTACGTTGTGGTGGATTTATCATCAAAGACGTGAATTTTGTATTTATTTGGAGGTATTTTGTTATGAAGAAAAAATTGTTAGGAAACCTTTTGGCTGTGGCCGTTCTCGCAAGTTGGGTTAGTGTTGGCTCAGCGGCAACTGTGAAAGCGAATATTAGCGAAGCGAATTGTTTGCCAATTGGTGAAAAAAATGGGAAACCGGTTCTTTCTTTTAGTGGCGAATCTTTTGTTGCTCGCACTGTTAAAGGTTTGAACGAGGGTGCATTTGCTCTTTTTTATAACCGCGAACTTGAAAACGTTGGAACGCCATCTGCGGAAGATGCAGTTGCGTTGAAGAAACGTTTGGCTGATCTTTTAACAAAAGTTAACGCGCTGTCTGAGGCGGCTCCAACAGATGCTGCGAAAACGGCCCTTGGTGTTTTGGCCGAATTAGAATCTATTCGAACTGGTTATTCGCATGCAACCTGTTTGTTGGTTGTGGATCGTTTCATCGAAATTGAAAACGCATTAAACACAAAATTGTCACAGTTCGCAGCCGGACGCCCCGCTGGCCTTGCGGCTGGCGCCTGGCTGCCGACCGCCGGGTGGGGGGAAATAACGGGCGATCGATCAAAATACATCGCCGCGGGCTCCAATTTATATGCGTTTGGTCGAGCCAATGCCGCGCTGTTCTTGGCCATGGCCGGTTCTAACGGGGGAGCTAACAACTTTTGGTGGGTCGCTCCTTCTTGCGCTTTTGGAAGGGACGACTTCGCAGTCATCAGGGGCGGCGTTGTGTGCGGCGTCTCCGCTGCCCCCATTGGCGCCGCCACCGCCGGCTTGCCATATTTCGGCAACCCCACTGTGCTGCTGCCGACAGACATAGGACCGGACGGAGCAAATGACGTTCAGGCCCCGGCCGGGAACACGTACGCCATCGGCGGACTACACGCAACCAACCTCTTGGTAAAGGGGGCCGAGCCAACGGACCCCACTCTGTTCCTGACAAATGGCGGTGGCGGTTCCGCCGGTGCTGGTACTTCGGGGGCCACGTTAAACCGCTACTTGTGCCCTATGATTTTTTTGCTTGCGAAAAACAGCATAGAGAAGGCCGTAAGAGGCGCTGGGACGCCGGCAACACCGACTTATGTGAATGCGTTTAAAAATCTGTCAAAAGATTTTGACGCAACAGATACGAGTTCGATTTCTGTAACTTACACTAGGAAATCGGGGGCCACTGTAATTCCAAAACTGGAAACAAGAAAAATTAATTTAAGCGATGACGGAACTATCTCTGTTGACGCATTAGCTGTTGTTTTGCGGTTGCAGGAACAGGGGAAATCCGGAAGTTTCACAGGTAAGGTGACTGTCCAAGCCGGTGGCAAAAAGTTTGTTGTTGATGTTGATGGTTCTCTAGACAAAAGCGATGGCGCTGATGATATCACTGATGGAACCATTCCAACGGGTTCACCGATTGCTTCTGACACAGCTAAAGAGTTTTCGAAAACCGGTGGAGATTTGTCTATTGGATTGCCGAATGGCAAGACTGTTCTTGTAAATTTCCCAAAAGGTGCCGCAATTGGCAAGAAAATTGACTTTGCTCTTGACGACGCGTCGGCTGCCGACGGAAGTTCTGTTGCTGTGGTCAGTGGTTCCACTATGGATGTCGCAAAAACAGTTACGGTTCCCGCTTACAGTGTGAAAGAGTATACCGCAGTTTGGTTCGACAGCCAGGATACCCTCGACACATGGTTGGCAGCAAAAAAATCAACTGCAGTATCCGCGGCAGATGACCCAGAGGATGAGGCAAAAGTTGCAGAAGCATTAGGCACAAAACAAAATGGCGACGACATGACAGTGACTCTGCCGAGTGGTGTTGAAGCTGGCGGTGTTGTAGCTGTTGTTTCCAAAAAGTTTTTAGAAAAGAATCCGCTTCCTGCATCTGACGAAGCAGACGCAGAAACGGCTGCTGCTGGAAAGGATGCTGATACGACCGCCGGTGATGTTGTCGCTCCTGACGATGATTTGTTTGATGCTACTGATGGTTTGGTCGATGAGGCACCTGTTGGTGAAGTTTTACCGGGTGGTGGAGTGGAAGGAGCAGGTGCTGGGGCTGGCAACGTGGGGCCTGCCACCGCGGAAACAGAAGCCCCTATCGCAGCACCTACTGAAGCCACAGAGGTTGTTGTGGACACAAAGAAATCCCTTCCAGCTGGCGGTGCTGTTGCAAATGTTTCTGCCGGCGTTCTTGGAATTGCGTTGCTTGGGCTTGCTTCTTTCGGAATTTCCAGAAAACGAAACAAGTAATAAAAAACGAACACAGGCAATTTTTGTTGGATTATGTTGCACAACACAAAGCGACGGAATCCAGAAGCGAGCCACTTCTGTGGCTCGCTTTTTTTGACAAATTGCAAAAAATCAGTCAAAAAAGGCAATGAAAAAGAGGATTGCTTTGTTGCTGTTTGATGAGCATTGTGGTAAAATAGCGGTGGCTGTTTTTTTATTTTTTGCAATTCACTGAATTATTTGTTTTGGGAGGTTTTTCTTTCATGAAATTTCGCAAATTTGAAGCTGTTTTTTTAAGTTTTTTTGTTCTTTTACTTCTGTTGTGTTCCCCGCTGATTTGTGCTGCGGACGCAGATACCCCACTTCCGACCGCTAAGATTGCACTTGTGGATAAAGGGGTTGCCAAGCAACTTCGTGGTGCGACTCCTGTTTCTGAGGTCAGCACTGATGGCCATGAAATTACAATTTACCTCGATGGTAATGTGCCAATGTATTTTGTGTTTGGCGGCACAGGAGAAGGTACTGTTTTTGGTAATGGGGGGGGAAAAGTAAGGCAACCTGAGGGATTGCGAAAAGAAGATTTTACTATTAAAACGTCAATAGCAACAACCAAGGGGAAAAGAGCAGCAATTGAGGTACGGACTGCTTATTTAAGCGGTGTTTGCGGTTACCGAAATGGTGCGTGGGTTGTTGTGCTGAAAGGTCGCGAACAGATTCCTCAGGCGCAATCAGAACATAATATTACTGTTACAATTTTGCACAAACCTAGTGGTGATGATATAGAATTTTTTATTCACGCGATTGTTCCAGCACCGCAAAAAATTGATGCGGATGCCGTTTATCTTAACGGTTCCGATGAATTTAAAGTCGACCGCGTGAACAGTATTTCGCTGGTTCGTTCGGGGATTATTGCTTTGCGCCGCCGCTACCGTAAATTAGAAATAACGTTTCGAAATGGCATAGTATTTAATATTACTGAAATTTTGCCAACACAACAAGCCGCAGTATTAGGTGTTAATTTTTTCGAAAATGAAATAATGTTAGACAAGATTTCGGATTTGGGCGAAGACATGGGAGCTTGCTTACTTCAATTTCTTGCAATTCCTGCTGGTGATTGGAATATCACTTTTAGTCCAACAGATGGTTTGCCGGAAGGAGAGGCAGAAAAGTTTAAGGATAACACCAAAATTTGGACTTATTGGTTCGACTCTGCGGAATGTGAGAAAAATCAAAACTCTGGTTCGCTGAGAGGTATTATCAAAGGGAAAGGTCCTGAGGGGAAAATTGATGCGAATGGCACACTAACACTCAAATTCCCGGGTGCCGACGAAACTCCTTCAAACTTGATTCTGCTGGTGACCACAAAGGAAATACCGAGTAGTAATTGGCAACCTTTAGCGACAACGGCGAAAACAACGGCGAAAACAACGGCGAAAACATAGAAGTGCCTGCTGAATTTTCTGTGCCAGAGATTTGAAGCTGTGATAATTGTTTTGCTGAAAATAATAGAGGTTGTGAAATTAATTGCCAGTTTTGCAGATTGACCGACGGCGTGGGAAAATGAGTGTAAGCAGGTTGTTTTTGGAGAGGTGGTTGCGTGAGACTATTTGCAATTGGAGATTTACATCTTTCTTTTGCCGTTGAAAAAAAAATGGATCTTTTCCCCGGGTGGAAGAACTATGAAGAGAAGCTTGAAAAAAATTGGCGAATGGACATTAAAAAACAAGATTGGGTTGTTCTTGCTGGAGATACCTCTTGGGGAATGAATTTTGCTGAGTGTTTGCAAGATTTCCAATTTATTCACGCACTACCAGGTAAAAAACTGATTATGAAAGGGAATCACGACTATTGGTGGGCGAGTATTAAGAAAAACAAAGCCTTTTGGAGTGATTATGGTTTAAATTCACTTGATTTATTGAGAAACAATGCATTCTTATTTGGTGAAATTGGGATTTGTGGCACCAAAGGTTGGATTTGTGGGCCTATGGCAACAGAAGGCGACCAAAAAATCATAAGAAGAGAATCTTTGCGGCTAGAAACTTCAATAAAAGCGGGGCTTGAATTGGGTGCAAACGAATTGATAGTTTTTTTGCACTATCCACCACTTGGAAAAGAGCATGGAAATGATATTTTAAATGTATTACACAAATACAAGTCCATAATAACGGCCTGCTATTATGGGCATTTGCATGGAGATGCTATTGATACTGCATTTAACGGTGTTTATGATGATATACTGTTTCGATTAATTTCCGCAGATAATTTGAATTTTGCACCGTTGTTGATAACAGCAATTTGATTTGAAATTAAAGAAAAGAAAAGTGGGGAGGGTTTGTGTTTGGTCAGCAATGAAACAGATTCTGAAAATCTTTCGAATTTAGATTTAGAGCAAAGTAATTCTGCACTTTATACAATAAGAAAAGAAAAATTAAAAGAATTAAAGGAAACAGGTAAGGACCCATTTTTAATTACTAAATTTCACAGAACAGTTTCTGCTTTTGAGGTTCTTGAAAATTTTGAATTGTTTGAAAATAAAGAAGTTAGTTTGGTTGGCAGAATAGTTTCGTGGCGAGATATGGGGAAAGCGTCATTTCTTGATTTGTCTGATGATGGTACCAAAATTCAATTGTATTTTAAACTCGATAATATAGGCGAAGAAATATATAATTCATTTGCAAAGTGGGATATTGGTGACATTATTGGGGTGAAAGGCGAGATTTTTAAAACCAAACGTGGAGAGATTTCGGTTAAAGTTGTGTTTTGCACATTACTTTCAAAGTCATTGCGGCCACTGCCAGAAAAATTCCACGGAATAAAAGATATTGACCTTAGGTATCGCCAACGGTACTTAGATTTAATTATGAACCCAGCAGTAAAAAATACGTTTGTGGTCCGTTCTAAAATAATTCATGCAATTCGGAAATTTTTAGATGCCAAAGGTTTTTTAGAGGTTGAAACGCCGATTCTTCAAACTCTTGCCGGGGGGGCTGCTGCCAGACCTTTTGTTACACATCACAATGCGTTGGATCTTAAAATGTACTTGCGGATTGCACCAGAATTGTATTTAAAAAGACTTATTGTTGGCGGATTTAATAAAGTTTATGAACTTGGGCGGATTTTTAGGAATGAAGGTATTTCCATTAAACACAATCCGGAATTTACAATGATTGAGCTTTATGAAGCGTATACGGATTACGAAGGGATTATGAATCTTACAGAAGAATTAATTAAAGCCGTAGCCCTTGATGGTTTAGGGACATTTCAAATAGTTTATAATGGTATTACAATCGATTTTTCTAAACCCTTTGAACGAATTTCGATGAAAAATGCTGTCAAAAAATACGCCAGCGTTGACTTCAACGAAATAAAAACACTTGAAGATGCAAAACGGATTGCAGATGAACATGGAGTTCGATATACAGAGTACTCTAAAAAAGGCGACATTTTAAGCTTATTTTTTGAAGAATATGTGGAAAAGAATTTGGTGATGCCTACCTTCGTTACGCAACACCCTGTAGAGATTTCACCGTTTGCCAAAAGATGCCCACAAGACCCAGATTTTACAGAACGATTCGAACTTTTTATTGTTGGGCGGGAACATGCCAATGCCTTTTCTGAACTTAATGACCCAATAGACCAAGCGGAACGATTCGCTGAGCAAGCTAAATTAAGGCAACAGGGCGATTTAGAAGCAAACCCCGCAGATGAGGATTTTGTAACAGCTTTGGAATATGGGTTGCCACCAACTGGAGGTCTTGGTATTGGAATAGATCGGTTAGTGATGTTGCTCACAGGGGCGGAATCAATTCGTGATGTGTTGTTGTTCCCTACAATGAAGCCGCTAGGTGGCCATTTGTGAAGATCATGGCTATTGATCTTGGTGATGTTAGAACCGGTGTTGCTATTTGCGATAAGTTGGAAATGTTGGCGGTACCGCTTTGTACCATTTATCAACCTGATCTTAAAATGTTACTTACAGAAATTGTAATACTGGTGAAAGAAAACACAGCTGAACTTTTGGTTTTGGGTATCCCTAAACATTTAAACAGCATGGATGGTGTACGGGCACAAAAATCAACTTCCTTTGCCAAATTGCTAAAGGATGCAAGCGGGTTGCCGGTGGTTTTGTGGGATGAGCGGTTAACTACGGTATTGGCGAACCGATTGCTAACCTCAAATGACAAATGCGGTAAGAAACGGAAAAAATTGGTTGATGTTGTTACTGCTGTTTTAATTCTTGAAAGTTATTTGGAATTTCGAAAAAATCAGGCTAATTCCGAGGGCTAAGAGAGGTTAATGGGAAGGAGGCCGGTGGTGAACAAGTCAACGAAGGTTATTGCGAACAACAAGAAGGCGTTTCATGATTATTTTGTTGAAGAGAAATATGAAGCTGGGGTTGAGTTGTTTGGAACGGAAGTGAAGAGCATCCGTGCGGGTGGAATAAGTTTAAAAGGTTCGTGGTGCGCTATTGAAAACGGTGAATTGTTTGTTAAGGGAATGCACATAGCTCCATATGACCGTGGCAATATATTTAATAAAGATCCGCTTAGGCCAAAAAAGTTATTGGTTCACAGGAAAGAAATTATTAAAATTTTTTCCACAGTTAAGCAGAAAAGCTATTCGGCAATCCCGCTTTCAGTTTATTTCAAAGGGTCTAGAATTAAAGTTTCAGTTGGGCTCTGTAAGGGCAAAAAACTTTATGATAAGCGTCATGATATTGCAGAAAAAACAGCCAAGCGGATGGCAGAACGAGCGGTGAAAGAACTTGGGAATCGCACAAATTAGTAATCTGATGAGTGACAACATGTGAATATTGTATTGGTGTAGGTTCTGCAGAACAAATGTTGTTGGTTCGGAATTGCTAGTAGGTGAGGAGTTGCCAAGAGATTTAGAGGGTGGTGGTGGTAAATTTTCAAACGGCGGGAAGAGTTCAATAGAGCTGGTGGTAAATGAAAAAATTGTTTGGATAGGTTGCTTTTAAATTTCGGTGTTGATGGAAGTCCCTTTAAGTTTTTTCTCTGATTTAAATAAGGGGAAGCAATGGGTTCGACGGGGATTTTTAGCATATAGATAGCGGGTAGAGTGTGACCTCTTAAAAAGTCTAAAGCGTATTTAAACGCAGGCAGTAAAGGTAAAAAAGATGAGCATAACGTAATCTTTGCAGATTTTTCTGGAGAGGGCGCTATCGCTGCTTAAATGCAGACATCCGTCTAATCGGGTAGACCACGGCCTGAACTAGGCGTCACTTTGTGGTGAACGTTGCCTTAGAAATTTCCTGGTCTTTGGCGATGAATTAAGGAATATTGCGGCGGTGTTTTTGTTCGTTGGCGTACTGCAGCAAGAATAAAGAAAACGAACTGCACCTGGAGAGGTCTATATGCAAAGGTTCTCGGACAGGGGTTCGATTCCCCTCTTCTCCACCATATTAAGACACCGTCATTGATACAATGACTGCCCTCGCGAAAGCGGGGGCTTTGGTGTTTAGGAGGGGTAAAAAGCCTCGGTTTCAAGGGTTTTGTGGATGGCAGAACTTGCAGCGGTCGGCGGCGGCTTGTTCGTGGGAAAAAGGTTTCAATGACATTCATATCGCCGTTACATAGTCGTAGTTTCAAAACGCACCCAACAAACCGAGCTGGGTGCATTTTGGAATGGCAATCGTTACATGGTTCAAAATATCATCAAAAATCTCCGCAAACTGCGGATAACCGAAAAGACCGATAACGAGCTTTCAATCGGTTATAATTGATTGAAAGCCGACTATAACCGATTGTCGAGAAGCCTGAAACTCCAAAATAAAAAGAAGGGCGAATCACTATGATCACTATGCAAACACCCGAATACGGAGAGACAGAATGAGGGTAGCCATTTCAATGATACGCCCGGAGTTGCGTCGTATGGGCTCAGTTATTCGTTTTGTAATCCCCAAATTTACCGAGCGCATTTTCCGAATATCAACGAGCGCAATCAAGATAATGAAAGGGAAGT
>JAISBB010000001.1 GCA_031266415.1 Oscillospiraceae bacterium | reverse complement strand
TTCCTGGATTCCATTGAAAACAAGACTTCTAACATCAGCAAAGGGAAATCTCTTGATGTTCACCATACTGCCACAACAAACATCCTCTCCAACACTCACATACACGAACAGTTAAAATCATTCCTGGATTCCATTGAAAACAAGGTGATAGAAAAGCATATAAATAAAACTACAAACAGAAAAATAAACACGTTACTAGCTAAAACTTTTGACAATCTGTTATCTCATCACTTAATAACACGCGAACTAACCACACTTAACATAAGTTACAAAAATAGCGACATCGAAACAATACGCAAAGATATCAAAGAATTAAAAGAACAACAAAACATAATGGAAAGACAAAAGACAAAAAAAGTGGAAACTGTCTCTTATCCTGGCATAGCACCCACTATAACCGACGCTAAACACCAGGCAATACCAAACAATGCACAACAAAAACCCGTGCGCTTTTTAGATAACATGACAATAGAAACCCCAAGGGAGCTAACGGATATTGTCGACCAAGTTTACTTGGAATTAGAAAATCGGTTAAAAATAGAACGCTACAAAATGGGGATTTTTTAATATAAAAAATCGCAATATCTTTATGAAAGGATGATACAAATGCCGCTGGAAAAAGCTCGATTTTTATTAGGAACAGACGTGTTTTTAGTCCAAATTAATCCCATTTCATATGCGATAAATTACCCCAAAACAGTAGAAGAAATATACACAAACGTAATTAAGGGGAAATCAGTAACAGTGAATGCCGCACATGATAACCCACAAATATTATCATTTGAATTAGTCTTTTTTTCAACTGTTAACGACAACGCGATAGGAAATGCACTTGGGCGCGGAAGCAACACAGTTCAAGAGAATATCGACAAGTTTGTTAAAATGGCAAAAGACAGCCAAGTCGCAAAATACAACGGCTTGACTTTTGCTTGGGGGACTTTGCTTTTTCATGGATTACTCACAAGTTTTAACGTTAACAACACAATGTTTTTAGAAAATGGCATGCCAATACGTGCAAGTGCCTCTGTTACAATGGTTGAAACTCCAGAACCTGAAGAAATAATGAGTAGCAACAGCTCCTCCCCCTTCAATAAATTCATGGGTATCGGCTCTAAAATACGTTCCACAGTAAACCATTTAACTAGGTTTTTACCATAATACCTAAGAAAGGATAATCGAAAAATGGGGGATCTAATGAACGGAAATTTTCCATTTGAGACACTGGAAGAAAAATATGAAAATTTTACTCAACCATTCGTAGTATTACTAATAAATGGCAACATTTTCACACATGATCAGTTCACCATCAGCGATATAAAGATTGAACTTACCTGTGAATTCCCAGCAAATTTTGCAGTTTTCACACTTCATGGCGTTGAAGAAGCTGGTGAAAATAAGTTCTATGCCGAACTGCAAGAACTTTTTGAACTTGGAGCCAAAATAGAAATTCAAATGGGGTACAACAATAACGCCGAATCTATATTTACCGGTTTTATTAGCGGGAAAACATATCAGCTGCTACATGAAAAACCAGGAGGAAGTGTAAAAATATATTGTATGGATGTAAAAGGTGTTATGATGAATAATACCACATACACCCAAACCAGATTTACAAGTGCGAGTTCCCTCATGCAAGATCTCTTGGGGAAAAAATCCTACTCAAGCATTATTGACAATTCTGTGATAATGCAATCACAAATACAAGAACACCTAATAGAAACAATCGATGAAAGTGATTATGAACTTTCTGTGAGGTTAGCAAAAAACATCGGGTATGAGTTTTTTGTTTCACAAGGCACCGTTTATTTTAGAAAAGCACGATCTCAAAATACACCAATAACCAAACTTTCTCTAAAGAAAGGATTAAACGGATTAACTGTAGACTACAACATTGTGGGGATGTTAGATTCAGTTGAAGTAAGAAACACCAACCGCGACACTGGTGACCCAATAAAAGGGCGCGCAAAATCAGCGGCTCATTATTCCAGTGGTCCCTCAGCTTCCAAAATATTAACAACAGCGCAAAAAGTTGTTTTCGATAGTACCGTTAATTCCCCAAGTGAAGCACAACAAAAAGCCTATATAATTCTTGAGGACCAAAATTGGAATTTCGCGTGGGGAGATTTTAGTTGTGTAGGAATCCCCGACGTTATCCCTGGGCGTTTCATTACGATGTGTGAAATCCTTGATGAATTAAATAAAGATTTTTATATCACCCATGTTACACATACACTCGCGAAAGAAAAATTCCAGACCAACTTGAAAGCGAGGTTAAGCAGCTTATGAGTATCAGCGACTCTTTAGAAATAATTGCAAAAAAATCTGCAAAAAAAACTGAACGTGAAGACACAATTATCCCTGGCATAATTGTTGGAACGGTTCTTGAAATTGGTGTGGGAGAAAATCACGGCAAAATTAAAGTGGAAATCACTGTACGTGACGAAAATAATTTCTATTGGATGCGAGTAATAAGCTCTATGGCAGGCAATAGTTGGGGAATGTTCTTAATGCCAGAAATTGGCGATACGGTTTTTGTTGCCTTCATTGCCGGGAATATAGCAAACCCAGTTGTTTTGGGTTGTGATTATCATCAAAACTCAAAAGTCTCTCAAAAATTTTCCGATTCAAATAATTCCAACAAAGTTTTAGTAACAAAAGGTGGCAACCAAATAACGATTAATGACAAAACAAATGAGCAAGAAGTTAAAATAGCAACTCCAAATCACTCCATCTCCTTGGATGAAAAAAATAAAAAAATAGAACTTTCAGATAAAAATGGTAAAAATAAAATTCAACTTTCTACCGAAAAAGGGAATTTGGAAATTACAACAACAAATGAAATAACCGTGAAAGTGAACAATACATCAATGGTTTTCAATGGCATAAACAACACAGTTTCGGTTAAGTGCGGAAAATTCACCATTGATGCAGCTGAAGAAATCACTTTTAACACCAGCCAGTTAAAGACCGATGGCGGAACCATCGATATGAAGGCTTCTGGGGAAACCAACATTTTTTCCGGTGGCATAACTTCGATAAAAGGAACCTTTGTTAAGTTTAATTGAGGTGAATGGAAATGAGCGAAAAAACATATAAAGGCAGTGGGCTTAAATTCCCCGTAACAATTGATAGTACAGGAAAATTCAAAATCAGCAGCGAAGAAGAGAAAATTAAAGAAGCTATTCATTTAATTCTCATGACACATAAAGGCGAACGCCAGATGTTGCCTACATTTGGAAGTGAACTTAATAAATATGTTTTTACCAACACCGACGCAACAACACTTAATTTAATGGGGAACTCAATAAAAAAAAACATTTTAAAACATGAAAAAAGAATTGAAGATGTTCAAATAAATATTGCCACGGACAAACAACAACCAGGGAAACTATATGCCAACATAAATTATCGGGTAGCACACAGCAATTTAACTGGAAACATGGTATTTCCATTCTATATACAGGGAGGGACTGAAGGAGATGTTGACGAAAGCAAGTGAAAAATATTATCCATTAGATCCCGGAGTAAAAGAGTTTATGAAAGAAAAAATTTCAATGCTAGCAAAATCATACACTCCAGAGTGGTTGTTTGATTCGAATGATCCTGATATTGGGTCAGTAATTGCCCTAACATTTATAGATATGATGAACGACAACGCCCACAAAATGAATATGGCACTCTATAAATACCGCATTCAATTGATGAACATGCTTGGAATAACATTAAAACCAGCAGTTCCCGCTAAAAGTGTGGTTGTATTTTCTCTACTTCAATCCGCACCAAATGGTGTATTCGTGGACGAAGCAACTCCACTTTTAACAGAGAACACAACAGGTACCCCCATAATTTTTAAAACAGATTATGGCGTTTACTTAACTAAAGCAGAGATTATGGACATTTATGCGCTTTCTAATAACCAAGGAAAAATCTCCAGAATATATCAAATCTCAGAAGGAACAGATACAGAAGCCGCACCAACAACAATTACATTTAATATGTTTGATTCTTCTTTTTCAGGGATCGAAAAAAACATGTTAGTATTTGGTACTAAGTTAGTTTCGCAATACGGTGCACCATACCAACTATGTTTGGAATTTAACGGTACAAAAATCGACGGAGAGGAAACAGAAAATTTATTTGCAGATTCAAAAAAATATAAAATTGGATTTTTAAATCTTCTTGAAAAGTGGATTCCATTTGAAAAAGTGGAAACTCAAGGCAATAAAATTTTCATAAGAGACATCCCACCCATTGGAGACTCTAAAGAAGAAATTAAATTTTGCATTAAATCGTTAGATTTAAAGAAATGTCACGAAACATCACTAAAAAGCATCTTAATCAGTGCTACAGTAAAAGATATTCCAGCAGATATTATTTATGCAGAGTCTGAGGAACAAAATCTAGATTGCTTCCTTCCATTCACCGATGAAATAACTGAATATCGAGAATGCTTTATTGGAAGTACTTCTGTTTTTTCAAAAAAAAAGGCAGAAATTGAATTAAAATTTAATCTTAAATTCAAAGAAAATCAAGTGGGCACCTTAACAGAAGACAATATCAATTTTAAATATTTCATGCGGCAACCCAAACTACCAAAACAAGAAATCTTTGACGTTAAAATTCAAAAAGTTGTGCTTGAATATTTTAATGGCGTTGGATGGTGTAAATTACACCCAAACGAAGACATAATTAAAATCTTTTGCGGCACTCAAAATGGTGAATTTAATATTACATTCACAATGCCAGAAGATGCGGTTGCGACCACAGTAAACGCCTTCTCTTCAACTTGGATAAAGATATCTGTTACTAAAGCAGAAAATAGTTTTAGAACTCCCGCCATTCACACATACCCTGTAATTGAAAATCTGCAGCTGAGTTATAAATATACGCAAGGCCTGCCCCCAGAATTTGTTCATAAATATAGCGGCGTTGAAATGCAAGATATTTCTGAAGAATTTAAAAACGGCAAAGAAGTAGTAATATTTGAGCCACCATACGATAACCGTGACTGCATATTTATGGGATTAAACGAAAAAATAGATTCAGGCCCCGTGAGCATATATTTTGATGTAGCAGTTGATAGCCTTAGAGAAATTGAAAATACTATTGCATTTGAATATTCAAGTAAAGCAGCTAGTGGCAAATTTAAAAAACTTCGAGTGATTGATGAAACCGAAAATTTTCAACATTCCGGTTGTATCATATTCAACCCCCCTACTGATTTTACCAAAACCCACCTGTTTGGAACTGATAGATATTGGATAAAAATCGTTAATCTTTGCAATGAAGAAATTTTCGGAGAAACAGATTCCATAGGAATAAACGATATTAAACTTAATGCAGTTGCTGTTTCAAATGTACAAACCATGGAAGCAGAAGAATTTTATGTAGATCGCATGGATACGAATATGGAGTTCAAGCTTTCACATGGAAATATATTAACAGCCGACGTTTTTGTGAATGAAGCGACAAATCTCACGCTGCAAGAGAAGGAAGAGATAGTTGCGAAACACAAAAAAGACATAATAACAGAACAAGACACATGGGGCAACTATGTGGATTTTTTTGTAAAATGGAAAGAAGTTGACAGCTTCACAAAATCCTCGCCAAACGACAGACACTATATACTAGATAGACAAAATGGGAAAATTTTCTTTGGTGACTCAAAGTGTGGCATAATTCCACGAAATCAACCACGCACGGCAATAAAGGTGTTTTATAACATGTGCGTGGGAGGGAAAGGAAATGTTACAGTAAACACCATCAATAAGGCCTACAAAAACATAAAATTCCTCAAAAACTTAACAAATATTGTACCAGCCTATGCTGGCCAAAACCTTGAAAGTGTAGATAATGCATTGAATCGTGGTGCGAATTTAATTAGCAACCGCGATAGATTAATTACAAAAATGGATTTTGAAAATGCAACAAAAAACTTTTCCGACGCCATTGCCAAAGTTAAGTGTGTTGTGGAAAGAAATCTTGATGGCAATAGAACAAATCAAATCAAAATAGCAATACTCATGAAAGAGTTTTACAAATCAAATGAAGTTTTTGTCTCGTTTCGAGACCGCATTCGAAGTGAGTTGCTGAAAAAATGTGATGTAACTATCAAAAAAGAAGATATTTGGTTACTGGAACCCTCGTTTATTCGGCTTGATGTAGACGTGTGGGCCAAAACAAAGGAAATAGAACAAGCATTTAAAATTCAACATGTAATAATAGAGAATCTTTGCAAATTTTTGCATCCGGTGACAGGGAATTTTAACGGAAATGGATGGGAAATTGGTGTTTTACCGCAAAAAACTCAACTTTATTCTTTTTTAAAAACATTGAGCCTAGATTGCATTGTAAACAAAATAATCTTAACTGGTTATTTGGAAGGAACAGATAAATATGGAATCGACTTTGAACGAATGAAAACTTTGCCATTTTCTATGGTTGTAAGCGGTAAACATCATGTGTATGTCGACAATGCGTAAGACTTTCTTGAAATTGCAACAGAATAAAAAGGGGATGGGTTAGGTGCTGGAAAACATAACGTTAAGCGATAAAAGTTATAAAGATATTCTAGACCGCGCTATTAGTTTAATACCTATTCTATCCAAAGATTGGACAGATTACAATGATTCTGACCCTGGAATTACAATATTGCAACTACTTTCTGTTTTAAGCTTGGTTCAACAATCTTATGTAGATATTGTGAATGATAAAATCAAAGAAAATCTGCTGAAATTACTTGGATATGTGAGAGAACCAGTGAGAGCAGCAACTGTAATTTCGGCAATTACTACCAGCAAAAATCAAGTACTACCAAAAAATATTAAATTCTTAAGTGCGGAAAAACTTACCTTCGAATCTCGCGATGATTGTTTTGTAACAGAAAATAAAATAACAAAAGTTGCAACAATCAACGACGAAAAAATAAATGACGTAACAGACATTGTTTGCAACGGCGCTACAGACAACTATTCACACATTTTTGAGCCGCAAGCAGTACGCCGCGAATTATATATAAGTTTCGCAAAGTCAATCCCCTTAAATGAATTCATTAGCCTTTATGCCGAATTTGTTGGCAGCAAAGAAGAAGATGTTTTTTTTGATTTTAAAACGAATATTTGTAATGTTGTATGGGAATATTTTAGCGCCGATGGTTGGAAAAACCTGTGCATTGATGATGGAACATTTGCATTTTCTAAAAGTGGGATTTTAAGATTTAAATTAGATCAAAACATGGGGAAATATGAGTTTGACGAGAAGAAAACAGGATTTTATATCCGCGCAAGAATTACAGATGGTGAATTCAACATGGCACCTAAATGTAGTAGATTGCTGCTTAATGTAGTACAACTTTTTGGCCAAGAAACCGGCGCTAAATCTGTTCAATTCATTAGCAATGGCGAAGAAAAACAAGTTTTTAATTTACCTGCTGCATTTAGTTTAGACAAAAAATTATTAGTACTGTGCGAAGAACATGAAAATTTAAGGCTTTATCTCGAATCTAAGTTACACACTTCTAAAAATGGACGTTACTACACCATGCAGCAATCAGAAAGAACCTTGCAGCTTAGCTTCAACAAAAAAATATTCGGGTGCGGTCCCGAACCCGGGAAACAAATTAAAGTAATTGCATATTCAAAACGATTGGCAACTTCTTTTAACCTTGGGAAAGTAATTGGATTTGATGAGCAAAAAATTCCATTTGAGTTAACAGATGTGGCCGAATCTGGACTAGCATTTATGCTGAAAACAGAAGATGAAAATGGCATAAAGTTTGTTCCTTGCCACCATGCAAATAACTGCGCAAAAGATGAGGATTTGGCTTACAGTTTGGATTATGACAACAATCTCATTATTTTACACAATAACTCTTGTTGTTCCGGCGAATTAATAATTACAGCATGCAACTTTTGCAAAGGGAAAAATTGCAATATAAAAACTGGTGAATTGCTGGTGGCAAAAAACGGGGAAGAAACAATTGAAGCACGCAGCATTACCTATGCAAGAGGCGGCAAAGATAGAGAAAACTTGGCGGATTTTACCAACCGCGTCGTTTTGGATATGGAAGCAACTGAAGTGGCATTAACAAAAGCAGATTATTTACAACTTTTGCAAAACGTCCCCGGAATTGATATAGAAAAAATCAATATAATTCTTGACAATAAACGCAATAAAATTATTGTAGTTATAAAATTAATAAGTGATTTTGAAATGCCAAAATTAAGTTCTCGGCATAAAGAAATCCTTGGCAATCATATAGAAGAGCACCGGCAATTAACGGCTAATGTGTGTTTTACCTCACCAAGTTATGTTGCAATTGATGTTGCTGGGCATATATATATCAAACCGGAGATTTCTAATGCACGTGAAATCATATATAACACCCTCAAATTTGAGCTAGATAGCATTAATTCTGAATTTGGCTTTGGTAAAGGAGTTATTTACGGCGAAATCTACCCCAAATTAGAAAAATTACCTTGTGTTGAATACATAGAAAGCTTAACGTTTAGCAGTCAGTCTGCTTTTGCAAAAAAAGATGAAAATGGCAATTTGGCACTGGAACCTTTCGCACTTGGGTACCTTGGAGATTTTCAAATCGTAACAAGTAATAAAATATTAACGGTGGTGTAATATGGCTGACATAAAAAGAATCTGCATAAAAGAAAACGGCTTTTTATCTGGATTTTTAATGCACATGCAGGTAATGGAGCATGGCATTAGCTTAAGCAATTCGCAACACGGCGGCTACATTTCGCAAGTGTTAGATAGCACAGAAACTGGCACTCAATGGGGACGATTGATTTTAGAAGGTGAATTTAACGGAGATTGTGAATTTACAACATATGCACTTGCTGTCACCAACGATACCATAACCCGGAACAATAAAAATCAAAAACTAGATAAAGTTCTTAAGTCGCAGCGAATCACGTTTGAAGAAAAAATAGAAATTTTAGAAACCCAAGGAGCGCAAGTAAGTGTAAATTTGCACGATGTTTTGCTAACACACCAAACAGGCAGATATTTTGTGTTTGCCGTGCAATTATTTTCAGCGAAGTCAGCAATCATAAAAAGTGCAAGCATAATCTCGCCACCAGAAACGTTAATGGCATATCTGCCAGAAGTGTTTTCATCAAGTGAATCCAACTTTTTGGAACGCTATATGGCAATATTTGGCACGATTTTCAACGACAGAAAAGAGGCGCTAGCAAAGTTACCAAACTATTTGGATATTAATAGAGCCCCTGAAAATATGTTGCCAATATTAACAAGGTGGCTTGGCTTGGGTACGTGTTGCGCTTTTTTAGATACAGAACAGTTGCGAAAAATTTTAAAGATGGCAAAAGAAATAAGCCAATTCAAAGGGACCAAACGAATTTTGGAAGAAGTTTTAAGTGTGTTTTTAAGAACAAAGCCCATTATTATGGAACAATTTAAATGGCAAAAATACACCGAAAATGAATTCCAAGACAATTTCGAAAATTCACCTGAATTTACAATATTAATTGAAGAGTTTGAAGATGAAGATAAAACTCAAGACAATTGTGAGAATTTATATGGAAGTAGCTTTAATGAATTCACAATCTTAATTAAAGAGAGTGTAGATGAAACCGTTTTCTTACAATTGAAAAATTTAATTGAAATGCTAACACCGATTCAAGCAAAAGCAAACATTATTTTCTTAGATAAATGTTGCGCTCTTGACAAATACACTTACGCAGATATTAACTCTACACTGAGAGATGCTCAAATCAGTGCTGTTTTCGACCGCAACGACAAATTAGATAGCGCCTCCTCCTTTTTAATTTAGAATTGCTAACAAGAAATATTTCAATACTCACCTAATTTTTTGAACAAAAATAAAAATTCTTTGACACTACTTTCACATTCGTGTAAAATAAGAGCCACATTTATAATTTAATGGAGGTATTAGTATGCCAAGTTGTTGTTTTGCGTTTTATACGGCGAGCCCATTTCCAACATTCAAAAGATATGGGACGACACACATTTTAGCGCTGCTTCTAATTCTTTTTGCCATTATTTCAATTATCGTTTTCAAAAAACGCATTACACACAAAGCAGATAAAATAATAAGAATAATCGCAACCATTCCCGCAATCGCCGCTGAAATCAGTCATAACATGTGGAATTACATAAACAAAGACAATTTCGTTGGCAATCTTTTTAGTTTAGACTTGTGCCATATATCCACTTTTTTGTCGTTGTTTTTGAATCTTTCTAGCTTATTTCAAAACCACAAAATTCACAAAAAAGTGTTCCCGTTACTCTATTTTTGGAGTATGGGTGCCATTGCCGCCTTTTTGTTCCCCTCACTGGAATATGGCCCAGAAAAAATCAGATTTTATCATTTCTTTTACGCGCACGCTTATATCATTTTAACCGCTATTTACTGCTTATTTGTAGACAATTATAAAATCACATTCAAATCCTATTTAAGTGCAATTGGCATTCTTACCGTTATTGCCTTTATTGTTGGTGTAATCGACGCGATTAGTGGACAAAATTACATGTTTTTAATGCCCGCGCTATATTCCCGCTACACGACCGTCAAAACTCCACTTAATTCTCTCGGTGAAGGGCACATATATTACGTTAACCTATTCTTATTGGGCACAGCTTGTGAGTTTATTATGTTTTTCCCGCACATGTTAAAAAATAATGTGAAAAAGACGAAAATCTTTAAAACTCATTATAAACAAAATAGCAAATCTTCATGAGGACATCCCGGCAGTAAAAAACAGAAAGATTACGTTAGTGGTTTAAAATTGAAGACACTTCGCTTTTCTTTTTACATTTTTAAAAATTAAAAGTTATTGCTCCGCGGAGCAATGGCCCGAAATCATTAAAACAGATTATTCTCCATTGTATCGAATGACCGTTAGGCAAAGGGCTCAGATGTAGCTAAACGCGAAGGCAGCCCCCTCGCCCACCACACATCCGCACCCCTGACCTGGAATCCTGTAATGCCAGTTACCAGGCAGGTTGTAACGGCGCTTGGTTGGCAAGCTGAACGACACAACGCCGGAGATTTCAGGCACTGCCTAGACGGCCCGGGAGAATGGAACTAGAGAGCACACAGGCGGATAATCAGAAGTTTATGCGGGCGATGAATCGCTTACTAATTATCCCTGCATTCGGATGAGGAATCGGACGGGTTTGCACCAAGATTAGAACACGTTGTAAAATTCGCATTATGCGGATGTTTCTCTCCCTTGTTATGATTAATTACTTAGGTCCCAAATTAGGATTGCGGCTAAAGGAGTCTTAACCATAATTTTTAAAGAGAGCGCAATTCCACGCTTCTTAATTTAGAGTTTTCTGAATATTGGCATTCCCAATTCAACTCAACAAAAATTCTAGCTATGTGAGGCTTAAGAAACTTTCTGACAGCTCATTTATTCTTACTCTTTATCCAAAGGTCAAAAGTAGATTTTTACGATCAAAATGTACATTTTTGACAGTTAGCTTCGTTTTATGATAGAATGCGAGTTGTTGGTTAATTTTTTAAATGAAAGTAATTATGGAGGACTACCATGCGACACAACTTCCCATTTTTTCAGGTAGATAACACCTCTTCTTTTGAAAAATATGATGCAACACACATGTTCACACTTCTTTTAATTGCAATTGCTGCCATTTCAATTGTCGTTTTCAAAAATCGCATCACACACAAAGCAGATAAAATAATAAGAGGAACAACAACGGCTTTGGCCATTGTGCTTGAAATCAGCTTCTATGTGTGGGCGCACGTGTGCAGCAGAAAATTTCTGGCAAGTTTGTTCTCTTTAGATTTGTGCCATATAACTGCCATTTTAGCTCTCTTTTTAAATTTGTCGAGCTTGTTAGGAAGAAAAATAGAAACATGCAAAAAAATTTTCCCCTTCCTTTACTTTTGGAGCGAGGGTGCTATCGCAGCACTTCTATTCCCAAACATAAGATATGGCGTTGGAAGTTTTAGGTTTTATAATTTCTTTTACATCCACGCTTATATCGCATTAACCGCTATCTACGGGTTGGTCATGGATAATTACAAAATCAATTTCAAATCTTATTTGCGTGCACTTGGCACTCTCGTCGGATTTGCTCCGTTTGTGTGGGTTGTTAACCTTATTAGCGGAGAAAATTACATGTTCTTAGCAGGTGCTGCAGATGTTGAAACTCCACTTGATGGTCTTGGTGAGGGCGCGATATATTATTTGAACTTCTTCCTATTAACTGCTTTTTGCATGTTTTTATTAGTTTTCCCACACGAACTGAAAAACTTGAGAGATAAACGTAAACTTGCGAAAATCATTTCTATTGCAGAGGCAGATTGGAATTACTATTGTGAGGAATAAAGAGAAAAAAAACATTGAGATATTCACAGATGGTGCCTGCTCAAAAAACCCTGGGCCCGGCGGCTACGGTGTTATTTTAAAGCTCGGAAATACTGAAAAAGAACTTTCAGGATTTGAACCAGCAACTACAAATAATCGCATGGAATTAACCGCTGTTTTGGTCGCACTTGAGGCATTAAAGCAACCTTGCTCTGTAACTTTATACAGTGACTCTAAATATGTGGTAGATGCAATTAAAAAAGGGTGGCTAAAAAAATGGGAAAGTAACTCCTGGCTGAAAAGCGATAAAAAACCCGTGTTAAATGTTGACCTTTGGCAAAAGCTCCTTGTTTTTTTTAAAACACATGACGTAGATTTTGTGTGGATAAAAGGACACGCAAACAACAAATACAATGCACGGTGCGACGCCCTTGCTGTTAGAACCATCAAAGAAAATATAAGGGAATAATTATGAAATTGTGGAAAATTCTGTTCGCCCTTAGTTGTACATTTTTAATTTTAAACACTCCCCTTTTTTGCTCTTTCGTGGAAGCGGAAAAGGAAATCCCGAGCTTCTTTTTAAACAAAGACGCAGATGATGTTATTAGTGGCTTAAACAAGCGAAGGAAAAGTAAAAAATTAAAACCTTTTAGTTCAGAAGAAGCACTAACCAATGCTGCGTGCACATTAGGAGAAGGAATGTATGTTCACGAGTACCTTTTCTCAATGCTTCCAAATGGGGACGACTGGCGCAATATATTGCCACGCAAAATTAAAGACTGTGCTATATATATCGCATTTGGATACGATCATGAAAAACCAACTGCCGAGAGATTATTGAATACCATCATGGCTTCACAAACCGGGAATGACTTGTCAATGAACAGTTACCAGAATATTGGCGTTGGTCTTTATGCAGCTGAAGATGAGGGTGATTGGCTTTGGTTTTGCATTATCATATACGCAAATATTCCAGAAGAAAATTGAAAGAATATTTAACAAAATGAAAAAATTATTACTTCACAGTTGTTGCGCTCCATGCAGCAGTTCCGTTTTGGAACAACTTGTTTCTCAATTTGCGGTTACTGTTTATTATTATAATCCAAATATTTACCCACCAAATGAGTACTTTAAACGACTAGCAGAACAAAAAAAACTTTTACATTATGCAAGTTTCGGCCAAACTGTAAAACTCTTAGAAGGAACATATAACCCAAATGTTTTTACAACGGCAGTTGAGAGCCTGAAAACAGAACCAGAAGGTGGCACCAGGTGTGCCAAATGCTTCAAGTTGCGGCTTAAAGAAACGGCAAAAATGTGCGAGAACTTAAGCATAGATTGTTTTGCAACAACATTATCTGTTAGTCCACACAAAAACGCAAACGCAATTAATGAGATTGGCTTGAAAGTTAGCAAACAAACGAATATTTCTTACCTTGCTTGTAATTTTTCAGAAAAAAATGGTTTTAAGCGCTCTGCAGAATTAGCGCAAAAATATAATCTATATCGGCAAAACTACTGTGGGTGCATCTATAGTAAAAAATGACATTTAAAACTAAAACCACACAATTTGACACATAATTTTAACGTGGGTAACACTTGTAATTGCAGTCTAAACATGCTACCATGTGAAAGAAGATTCGCTATAAACCGAGGAGGGGCGTTTGCGTGAGTAGTGACATACAATTCATATTAATATCAGAACAAGAAATAGCCGAAAAAGTTGCAGAAATGGGAGCCAAAATAAACACAGATTATCAAACCCAGAATTTGTTAATTGTTAGTATTCTTAAAGGAGCCGTCATTTTCCTTGCTGACTTAATACGTAAAATTACCATCCCGCTTGAAATTGATTTTATGGCAGTTTCAAGTTATGGTGCAGGAAGTCGGACCTCTGGAGTAGTTAAAATAATAAAAGACCTAGACAAAGAACTAGCCGGTTATGATGTTTTAATTGTGGAAGATGTTTTAGACAGCGGCATGACCTTAAACTATCTAATAAACATTCTCCGTGAACGGCATCCGCACAGCATTAAAGTTGCTACACTCCTTGACAAACCAAGCCGCCGCATTAAAGATTTTGAGTTAGACTACTGTGGTTTTGTTATTCCAGACGAGTTTGTTGTTGGTTACGGTTTAGATTATAACGAAAAATATCGAAATCTCCCGTATATAGGGGTACTATCCCCAGAAAAAGTAAAAGAAAATTGCACATTTATGGAGGAATTTGATTCTTGAAAGGCAAGAAATCCAATGAGTTCATCATATATATCATATTTGTATTATTGATAATTTTTATTCCTTTTTTATTTTTTAAAGGTGAAAAAAAGGAAGTTGTTAAATATTATCAAATTGTTGATTATTTCAGAAAAGACCGTGTTGTTGGCTTTGACATTAAGTTGGGAAGTGGTGACCTTACCGTTGCCGTTGAAAAAACACAAGCGCGAACAATAGATGTACTGTGTAACTTGCCGACTCTTAGCCTATTAATTGAAACACCAGATACTGCATTTAATCAGGCCTCGGCAATTATTCACCTTTTTAAAAATGATTGCGTTTCAGACATTACTTTTTTGCCCAACAATAAAGCAAAATTAAAAGTTATTGTCGATCCAGCAACCGTAACGGAAGTAAAATATAAACTGCCAAGCGTTAAGCTATTTCTTGCCGACGTCAATGAATATATAAAAGCGCACGATAACGCACATCCAGATAATGTAATTCAAGCCGACTATAAGCGTGCATCTAATTCTTGGGGAACTTTTATTGCCGTATTTATTAATTCTGTCATGCCTCTTATCTTAATTGGTGTGGCCATTTATTTCATGCAAAGATATATGTCAAAAGGTTCAATTGGCCAAGATATGGGTGGATTTAAGTCAAAGCATATCAAATATCTAGATAAAGGGCCAAAAATTTTAATGAGTGATGTTGCCGCCCTAAACGAAGAAAAAGAAGAAATTGCAGATCTCATACAATTTCTTAAAGACCCAAATAAATTTAGCGAATTAGGGGCAAAAATACCAACGGGAGTTCTTCTTGTGGGGCCACCTGGCACAGGAAAAACACTTTTAGCCCGTGCACTCGCCGGAGAGGCAGGAGTTCCGTTTTTTTTCATTTCCGGGTCTGCTTTTGTAGAAGTTTTTGTTGGCGTTGGCGCTTCAAGAGTTCGCGATCTTTTTGAAATAGCAAAAAAACATTCGCCTTGCATTGTGTTCATTGATGAAATTGACGCTGTTGGGAAACAAAGAGAAGTTGGCTCATTTAGCAGTCATGACGAAAGAGACCAAACACTTAATCAGTTGTTGGTTGAAATGGATGGGTTTAAACCTAACAGTGGCGTTATTGTTGTTGCGGCAACAAACATGGCAAAATCTTTAGATAAAGCGTTACTACGCCCGGGGCGTTTCGACAGGCAAATTTACATTGGGCACCCAGATGTAAAAGGGCGCGAAGAGATTCTTACTGTTCACACAAAAAACAAGCCGCTAGCCCCGGACGTTAATCTAGAAGCTGTTGCAAAAGCAACAATTGGGTTTACCGGCGCAGATCTGGCTAATTTGATGAATGAAGCTGCACTTCTTGCCGCAAAATATGGCAAGAAGTCAATTCGCGCAAAAGATATAGACCGTGCCGTTGTTAAAGTCATCGTGGGGACAGAAAAAAGAACAAAAAAAGTTACAGCAAACAACAGATACTCAACTGCTATCCACGAAGCAGGGCACGCCATTTGTGCCTATTACTGCGAAAACTACAGTGACGTTAATATGATTTCTATAATCCCTACAGGAAATGCTGGCGGATTTACACTTTCAACCCCAAAAGAAGACAATCTATATAAAACCGATGCCGCGATGCGTGACGAAATTGTGGTTGCAATGGGCGGAAGAGCAGCAGAAAAATTAGAACTAGATGAAATTTCAACCGGCGCAATGGAAGATATTCGCGTGGCAACAATTAATGCAAGAAGCATGGTTACAATTTATGGATTTAGCACCGAACTTGGGAATGTAGTTTATGATAATGCAATATTAGGTGTCTCTGGATATATGGACCCACTTGCACACTCCAATGAAATCATGCAAAAAATTGACGAGCAAATCAGAAAAATAATCGATACAGCTTATGAAAAAGCCGTAAATATCTTAACAAAGAACCGCACAAAGTTAATGCAACTAGTTCAGTATTTGTTAGATCACGAAAAAATCGACGCTGCAGGCTTTACAAAAATGATGGCAGAACCAGATATGGCAAGTAATTAAATTTGGAGACAGGAAATCACAAACTCTAAGTCCGGGTTGACAACCGGGCTTTAAGTTTTGACAGTTTTCAACCTTAAATGACTAGCGAGGTGAAAATACATTCGATATGACAACGAAAGCATAACCTCATTAAAAGGCGCACAAAGAGTAAGAAAGCGCCCTGGTGTAGTTTTTGGATCCGATGGATTAGAAGGGTGCCAACACTCTTTCTTTGAAATCCTTGCAAATTCAATAGATGAAGTCCGATCTGGATTTGGGCAAAAGATTTTAATTACCAAACACAAAGATAATTCGCTAACCGTGGAAGATTTTGGCCGTGGGATCCCTGTTGACTTCAATAACACAGAGCAACAATATAACTGGGAATTGCTATTCTGCGAACTCTACGCCGGGGGGAAATATAATGAAGCAGACCTTGCATATACATTTTCACTTGGATTAAATGGGCTTGGACTCTGCGCAACACAATATTCATCTGAATTTATGGACGCCGAAATTTTTAGAGACGGGTTTATTTATCGCCTGCATTTCGAGAAAGGTGAAAATGTTGGCGGGTTAACCAAAGAAAAATTTGAAGGCAACAAAACTGGCACTAAACTTCACTGGAAACCAGATCCCGAAGTATTCACGGAAATAGACATCTCACTAGATTACTTTCAAACAAC
Organism: Oscillospiraceae bacterium; assembly: GCA_031266415.1. GTDB lineage: Bacteria > Bacillota > Clostridia > Oscillospirales > Ruminococcaceae > BNZN01. The sequence continues at coordinate 371,395 of JAISBB010000001.1, read as the reverse complement.
TTTAAAACAACAAGCCGTAATCAATTCTCCGGCTATTTTAGAACTACTCATAGAACAACCGGAATACAAAGAAACATTTTTTTTTGAAAATGGACTGGTAAACTATGTTTACGAAGAATCAAGCACACAACTAACAGCAATTAAGCACTGGAAAAGTGGACTTGGCAAAGGGAAAGACCGTGCAGATAAAGCAGAATATGACGTTAAAGCCGAGGTCGCTTTTTGTTTTTCAACACGCGGTTTTTTGCAATGTTACCACAATTCAAGTTTCCTAGAATACGGCGGCGCAAGTGAAAAAGCAGTTAAAACCACAGTAACAACCGCTATCGATTCCTATTTACGGCAAACAAAAAAATATTTAAAAAACGAAACAAAAATCACATTTCAAGATGTTGCCGACTCTTTAGTGTTGGTGTTATCCTCTTACTCAACCGCAACATCATACGAAAATCAAACAAAAAAAGCAATCACAAATAAATTTATAAACGAATTTATTTGTGATTTCTTGAAGCACGAATTCGAAATTTATTTTATAGAGCAACCAACTGAAGCAGCAAAAATAGTGGCACAAATATTAATTAACAAGCGAAGCCGCGAAAGCGCAGAAAAAATGCGACTAAATGTTAAGAAAAAACTTTTAGTAAACGTCGACGTAATGAACCGTGTTCAAAAATTTGTAGACTGTAGGTTAAAAGACCCAAGTAAGCGCGAACTTTACATAGTTGAGGGAGATTCCGCACTTGGTGCCTGCAAATTAAGCCGCAATGCAGACTATCAAGCGATTATCCCTGTTCGTGGCAAAATTCTAAACTGCCTTAAATCTGGTTATGAAAAAATATTTAAAAGTGAAATCATTATAGATATACTCAAAGTACTTGGCTGTGGCACAGAAATTAAAAGCGGAGCCCAAAATGTTGCTACATTCGACTTAAATCTCTTACGTTGGAACAAAATCATCATCTGCACGGATGCCGACGTGGATGGATTCCAAATTCGCACGCTGATTCTTGCAATGCTTTTCAAACTAGTACCAAAGCTTATTATCAACGGCTATGTATATATTGCACAGTCGCCTCTATACGAAATTAGGAATAAAAATAAAACATATTTTGCTTACTCTGAACCAGAAAAAACCAAAATATGCAATAAACTCAGCACAAAATACACACTTCAACGCTCCAAAGGGTTAGGGGAAAATGAACCCGATATGATGTGGCTAACAACTATGAACCCAGAAACAAGGCGACTTACGAAGGTTAATTTCAATGAAAAAGAAGCTGTAACTCGCACATTTGAAATTCTTTTGGGGGAAGACATTGTAGCTAGAAAAGAATTCATTGCGAAAAACGGTAGCGAATACATGAAAATGCTTGATGTAAGTTAACAAAAAACTTAAATCCACAACCCTACTCAGCGGGACAAATCCAAACACCACCGAAATACACACCGAAAACGGCAACTGTAATCACACACAAGGCCACAAACGTCATCGCTCAGTTATGTGAGTCTCTGGATGCTCTGCGAATGTTGGCATTAAGAAAAAGAAACCACAAAAATCGATCTAAAAAAGCTAGCCTTCTAACGCGAAGCCAATTCGGCACTAACCCAAATTGCACACTCTAAGCGCTTCTTTAACAATTCACAGCTAATATCATAAGGTTCGAAAAAATCACCACCCAGTAGAACATTGTTTGCGTGGCAGCCACCACCGCAATAAAGTTTCCCCCAACAATTTTTACACTTACTTTTTTTACTGATATTAATTCCAGCAAATTGAGCCTGCTTTCCAATATCAAAAGTGCCGTCTTTCAGATTCCCCATAACATATTCTTTTCTACCAACAAATTGATGACACGGGTAAATGTCGGCTTCAGGAGTCACCGCAACATATTCCACACCGGCACCACAACCTTTAATCCTTTTTGAAAGGCACGGCGCATCTTTGCCAATAATTCCGAAATGGAAAAAATTAAAATCATCGCCACGCTGCTTACTCCAAACCATTTCTTTCGCCAAATTCTCATATTCCATAAAAATTTGTGCAAGGTCGTTCTTTGTGATAGCATATGGTGATCTTACATTCAAAACCACAGGTTCAAATGAAATCTCTTTGAATCCTTCTTTCACCAAATGCCGAATATCTTTCACAAAATCTAAATTCAGTTTCGTAAAAGTACCACGCACGTAATAATTTTTGCCACCTCTTTTTACAACTAGATCTTTAAATTTCGGCAAAATCTCATCATAGCAACCGCTACCGTTTGCATCCACGCGCAACCGGTCGGTGACCTCTTTCCTTCCATCTATGGAAAGAACAACATTCGCCATTTCACAATTTATATACGATATTCTTTCACTATCTAACCCGCGCCCATTCGTTGTAAGCGTAAACCTAAATCGTTTCCCCGTTTTTTCTTCCTGCGCCCTAGCATATTTCACAACCTCTTTCACAACTTCAAAGTTCAAAAGAGGCTCTCCCCCAAAAAAATCTACTTCAATATTTTCCTGCTGCAAAGACCGTCTTAATAAAAAATCTATCGCCAATTTGCCAACTTCCAAACTCATGGTTGCTCTTTCCCCGCCAAATGCTCCCGTTCCAGCAAAGCAATATTTGCACCTTAAATCACAATTGTGCGAAACATGCAAACAAGCCGATTTTATTGGAATTTTGAGCCCCCATTCATAGCTCTTATTGGGCACTTGTTCTTTGGAAAACAGAAGTCCATTTTGAAAAAGGATATACAACTCACCGTAAGCCTCTTTTACTTCTTCCAAATCATAGTTTAAATTCAAAAGGAGCTCTTTCGGCAATTCCTCCGGGAAAGGATCTTTCAAATATTCCAAAAGTTCATAAGTTAATTCATCCAGTACGTGAACACTACCGCTGTTCACATCAATTGCAAAACAGGAGCCCTGAAACCTATATCTATGTACCACACGTACACCTTCCAATCCACAGCAACAAAATTTCTAAATCGCAAAGAAAACTACCCACTAAGCTAAAATTTTCTCTTCTTTTTCGAACTTTGCAAGTAATTTTCTGGCAAAATAAATTGTTACAATTACCATTGCAACGCCCGCCATTAAAACAAGGAATATATTTTCACTCAAACCTGCAACAAAATACCCAACTGCAGCAGAAACAGCAACAATAATGGCATATGGTAATTGTGTTGAAACGTGTTTAATTAAATTGCAATCGGCACTAGTTGCAGCCATCACCGTTGTTTCAGAAAGCGGCGAAACGTGGTCACCAAAAACAGCACCAGCAAGCGTTGCCGAAACGGAAATCGTTAATATATCTCCCGGCAAATTATTGCAAAGGCTTACAACTACCGGCAAAATAATCCCAAATGTGCCCCAAGAAGTACCAGTTGCGAAAGAAAGTAAACACGCAAAAACAAAAACAAGTACTGGGAACAGGTAAACGGGAATTGCTGAACCCAAAACTTTTTCGGCAAACAAGCCAGTATTAAGATATTCTTTGCTACAAACATCGCTAATTGCCCATGCCAAAATCAAAATTAAAACTGATGGTAGCATGGCTTTAATTCCAGAAACAACTCCGCTCACAAACTCTTGAAGTGACATCAATTTTAATGGCACAGTAAGAAGAAAAACCGAAAATAGCGAAAGAAAACTGCCCATCACAAGTGCCTCTCCCATTTTTGTGTTTTCTAAGGCCTGCAGTACACTAACCTGCCCCGAAAAATATCCGCCGAACTTCAACATATATAAAATAGAGCCCCCAATAAGAAGTGTAATCGGCACAATCATGTGAATAATTTTTCCGTTTTTATTATCTATTGAGTTCTCTTCTTCACTTAATTTTTCGGTTGGAACCACTCTTTCCAGCTTTTCTTGTTTCTTTTCGCAGGCAGCCATTTGACCCAAGTCGAACCGCACAACCGAAAAAATAACAACAACAACGACAGTAAGCACAGCATAAAGATTATATGGGATTCCCTTCACAAACACATTCATTGGGGCCACCACTCCACATTGGCCAAGTAATGAAACAATGACCGCGGCCCAACCAGAAAGTGGCGAAATCACAGAAAATGGTGACCCTGTTGAGTCTAAAAAGTATGCAAATTTCTCTGGGGAAACTTTATTCCGTTCTGTTACTGGTTTCATAATTACCCCTGCGGCAAGAAAATGAAAATAATCATCTATACAAAACAAAGCACCACAAAGGCAAATCATAAGCAGTGACCCTTTTTTTGTTTTTATTTTCTTCGCTGCCCAATCACCGTAAGCTTGGGCCCCACCAGTAATTGTAAGAACTGCAACTAAAGCACCAAGAAATCCCAAAAAAACTAAAATATTTACTTTTTCTGAGTTCCCAGCTAAACCACCAGAAATAATGCGGAATGTTGTTTCTAATCCACTTAATAAATTATAGCGATTGTAAATTAATGAACCGGAAAAGATCCCAATAGTTAATGAAAACAAAACCTCTTTCGTGATCAATACAAAACCCATTGCAATAACCGGCGGCAAAATAGAAAGCCAACCGTAATCCAAAATTAATTCACCTCTTCATCTTCTAATTCTGTTATTTCTTCACTTGGAACTTTTGCCAAAGCAACTACTCGTTCTCCATCTTTTACACGCACTAATTTAATCCCTTTGGCAGTTCTAGACATGTTCCGAATTTCTGTTGCCTTAACTCGAATAATAGTTCCCTCGTTTTTTATTATAATAAGGTCATCTTCTCCAATAATCGCTTTTACTGAAGCAACTAACCCCGTTGCTTCAGTAACTTTGTAATTATAAACACCTTTGCCCCCGCGGGCTTGTCGCCGATATTTGGAAGATTCTGCACAACGACCTATTCCATTTTCCGTAATCGTAATAATCTTTTGGTCGTCAGATGCAAACGCAACAACACCAACAACTTCATCTTCCGCTCTCATTAAAATAGCACGAACTCCCTTTGCCTGCCGTCCTACAATTCTAACATCTTTTTCCCCAAAATGGATCGCTTTCCCCTGTTTTGTGGCAACAAGAATATCCCCAGCCCCTTTTGTCAAAGTGACCCAACCCAGTTCATCATCGTCATCCAAATTAATTGCAACAATGCCACCTTTTCTAATATTTTGATAAGCTATTAATTTTGTTCTTTTTATTATTCCCTTTCTCGTTGCCATAACAAAAAATTCATTGCTCTGAATATTTTCAACCTTTACGGCAGCTGTAACCTTCTCTCCAGGCTCCAACGAAATCAAATTAACAATGTTTGTTCCCTTTGCCACCCGCGACCCTTCGAGAATCTGGTAACATTTTATCCTATATGCTTTCCCCTTATTCGTAAAAAAGAAAATATAATCATGAGTGGAACAAACGAACAAATCTTCCACAAAATCTTCTTCTTTTCTACTAAGGCCAATAACTCCTTTTCCGCCACGTTTTTGAACTTTATACGTCTGAGTTGGTTGCCGTTTAATATAGCCGAAATGAGTAAGTGTCACCACTGACGTTTGCTCTTCAATTAAATCCTCAATATCCACTTCACCTTCCAACGGTTCTAATTTTGTTCGCCTCCCGTCGGTAAATTTTCTTTTTATTTCAAGAAGATCCTCTTTAATTAACGCCAATATTTTCGCGTCATTAGCAAGCAATTCCAACAAATTTTTAATTCTTGCTCTTACTTCTGTCAGCTCAGATTCCAACTTCCCGCGTTCCAAACCCGTTAATTGACCGAGTTTCATTGCAATAATTGCAGCAGATTGGATTTGTGTTAAATTAAACCTTAACTCTAGTTTCTCTCTTGCTTCGCCAACAATGCTAGCACTTCTTATTAATGAAATAACTTCGTCTATACTTTCTATTGCAATTACTAAACCTTCTAAAATATGCTTTCGCTCTTCCGCTCTTTTAAGTTCAAATTTAGTACGGTTAATTATAACCTCTTTTTGGAACAATAGGTAATAATCTAAGATTTGCTTGATATTTAATATCTTTGGCTCTCCACCTACAAGAGCTAATAAAATTATGCCATATGTTTCTTGCATCTGGCTATATTTGAATAGCTGGTTGAGAACAACTTGGGCAATTGCTCCCCTTTTTATCTCAATAACTATTCGCAAGCCATTGCGGTCAGACTCATCACGTAAATCCGAAATCCCTTCAATTTTCTTCTCTTTCACAAGATCTGAAATAGCAATCAACAACTTGCTTTTACTCACCATATATGGAATTTCTGTTACTATAATCTTGGCTTTAGATTCTTCTTCGCCTTCTATTTCTGTTTTTGCCCGCAGTAATATCTTCCCTTTGCCAGTGTGGTAAGCAGCTCTAAGCCCAGCCATTCCCATAATAACACCGCCAGTTGGAAAATCGGGCCCTTTTATGAATGCCAAAACCTCATCTATTTCTGCATCTGGATTCTTCATCAAAAAACAAAGTGCATCTATTACCTCTCCAAGGTTATGTGGTGGAATATTTGTGGCCATTCCAACAGCAATCCCCGTTGAGCCATTAACCAATAAATTTGGGAACCGAGATGGTAAAACTGTTGGTTCTTTAAGTCGATCGTCATAATTAGAAACAAATGCAACGGTCTCTTTATCAAGATCTGTTAGCATATTCATTGACATTTTACTCAGCCGTGCCTCTGTATATCTATATGCAGCGGGCGGGTCACCATCAATAGATCCAAAGTTGCCGTGGCCATCAATCAACGTGTACCGTAACGAAAAATCTTGAGCCATTCTAACTAGCGCATCGTAAATTGCATCTTGCCCGTGTGGATGGTACCTTCCTAAAACAACACCAACGGTATCTGCAGATTTCCTATATGCTTTTTCTGGACTCAACCCATTTTCAAACATAGCGTAAAGAATTCTTCTGTGAACTGGTTTCAAGCCATCTCTCACATCAGGAAGGGCCCGCATAACTATCACAGACATGGAATAATCTAGGTAAGATTTTTCCATTTCTTTCTCTAACGAAACATCCACAATCTTTGATTCATCTTCGTACATAACAACCTGCCTTTTTGTGTTTTTTTACACCATTTTCTCTCATTAATTATATCATCAAATTCATCTTGTTCACAAAGTTTTTCGATCTTTTTCTTTCTTTTCCACTCTTTTCACTTTTCTTTTTTTTTCGTTGTCAACTTCTTTGTTTTTTTATATTTTTTCAACGATTAGTGTTTTTCTATTTCTCCTGCTTGCACCACACACTCTTTGTTTTTCAACATTTTTCACAACTTCTACTAATACTACTATTATCTTATTCTTCTTAAAAAGAAACAGATTAACAAGAAATCCTTTTCTCATTTTAAAATTCTGCAGCTGTTTGCATTTTGTTGTAAAAACCCCCTGCAGCTATTAATTCTTCGTGAGAACCAGCTTCCACAATCGTTCCATTTTCAACAACAAAAATTCGCCGGCAGCGCGAAACAAGAGAAAGCCGGTGCGTAATTAAAATAACAGTTGCCCGATTTAGTTTATTGAAAAGAACATCCATAATCAACCGTTCTGTTACACTATCAACACCGCTTGTTGCCTCGTCCATAATAAAAATATCAAATGGCCGCAAAAGTGACCTTGCCAGTGCGATTCTTTGTTTCTGCCCCCCAGAAAAATTGTTGCCATGTTCCAAAACTTTAAAACCGTAGCCACCGGGTAAATCACGAACAAATTCGTTCACACAACACATTTCACAAACCTCTTTGAAACGTGAGTCAGAAACGGAACTGTTTTGGCGAATGTTTTCCTCCAGGGTACCACTAAAAAGAGTTGTGGTTTGCGGTAGAAAAGCAATGCGACTTCTTAAAAATTCAACATCTATTTCTTGAATTGGGTAGGGGCCAAAAAAAATCTGGCCAGCTTCAATTTGATAAAAATTCATTAAAAGTTTCGGGATGGTACTCTTTCCAGCACCGCTTGCACCAACAATAGCAACAAATTCACCTGCTTCGATGTTCATGTTAAGGTTAGAAAACACTAATTTCCTGCTTCCATATCGGAAATCCACACATTTTAATGCAATAGGTAAAAACAAATCTGGAATGATTTGTATGGGTATTTCTTGACGTTGTTTTTCTGTTGGCAAGTCCATTACATCGAAAAGGCGGCAAAAATTAATCCAGGAGGTTTGCAGTACAGTTTGAAGTTGCACCAATTGCCCAGCAGGCCCCATAAAATAAATGATTAACGCATTAAACGTTAAAAATTCGCCAAAAGAGAGACGATTAGACATAACATTGTAAATACCTAACCATAGAACAAAAACGTTGCAAGAAACTGAAACAAGCTGAATTAAGAAAGATTCTAGTGAGAATAATTTTCCTTGGCTAAATTTTTCGTTAAAGAAATTATGTACATTTTTTTTGAATAATTGCTCGAATCGTGAAAAAACCCCTAAAGTTTTAACAGTTTCTATCCCTGAAATGGATTCAATAAACACGGACTGAAGTTGAGAGTTTTTTTCTAGAAGATCGCGAGTTTTTTCCTTCAACCGCTTTCTGAACCCGTGGATAATTACAGTGTACAAAAGTAAAGTTAAAAGAAAAACAGAAAACATGGGAAAGTTGATTTTACACAATAATATACCACACCCAATAACCATTGCGATGTTTATGCCGGTATCGATAGTTACAACAGCAATTGAGTTTTTGATTTCGTAAGCATTGTTTAGCCTTGAAAGAATCTCGCCGACGCTTCTTGAATTGAAAAAATTCAAAGGAAGATGTAAAACTAGATTATAGTAAGAAATTATAATGGATAAGTCGATTTTATTGCAAAAAATATTGAAAATGTATGATTTAACAACGGTGATGATGGCACTCACAACACCAATAAAAAGAAAAACAAGAGACGCCGTTTTTAAAAGATAAAAATTCTCAGCTGGCATTACGGTATCTATTAGAATCTTATAATAAAAGGAACTTGCAAGCCCAAGAAGAATCCCAAGAATTGAAAAAAGAACAATAAAACAAAGCAAATGCTTTTGATATTTTGTGCTGTACCAATTAACACAAAAATGATTTGTTTTTTTGCTATTGCTAAAACTGTTGTTAGAGTTTGTTTTGGAATTTAACAATGAGAGGAATGAAGAAATCATACTAAATGTTTTACGTTGGTTCCCTTTTTGAAATGTTTTGCCAGGGGTTGCTAAAAATAAAACGCCAGTCCATATTTCAAGAAAATATTTAGAAGAAAGAACACGTTTCCCTATTTTGGGGTCAGCAACAATATATTTGTCTTTTTTCATGCCATAAACAACAATGTAGTGTAAACTATCTTCAGTTTTTACATTAGCAATGCAAGGGAACAAATCTTTGTTTAAATTTTGTTTCTCTTTCGTTTTTACAGCATTAACATTAAACCCCAAAGTTTTATAGCCTTTAACAAGACCTAAGCCACTAGTACCACTCTTATCTGTGCCTATAATCTCGCGAACTTTTGCCATGCTTGCTTTTAATCCAAAGTAATCACAAATCATAGTTAAACAAGCGGCAGCACAATCGCAAGAATCGTGCTGAATCAAATATGTGTGCTTCATTTTTTTAAAATAATCCCTCCACTGTAATTTTAAAAAATCATATACTGAAAACGTATTAAAGTTTTCTTGACAAATGGTAGATATCACGATACAATGGGCTGGTGGTGCGGGCCTTTAGCTCAGCTGGTTAGAGCATCCGGCTCATAACCGGGGTGTCCGGGGTTCGAGTCCCTGAAGGCCCACCATGCGAAGGCTAAAGAATAAAAACTCAAGATGGTTCGAGGATAAAAGTTGCGTAATTAGCCATGAGTTTTTTTTTGCCGACTTTGTCAAAAGTAATTTCCAACAATTGATCGTTCCCCGAATTTACAACATTTTCTACTTTGCCAGAACCAAATTTGGGGTGGCTGACTTTCTCTCCGCCAATAAATTTTATGCGGTTTATTGGTGCTATTGGTGTTTTTTTATACCCTATGTATCTGGTTTGCGGCAGGTTAGTATTTTTCTTGTTTCTCCCCAGATGAGAAGGTGGCGTTTCTTGGAAATAAACACAAAGCTCTTGTTGAATTTCTTTGATGAATTGAGATGATTGGTTAAATAGTGTTTGCCCCAAATAAGTTCGGCGTCTAGCGTGAGTTAAAAAAAGCTGATTTCGGGCTCGTGTAAACCCAACATAAGCTAGCCGGCGTTCTTCTTCTAATTCTTTTTCGTCAAAAAGTGCTTTGTTCCCGGGGAAAATCCCCTCTTCCATGCCCACAATAAAAACTGTTTCAAATTCCAACCCTTTAGCAGCGTGCAATGTCATTAACTTAACACTGTCGGCATTAGTCTCTTGGTTCTCGTTTTCATAAAGAACAACGCCACCTAAGAACCCTTCAAGTGAAGGATTTTTTTCATTTTCAGAGTATGTTAATAAATTAGATTTTAGTTCATTTATGTTCTCTAAACGAATCTTACCTTCGTGCCCAGTACTTGTTAACATCTCTTTATAGCCAGTTTTTTCTATTAATACGTCAATAAAATCTGGTAATGTGGTTCTTATTAATTCTTGTTTAAGTTCATATATCATTTGCACAAAGGTTTGAAGTTGCCGGCTTTCTTTAAGTTGTTCTGCTGCGGAAAACAAACTGATAGATTCTTCTTTCTTAATTTCTTCGATAATGGAAAGTGCTTTTGGCCCGATTTTACGGCGCGGTTCATTTATTACCCTAAGTAATCGAATGTCGTCATGTTGATTATTAACAACACAAAGGTAAGCTAATACATCTTTGATTTCTTTTCGGTCATAAAATCGTTGGCCACCAAAAACTTGATATGGTAACTCCTTTTTTGAGAAAACAGTTTCAAGTACATTTGATTGTGCATTTGTTCGGTAAAGAACAGTACAAGTGCTGTAGTGTTTGCCGTCGTTTACAATATTTTTTATCTTTTCTGCAACATAAATTGCTTCTCTGTATTCGTCGTCTGCTTTAAAGATTACTATTTTAGTCCCTTTTGTGTTTTTTGTCCAAAGAGTTTTTGCTTTTCGTGCTTGATTGTTTTTGATTATGGAATTGGCAACATCTAGAATATTTTGTGTGCTTCTGTAGTTTTGCTCTAGGCGAATCAGCTTAGTTCCGGGGAAGTGCTTTTCAAAATTTAAAATATTTTCAATGTTGGCCCCACGAAATCTATAAATGCTTTGGTCGTCATCTCCAACTACACAGATGTTGTGCCGGGCGCTTGCAAGCAGTTTTACAAGCATGAATTGAGCGAAATTTGTATCTTGATATTCGTCGATTGTGATGTGACTAAAACGATTTTGGTAATATTGCAAAATGTCTGAATTTTGGAGCAGTAATTGCGTTGACAGCATCACCATATCGTCAAAATCCATGGCATTATTGGATTTTAAATTGGCTTGGTAATGGTTGTAGATTGTTGCAATAACTGATTTTCGGTAATTGTTTCCTCCTTCATTTTTGTAAGCAGTGGCGTCCAAAAGATTTTCTTTAGCGTGATTTATTTCTGTTAATATAGAATTGACCCCAAACATTTCTTCACTTATATTTAACTCTTTTAAAATGCGCTTAATTAATCTTTTGGAGTCATCTTGGTCATAAATGGTAAAATTTGAGGTATAGCCCAAAATGTTAGCGTTTCTTCTTGAAATTTGCAAACAAAGCCAATGAAACGTTCCAACATTAATAGAGTTGGCGGCTTCCTCTGCCACGCATTTAAGGCGTTCTTTTAGTTCTTGTGCTGCTTTATTGGTAAAAGTAATCGCCAAAATTTTCCGCGGCTTTATTTGTTCCATCAAGAAACTATTTTCACCGTCATCGAATTCATTAGCTTGCTGCATTTCCGATTCATTTAAGTTCTGATTTGAATTAAGATCTATTCCATATTTTACCATGTTAAGAATTCTGTTTGCTACAACAGTAGTTTTTCCGCTTCCGGCACCGGCCAAAATCAGAACGGGGCCTGTTAATGTTCCGATTGCTGTTTGCTGTTCGTTGTTCATGTTCCCAAAATAACGTTTTATTAGATTTGTTTTAAGAGAGTTGTCGTCATAAGTGTTCATTAAAATTTCTCCCAGGTAGTTATTCGGATTTATGAGTTTTTGAGTAAAACTTTTGTTGAGTTGATTTTTTTGCGATTTCTGCATTTTGTTCGGCTGCTTTTTGCTGATTTGCACAGTGCTCTGCAAAAGTTTTTCCGTAATAGATTTTACCGTTTTCGTCAGAACAGAAATAGAAATATTCGGTATTTATAGGGTTAATCACCGCCTCTATGGAAATGAGACTAGGGTTGCTAATGGGACCAGCTGGAAGACCTCTGCACTTATATGTGTTATAGGCGTCATATAATTCTTGATTTTTGAAGTCAATATATGGTTTTATGTTATGGTTAACATAGTCTCTGGTTGGGCAAGATTCCAACCGCGGAAACTTGGCCGAGTTTGCTCGGCGATTTAGGTAAATGGCGGCAACTTCTTTTGTTCCCTCGCCACTGCCGGTTTCTTTTTCAACAATTGAGGCTAGAATAATCCCCTCATCTGCCGTTAAGTCACCAGAGAGTTGCCTTAATTTTTCGCCGACTTTTTTCTCGAAATTATCGAAGAAACGCACAATTACCGTGAAAGGGCTCTCGTTTTTAAAAAACTCATACTTATCTGGGAAGAAATAGCCTTCATATTTGTTAAATCGCAATGGATTTGTTGGAATTTGGGCTAAAAACCAGTAATTAAATTGGCTTTTTTCGAGTGTTGTAAAAAAGTCAACGGTTGAGCAAACACCGTTTTCTTCTAATTTTTTTGCAATACTGCGAACAGTAGAGCCACTTGGAAAATCGATGGTTATGGTCTCAATTTGGGGAATGCTTCGTGTTAGTGTTCGAATAATGGTATTATATGCCGTCCCTTTATTGAGGACAAAAGAACCGGTTTGAAATTTATTTTTAACTCTACCAGATTGCCGGTATATTTTTTCATAAATTAGGAAAGCCCACCGATTCTTTATGATGCCATTTGCCTTAAGGACTACAGAAATAGTTTTCATGTTTGTGGATTTAAGTTCAATTTTCACGTTTTCTGCTTTTTCTCTTAAACCAAATATATCTAAGCTAACTATCGCAAGTAACCAAGCAATTAATGCAGAAGCTCCTAATATTGAACAAATGGGGATCCATATTTGTTTTTTGTTACTCAAGGTAAGACCCTCCTGAATAAATTTAGCGAGTTCCTGTTTGCTTAGTAAATTTTTCTGTGATGATATAATCCATTTTTATGTCGTGGCGTTCTTTTGGAACAATTCGTTGCATGAACTGACTGAAAGAAATGCCAATTTTTGTTCCAGGGTAAGTTGCTAAAAATTTATCGTAGTAACCAGTTCCATAACCAATGCGACAACCGCGGTAATCAAAAACCAAGGCGGGGACAATGCAAATACTTCGTTTAAAATCTGAAAGAAGAACCTTTCCATCTGGTTCACCGAATCCGTTTTCGTTTGTTTGTATATCTTGATAGGAATTTATGGCGAAAAAGGCCATGGTTTGAGTCATCTTGTCGCATTTAGGTATTCCTACAATTTTGTTATCTTCCCATGCTCTCTCTAATAGTTTTCTTGTACTAACTTCTTCTGTGTTTGAATAATAACATAAAACAATTGTTGACTCTTTATATTCTTTTGTTGCGGCGAGCCTTTCTGTAATTGCAATTTCCATGTTTGCTTTTTCTTGAGGGATAATGTTAACACGAGCTTCTTTCATTGTTTTTCGAATTGCCTTTTTAAGCTCGGATAAGCTACTTTTTTCACCGAGTTCATTAAGGCAGAGCTTAAACTTTTTCATTTTTTCTTCCTTTCCATCTTTCTTCTTTGTAAAGCGTTAAATACCACAATTAGGGTTTGAATTCACTTAATAATTTGGCCAGTGTTTGCGAAAAAAGGAATGCAGCTTCCATGTTTTTGGCCGTGATTATGTTACCATCAACTACAACAGGGTCTTTGCAAACAACAGCTCCTATTAATTGATTCTCTAGCCCAGAAAAGCAAACGGCTTTTTTCTTTTGCAAGAGTCCATGTGCCCCTAGAATTGTTGGGGCGGCGCAAATTGCTGCGATGAAAATGTTGTTTTTATTGGACTCATTTATGTGTTGAATTACAGTTTCTGAATTTGCCAAATTACTTACGCCAGTGCCACCGGGAAGAACTATCATTTTTGTGGATTTGTTTATAAAAATATCTGAGATAAGAACATCTGCTTTAACAGTGATCCCGTGCATTCCCACTGGACTAATTGTGTTAACACCAACGGTTTGCAATTCAATTTCATGCCTTCTTAAGATATCTATTACAGAAATTGCTTCTACTTCTTCGAATCCGTTTGCTAAATAAACATAAACCATGGGTTTTCTCCTTCTGTATAATTGATTACACACAATCTAAAAGGTTGGATATGGCTGCTTCAATGGTTTCTTCTGAAAGTGGGTGTTTCCCTTCATGACAATCAATTACATGCCACCCGAGTTTTTTTGCAGCATAAAGTGCTATTTCTTGGCATCTATTTAGGTAATCTATATTTCGTTCGTGTAAATCTGCGGTGGGGTTCCCGTTGTAACGCTTGCTTAATAGCTGCAGGCATATGGAAGGGGACATATTTAAATAGATTACAATTTCTGGTCGTGGAAGTTCTAGTTTACCGTATTCTATGTCATATAACCATCGCCAAAAATCTTCCCACTGATCTTTTTGAATTTTTGTTGTTTGGTGAATAATGTTAGAAGTAGTATATCTATCTGCAATGATATATCCAGGCGCTAAATAATCTGATTTCCACTTGAGGTTATAACTAGAGAATCTATCTACAGCATAAAAAATTGAAGCGGCGTGTGGATTTATTAAGTCGACATTAGAGCCAAACTCACCATTTAAGTACATGCGCACTAAAACACTAGATTTGTCTTCATATTCTGGAAATGAAATTAACCGGTTTTTTTGTTTTTTTTTAAGTAATGCTTCTTGTAATCTTTTCGCTTGCGTTGCTTTTCCGCTTCCATCAAGTCCGTCTATTACAATAAGCTTTGCCATTATTTTTTGTCTCCCTTTTCAAATGTTGCGATTTGCAAATGCTGTACATGCTCGATATAACATATACACGTCTTGTTTTGCTGTGATTTCGTATGGAGAATGCATTGAAAGGACAGGGACTCCAAAATCAATTACGTCAATATTAAACCGTGCAATGAATTTAGAAACGGTGCCTCCGCCACCCGTATCTACCTTGCCAAGCATGCCAGATTGCCAAACGATATCATTAGCATCTAAAATTGATATTACTTTGTGAACGAATTCTGCCGTGGCATCTGATGTGCTGACTTTTCCCCCAGACCCTGTATATTTTGTTACAACTGCTCCGCAATTAAGCAGAGAAGTATTATTTTTTTCATAAGCGTCTGACCAAGTAGGATCAAATGCCGCATTAACATCAGCAGAAAGGCAGCAACTTTTCTCTAAAACCCTTCTGATATTTACGCCCAATGATTCGGCTAAATCAGTGATGAAAAATTCTAAAAAGAAAGATTCTAAACCAGTATTGCCGTTGCTTCCTATTTCTTCTTTATCAGCAAACACAGTTAGGATTGTGTATTCAGGAGTTTTGAGTTCCATGTGAGCTTGAAATGAAGTATAGGCGCACACTCTATCGTCTTGGCCATAAGCCGCAATCATGCTTTTGTCGAAGCCAACATCTCTTGCTTCCACCGCGGGGACGAAACTGATTTCTGCCGCAATTAAGTCTTTTTCAATAATTCCATAGGTTTTATTCAAAATTTGCAAAACATTTAGTTTTACAAGGTCTGAATGTTCCGTTTCCTCTTTAAGCGAATTTTCACAGCATGGGAGGCTCCCAATTAAGAGATTGAGCTCTTCTCCCAAAATACTTTTCTCTGCAGACCTTTTCATTTGTTCACTTGCAAGGTGAGGCAAAAGGTCTGTGATGCAAAAAATGGGCTCATCTGCCTTTTCGCCAATTTTCAGTTCAATTTCTTCGCCATTTCGTTTTATTATTTTTCCGTGCATGGAAAGTGGAATGGTTGCCCATTGATATTTTTTAATTCCACCGTAATAATGGGTTTTGAAATAAGCAAGTTCGTTTTTTTCATACATTGGCTTTGGTTTAATGTCAATTCGCGGCGAATCAACATGCGAAGCGATAATGCTTACGCCGCTTTCGGGGTTATTTTTGCCCACAGTAACAAGAATCATTGCTTTCCCGCGGTTTATGTAAAAAAATTTGTCACCGGGGTTATATTTTTTCTTGTTATTAAATTCTGAAAAACCATTATTTTGTGCTTGAAATTTGAAATAAGAAATACATTCGCGTTCAGTTTTACATTCGGAAAGAAATGTTTTATATTTTTCTGCGAAATTTGCAATTTTTTCACTCTCTTTCTGGTCGGTGATTTTTTTTTGGATATTTTGTTGATTAAAAAATAACTGTTTTTTCAATTCCTTTATACTACGCACTGTGAAGTATCCCCCTTTGTTAATTTTAATTAGAATAAGAAGTTGTAGTACGGAGTGCCAATTTATGTAATTAGTTTGCAGTTGCTGTTTTTTTGTCTGTGTGAAAAATTGGGACTAAAACATTTTCAACAACACCTTCAATTTGGCTTTTTGTTATTGCCCCAGCTCTTAAAATACGATATGGCTTTTCTATCATAGATATGACGGTGGATTCAATTCCAAGTTGGCAAGGACCACCATCTACAATAAGGTCAATTTTGTTACTGAGGTCGTTAATGCAATGTTTTGCAATTGTGGGGTTTATTTTTCCAGAAAGATTTGCCGAAGGAACCACAAGCGGCGAATTAGTTGCTTTAATGATTTCAAGAGCTACTTCATGCCCAGGCATTCTAACTCCAACAGTTTTTGAATCGGCGGCAATTCCACTTGAAACTTTTTCGGTTTTCTCTAGAACTAGAGTGAGTGGTCCCGGCCAAAATGCGCTTATAAGTTTTGCTGCGTCGTTTGGAACTGAAAGAACAAGGTCATTTAGCATGTTAAAATCACTTAAATGAATAGTGAGCGCTTTATTGCGGGGGCGCCCCTTAATGTGGAAAATTTTATTAACAGCTTCCGGATTCATGGCGTCTGCAGCTAAACCATAAACAGTTTCTGTAGGAATTACAACAACCTCTCCGAGTTGCAATTTTGTCGAAATTAGCGCTAAATCACGTGAAGATAAACAGTTATTTCTGGCATTTATAATTTTCAATCAGATTCCTCCTCTCTTTTTAATTTTTCTGCTTGCTCAAATGCCACAAGTGGTGTCACCAATTCATCTATATTTCCATCTAAAATAGTATCTAATTTGTAAAGAGTGAGTCCGATTCTGTGGTCTGTAACTCGCCCTTGTGGGAAATTATAAGTTCGAATTCTTTCAGAGCGATCCCCGGAACCTACTTGTGATTTTTTGCGACTAGCAATTTCTTTCTCTTGTTCACGGTGTTTTTTTTCATATAGTTTCGACCTTAAAATTTTCATCGCTTTATCTTTATTTTTGTGCTGACTGCGTTCATCTTGGCATTCGGAAATTAACCCACTTGGAATGTGCGTTATTCGAATAGCGGATTCCGTTTTGTTTATGTGTTGGCCACCGGCACCGCTGGCTCTGAATGTATCTATTTGAAGGTCGGATGGATCTATGCTAACGTCAACTTCTTCTGCTTCTGGCAAAACCGCAACAGTAACAGTTGATGTGTGAATGCGGCCGGCTGCTTCTGTTTCTGGAATTCGTTGAACTCGGTGCACACCGCTTTCAAATTTAAAATTCGAATAAGCATTTTCACCTTTAACCAAAAAACTGATTTCTTTAAGGCCGCCAAGTTCTCGAATGTTTGAATTCAAAATCTCTAATGTCCACCGTTTTTTTTCTATATACATGGAGTACATTCGAAATAAGCTTGCGGCAAATAAAGTTGCTTCTTCGCCGCCTGCACTGCCTCTAATTTCAACTATAACATTTTTCCCATCGTTTGGATCTTTTGGCAGAAGTAAAGTTTGCAGTTGTTTTTTAAGCTGCTCGCGCTCCAATTTAGATTCCTCTAATTGTGCGTGCGCCATAGTTTTTAAATCTTTATCTTGATTTGGTTCTTGCAGAATGTTTTTGGCTTCTTCCATTGCCGTTTGGGCTTTAATGTATTCGCGGTACTTTTCAATTATCGGTGTTAGATTTTTGTGTTCTTGCATTAGTTTTTTATAAATAGCTGGATTTAACATTATGTTTGGATTTTGCAATTTATTTATAATTTCAATATATTTTTCTTCTGCTTCCTGCAATTTCCCAAACATAACATACTCCTTGTTCATTAAATTAACAGCTAACTGCATTCACATAGTTAATACTTTGTTATGTTCCGGTAAAGTTCTTGTGTTTGTTCAGCTTTGCCGCAGCTCATTTTCCCCTCTTTGCAAGGGCCGCGAACACAACTTGGGCCAGAATTTTTGAATAAATTTGGTGCTACTTTGATGGTTAATTTAAGCATTTGGAAAGCAACTTGGCGAATTTCCCATTGTGCGCGATTGCAACATCTTAAAGAAAAGAAATGCTTAAGTTCTCTTGCGTTCATTGTGACCAATAATTTAGTTTCACACGCATTGGGAAGAATGTATCTGGCGTCTTCAATGGCACTTTTTTGTGCAAGTTCAGTAGCTTTTTTTTCATTTTCCCCCGCGGCAGTAAATTTATCTTTGTGTTTTTTTTCTAAAATATTAGAGAGCTTGCTGTAACTTTTTTGAATGATTTTAATGGTTTGTAAAAATTCTTCTTTGGCTTCTTCGTTTTCCTCTATTTCTGGTGGCGTAATAAACTCACAATCGAAAACCACATAACGCTGACTTTGTACACTGAAGGAAGCAATTCGGTGCCTTGTAATTTGTGCCATGCAAGCTCGCGAAATTCCTTCTATTCCAAAAGTAAAACTTACGTGTTCTACAGGACTTTCATGCCCCAATTCGCTGAGCATCCCAACAAATTTACTGGCAGATTCTTCTGATATGCCTTCGCTTAATTCTTTGATATTTTTGTTGCTGTAACAAAGGTTTGCTGCTGCTGCTATTAGTGCTTGGGGATTAGGCGTGTGATTTAACAGTGTTACTTTAAGCATAAATTTTTTCTCCTACCATTTATTATGTTGAGATCAATGAGGGTCTACTTGTTGCATGCTAGCTTCAATATTTGCAATTTGCCTTGAAATTTTTTCCATTGTTTTTTTGTATTTTTGCGCAACATCTGGGGCTTTTTCCCAAATTTCTTTGTTGACAAGCCGTTTTTTCAAAATATTATATTCTTTTTGGGATTTTTCTAGTGCTGTTGTTAGGCGCTGAATTTCTTGTGATTTGTTAACGTTCGCGGAAACAGATATAAAAATTTTTGCTGTTTCTGTATGCACAACAAGTGTTTCCGAATTGTTTATTTCTTTTGCGTTAAAAAAAATGGTTTTAACTGAACAGAGCGCCTGAATGATGTTCGAACTATTTAGAATGATTCCTTCTGTGGTTTCAATGTAAAGCTTTATTTTCTGATTTTGCGGGATTTTATTTTCTGCGCGAGCGTTTCGAATAGCTTTAACAACAGAAATTACTTTTTCAAATTGGTTGACCTCTGATGTAA
Organism: Oscillospiraceae bacterium; assembly: GCA_031266415.1. GTDB lineage: Bacteria > Bacillota > Clostridia > Oscillospirales > Ruminococcaceae > BNZN01. Next base: position 351,784 of record JAISBB010000001.1, on the reverse strand, counting down.
ATAAAGAATTGGGATCACTTTCGCACCACGGTTGAATCATGATACTTTCGCCTGTGTGCGGGAATGTTTGCCATAGTTCTTCTGTGACAAAAGGAAGAAACGGGTGCAAAAGTTTTAATATGTTTTGGATTGCAAAAATCAAAACCCCTAACACCTGCGAATCTTGATTTTTTATGCGAATTTTGGCAAGCTCTATATACCAAGCGCAAAAAATATTCCAAGAGAAATCATAAATTTTCTGTAATGCTATCCCGAATTCAAAATTTTCGATGTTGGCAGTAACTTCTTGGATAATGCGATTTAATTGCCCGATTATCCATTTATCTTCGAGTTTGCAAATATTTGGTGTTAGCTCTTTTGATTCATTTGGTAGATTCATTAATATAAATCTGGAAGCGTTCCAAATTTTGTTTATAAAATTTCTGGCAAGAAGTAATTTCTTTTCAGAGAACCTAGAGTCGTTCCCGGGGCTGACTCCAATTATTAAGGCCATTCGAAGGACGTCTGCGCCATTTTTTTCAACAATATCAATGGGGTCGATGCCGTTACCCAATGATTTTGACATTTTTCGACCTTGTTCGTCACGAACCAAGCCATGTATATATATGTGTTTGAATGGTGGTTGTTTTGTTTGGTCTAAAGAGGTGAAGATCATTCTGGCGACCCAAAAGAAAATAATATCATAACCAGTAACTAGAGTTTGTGTTGGGAAAAATTTATCCATAAACTCTGTTTTTTGAGGCCAACCAAGTGCAGAAAACGGCCACAATGCAGATGAAAACCAAGTGTCTAAAGTATCTTCATCTTGTGATATTTTTTTGCTGCTGCATGCAGGGCAGGTGCTTATATCTTCTTTCGACACTGCCATGTAAGAACAGTCTTCGCAATAATAAGCAGGGATTCGGTGCCCCCACCAAAGCTGCCTAGAAATGCACCAGTCTTGAATATTTTCTAACCAGTTGAAATATATATTTTCAAAGCGCTCTGGAATGAATTTAATGGTTTTATTTTTAACAACATCAATAGCCGGTTGCACAAGTTCATTCATTTTTATGAACCATTGGGTTAGAGCTAAAGGTTCGATGGTGGTTCCACACCGGTAGCAAACACCAACATTGTGTTTAACCGACTTAGATGTGATTAATTTGCCATTAAGGGAAAGGTCTGCTATAATTGCTTCTCGGGCGGCGTTTAAATTAAGACCAGCGTAGTTGCCGGCATTTTCGTTTAGTTTTCCATCTAAAGTTATGGTGTTAATCCCGGGTAATTTGTGCCTTTGCCCAATTTCAAAGTCACTAAGTTTGTGAAAAGGGGTTATTTTGAGGGCACCGGTTCCGAAATCAGTCAAAACGCTCTCATCCGCGATAATTGGGATGGGCCTGTTGATGAATGGAACGAGTGCAGTTTTCCCAATAATATTTCGAAAACGCTCGTCTTTGGGGTGCACAGCAATTGCGGTGTCGCCGAAGATGGTTTCGGGCCGGGTTGTCGCAATGTTAATTTCCCCCCCGCCAACAAGGTCATAACTTATTTCCCAAAGGTTCCCATCACGTTCTTCATAAGTCACTTCGGCGTCTGAAATAGAAGTTTTGCAAGTTGGGCACCAATTGACAATCCGCTTCGCTTTATATATTAAACCACGATTATAAAAATCAACAAAGACAGTTGCAACAGCTTCGTTACAGCCATCATCCATGGTGAAACGTTCGCGGTTCCAATCGCAAGAACATCCAAGTTTTTTAATTTGTTCTACAATTTGTCCTCCATAATTTTGCTGCCATGCGAAAGCTTTTTTTAAAAATTCTTCGCGGCCAATTTGTTCTTTTGTTTGGCCTTCTTCTCTTATTTTAGCAACAATTTTGGCCTCTGTTGCAATGGCTGCGTGGTCTGTTCCTGGAACCCATAGAACATTAAATCCTTGCATTCGTTTAAATCTAATAATAATGTCTTGCAGAGTATTATCTAACGCGTGCCCCATGTGCAACCTGCCGGTGATGTTAGGTGGTGGCATCATGATTGTATATGTAGGCGAACAAGTTTCATTTCTGGTGTAAAAGAAGCGTAGTACCCAAAATTGGTACCATTTATTTTCAATCTCTTTGGAATTATATTGTTTGTTTAACAATTGATTGGACATATATTTACTCCTTGGAACTTAGATTAGCTAATATTATATTTTTCGTTGCCGTGAATTTTGCAGTTGTTGCTGATGGATTATGCAAATTGCCCCAAATACCACGGTAATTATATCACATAACAACTTGTGAAGCAATCTCTGGCTTGCACAAGATTTTAATAAATATATGTATGTTATTGCAAAACAAATCGCACGCGATTTATTTTAATGTGAAAGTATTTAGAAAAATGTGAATGAGTTTGTGAACATTTATGTTTTTGAAGTAATAATTTGTTTTGATTTTTTTGGTAAAATCTTGGTTGTGTTCGATGTTTATGATAAGCTGATTGAAATTTGAAGGAGCCAAGAAAGCAAATGGAACTATTTGCCTTTGTTGAAAAATTTATGCCGTTATTTCCAGCAGTTAACTCTCTAAAAGTTTCTGGTGCCTGCTGTGAAATGGTGGCTTACTGCGTTGTGCGTGAAGTGAAAACAGGGGCAATGGTGGTTCTTTTAGTTTCTAGTGACCTGCAAGGGTTAAAACTAGAAGATTATATAAATAATATAATGGATGGGAGTGCAAAATTTCTGCCGGCCAAGGATTTAATTAAGTTGCCGGAAGTGATTTGTAACAATGAATGCGAGCATAAGAGATTAAAAGTATTGGCTGATCTAAAACAAAAAACCTGCAAGATTTTAATTGTAACACCAGAATCTTTGCAGGGAGAAGTAGTATCTAAAGAGCTATTTGGTTTGCAGGCGTTTAACTTAAATGTGAACGATGCAATTGAAATTCAAGGCTTTAAAAAGAAATTGGTTGAAATTGGTTATAAATCCTGTGAATTTGTAGAATCTGTGGGTCAATTTGCTGCCAGAGGAGGAATTGTTGATATTTATTCGCCGGGGGCCCTATTGCCGGTTAGGGTTGAACTATTTGATGGCGGAGTGAACAGCATATCTGAGATCGATATATTTAGCAACAGAAGGACAGAAAAAATGAATCACTTTCACATTTTACCGGCAAGAGAACAAAATGCAGAAGGAAAAGTTTGGGATTATCTTAGTGAGAAGTTTACATTGTTTGTTTTTGATGCTGGAGGTTTAAAAGAGAAACTAACAGAAAAAACGCGTTTGAACAATGTTAAAAAGGTTATGATGGTGCCATTCGACGGAGTTGAGTGGCCATTTGCGGCGGAAGAACAAATAGATGCTTTGAGTGTTCGGTTACAGTCGTTGGAGAATGATTTCTCTAAGATTTGGGAAGAGGTTCAGCGGCTGCACCAAAGTGGATTAAAATGTTTGCTTTTAGTTGGCAGTGAAAATAACAAAAAAACGATGATTGATTTTTTAGCAAAAAGTAACTGCCCTGCAGGTGATTTAGAGAAAGCACCTGCAGGACCTTGGAATGTTTGGGTTTCACAAAAAAATTTTCCTTCTGCATTTAAAATAAGCGAGAATCTTGCGGTTTTAACGGTTTTAAATTGGACTGTTTGCCCAATTAATTCACGTTTGCGCCGGACTCAGCTGAAAAGAGTGAAGGAAATTTTAAGCCTTGCAGACTTAACAGTTGGAGATAAAATTGTTCACCGTCGGCATGGGGTTGGGATTTTTGATGGGTTTACACAGATAGAAGTTAACATGGGAATAAAGGATTACATTAAATTGGAATATGCTGGTGGAGATGCCCTCTATTTGCCAGCAACGCAACTAGATTCAATTTCGAAATATGTAGGCTCGAGTGCAATAAAGTTGCATAAATTAAACGGCAAAGAGTGGGGAAAAATAAAGGAGAAGATAAAAAAATCATCGCAAGGTTTTGCTAGAGAGTTGTTTAAGATTTATGCGCAGCGGGCGCAGTTGAAAGGGCATAGTTTTAAAGCAGATACAAAGTTGCAAATTGAATTTGAACGTGCATTTGATTTTGAAGATACGGAAGATCAACGACGTTGTGTTGCTGAAATAAAGAAAGATATGGAATCGTGTGAGCCTATGGATAGATTCCTTTGTGGTGATGTTGGAGTTGGGAAAACAGAAGTGGCACTTAGAGCGGCATTTAAGTGTGCAATTGAGGGGAAGCAAGTGGTGATGATTGCACCAACAACAATTTTGGTGTGGCAACATTTTTCTACGGCGCTTGCAAGATTTAACCGTTTCCCTGTGAGAATTGAATTCCTTTCACGATTTAAAAGTCCCAAAGAGCAAAAAGAAATACTGAAGTTACTGAGAAATGGTGAAATTGACATGATTATTGGGACTCACAGGTTGCTGCAGAAAGATGTTGGGTTTGCAGATATTGGGCTTGTGATTATTGATGAAGAACAGAGGTTTGGAGTTAAACACAAAGAACAAATTAAGAAATTGTGCCAAAATGTAGACGTCCTTTCCATTTCTGCAACTCCTATTCCAAGGACCTTAAATATGACACTGATTGGAATACGGGACATTTCTGTGATAGAAACCTTGCCGCAGAATCGATTCCCAGTAAAAACTCTTGTGATGGAATATAATGAAGAGGTTATTAAAGCGGCAATTAATGCGGAACGTAAAAGAGGTGGCCAAATTTTTTTCTTGTGCAATCAGGTTAATAAGATTTTGCATAAGGCACAAAGATTACAGGAAATATTGGGTGACTCGGCAAGAATTGCTGTAGCGCACGGCCAAATGAGCCCTGAAATTATGCAAAAATCTTGGCAAAAATTGTTAAGTAGAGAAGTGGATATTTTGGTGTGTACAACTATTATAGAAAATGGAATTGATATCCCGAACTGCAATACTCTAATTGTTGAAGATGCGCAAAATTTTGGACTTGCGCAACTGCATCAGTTAAGAGGGCGAGTTGGAAGATCTAACTGCAGAGGTTTTGTATATATGTTTTTTAGAAAGCAGGAAATTCTCTCAACTGTAGCAAGGCAGAGGTTAGAAGCCTTGAAAGAATTTGCAGAATTTGGTGCGGGGTTAAAAATATCACACCGAGACCTTGCGATTCGTGGTGCGGGAAATGTTTTGGGTGAAGAGCAACATGGGCACATGAATCAGGTTGGGTATGATATGTATATGGCACTTTTAAACGAGGCGATTGCTCGTGAAGGAGGAGTTAAGGCAGAAGAACACAATGATTGCCTGGTAGATGTTAATGTTAATGCATTTATTCCGCTGAGTTACATCGAGCGCGAAGGTGCGCGCTTAGCGATTTATAAGAAGATAGCAGGGATTAAAACAGAAGCAGAAATCGACGAATTAAAGCAAGAACTGGTGGATATATATGGCAAATTACCGACTGAAATTGAATGCTTGTTTGATGTGATGGAAATTAAAAACGCAGCGAAGAAATGGGACATTTGCGAACTGAAGCAATACAATGAGATGCTTAATGTGATTTTTAAAGGTTGGCCCAACGAACAAGTGTTGATGGTGTTTAAAAAATGTGAAGCATTTGCGATTACTGAGGATAAAATACAACAACAGGTTAGGGTTACTGTGAAAATTGGGAAGAATACCATGCATTGGCTTAAAAATCTGTTTTTTGATTCAGCAGAGTTGTCAGTTTTTGATGCACCGACAGAAATAGGTTAGATTTAACACATCATTGTCAAATCAAGTTTGCATGCACAAAAGAATTGTAAAACAACAAAGACGGTGCGTTTTGCTGAAATTAAGAAAGTGAAAGATGGTCTTCTACAACGTCTTTTATGTGAATTGGCGAGACTTTGTATTTACGGCAAAGCTCTAGCAAGTTTAAAACGAATGCTTTGTTTTTTGATATGGCTGGAACGCGGCTGAAAAGCTGTCCGTTAGAGACGAAAAGCCCGTATTCTAAGCACTTTATCCCATCACCTTTAAAGGTGGTTTCAATAAGCTGAATGTTATAATTATTCACGTAAATCACCTACATTTGAGACTATAGAACTACTTTCAAGATTGTAACATACAAGGGGTCGTATGTTAATGAATGTCTCGACATTTTTCGACATTGATGAGCCGGTGATTTTGGGGAATGATTTTTTAAAATGTTTGGGTGGTTGTTTTTAATGGCACGCATGTGTTATAATCGGTGCGGATTCTTCCTAATGTTTTGTATAATTAGTTAAAAGGAGGTGCTGTCAATAGATGGCGCGTGTAGCAGTTATGCATGAAGAAAAGAAGCACACAAGAAAGTGGAAACAATTTTTCTCAGAACCACCAGCAAAAAATCAATCACTGGATAATAAACTCGAAATCAAGAAAAAATATGTGTTTTGGCGCAACTCTATTTTCATTACGTCATATATTCTTTATGTAATTGCTTACATGGCGCGAAAGAATTTTTCAATAGCAATGCCATTTATGGAAAACGAAATAGGAATTAATGCTGCTGACCAAGGTTTGATTTTAATGGTTGCTTCATTTGTTTATGGTATTGGTAGGTTTGTAAATGGGTCTATTGCCGACCGCGGAAATGTGAGGGTGTCGCTGCCTATTAATATGATATTAGCTGGGGGTTTTAATGCAGCAATTGCTTTGACTCCATTTTTAGTGAATACGCAGCAACTTTCGCACAGTGCGATGGTTGCTTACATGTGTTTATTTTGGGGAATTAGTAGCTGGTACCAATCAGCGTTGTTCCCTTATTGTGCAAAATCATTAATACGTTGGTTCCCCAATGCAACAAGGGCAACTTGGTGGGCAAATTGGTCAACTTCGCATGAATTGGGAAGTTTTTTGGCAATGAATATATCGTTGCCAATAGCAAGTTTGGCTTATATGTGTTTTGGTAAATATGGATTAGAAGCAATGTTTGTGGTTCCTTTTGTTTTTTCGTTATTAATAGGAATAATTGGATTTTTTGCGTTAAGGGATAGGCCAGTGAGTATTGGATTGCCAGATGTTGAAAAGATATGCGAAACAAAATTAGAGGCATTAACCGAAGAAGAAAAAAAGGAACAAGATTTAGAAGATAATCTTACATATTTTCAAATTTTGAAGAAACATATACTTTACAACAAGGTAATGTGGAATTTAGCATTGATATATTTTTGTGTTTACATATTTAGGATGGGACCAGTTGATTGGATTTTTAAGATATTGGTGGGTGAACAGCCGCGATTTGGAAATTTTCATGAAGCAGTTAAAAATATAGATAATTTGGCAGCATTGAAATCTTCGATGTTGTGTGCAATTGGTTTCTTGGGGATCTTTTTTGCCCCTATTATTTCAGAAAAATGGTTTAAAGGAAGGCGTGCGCCTGCTAATTTTTGGTGCCTTTTTGTAGGGGCTTTTTCTGTGATTGGAATCTGGTTGGGAAGTTCACCTTTTTCTCCTGTTGCGAACATGCCATTTTGGAAAAATGTGGTTACATTCATTTCTTTGGGGGTTGCTGGGTTTACGGTGTGTGTACCTCAGGTACTGGTTGGGGGCATTAGTGCAGTGGAGTCGACTTCGAAAAAGGTGGCTGCTGCTGCCTCTGGGTTCACAGGATTTTTGGGGTATTTTGGAGCATCTTTAAGCCAGGCACTGAACGGGAAAGTGTTGAGCTATTCCATGGGGAAATATGGCGATGCGAGATTGGTCCTTTTTTATTGGGGGGCGATTTCTTTAGTGGGAGCGTTATTGTGTATTCCTCTTTGGAATGTTAGAGCGAGGAAAGAATATTCTCATTAAAAATGAAGAGGGAAAGAAAGGGATTCTTCCATAAAATTTACAGGGCTTACATGAGTTTGTAGAATAAGGTTTCATCTGTTTTCTTTTGTGCTATAATGGCACCAGTGGGATGGAGTGAGGATTAAATGAAATGTCGGTTGCTAGAAATCGGTTTGACTTTTATAGTTAGTGTGGAGCTTTTATTGATGTTTTGTATTGTGGGGAACACTAATGTTGGCAGTATGGAACTGAATGTTGTGGGAAAGGTTTTGCAGTGTTCTGGTCGTTCTGTTAGTGATATTGTTGTTAGTGGTTGGGAAGATCTGAAGTTTAAGACACGGTCGCCGGAATCTGGGGACCGTGGGTTGCCAAATGATTGTGCATGTTTTTTGTGTCAATCAAATTTACTTACTATAAAAAACAACGCAACCCAACCCATCGTTGTTTCAGCACGGCGATTTGAGCAAAAAAATGGAACTGTTCCGCTTGTGAATCTGGAAGATATATATAGAGGATCAGATGGGATGGCAATGGGGTTGGTAACTGCAACAGGCAATGTTGTTTGGTTTCATGAACAGGATCCCCAGCCATTTTGGGCAGATTTTCTTCATCTTTTTGACTTCCTTGGAAAATTTCCGTTGGCTGAATTGGGTCCCGGCGAAACTACTGAGTTCTGTATTCTTGTTGCTTCTAACTGTGATTGTGAAAATGCGTCGTTTGATGTTTCTCTGTGTTTGGATTTTGATGAGCCATGTGGAATGGCGGGGACCTATGATGCCACAACAGAAGATGTTGAGAGTAAGTTCGGGAGTATTGCCATTTTGGATAATCCGGAGGTTGTTCCAGCACATACTTCAGCGATTGACGAAATTAATTCAACGCAAGAAGGCACAACCTATTGTGAAGAAAATACGGCAGACTTGGGCGTGGAAGCAGATGTTTTACGGACGAAAGGACTCTCGGAAACAGTCCTGCATGGAACGGATTCTTCTGAATTAGAACAGTCAGCTGGTGTTCCTTTGCCAGATTGTACTTTTGAAAGCCAGCAAACAGATGAACAAAGTAGCTTAGGCGTAGATGATGGTGTTGAGGTTCCCGGAAAAATGTCTGATGAAGGTCAAAAAGGGAGTGAAACAGAATTTTCTTGGGATGAAATTTTCAGTGCGCCTGAGTGGGATTCTTTAGACGGTCACGCTAGCTGAAAAATTTGAGTATATTTGAAAAGAAATTACTGCAAATTTGCTGAATTGCTGAGAAAAGCTGGTTCACTTTAGAAGTCTAGAGAACAATGCAAGTTTAAGTTAAAAAGTTGATAGTTTTTGGTGCTTATTGACGGGTAATAAGTGTTAAAACGGGGAAGGTTAGTTGATTTATTGAAGGTGTAATTATTAAATTGAAGAAAGAGGCATAATCCCCCTTTGAATTATTAAAATAATGTGGTATACTACCGATGGAGTTGTTACTTTTTGCCCTAAGCAAGCTGTTGCCTAAAGCTTGGTGATGTTTTATTTGCTTTTCGCAAAAATGTGTTTTAATTTTCGGTTTTATGGAGAAGTTTGAGAATGGGCCAGGGGGAGGTTAAAGGTTGGCGAATTTTTTTGTGCGTGGTGGTACCGCTTTAAATGGTAGTGTGGTGATTAGTGGTGCTAAAAATGCCGCTGTGGCAATTATCCCAGCGGCTTTAATGGCAAACACACCAAGTACCATTGAAAATGTTCCAGATATCCGCGACGTGCATACATTGGTTGCTATAATTTCTGGGTTGGGCGCGAAGGTAACAAGGTTAGATAAGCACACAATTATTATCGACTCTTCTGAATTGGGGTGTCCGGTGGTTCCTTATGAAGCAGCAAAAAGAATGCGTGCTTCTTATTATTTGCTTGGGGCATTAATTAGTAAATTCCCGCAGGTAACGGTTTCTATGCCTGGAGGTTGCAGTATTGGAGCAAGGCCAATTGATCAGCACATAAAAGGATTGCGAGCACTTGGAGTAGAAATATCAGCCGAAAATGGCATGATAAAAGCGACCGCAAAAAAACTTACTGGCACTGAAATTTGTTTTGATACAGTCTCTGTAGGAGCAACGATTAATGTTATGTTGGCAAGTGTTTATGCAACAGGAACCACTGTCCTAGAAAATGCTGCGAAAGAACCTCACGTTGTTGATGTTGCTAATTTTTTGAATTCGTTGGGTGCAGATATACTTGGTGCGGGAACTGACATTATTAGAATAAAAGGTGTGAAAACTCTAACGGGCCGTTCTTATTCTATTATCCCAGATCAAATAGAGGCCGGAACTTTTATGTTGGGTGCAATGGCAACTCGTGGGTGCATAGAAATTAAAAATATTATCCCGCGGCATCTTTATGCTATTACAGATAAGCTTAAGAACATCGGGGCTGTTATTACAGAATTTGATGATTCTGTTTGTATTCAAGCGCCCGTTAATCTTTCTTCCACAAACATAAAAACTATGCCATATCCAGGGTTCCCAACAGACCTGCAACCGCAAATGGTTGCGCTTCTTTCTTTAGCGCAAGGAACGAGTGTAGTTACAGAAGGGATTTGGGAAAATCGCTTTAAGTATGTAGGCGAACTTATTCGCTTAGGGGCTAAGTTGCAGGTTAACGAGAGAACAGTTATTGTTGAAGGTGTTCCTGAACTTAATGCGGCCCCGGTTAAAGCTCCAGATTTGCGTGCAGGTGCAGCCCTGTTGGTTGCAGCCCTTGCTGCAAGCGGGACCACAGAACTTGAAAGTGTTGAGCACATTGAACGTGGTTATGAGAATATAGTGGGGAAATTTTGTGGACTGGGTGCAAATATTTTTGTAGTTGCTGACCCGTTGAAATCAAGTGAACAAACTGCTTGAAGATTTGATCTACCATTGTTTCAGAAGTGTAGTTGCAGAGGTAGGTGGAGGGATATTATGAAATTTAAGAAAAGTTTGCTGATTTTGACATTGGTTGGTGTGTCATATCTTTCTGGCTGCTTATATAATGATGAGGAAACTATGCGCCGAGAACAAGAGCAAATTAAAGAAGAATTGTTTCGTGAAGAAGAATTGAACCCGAACCAGAACTTAGAGTTGCTTCAATTGTATCCGCCGAATGAAGGAGACCAAATAGCAATAATTAAAACGAGTTTGGGCGATATAAAAATTCGATTTTTCCTGAAATGTGCACCCCAAACTTGCGAGAATTTTTTAAATTTGGCGAAGCGTGGTTACTTTGACAATTGCTTATTTCACAGGGTTATACCTGGATTTATAATTCAAACTGGCGACCCAACAGGTACAGGGACTGGTGGTGAAAGTATATATGGGGGATATTTCGAGGACGAAATTGCATTTCCTTTTCGGTTAATTCATTTACGTGCTGCTGTTTCAATGGCCAATATTGGTCCAAATACAAACACCAGCCAATTTTTTGTTGTGCTTGCGAATTCAGATGACTTGTCTTTCCCACCTAGTGGGCCAATGAACAAGCACGAGGAAGTAATGCAGTCGGCTTATGAAAGGTTTGGAGGGTGCCCGCATTTAGATGGGAAGCACACAGTGTTCGCAGATGTTTTTTCTGGGATGGATGTGGTAGATGCTATTTCTATATGTGAAACTGATGAAAATGATAAGCCGAAAGACGAAATTAAAATAATTGGCATAGAATTAGGTGAATACCACAAAGAAGATGAAGAACCAAGCACGTGGGAATTGTAAAGGAAGAGATTAAATTAGAAGAAAAAGAGAAAAGAGAGGTTACAGAGCCTAAAGAGAGTGCGAGTTAGGTGTTTTTGGGAGTGATTTAAAATGGATGCGCTAGAGTTGGGAATAACGAAAATCCATTTTGTGGGAATTGGTGGCTCTGGAATTTACCCTATTGTTCAAATTTTGATTGAACTTGGGTACGAAATTTCGGGTTCAGATGTTGAAGAAAGTAGCACGTTAGAGCGTGTTCGCCAACTTGGGGCATCTGTTTTTTTAGAGCACACTGCTGCACACATTGAAGGAATTGAGTTGCTTGTTTTTAGTTTTGCAATTCCAAAGTCAAACCCAGAATTAATTGCCGCAAGAGAAAGCGGTTTAAAAATATTGTCGCGGGCAGAAATATTGCAACTAATTACCTCCAAATTCGACCATCGTATTTGTATAGCTGGTACGCACGGGAAAACAACAACAACTGCGCTTTTAACGCAAATTTTTTTAGAAAACAATATTAACACAGGGGCAATTATTGGAGGAATATTCCCTATGATTGGTGGCGCCGGGCGTGCTGGCAGTTTTGATGTTTGTGTTTGTGAAGCTTGTGAATATTCTAATACGTTTTTGAGTTTAATGCCAACAATTAGTGTTGTATTAAACATTGACAACGATCACTTGGAGTTTTTTGGGTCAATGTCAAGATTAATTAATTCGTTTTGTGAATTTTGTTGTAAAGCAAACCATCTGGTAATTTATAACGGGGATGACGGTAATGCGCAGCAGGCGGTTTTACCTGCCAGAGTAAGAAAAATCTCGTTTGGGTTAAAAAAGTCAAATGACTATTATGCCTCAGACATTAAGTGGTTTGGGTTTGCAAAAGCTCGGTTTAGCTTGTTTAAACATGGTAAGAATTTGGGTAGATTTACCTTTTCAATTCCGGGATGCCATAATATACATAATATTCTTGCAGCCAGTGTTGTTGCCACCGAGTTTGGGTTAACCACCGGCGAGTTAAGTGCACCACTTTTAAATTTTGAAGGTGTTGGCAGGCGTTTTGAGATCTTGTATAACTCGAAAGATGTGACTGTTGTTGACGATTATGCTCACCATCCAGCGGAGATAAGGGTAACATTGAAAACGGCCAAGCAATTTGGCCATAAAAATGTTTGGGCGATATTTCAACCTTTTACATATTCCAGAACGAAAATGTTAATAAATGAATTCGCAGATGTTCTTTCTTTGGCAGACCACTGTGTGATAGCCGATATTATGGGGGGGCGAGAATTTAACGAAGAAAATGTGTCTGCCATGGACTTGGCAAGAAAAAACTGTAAATTTACGCATATTGCAGAATTTAATAACATTGTTAATTATGTAATTGAAAATAAACCACCAAACACACTTGTTGTAACCCTGGGTTGTGGGAACATCTACAAAGTGGGGAAGTTGTTGGCAAAAAAACTAAAGGAGATGTATTAGTGAAAGACTTCGTAATTACAACGGATACGGGCGCAGATTTACACATGCATTTTTTAAAAAAATATCGAGTTGGGTTTGTTAGGCTGCCATGTTTTTTGAGTGGACGCTTATTTGAAAGCTCGGATTATAGCAAGTTTTATGATAGTATGAAAAATGGTGCTGCCGTTTCCACTTCGCAGCCAAGTCAGTCGGCTATCCATGATCTATTTCGTCCTCTTTTGGAAGAGGGTTTAGATGTTATTCACATAGCGATTTCTTCTGGGATTAGTGGTTCGTTTGATGCGTGTTGCTCTGTTGCAAATGAGCTTTGTAGCGAATTCCCGAACAGAAAGATAAAAGTAATAGATTCGCGTGCGGCGGCAAGTGGTGAAGCACTTTTCTACAACCAAGCACTTAAAATGCAAGCGGAAGGGAACACTTTCGAAGAAACTGAAAATTGGTTAGAGGAAAATAGAAAAGGTGTTCAACACCTATTTACAGTTGATAGTTTGCTTTACCTTCAACGCGGAGGGCGAATTTCGAAGACTACTGCTGTTGTTGGTGCTGCGCTGGGAGTTAAACCATTGCTTACAGTTAATGCCGCAGGGAATTTAACATTGTATTCAAAAACGCGCGGAAGACGCAAATCTTTAGATGTAATGGTCCACGATATTGAAACTCGCCTTTCTACTTGCAATAAAAACGAGTTTATGTTCATTTCGCAAGCAGATTGTGTAGAAGATGCTGAATATTGCGCGAAATTAATTCAAAAATCTTACCATTGCGATGTGTATATAACTCCATTAGCACCGGTTATTGGTGCACATAGTGGCCCTGGAACCATAAACATCTCGTTTTGGGGCCAACCGCGTGAGTTGTGAAAGGTAGTTCTTATGACGGTTAGTTTTTTGGCATATCCTTTAAGGTGCTACTTCTTGCTATCAGCATTTTTGTTCGCCGAGAATACTACAAACAACAGGTTCTCTGTGCTCAAACACGAACGGTTCGGCGAGGTTGATTAAAGGGGTAGTGTGCGTTTGTGCTGGCGGATTCGGGAACCAAGCTTCCGGTGAGTAGCCCGATGGTCGTACTTTGTTCCCTCCCGGCGATTGTCAACCATCTGAATGATGTTCGTTATGTTTTGAAGTGTGGGCGGATTGCAATCCTCGTGCTCACGATTTTGCGTGGCCATTGCTGTTGCTTTACCGTTTTGCCATCATCGGAAGTCTCAGATTCGACGTGCTGTTTACCGCCATTGCACCAGGTATTCTTTGCCGGGGGAATCTGGATTTTGCGTAGGATTCGCTTTTAGTCTGTACCTATCATCTGATGTTCTGAGTTGACATGGGTGTCATCTGAGCCGTTGTGCTGATGTTTCCCAGTGCTTTTGTTGGCACGTTCGGCTTTTTTTGATGAGAAAAACTACTGGATAAGTGTGATAATTAGGTTCTCAGCTTTCAGTGGCGGTAATGCTTTCTCCAACGAAATCGTTTGGTATTGGTTGGGTTGTTTTTCGTGACATGAAGTACTCAACCTCTTAAGTTAAAAAACGAGAAAATGCGTTTTAGCATTACACTCGTTTTTTGTTTTATGATTTAGCAAGTAGCCTGAGATTAAAAGTTTAAGTAGATGTCAATAAGTATTCAGGTTTTTCTTAACGCCAAGAGGTCTATGATAATTTTCGAACATGTGTGTTTGGGAACCGGCGTTTTAGGATAACTAAATATTATGTGAACCTGAGGCACAATTGCGAAATACATTCGAGAGAAAAAATGTAAAATACAGGCCGATGGACACTGGCACCACGAAATAAGTGGGGAATTTTATGTGCCAAGTAAACAAGATGCTGAGTTTGAATAAATGTGAAGGCAAGCGCTTTAGGTGTTTGCGCAAGGATTGTGTCGGGAATACGGAAGCCCCCCTTTAGAGGAGAATTATGCAGGATTTATAACTTCAAAAAGTGATGCCGAAACATCTTTGGGAACATGCTCCGATATTTTTATGATGCGAAATTGTTTTTCTGTTCCTGTTATTTTTAAGCCTAAAATGTCGCCAACTTTAACCTCATGAGAGGCTTTTGCGTTTTTCCCATTCACGCTAACTTTGCCGGCACTGCAAAGTTCATTTGCAATGCTCCTCCGCTTAACAATTCTTGATAATTTTAAATATTTATCTAAACGCATTTTAAATGATTTCCTTTCACATCACATTACAAAATCAACATGGCATCACCGAAGCTAAGAAAACGATAGTGATTTTCAATTGCATTTAGGTAAGCGCCTAAAATAAATTTACGGCCAGCAAAGGCAGAAACCAGCATAAGTAAAGTACTTTTAGGCAAATGAAAGTTTGTAATCAAACCGTCAATTACTTTGAATTTATAGCCGGGATAAATAAATATGTTCGTTGTTCCGGCTTCGGCTTGGATTTTTTTGTGCCGTTGCCAAACGGATTCTAGAACGCGGCAGCTGGTGGTGCCCACTGCAATAACACGTCCCCCGGAATTTTTTGTTTGGATGATTTTTTGCGCGGTTTCTTTTGGTAACGTGAAGGTTTCCTCATGCATTTGATGTTTTGTTATGTCTGAAACCTTCACTGGCTTGAAAGTGCCGAGGCCAACGTGCAAAGTAACACATGCAACGGAAATATTATTTGCTATTAGTTTGTTAAATATTTCTGCTGTGAAATGAAGTCCTGCCGTTGGTGCAGCAATTGATCCAGGGGATTTGGAATAGATTGTTTGGTACCGTTCAACATCTTCCAATTTACTTTTGATATATGGTGGCAGTGGAATATTCCCGATTTTTTCTAGTGTTTTTAATAAATCGCCAGAGCTTGTAAATTTTACAAGTCGATGTCCGTTAGGGAAAATTTGTATAATTTCGCCGCGAACTGCCTCAAATTCAAAGGTACTACCGATTTTTGCACGCTTCCCTGGTTTTACCATAACTTCCCACATGTGTGGTTGATGTTGTTTTATCAATAAGAATTCCATTTGTATTTTATTTGCGCCTGTGGCAAAAAGTCGTGCGGGGAGTACTCGAGAGTTGTTCATAACCAAAAGGTCGCCTGATGACAGATAGCTTGTGAGATTTTTAAATGTTTCGTGAATAATTGATTTTGTGTACCGATTTAAGATCATAAGGCAAGAAGCATCTCTGGGGGTTGTTGGACTTTGTGCAATTAAATGTGGTGAAAGCTCAAAATCAAAAAGTGAAAGATTTACACTCATTTTTCCGAATTTAATTTGAAGAATGTTTTTTTCCCTTTTTGGATTACGATGTTATTTTCAAGCAGTTCCTTCTTTGTGAGCGCATGTTCTAAATTAGAGATTTGCTCAGAATCGATTTTAATTGCTCCTTGCTCAATCAGTCGCCGCGCTTCGCTTTTTGATTGTGCTAAACCAAGTTTAATTAAGATAGTATTCAATGCGATTGTATTATCGGCGGCGAAGTCATTGGGTGTGAGTGTTAAATTCGGCATGTTCTTCGTTTTCATGTTCCCACTAAAAATTGCAGTTGCTGTTTCTTGCGCAGTTTTTGCCTTCGTTTCCCCGTGAACCAGTTTTGTTATTTCAAACGCCAACAATTTTTTGCATATATTAATATCTTTGTGGCTTCTTTCCATTTCTTCAATTTCTTCAATTGGGAGAAATGTTAGTGCTTTCATGTATTCAAAAACTTTCGAATCGTCAACGTTACGCCAGTATTGGTAAAAATCGTAAACTGGGAGACGATCTTCGCTTAACCAAAGGGCGCCTTTTTCTGTTTTCCCCATTTTTTGTCCACTGACGGTTGTTAACAGTGTAAAAGTCATGCCGAAAACTTCTTGCTGTGTTGTGCGCCGCACTAATTCAACGCCACCTAATATATTGGACCATTGATCGTCACCACCCAATTGAAGTTTGCAATTATACTGGCGGTGAAGGTGTAAAAAATCGTAGCTTTGCATAACCACGTAGTTAAATTCTAAGAAAGAAAGTCCGCGTTCCATTCGCGTTTTCACACATTCTGCTGTTAGCATACGGTTAACAGAAAAGTGAGTGCCTACTTCACGCAGAAGTTCAAGATATTTTAGTTCACAAAGCCAATCTCCATTTCTTACAAATATCGCGTTGTTTTTGTCTATATATTTTTCTATTTGTGTTTGAAAACAGTCGGAATTGTGATTAATTTCATCCTTAGAAAGCATTTTTCTCATGTCGGTTTTCCCGGTTGGGTCTCCTATTAATGTGGTGCCAGTCCCAAGAAGAATGATCGGTTTGTTCCCCGTGCTTTGTAGCCAGCGAATCATCATAAATTGAATGAAGTGCCCCACATGCAAACTATCTGCAGTAGCGTCAAATCCAATATAAAATACGGTATCCCCGCGATTTATTAATTCTTGAACAGCGTTTTTGTTTGTAACTTGCGCAATGATATTTCTTCTTTCTAATTCGGCATAAAGTTCCATAATGCAAATTATCCTTTCTTTTCTACATGGGAAATTAGATTTTTGCCCCTATTGTTGTTTTTAATCCATGGCCGGGGTACACAATAGTTTGGGGGTTGAGTTTTTTTAAGCGATTAATTGATTGCGTTAAGTCGCTTTGGTTCCCGCCATATAAATCCGTGCGCCCTGTTGCGCCTTTAAAAAGTGTGTCGCCACTGAACAGTAAACCATTAATAAAATAGCAAGTGCTTCCTTGTGTGTGCCCTGGAGTTGCGAGTGTTTTGATTTTTGAGTTGCAAAAATTAATCTCGTCATTACCAGAAAGCAATTTATCTTCCGTAAAACTTTTAATGTGCTGATTACTCCAATATCCCATGTTTTTTTTAGAGTCTTGTAGAAGTTCTGCATCTGCTGCCCCGATGCAAACAATAAGGCCTTTATAAGCTGATTTCAATTCAGAAACAGCCCCGATGTGGTCGTAGTGCCCATGAGTTAACAAAATAAGCAATGGATTTGTGCCAATTAATTCTTTGTTAATTGCTGAAAAATTTGCACCAGGATCGATTATTATTGCATGTTGAGTTGCATCATCAATTAAGATATAACAGTTCGCTTTCAAATCACCTGTCACAATTCGCTTTAATTTCAAGAGATATCAATCCTTTTTAAGAACTTAATTATACATGTAAGTTTGACGATTGCGTGTAGTTTTTTCACCACATTAGATCTTTTCATTTAAAAAATTTGAGGCAACTCTTCTAACTGAAATTACACCGCGCAATAACTCGATGCTTTTGGTTACGGCATTTAGCTGATATAGATTTTCAACTCCAATGGTAAACCTTATGGAGTTTTTTTTGTCCTCAATCTCTCTGGCATCAACAGAATGAATTAATATCTTTTCTGCAGAAATTCGGGAAGCGATATCTGCCAGCATCCCGGGACGGCCGTAGCTAATTACCTCAACACCAACGCTGAATTTAATATTTGGTTGTCCTGGGGACCAGCTTACATTAACCCACTTTGCTTGTTGTTCTGCGTTTTTTGCTGCTTGAACATTTGGACAATTTTTTTTATGGACTGAAACACCGTGTCCTCGGGTTACAAATCCAGTAATGTCGTCACCAGGGATAGGTTCGCAACATTTGGCAAATTTAATTAGACAGTCTCTGATATTTTCAACAATAACACATCTATTGCCGGCAGTTTGCAACTGCGAAAGTGGGGTTTGAGCTACTGTAATATGCTCTTTTTGATAATATTTTTTTTGGAATAATGTTTCGATTCCCGGCATAATTTCGCGAAGAGAAATGCCACCATAGTCCAATGCAGCGTAAAATTCATCAACGGTTTTAAATCTATGATTAGCTGCAATTTCAGAAATAAGTTCTGCCATCTGGGTTTCTGAAAGGTTAATGAGGCGCTTTTTAAATTCTTGTGCAAGGGTTCGTTTCCCTTCTGTGATGTTGGCATCACTATTTTTGTTTTTAAACCAACTTTTAATTTTGTTGCGTGCTTCACTGCTTTTAACTAGCTGTAACCAATCTTTTCTTGGTGCATTAAATTTGTCGTTAACAATAATTTCAATAATTTCACCGGTATTAACCACGTAACTTAAAGCTACTTGCTGCCCGTTGACTCTTGCGCCAACCATACGGTTTCCAATGTCTGAATGGATAGCGTAAGCAAAATCTATGACAGTTGAACCTTTAGGTAAATTTTTTATGTCTCCCTTGGGTGTGAAAACAAAGACTTCTTCCGGCATGAAATCTGATTTAATGGAAGAAATTAGGTCCCCGGAATTTCCGTGTTCTTGTTGCTCTTCTAATAAACGTCGCGCCCAGGTAATTCCTCGCTCAAATTCGTCGTATTTGTTATTTAACCCGGTTTTATATTTCCAGTGAGCGGCAATTCCATATTCGGCCGTTTGATGCATGTTCCAGGTTCTAATCTGAATCTCAACGGGGATTCCCATTTTGCTCATAACTGTTGTATGCAGTGATTGGTAGTGATTAGATTTGGGGGTTGAGATGTAATCTTTGAACCGATTTGTGATGGGCGGAAACATATCATGAACTATTCCCAATATATTATAGCATTCAATTTCATCGTTTAAGATGACTCTAATAGCATAAACATCATTTATTTCACTGAAGAATTGGTTGTTAGCATATGCTTTCTTATAGATGCTATAAATGCTTTTCACTCGTGATTCTATTGAGCTTTTTATATTTTCCCCAAGCAATCGATCTTCTAATTGTTTCTTTATTTGCTGAAGAAGTTTTTCTCTGGCATCTTTGTTCAGAGTTAGGTGAGCTTCAATTTCAGCGTAAGCGTTAGGATCTAGCACTTTAATTGATATGTCTTCTAATTCTTCTTTAATGTCGCTAATTCCTAACCGGTGTGCAATTGGTGCATAAATTCCTATGGTTTCGCAAGCTTTTGTAAGTTGCTTTTCTTCTTTAACAAATTCAATTGTTCGCATGTTGTGCAACCTATCCGCCAATTTTATTATGATTGCACGCACATCTTCGGCCATTGCCATAAACATTCTGCGAACGTTTTCTGCTTGGGTTTCTTCTTTGCTTTGATATGTCATGGTGCTGAGTTTTGTTATGCCAGCAACTAAATTTGCGACCTCTACAGAGAAGGCAGCTTTTATGTCTTCATAAGTGACGGTGGTGTCTTCAAGCACGTCGTGCAAAAGAGCCGCAACAATGGTGTTGGTATCCATGCCAAGTTCGTTTATTAGAATTTTAGCTACATTAACAGGGTGAATTATATAGGGTTCACCAGAATGGCGAATTTGGCTCCCGTGTGCATCTCGTGCCATGATATATGCCTTTTTTATTTGAGTTGGATTTAGATTTTTATGGATTTTTGCAGTTAAAAGCAAACCTTCTAACAGTTCATCCATAGGGTTACTCCTCTCCTTATGTAAAAGGGTATTTTTACTGGTGGTATTGTTTATTTGGACTCAGGTTCAATTTGTGTTTTTTAATTCAGGGTACTCCAAATAACAGAGTTTTCTATGTTTTGCTTCTCTTTGACTTTGTTTATGGAAACTTTGTCCCTTTTATATATAATAACACTTAATTCGGCAAGTATATCTAAAATTATGCGAAATTTGCCATAATTGATGTTGAAATTACGTATTTTGAAAAAGATGGTGTCTGTGCCCAATGGTGTTTTTTCTCGCCAAATGGATTTGTAAACAGTTACAATCTCTTCGCGGTTTGGTTTTAATTTAGCTTTGTCGCATGTTTCGTTGAGTTTAAAATTTTCGTATAGTTGCTTTCCTTCTAGATATTGTTCTTGATTAAAATCAGAGTAGCGCAAATCACTTACTTTGATTGAAAGGCGCTCTACACCTCTATATTTATCAACACTGCAACTTACAACAGCGTTTACAATATCGCCGGGTTTGTAAATGCATTCACTTATATTCATTTTAAAGCAAAGCAATTCTATCACACTGGGGCTGGTTATTATGAATTTAATATATTTACCGTTGCAAAGTGGTATTATTTGATTGATTAATAAATTTTTTAGTTCGAAAATTGGTGAATGATTGCCTTCACCAAAAGGGGCTAAAAACTCGGTACTTTTTATGTTTGAAATTGTTAATTCTTGCCCTGTAACAATACGGTCTATGATGAGGGTTCCTGTTGGCATGATATTAAAATTATTCCTAGCGTAATTTTCCAACCTGGTTTTTAAATCAAAAAGTTTTTCGGTAGGCATTGTCAACCCTACTGCAGTTTTGTGCCCACCATGTTTAATAAATAAGTCGTCCACGCTGTTGATTGCTTCAATCAAAGAAAATTCATCAATACTTCTTCCCGACCCCTTTGCTATTTCTCCATCGTAGCTGATTATTAGGCACGGTTTAAAAAATTTATTGCAAATTTTTGCAGCAACAATCCCAATTACGCCATGGTGCCAGCCGTCTCCTGCAACAATAATAATTCGGCGGTTCAATTCGTTTGGAAATGCGTCTAAATAAGCGTAGACTTCATCTAACACTTGTTTTTCAACTTTTTTGCGCTCTATGTTTTTCTTTTCAATGGCGAGGGCAATGTCATAGCATTTGTTTTCATTTTCGCACAAAAGAAGGTCAATGGCAAGTTGTGTTGAATTAAGTCTTGCGGCTGCATTTAGCCTTGGTGCTAGTCCAAAACTAATGTCTGTGGTTGTTAATTGCTTGTGGTTTAAGCTAGCGATTTGTTTAAGTGCTTTTAATCCGGGATTTTGCGAGGTTTCAAGTGATTTTAGGCCGATTTTAACAATATAGTGATTTTCTTTTAAGATTGGCATTACGTCGGAAACTGTTCCCATACAGGCCAGTTCAGCATAATCTACAAAAATAGATGTGAATTCATCTCCTGCTAATGCCATAATTAATTTTAATGCAACCACAACACCAGAAATTTTTTTTAAACCGGTATATTCTTCTCGCATGGGATTGACAACAGCAACGGCAGCTGGAAGCTTAGTTCTAATTGTATGATGGTCTGTTACAATAACATCAATGTTTAAACTGTTTGCGAAATCTATTTCATCAACTGAGACGATGCCGTTATCTACGGTTATTATTAGATTAACTCCCTGTTGTTTGAATTTTTCAATTGATAAGAGATTTAACCCATAGCCTTCGGTATCTCTATCTGGTATATAGTAATTGACATTAGCATCGGATTTTTTAAGGTATTTCATTAAGATTACCACGGAGGTAATACCATCTACATCGTAATCTCCAAAAATCATTATTTTCTCGTGATTGTGTATAGCCAAATTAACTCTTTCAACCGCTTTGCCCATATCTGGTAAAAGAAACGGGTCATTTAATTGATTGACTTCCTCAAAGAATGTTTCAAGTGTTTTTTCGTCATATTTTCTTGCCGCAAGAATATCAGTTAGGAAGCTACACAGACCGGTTTTTTGCGAAATATTTTCTGCCAGCTCTTTGTTCTCTTTCAAAACTTGCCATTTTCTGAGTGCCATAACTTGCCTCCTTGCTGATGCTTGTGAGCATTTAGTTTATTTAATTGCTTCAAAGAAGAACTTTCTTGCATTTTCATTCAAAGTGGTTATTGTTTTTTTTAAAGGCAATTGTTTTTGCTTTGCAATGGTGCTGGCAACAGAAATTAGCATTCTGGAATCGCAGCGTTCGCCTCTAAATGGTTCTGGGGCCATGTAAGGACAATCTGTTTCAATTAAAGTTTTTTCAAATGGGGTTAATTGCAAGGTTTCGCGAATGTGTTTAGAATTTTTGAATGTGAGAATTCCGGTAAATCCCAAAAAGCCACCCATTTCGAGAATTTTGGCCGCAGTTTCTGGGTCATATGAAAAACAATGAACAACAAATCGCTTTGGATGTGCGTTTTTGATGATATCGAGGGTGTTTTTTACAGAATCACGTGAATGGATAATTATGGGCAAATTAAGTTTTGCAGCAAGTTCTAACTGTTCTTCAAATCTTTTCATCTGTTCCTCTTTTGAGTGTGGGTTATAGTGGTAATCTAGCCCGATTTCGCCAACGGCTACAACTTTTTTATTGTGGGTGAGATTTTCTAATATACTTAGGTAGTTGCTTGGCAGGTTATTTATGCAAATTGGATGCACCCCTATAGAACAATAAATGTGCTTGTATTTTTTGGCATAAAAAACCCCAGTTTGTGAACTACCGAGATCAGTGCCAACGTTAATTAATCCTAAAATCCCGTGTGATTGTGGGGTTGAAAGGAATTTCTCACGGTCTTGGTCAAATCTTTTGTCGTCGTAATGTGCGTGTGTGTCAAATATAAGTGATTGTAAGTTCATGTATTATTCCCACCCAAATTTTCTAATGGAATTTCTAACTGTTTGCCACGATTTTGGAGTGTGAATCCAGTCTTGGGAATGGTTTTAACGGTGTAGTTCTCTTTTTGGTTTATATCTGCCCTTTTTACTTTGCGTAATTTGTCGCCGTGGCCAAGTTTCATAACCTGGGTGCCGCAGGAATCTCTTTTGATTTTTTGATTTAGTAAACTTGTGTTAAACACCAGGATTTTTTTGTTTTTAGAAATAGCGGTATAATCTTGGTCTGTTTTGATATGGTCCAAAAAAACAATTGCTGATTCCTGGTTAAACGCTTTACTCATTTTTCGGCGAGTGGTTATGCTAAATGATGAAAGAGCTACTTTTGCAAACTTCCCATTTGCAAATGCAAAAATCATATTCCCGGAATAATCTGTGGTTGAAAGAGCGTAAATTGGCAATTCATTTTGTTCCATTTCAAGAATGGCCGGTAAAAATTCGCCCATAACGCCGATTTTAAGATCGTTCAATTCGGAGCATTTCAGCTTATAGATTTTGGCAATGGTTGTGAATATTAGCAAAGTGGTGCTATTTGTTGTGCTGAATTCATGTGAAATTTTATCTCCAAGTTTGAGTTTATGTGAGTCGATTCCTGATTTTAGATTTTGTTTCGCTATTTTCTTAATATAACCAGATTTGGTTAAAAAAATTTGAACATTGTAATTTTTAATTTCTTCTGTAGGAAGTTCGGTAATTTCCCTGTGCTGCAAAATACTTGATTTTCTAGAGCCCCCATGTTGTTCTATTATTTCATTTAATTTTTCAATGATTATATTTTCGATTTCTTTTTCGCTGCTAATTGCACTTGTTGTCCACCTTATTTTATTATTAAAAATTTTTATTTCCTCTGTTTTTTTAAGAATATATTCTTTATTTAAATTTCGTAGCTTGATTTCAGCAACAAAGTCTGCCTGTTCTATATTAAGATTAAATTCACGCATTAAATTGGGAACAACTCGCGAATCTAATTTGGTGGCTCGAATAATTTTAATTGCTTTTTCAATATCACGCAAGATTTTTTCTAAACCAACAAGTAAGTTTAAGCGTGTTTGCATGTAATTTAAATCGAAAATTAACTTTCGTTTCACGCAAGATTTTCTAAATGCAAGCCATTCAAAAAGAATTTCGCGAATACCAAGTGTTTTCGGCATTAAACCAATAAGAATGTTAAAATTGCAAGAGAAAGTGTCTTCAAGTGTGGTTAATTTGAAAAGGCGAGCCATCAACCGTTCCGGTTGTGAGCCTTTTTTTAAGTCTATTGCAATTCTTAAACCGGCAAGGTCGGTTTCGTCACGAACATCAGAAATCTCTTTAAGTTGGTCACTTTTCATTTGTTCTATTATTTTATCTACAATTGACTCTATTGTTGTTGTCGGTGGAATCTCGGTTATTAAGATACGGTTGGCAGCATGATCAAATGCGTAAGTGCACCGAATTTTAATGCTGCCCCTTCCTGTTTTGTATATATTATCTAAAGATTCTTGATCATAAATAATTAAACCACCTGTTGAAAAATCTGGAGCCAGCAAGGTTTGATGAAGATTGTGATTGTGGTTTTTAATTAACTCGATTGTTGTGCGGCAGATTTCAATGAGGTTAAATGAACATATGGAACTTGCCATCCCTACTGCGATTCCGAGGTTCGGATTCGCTAAAATATTTGGGAAGGAAACTGGCAGCAGGACAGGTTCTTTCATTGTATTGTCGTAGTTCTCTGCAAAATCTACAGTGTTTTTATCAATGTCTTCGAACACATAATCACAAATCTGGCTGAGTTTGACTTCTGTATATCTAGAAGCAGCATATGCCATATCACGTGAGTAAATTTTACCGAAGTTCCCCTTTGAGTCAACAAATGGGTTCAAAAGTGCTTCGTTCCCTCGAGAAAGCCGCACGAGAGTCTCATATATTGCGGTGTCTCCGTGTGGATTGAGGCGCATTGTTTGGCCTACTACATTAGCTGATTTTGTTCTGGCACCAGTTAACAAACCCATTTTATACATGGTGTATAGAAGTTTTCTGTGAGAGGGCTTAAATCCATCGATTTCAGGGATTGCGCGTGACAGAATTACACTCATTGCATATGGCATGTAGTTTGTCTCCAAAATTTTTGTTAATGGTTCGTTTAAAACTACGCCCATTCCGTCAATATATACATCATTGTGGTCGATTTCACTTTCTTTCACGTCTTTACTTCTTTCTTTTTTGCAAATTATTTGAAATGTTTCTTATTATAGTATACAACAAAATTCAAGTATATTACAAAAATCTAGGTTTGCTGTGTGTTGGGGCGCGCCCATTGCTACGCTTCTTACACCAATTGCCACATTCAACGAACGCTACAATTTTTTCAACGAGACGGAAAGTGTGCCCGAGTTAGCCCAATTCATCTACTAGTGGGAACAATATTTGTTGACGCTGGGCCAACCAGAATGCGAGGGCGAGTTGAAAAGGAGCGTAACAGCTACGGCAAACCATTCCTTTCAAAATTTGAGTACAGCAATAGTAAGCAATCGTTCTAAAAACAAGGGAGAAATAGCCAGCGTTAAGAACAATTTTTCACCACAATTATATAATTTTTTGTTCTAAACTTAAATCATATAATGTTTTGTTGCATGTATTTTGTGCATATTCGAGTTTTTATATATCTCTCGTGACATCAATTATATTTATTTGTTATACTTTACAAGTAGGGTTAAAACAGCATATTTAAGGAGGTTTATTATTCAAAAGAAAGCTTTAATCAGTATTATTTTATCTGCAGCAATGACGTTGGGGATTGGGTGTGGGCTGTGTCGCCGTTGGTGATGACCCGTTCTGAAGCAGCTCGCGTCCCGTGTGGCCAATTTTAAGATTCCCGCCGGCGCCACAACGAGCGAAGTCGCGGTCCAATGGGCAGCGCATTTCGGTTTTACATCGCCATCAAAAATAGCAAAAGCCGCAGATGGCAAAGTTATTTGGGTAGTGGTTCCGCGTTATGGTTGTGCAACGTTAGGCCTCCCTTTAGATAGTAATCCATCTGAGCGCGACGTTCGCGAACGCGCATTAAACGCAATTCTCGCTCGAGGGGAACTGCAGGACGGCACGGGCATGGGTAAGTCTTCACGCTACGAGAAGCTGCGCAAATCACCGCAGATGAACCGCTAATCGAATTCGGTGTGGAAAAAACTTCGGGTTGGGTTTTCCAGGCATGGCTTTCAAACGATGCCAAAATCTACGCAGAGCAAAATTTTGATGCCATTTGCGAATGCGTCGAGAAACAGATAGTTGACCCGGCAGTTGCTCCATTGAGCCAATTGAATCCGAAACTCGGAATCTCAGTCGTTCCGGAAGACGCCGTTGATCGCCACCCCAATTTCCTAGTTCGTGTGTCCCAATCTTGCAACGAGTTTCGTCAGGCTGTGGCCGCCGGGGTAGAGTGTCAGGTCGTTTCTGTCCCCGCGCACCAAGCAGAGGACGGACATCAAATTCCGGAATCCCTTCAGGTTTTCGACAGAAGTCAAATTACCTTTCTAGATGAAGCGTAAATAGAAACATCGCGGCAAAAAGAGACTGAAAATATCCACTCTATTTTGCCGTTTGTGTGCCTTATCTTGAAATAAATCCTAGGTTTTACCGGCGGAAATAAAAAGCTTTGGCAATAGAAAAACCTCATATTGTGTGGGTGAATTGACAGGGAGTGCGCAAAGTGATGAGACAACGGTTTTGCTTAAAAATGTTTGACAATTTGTGGACAACTGTGTAAAATGTGAGTGTAAATGTGAATGAAGATGGTGAAAAGATGCGCAACTTTCCTTGCTAGTTTTATGGAGTGAGAGTGAAGCAAAGTCACGCGGATGGTACGTGTTGATTTTGTTCTGTACCATGCAAGAAAGTTGTCTATTTAGGGACTGCAAGATAACTTTCTTACAGCCTTTGTTATTAGGTGATGGGAGACCAGAAGCATGTCTCAAATTAATGTTTCGGCGTTAACATTTGCTTACGATGGTTGTGATAATATTTTTGAGAACGTTAATCTCCAAATAGATACTAATTGGAAACTTGGGCTTATTGGAAGAAATGGGAGAGGAAAGACTACATTTTTGAATCTGCTTCTTGGGAAATATGAACATAAGGGGACCATTTCTGCGGGAGTTAGGTTCGAATATTTTCCATATGAGGTCTCTTCTAAGAGTATGCGGACAGATGAAGTGATTGAAGAGATATCCCCAGGGTATGTTCAGTGGGAACTTCTGCGAGAATTATCTTTACTTGAAGTTGAAGAGAGCCGGTTATCTTGCGCTTTCAATATACTGTCGGATGGGGAACAGACAAAAGTGTTACTTGCGGTGCTTTTTTTAAAGGAGAACGGATTTTTACTTATAGATGAACCAACCAATCATCTTGACACATATGGGCGACGGATTGTTAGAAATTATTTAGACCGCAAAAGGGGCTTTATTTTAGTTTCTCATGATAGAGCGTTTATTGATGGCTGTATTGATCATGTTCTTTCAATCAACAGATCAACCATTGAAGTGCAGCGTGGGAATTTTTCGTCGTGGGCTATTAACAGAGAGCGGCAGGATAAGTTTGAACTTACCGCAAATGAAAAATTAAAAGGTGAAATTAAACGTCTTACTGAATCCGCAATGCGGACTGCAAACTGGTCGGATAAAGTTGAAAAGACAAAATATTGTACAAAGGATTCCGAAGGGAAACCGGATAGGGGCTATATTGGTCATAAATCTGCCAAAATGATGAAGCGGGCAATAACGCTCTCTAAAAGGCGGGAAGCAGCAATAGAAGAAAAATTGGGGTTGCTTAAAAATTTGGAAGTGGCGGAATCTTTGAAAATAACGCAAGTCAGCTACCACACAGATTGTTTTGTAGCTTTTAAAGGTGTTTCTATCTTTTATGATGGCAAGGCGGTTTGCAGCAATGTTGACTTTTCCATTAATAAAGGTGAGCGGATTGCTCTTTGTGGAAGAAATGGATCCGGTAAATCTAGTATTATTAGGCTGCTTTGTGGCGAAAATATTGCATACTCCGGAAACTTTCGGATTGGGCCGCGCTTAAAGTTCTCATATGTTTCGCAGGACACATCTTTTTTGAATGGGAAACTTTCCGATTATGCGTTGCAGAATGGGTTGGATGAGAGTTTATTCAAAGCTATTCTGCGAAAGCTAGATTTCTCAAGAATGCAGTTTGAGAATGATGTTAGAAATTTTAGCAGCGGACAAAAAAAGAAGGTCCTTATTGCAAAAAGTCTTTGCGAAAAGGCGCATTTACTTGTTTGGGACGAACCACTTAACTTTGTGGATATTATATCTCGTATTCAGATTGAGAATCTATTGCTTGCATATATCCCAACCATTTTATTTGTTGAGCATGATGAACTTTTTTGTGAAAAAGTTGCAACAAAAAAGATTAGTTTGAGTTTGGGCTAATACTGTGTGAGCTGCCCCACTTGTTTTTTCTTAAGTGTGTGCTATAATTGTTCGAGGGAGATGGTTGAGAGATTAGGTTTTATTTTAAGCTGGTGTAGCTCAGTTGGTAGAGCAGCTGATTTGTAATCAGCTGGTCGGCGGTTCGAATCCGTTCACCAGCTCCAGGGAGAATTCCCGAGCGGCCAAAGGGAGCAGACTGTAAATCTGTTGCTTTATGCTTCGGTGGTTCGAATCCACCTTCTCCCACCAATACGTAAAAAAGTCGCGTGCCGTGTGTGGCACGTGGCTTTTTTACGTATTGGTGGGAGAGCCGCTGAAAATATTTATTGAAGTGAGCAGTGTTGCAAATTTTTGTGCAACTTTTAATTTGATTGAGTTTTAGTTTTGCATTGTGTTCGAAAGGGGGATGCTTTTGTGAAAGAAGGTTATATTACCAAGGGCGGAAAAAATGTGGGAGAAGATCTTAAGTTGATTAACGAATATACTAGGCGGCCTTTACAGAGTGACGAAGTATATATTTTCAATTTAGTCCTCTGCGACAATGATTTGGACCGTGATTTCGAATGTTTTAGTTTGAACGCGCTTAAGAAGTTAGAAAGTTTGTTTTTGGGTAAAACTGGGATCTTTGACCACGAACCCAAAGGAACAAATCAAATGGCGAGAATTTTTCATACAGAGGTTGTGCGGGATGAGAGCAAGAAAGTGCACAACGGCAAAGATTATTATATGTTAAAAGCTAAAGCATATATGATTAAAAATGAAAAAAACAAAGATTTGATTCTAGAGATTGATGGTGGCATAAAAAAAGAAGTGAGTATCGGCTGCAATGTTGAAAGCTGTTTGTGTTCGATTTGTGGTCTAAACATGAGAAACCAAAAGTGTAATCATGTGAAAGGCAAAATGTACATGAAAGATGGCCAAAAAGTATTGTGTTGTGGGGTATTAGATGACCCTGTGGATGCCTATGAATGGTCATTTGTGGCAGTGCCGGCACAAAAGAAAGCCGGGGTGGTAAAAGAGGCAAAATGGAATTCACATTTTGTTTGGGATGGTGATTTAAATGAATTTAAAAAGAGGTTTAAAAGCTTTAGCGAAAATGGAGCATATCTCTCGAAACAATGTTTAAATAGCATATATTTAGCGTTGAAAGATTTAGACTTGTTGCAAGAAACAGTGGATGTGTTTAAAAGTGAGTTGGCAAAGAGTGTTGAGCAATTGTATATCTTGCTGCAGCCGGATTTAAGTTTAGTAACAATTAAAAGTATTGTTGCCAAAATGACTGTGGAAGAGTTGCAAGAGTGTAAAAAGGCACATGAAAAAAGTTTTTTGAATGAAAGATATGTACAGACTCTTCCATATGATGAAGGGAATTTAGCGACGAATAATGAGAATTTTGTTATTTAGGGCAGGCAAGAGGAAGGAGAATTTAGATGAGTTGTTATAAAAATGTAGTGTTGGACAAAAGCATGTATAGAGTGGCTGGGAAAGGATTTTCAGAAGTTTTAGAAGAATTGGATCCCTCTCGAGGTTATGATGCTGAATTTTCAAACATGGACGCATATCAGCGGCAACTTAAGCGGTTTGATATTAAAGTGAGGGATGTTAATGCAGATTGCATTGAGAAATTTTTTAGAACGGCGCAAACAGCGACATTGTTCCCGGAGTATGTATTTCGGGCTGTTAAAGCTGGGGCAGAAAGTGTTACAGCTTTGGGAGATATTACGGCAATTAAAACTCAAATTAACGGTGTGGACTACCGAACAATTTACGGCGACGATAAAACGGAGCAAGAAGAAACGATTAACGAGGGGGTAGAGATCCCCAGTGTTAATGTTAGGTTGAAAGAGAATCTGGTGAAATTAAATAAAAGTGGCCAGATGTTGGTTGCAAGTTATGAAGCTGTTAGAAATCAAAAAATAGAGCTGTT
This sequence comes from Oscillospiraceae bacterium, assembly GCA_031266415.1. GTDB lineage: Bacteria > Bacillota > Clostridia > Oscillospirales > Ruminococcaceae > BNZN01. The sequence continues at coordinate 321,254 of JAISBB010000001.1, read as the reverse complement.
TACTATCATGTTGAAACAGGTTGGAGCGAGAATTGCAAAACAGCAGTTTAAAAGTGCAGTAGAGGTTCTGGTTAATGGAGATGAGATAATAAAGTCAGATGTACAAACCATAGAGGGGGATTTAGCATTTGAGCAATTGATTAATCTTTGGAATGATTTCGATGATGAATATAAAATGAGTACGATTTTGGTTTCCTCAGAAATGATGAAGCAACTGCTTCAGTTGCCAGAAGTTATGGATGCAAAAAGTGGTTTTAAGTTCGAAATTAAAAACGATGCAATGATGTTATTAGGTGCGCAACTAATTAAATCCAATTTAGTCCCTAAAGATTTGATGATTGCTTTAGATAAACGATTTGCCTTGGAAATGGTTTGCAGCGGGGATATTTCCATTGAGCACGATAAATTAATTGATAAGCAATTGGAACGTTCAACAATTGTTTCTACATATGGGTTTACCAGAATTTGCAAACCTGCAGTTAAAATTTTGAAATTCACAGCAACTGAATAATAAAAAGTGGTTTCGCAACTTAAAAGCAATTAGAAGAAGAGGGTGGATATTTACACCCTCTTTTAGTTGCTTTGTGTGTTTTCGTTCTTTGCCGAATTTTTTAAAAAACTCTCACATAAAAAGGCAGATGTGCAGATTTTAGTTTTCTTGTGCCAGTTTGCGCAGGTGCTCATATTTTTCATCTGCTGCACTTTGTGCGGTTTGCAGCAAGAGTTCCCAGTTTTGTGGGAATTTATTTTTAAGTTGAAGATATCTGGTTTCCCCTTCCCAAAATTCTTGCATAGAAAGTGTGGGTTTCCCACTATCTAATTGAAACGGGTTCTCGTTGTTTTTTTTGCGTGTTGGATTGTATCTAAACAAGTGCCAATAACCACATGCAACGGCACGCTGGGATTCTATTTGTGCAGATTTAAGACCTGTTTTAATTCCGTGGCTAATGCACGGCGCATATGCAATCACAACTGCAGGGCCGTTGTAATTTTCTGCTTCTGTTATTGCTTTTACAGTTTGGCTATAGTCAGCTCCTTGTGCAATTTGCGCAACATAAATGTATCCATAACCCATTATTATTTTTGCCAAATCTTTTTTAGGAGTGTTTTTTCCGAGTGTTGCAAATTTTGTGACAGCACCTGTTTGAGTGGCTTTTGAGGCCTGGCCGCCGGTATTCGAATAAACTTCTGTATCTAAAATTAGTGCTTTAATTTTGGAGTTTGAAGCCATAACATGTTCTAATCCGCCAAATCCAATGTCATAAGCCCAACCGTCACCACCAATTAGCCATACCGTTTTATCTTTTTTGCATAATTTTTGCGCTAAATAGATTCCATATCCAAATTCGGCATTATCTTCAAATAACGAATTGGCCCAAGCAGGCCCTTCGCCATGTGCATTCTTAGTATATGGAATTGAAGGGAAAGAAGAACCCCAAATGGAAGAACACCCGGTTGCATTCGCAATATATAGGCGGTTGCCAATTAATTGAGTGAGCAGTTTAACATAAGGGGTCTCGCCGCAACCTGCGCATGCTCCAGAAAATTCTAAAAGAGGTTTTTTAAATTGACTTCCTTTAACGCTATTTAATTGAAATTTCTCAAATATTTCTGGTTTTTCATTAAGCGTTAAGCCGTAATCAAAAGCTTCTTGTTGTTTAAGTTGTGTGGAAAGCGGATTCATTTTAAGCGCTTTTTTGCCGGCTTTCCCTGGACAAACTTCAGCGCATGAGCCGCACCCTTTGCAGTCTAAAACGGAAACAGTAATCCCAAAATTAAGGGTGTTAAATCCGTTCATTGGAATTGTTTTTGTTGTGGCAGAAACCAATTTTAATTGATTTTGATCTAAAACAATAGGGCGAATTACTGCGTGTGGGCATACATAGCTGCAGAGATTACACTGAATGCAATTTTCTGGTAACCAGCATGGAACATGTGAAGCATCTCCAGACTTTTCTAGAGCAGAACTTCCTCCTGAAACAACACCATCTACAAACGGAACAAACTTTGAAACGGGAATTTCGTTCCCTTTTTCTTTGCGAATTTGCGAAAAAATCTCTTCCATTTGACTTTGTGGCACGCAACTTGTTTCTTTGTTCTTTTCTTTTGCATTTGCCCAATTGGCGGGAACATTTATTTCCCGAATTTCTTTCATGCCGATTTCTATTGCTTTATGATTATAGCCAATAACATCGGTGCCTTGTTTTTGGAACGTTTTTGAAGCGTGTTCTTTCATTAATTCAATTGCTTTTGTTTCTGGTAAAATTTTAAGCAACTTGAAAAATGCACTTTGCAAAATAGTGCCGGTTTTATTCCCCAATGTTAGATTTTCTGCTATTTTGTTACAGTCAATAGTGTAAAATTGAATTTTATGTAAAGCTAAATGTTTTTTTGCCGTAGCTGAGAGTTTAAATTCTAGTTCATTTTCTTGCCAATCACAGTTCAACAGAAAAATGCCGCCAGGTTTTACTTCTTCCAGAATGTTATAGGTTTTTATGTAGGGGGCATGGTTACAAGCAACAAAATCTGCTTTTGTAATCAGGTACCTGGATCTTATTTTTTTTTCTCCAAATCGTAAATGTGCAACTGTTAACCCTAAAGATTTTTTGGAATCATAGCAGAAATAACCTTGGATATTAAAATCTGTTGCATCTCCAATTATTTTTATTGTGTTTTTTGTTGCGCTAACTGTGCCATCTGAACCAATCCCCCAAAATTTACAGCTAAGGCCCGAATGGTTAAGATTTATGGAAACGCTTTCTAATGAAGTATGGGTTACATCATCTTTAATTCCGACGGTGAATTTTTTCTTGCCGGTGTTTTCAGCATTTTTGAAAATTGCCACAATTTGCTCGGGGTTAGTATCTTTTGAAGCAAGTCCATAACGGCCGTTGAAAAGAGTTGCATTTTGGAATTTTGACCCAGAAATTGCGGCTAGCACGTCTAAGTAAAGAGGGTCAAATACTCCTCCCGGTTCCTTTGTTTTATCTAATACAGTAATACTTTTTACACTGTTTGGAATAGCATTTAAAAAGTGGACAATAGAAAATGGTCTAAATAAGCGCACTTTAATTAACCCGGTTTGTGAGCCATTTTCATTTAAGTGGTCGACAACTTCTTCAATTGTGTCGCAAACCGCACCCATTGCAACAATAATGTGAGTGGCCTTTTTGTGCCCGTAGTAATCAAACAAAGAGTATTTTACATTGATTTTTTGCTGTATTAAAGACATATATTTTTCAACAATTGAAGGGAGTTTTTGGTAGAAAATGTTGTTAGCTTCGCGGTTTTGAAAAAACACATCTGAATTCTGTGTTGTGCCACGAATTGTGGGGTGGCTAGGGTCCATTGCATGAGCTTTAAAGTTAGAAATAGCTGCATTATTTAGCAATTCTTTTAATTGTTCATATTTCCAAACGTCAATTTTTTGGATTTCGTGCGAGGTTCTAAATCCGTCAAAAAAATTCAAAAAGGGAATTCTTCCTTCAATGGCGGCAAGGTGCGCAATTGGGCTAAGGTCCATTATTTCTTGTACGTTGTTGCAGCAAAGAATAGCAAAGCCAGTTGCCCTGCAAGCATAGATGTCTGAATGGTCGCTGAAAATGGAAAGTGCATGGGTTGCCAGCGACCGAGAAGCTACATACATAACTGCTGGCAGCAATTCCCCTGCAATTTTGTACATGTTGGGGAGCATGAGAAGTAGCCCTTGTGATGCTGTGAATGTTGCAGCAAGAGCTCCGGCTGCTAAACTACCGTGCAAAACTCCTGCTGCACCTGCCTCTGATTGCATTTGTGTGACTTTCACGCGGTTGCCCCACAAATTAAGTTTATTTTGAGCAGCTTGTTCGTCGACCAGTTCTGCCATTGCTGAGGAAGGGGTGATGGGGTATATAGGTGCGATTTCAATAAAAGCGTAAGCAACATAGGCTGCCGCTGTATTTCCATCCATTGATTTTGATTCTCGCAAGATGGTTCTCCTTTCGCTGCAATTAAGTATTTTAGAAGTTAATCGGTGTTCTATTAAAAGGGTAAATTAGAATACAATAAAGTCAGAATTCGCAATTAAATCATGCGTTGAACCACTAATTTATTTGCAGCATGAGCATGCCTAGAGACTCCCGGGTGCTCTTCTTCAAAAGTATATGATTTGAATTGCAGAATATTCCAATCCGTATAAATGGTTTTGATTTCTTCATCATTTGCCAATCCTATTGCAGAAGCCGCAATGTCAGGAGAAGCCGGCAAGACATTTGTGAAGAATTGGATGATATGTATTCCGCTAATTGAAGTGTTTTTTTTCGCTTTGAGCAATAAAGATTTCCATTCTGACTTCTCAACAAAATGTAGAGTAGCAAACGAAAAGATCAAGTCATATATTTTCTCAAATCGGAATTGTCGCAAATCCTGTGCCCAAGCGTTGACTGTTAATTTATTTTTGCTCGCGGTGCTATGAAGTTGCTCAATAGCATTTTCTGAAACATCAAACGCATCAATATTCCCATAGCCTTTACTTGCCAAATACAGAGCATTTTCCCCATTTCCGCAACCGATGTCTAAAATATTCCATGTATGTTTATATAAATGCTCATGCTCAAGAATTGCCTGGTTAGGTTCCGTTATAAATGTAGAAGCGGTATTATCTTTGTATGATTGTATATCCAAGTAAATTCAATCCTTTCATAGTATGTGTATAGACGAATTAAAACCGACTCATTTGAGTGGTTTCAGCATATCAAAGTTTATTCTTTAGATATGGTGCGGATGAAGGGACTTGAACCCCCACATCGTAAGATACTAGATCCTAAGTCTAGCGCGTCTGCCAATTCCGCCACATCCGCAAATCTTCTTGAGTTTTTAACTAAACAATTTTTCCTTCCACGTTTTCTTCGCCGAATTGGTTTAAAAGGCTCATGCACAACAAGGTTAAAATCATTAAAATTAATGAAATTGCGGCTCCTACATGGGGGTTATAAACACTTCCTAAAAATTGCATGTCAATTAGGTCGCCGATAAGCAAATTGCTGCCACCACCCAGCATGCGAGAGATAATAAAAGTACTAACAGCTGGGACGAAAACCATATTTATGCCACTTGTTACACCTGGCATTGAAAGTGGTGAAATTATTTTTCGAAATACTAAAAATGAGTTTGCACCAAGGTCTTGCGCGGCTTCAATCACACCGTTATCTATTTTGCTTATTGTAGAAACCAGCGGCAGAATCATAAAGGGAAGATAATTATATATCATGGCGATAGCCACCGCTATTTTTGTGTTGATAATATTTAATTTGTGCAGGCCTACAAATAATAGAAATCGGTTTAATAATCCGTTTTTCTCTAAAATTGCAAGCCAAGCATAAATTCGAAGTAAAAAATTTAACCACATTGGTAAAATTACAAGCAGTAAAATAAATCGGCTGGTTTTAGGCGACATTCTTGAGAGAATATATGCAAATGGATATGCAATTATTAATGTGATTAAAGTTACCACGGCGGCAAGCAAAATAGACCTAATCAAAACGGAAAAATATTTCCCAACATATGATATATTTGCGATTGTAAAGTCACCGGTTTTTGTTGTTAGTGCAAAAAATAAGACAATTAGCATTGGGACTACTGTAAAAAGACATACCCAAATTGCGTAAGGGAGAGAAAGTATTTTTAATTTATTCATTAAATATCACATCTCCATTTTTTTCATGATGTGAATATCGTTTGGGGCGATATTTAAGCCTATTAAACGGCCCAACTCTTGTGGGATGGTTGAATGAATAAGCCAGGGATGTCCACAAGCATCAACTGTCATTTCGTAGTGAACTCCTTTGAATATTACATCGCTAACAATTCCGGTTAGGTTGACAGATTCTGGGTCAACTACTTTAACATCTTCTGGCCGAATAACAACATCAACTGGTTCGTTGCTTTCAAAACCGCTGTCTACACAGGTGAAGTCATTGCCAAGAAAATTAACAGAAAAATCACTTTTCATAATGCCGTTGATGATGTTGCTTTCACCAATAAAATCGGCCACAAAAGCATTTTGTGGTTCGTTATAAATGTCGATGGGGCTACCTATTTGTTGGATTTTGCCTTCATTCATCACTATCACAATATCAGACATTGTTAGTGCTTCTTCTTGGTCGTGAGTAACGTAAACAAATGTGATTTTTAAACTTTGCTGGATTTTTTTTAGTTCCGTTTGCATATCTTTTCGCAGTTTCAGGTCTAAAGCGCCCAAAGGTTCATCAAGAAGCAGAACCTGTGGTCTGTTAATTAATGCCCGCGCGATTGCAATTCTCTGTTGTTGCCCACCAGATAGTTTATCAATGTTTCTTCGTTCGAAACCTGAAAGGTTAACCAATGCAAGCATTTCCTCAACCCTAATATCTATTTCTTTTTGCGGTACTTTTTTGATTTGCAACCCAAACGCAATGTTTTCATAAACATTTAAGTGTGGAAATAGAGCATAGCGTTGGAAAACGGTGTTGACTTTTCGCTTGTAAGGTGGCAAATCAGTTATATCTACATTTTCAAAAAATAGTTTGCCACTGGTTGGTTTTTCAAAGCCGCCAATGATTCTTAAGGTAGTGGTTTTGCCGCACCCAGATGGCCCAAGTAGCGTGACAAACGAATTATCATAAATATCTAAGTTAATATCGCTGATAATTCGTTCTCCGTCAAAATCTGCACAAATTCCCGAAAGACGGATGACAACGTTATTTTCCAACTGTCACCTAACCCTTCCTGCTATATAAAATTTTTTAATATCAATGAGGGGCGTAACTTGCACCATAGTATAACATAAATACCAAACTTAGATCAACGGATGAAAAATATTGATTGCATTATGGTGGGTTGACGCATGTGCATAGAATTGTTATAATATGTGCAGTGAATGCTTGTAATTTTAGTTCTAGTTTTTATTTTGCTAATATAAAAAATGAAAATGTCTGCTTGCAATTAGTAGAATTGCAAAGTGACGAGGATGTGATTATTTTTGGTAGTTGTTAAAGTTAAAGTTAGAGACCAAGTGGGACTTCATGCTAGGCCGGCAACTTATTTTATTCAAGAAGCAAATAAATACAAAAGTTTAGTTTGGATAGAGCGAAATGGAAAACAAGTTAGCGCAAAAAGCTTGCTGGGGATCCTTTCTCTTGGTATTTTTGGTGGTGTAACCATTAAAATAATTGTTGATGGCCCAGATGAAAAAAAGGCTGCCGAAGAATTGAAAAGATTAATAGAAACAGGGTTCGCTGAACAATTTTAAGAGTGGATGTTGCTTTATGGTTTAAGTAGGAGTTGATTTTTGGTGCCCAAAAAGATGAGGCGTTTGTTCGCGGTTGTTTTGGCGGCAATGTTTGTGGGGAATCAATATTTTATGCTGCATGATTCCTGTGCTGTTTTGGAGGGCACTTTGTTCCCATATGGTAATCTTCCCCTTGAAGTTAGTTACACCCTAAAAATTCCTAGATTGCTAAAGATATGGAATCCGCTGACCCTTTGCAGCCGCATTAATTTTAGTACTTATTGCATATTGGGAACGTCGAACCCCGCCAAGCGGCTTCTTTTTAGTGGGAACAAATTGGGTAAAATAAAGCGTTTAAAAAATGGCATGTTTAGTGTTTTTGTGTCCCTTGAGCCTGGGCGAAATGTTTTTACTTTTAGACAACCAGCAACTGAAGATGGAGATTTACCGGAAGAAACTTCTGTTGTGATATATTCAGGTGAAGATGTTCCAGCAACTGAGATTTTCGCAAATGAGCCAAGTGATGAGTCAAGTGATGAGCCAGATAAAAAAGACTCGTTGCCAAATTGTAGGGGGTGGCCAAACTCTCAAGTTTTAATTCGAGTGAAGCAGCTGGGAATTTCATACACAGGGGCCCCGGATGGTTCCTGTGTTGAAGCTATGATTTCCGGCAAGACGGTTCAGCTTGAAAGAGATGGTGCCTCTTTTCGCGCCATTGTTGATTTATCTGATGTTATTGGTAATAAAAGATGTAAATCTTTAGGCAATATAACATATAAAATTGTATATGGAGATGAGAGCCTTGAAGTGAAATCACCTGGCAGTATTTTCTATGCTGAGCCTGGTGTAGGGAGTGTTGTTGCTCGCTTTCAGTTGTTTTCCGGAATTTTAAAGAGTGCTCCTGGTAATTTTGATGCCGTTGCTATTGGTTCTCCAAAGGCTGGTGTTGTTGTGGATATTTCACCGTTTCAGGAACCTGTTGAAACAGAATTTCAAAATAAATATTTGTCAGTGCTAAACATGGGCCAGGAGTGTTATGTGTCTAAAGATGCAGTAGTTTTTGTGGCTCAAAAGATGCCGCAAATTTGTATTCTCTCGGATTTGAAATTTAAAAAAGAGGAAAAAACAGAAAAATTTGGATTCACAAGCTCTGTGGGTGGTCCTTTTTGTTTTGGTAATTGGGATTTAGACGCTGGCATTCTTGAGTTTAAATTGCCAGGTGCGCAATGGGAAGATGGCAATCGAGTGCGAGGTGTTGCAAGTGAGCTTGTTAAAAAGGTGGAAACAGTCAATGACGCTGATGGTAGCCGTGTGCGCTTTTACTTGACTGATGTGGAGGCAGTTTGGGGCTATGATATCAACTATCCAAACAAGGATAAGGTTGTTTTATCTTTAAAAAAGAAGCCCAAACTTGGCAGCCCAGAAAAACCGCTGAAGGAGTTTGTTGTTGTAATTGACCCTGGCCATGGTGGTTCCGACCCTGGTGCTTCCCGAAGCCCGGGGCCATATAATGAGGCTGTGCTTAATCTGGCGACCGCTAGAGTTTTGCAAGCGTATTTTAGTTCTCTCGGAGCAACGGTGCTTTTGACAAGAAACGGAGAAGAAGACCCGCGTGTTAGGATTCTTTCCCTTGACCGTTTGGCACTAATGGCTCAAGATGTAGATCTCTTTATTTCAGTGCACGCAAACAGTACTTTACCGAGTAAAGATTTGAGTGAAGTTTTCGGGATGGAATGTTTCTTTTTCCACCCGCAGTCTAAAAAAATTGCGGAAACTATCTATAAATTTTGCTCAAGATACTGTGGTCAGAAGGGTCGGCGAACTGAAGAAGCGGTGTATACAGTTATACTTCCAACGGGATGCCCTGCAATTTTGTTTGAAACGGGGTTTATGACGAACCTAAAAGAATATGGGAAAATGTGCACAGAAATATGGAAGCGAAACTTTGCTATGGCCACGTGTGACGCGATACTTAGTGTTTTGGGTTATAATACTTCGGGTGCTGCAGCGGTGGATGTTCACGAAGACGGGGAAAGTGTTGCAAGTAGTGATTCTGCTAACAGTGCGAATGAAAGCAGTGAATAAAATGTTGTGTTTGTTAAAACGTCAAAAGTGTATTTTGTCGCATGAGAGGGGAATTTGTTATTTTGGGAATAATTCTTTAGATTAATTGTTCTTTGCGAAATTTTATGTTTTTTATTAAAGTCGCTGTAAGATTTGTTTCTTACTTTAAAAAAAGAACCATCTGCTTTAGAAATAGAAAATATTGTTACCGCAGCAAAAGATTAAGAACTAAATGATTTGCAAGAAAAAGCTCATTCGATAGAGTTTCCTCTCTCCTCTCTCCTTTTCTCCTCTCTCCTTTTCTCCTCTCTCCTTTTCTCCTCTCTCCTTTTCTCCTCTCTCCTTTTCTCCTCTCTCCTTTTCTCCTCTCTCCTTTTCTCCTCTCTCCTTTTCTCAAAGTCGAGGGAAAATGAATCTTTTTAACGTTTGATTATGGATCATCAAAATACACAGTGTCAAAATTAGATATTTTAAAAAGGAATGATGGTTCATACAACTTTCTTTATGGGCCCAAGTTTGCGGTGTGCTGACCCATACTATAGTAAACTTTACGGTAGAGCTGTAGCCAATGGCAGAGGAATTAAACCAAATTGGGGGAGAAGAATTCAAAACGCGAAGCGACATTACCCAGGTGGCAACAAGACTTGTAAAAACGTGGAGCCGCTTTTTGATTTTTTAAAGAAAAACGATATGGTTCCCGCTTGATTGGAATATTCTTATTGGTGGTGCCGAGAGCACGAAACGGAATACCGCGGAACTTGTGGAGAATACAAAATAACAGTTACATGACCAGAGAATGGTGATTTTGTTGATGTATGATGTGCTCTACGGGAAAGGAAAAACTGTTACGATACTTCCGAAATTATTGAATTACTTAAATAATAGGGTTCTGTTTCTAGTGCTGCATTTGTGGATGCAGTTTTTACGGGTTTTCTTTATATGTTTTCTTTAAGTAAAGAAGCACAGTATCTTTGTTTTTCTTTATTTTTGCGCCGTTTCCCCAATTGGATTGGTAGACTATGTCTGGTTGTGTTTCGGTGGTTTCTACATAAATTTTTTCGTATTTTACCCCAAGTTCATCTAGATCTTGGGTTACTTCGTCTATGTTTCGGTCCAAAATTTGCGGTAGGTCAACAGTTTCTGGGCCCTTGCTAATAACAACAGAAACGTCTAATGTTTCTTGCGGGTTGTAATAAATTCCGGCAAGTGGTGTTTGCAAAATAACAAGGCCATTTTCTATGGCATCGTCAAATCTAAACTCAGAAAGAAAATTAATACCTTCTAGTTGTGTTTTTGCAATATTCTCATAAAGTTCGCCAACAAAGCTTGGAAGTTTTATTGTGTTTTTTTTACTGACATTTTCTTGTTCTGGTATTAGGGATATCATTTTTTGCGGTTTTGTGTTTAGTTGTTTTTGGGTTAAATCAAGCAGAAAATACGCAGCAACACAAGTTAAAATTAAGCCCAATGCTAGTATTAATAATATTTTCATTTTGAATTTTGATTTTTTTGGGTACTTAATTCTAAATTCCTCCTTATTTTCAAGCGCCGGCAATGTTGTACTAGCGGGGTCAAAAACAACGGTAGCATCTAACAAATTTGTTTCACGGTATTCAGCCAATAGCCCGGCATTGAACTGCCGGATGGTTTGCGTTCGTTCACTGTGATTTTTTTTTGTTGCTTTTTGAATTGCGTTTAAAACATTTTGTGGAATTCCGCGGTTTAGTTCGCAATTCGCTGTGAAAAAATTTTCAGGGAGTCCTTTCAAGGTTCGCCCGGTTAAAATGCGAAGAAAAACGCACGCAGTGGAGTAAACATCTGTCCACTCACCTTGCCATTTATTTGAAAAATATTGTTCTGGGGCACTATATTCGTCAAATAATTCATATTGCATTTGGGTGTTTTTTGTGCGCATAGAGGCAATGGAAAAGCTCCACAAAAATATTTTTTGAGAATGGGTGGCGACATATATTGTTTCAGGGCTAATCCCGCGGTGTATTATTCCATTGTTATGTACGTTAATTAAAATATTGTTTAAGTCAAATGCCCATTTTTTAGAATCTGCCCAACTCAATTTCCAGTATTGATTAAGGTAAGCTTCAAGCTTAATAAATTCCACATCAGGGTAGATTATATAAACGGTTTTGTTATATACAATAACATTTTCAATTGGGACTAAGCCATCAATTGAATTTAATTGCCTTAAAGTTTGGTGTAGGTCTAAGAAGTCGACCATAGATGTTTTATATTGAATTTCTTTACTTAATTTTGCGGCCAATTCACCAGTTTGCAATCTGGTTGAAAGTGTTGTTGGCGCATATTCTTTAATCAGGCAATGTTTATTTGTTAATAAATCTTTCCCAATGTACATAACATGTTCGCCGTTGAAAGTACGTATGCCTCCAACCAAATATTTATCGTCTAAAATGGTTCCGATTTCAAGAAAATTTTTGTCGTTGCCTTTGTGTTTGTTGGTTCCGCACATATTACAAGTTAATTCGTTTCCACTAACGTGATTCAGGCAGCCGCCACAAATCCATGCTTTGCCACTTTGCATTGAACCACACTCTCTCTTCCTGCTGTTGTTGTTTCAGACGAATGCCTTCCTTTATGGCAAGTATAACACGAAATTGGGTGTTCTCAAAAGTGTGGGCGCAATTATTTTTCGTAAATCATGAATGTTTAGCTTAGCAATTTTTTTACTTAAGGTTCTTCGTTAAGTGAATTTGGGTTTACGAAAATGGTTTTGAAGTTGGTATAATTTACCATGCCAGGTTTCCCATTTGGCATTTTGCGAACATTTTTAGCTGTTGTGAAATCAACGGCAACAAGAGAGCTGTGGTGCGCATGGCTATTGTTTACTGCGATTTGCGCGGCGGTTGTAATTTCACTTTCCAGAAAATCGCGGTTGATTTTTGCGTGCAAAATAACGTGTGCACCCGGAATTTTTTGTGTGTGAAACCACAAGTCGTTCTTTTTTGCAATTTTAAATGTAATATATTCATTCTGTAGATTATTTTTGCCAATAAATAATTCGTTCCCAGTTTCAAGTGAAATTGTTTCAAGAATCCTTTGATTTTCAACTGGTTTCTTTTTTGTGCGTATTTTGATATACCCTTGTTCTAAAAGTTCTTGTTGAATTTCTTGCAATTGTGATTCGTGTGTTACTTGATTAAGGCTAAATAAAAGTGACTGAAGGTACTCTAGTTCATTTTTCCCTTCTTGAATTAATTCGGTTAATTTTTGTTCGGCTATTTGTAATTTGGCATATTTTTTATAGTATTTTTGTGCATTTTGTGAAACAGTTAACCTTGGATTGAGCTCAATTGTCAGATCTGGTTGTTTTTCTTCAAACAAATTCTTAACTTTAATTTTGCAGGCGTTAGGTTTTATGTTATTAATATTGGCCAGTAGAAGATCTCCAGCCAGTTTTTTTTCGTTTTTCCCTTTGCATTTTTCAAGTTCTGCCCTTTGAACAATGGCCCGATTCTCTACTTTTTTCAAAGTAAGATTAACAATTTTTCTTAAATTGCTGGTACGCTGTTTAATCAAATCATTTAGCACTTTATTTTTAAAAAATAGTTCTAACAGTTCGCAAAAAGAATTAAAGTAATATTTTTTTTCAGGACCTAAGTCAAAAAATGTGGGGAACAGCTCAGTAACAAACATCACAGGGCGTACAAATTTATTTTTCAAAAGTGCTTCTTTAAGAAATAGAATGATATTTGCATCTTCATTAAGTGTTTTTTTAAGTAAGGTATATGTTTTCCCACCAAGCCCTTGAATGGATTGAATTGAGCTGCCAATTGGCAATTCTGTTGTGAGTAGATTTAATTTCCCTTCTTGCTTTTGTTGTTCGTAATCTAAACCAACTAAAATATTTCTTTGACCGCGTATGATTTTAGATGCGCCCAAGATTTTGCCATTATTCCCAATTAACACAACATTGGAGTACTTCCCCATGAGTTCTACTGCCAAGCATAGTTTAACCTGTTCACCAACTTGATTGTGTGCATTCAAGTGAATATAAATTATGCGGTCTAATCCTTCCTGCGATATGTTTGTTATAATTCCCCCTAGTAAATGCTTGCGAAGTAACATGCAGAACATGGGGGGAGTTTGTGAGGAGACATTTTTTCTCTCTGTTAAATATATGCGTGGGGATGATGAAGAAATGCCAATCAACAATGTATATCTTTTGTTCCCGCTTTTCAACTCACAAATTATTTCGTTATTAACAGGTTGAAAAATTTTGATTATTCTGGCATTTAATAATTTAGATACCAGCTCGTTTTTCAAGAAATGCAGAAAAATCCCATCTAACAAGATCGTTATTCCTTTCTGATATTCTTTTTGCGAATGTTAAGAAATGCCTGTTTGAATGACTCTCCAAGCAGCTTCTAGCACACAAAGTTTGCCACTTGGAAAATTAAGTCCCCCTTGAAAAAATGCGGTATATGGTTCTCTTATGGGCGCATCTGCGGAAGATTCTATAGTTGCTCCATTTGTGAAGCCGCCACAGGCCATGATAATTTCGTCTTTGTAGCCTGGCATATTCCATTTCTCGGGTTTAACGAAAGAATCTATAGGTGAAGCCGCTTGAACTCCAGCACAGAAATTAATTAGCCGTTCTTTTGTTTTAAGCGACACACTTTGAACAATATCGGCACGTGCTTCATTCGGTTTAGGGTTAACATCAAATCCTAATTTTTTGAAAAAGGCCGCACAAAAAACAGCTGTCTTTAGAGCGTTTGCTACAGCTTGCGGTGCCATAAACAATCCCATAAGAATTTCTCGATTTTGGTCCAGTGAGCATCCCACTTCACCACCAAGCCCCGGGGCAGTTAATCGGTTAGCGCAAAGATCGATAAGATTCTTTTCTCCGACAATGTAGCCGCCGGTTTGGGCGATTCCTCCGCCTGGGTTTTTAATAAGAGACCCAACAGTTAAGTTTGCACTAGAATATTCAATTGGTTGAACGAATTCGCAATAACAGTTGTCAACAATAATAATGGCGGCTTCATTTGCTTTTTTGACAAGGCGAATAATCTCTTCCGTTTGTTTAAAATCAAGAGAAGTTCGTGCAGAGTAGCCACGAGATCTTTGTATATACACACTCTTTGCATTTTGGCATTTTTGTGCTAACATTTGTTTATTAAAAGTGTCTTTTCCCCATTTCACTTCCGTATATTTTATATTAAAATCAGAAAGTGAACCCTCTCCGCATTTAATTTTGCCAAGGATCCGTTCCAACGAATCATAAGGGGTGCCAGTGGCACAAACCAATTTATCGCCGGGCCTTAAAATGGCGAATAAGCAAACTGCTATGGCGTGGGTTCCACTCACAAAGTGGTGTCGGACCAAAGCAGCTTCTGTTTCAAAAATTTCTGCGTAAATATTATCTATTAATTCTCTTCCAATATCTCCGTATCCATAGCCGGTTGTGCCAGTTAAGTGCTGAGTTCCGGCTTTGTGTTTGATGAAAGCGCTGATAATTTTTTGTTGATTTTTGTTAAACGTTATATCAATTGTTTTAAATTGCTCTGCACAGCTGCATTCGACTTCATTTGCCAATTTCCAGAAATCGGAATTATATTCAAACAAGTTAACACTTCCTTAAAACCAAAAATATTCGAAGCCAGCGCCAGATTTTTCAGTTAGCGCATCTGTAATTTTTTCAACATTTTCACCCTCATATAATACCCGATATATAGTATTCATAATAGGTAGATGTAATTTGTATTTTTCTTCCCATTTTTTGATTGATGCTGCATTATCATAGCCTTCCACAACCATATTTATTTTTTGCAAAGCTTCACGAACAGAAATTTTTTGCGCAATAAGTTCTCCAAGGCGTCGATTTCTGCTGTGTTCGCTAAGGCAAGTTGCAAGTAGATCTCCAAGGCCAGAAAGGCCAACAAACGTTTGTGGGCTCCCACCCATAGCCACTCCGAGTTTGCCGATTTCGCACAACCCTTTAGTTAAAAGAATCGCAAGCAGGTTATCTCCAATGCCGAGTTTGGTGCAAGCTCCAACTGCAATCGCTATAATATTTTTTAGTGTGCTTCCAGCTTCCAGACCTTTAACATCATTTGATATATATACATTAACCGTTTTGCTTTGCATCAGTATTTGAACTTTTTTTGCTGTTTCTAAATTAATACATGCGGCAACCATTGAAGTTGGAACATCTCTTGCTAGCTCTTCTGCGTGAGACGGGCCATGCACAACAACAACATCTCCGAGCAACTCTTCTGAAATAACGGCAGAAAGTCCTTTTAAACTTCCTTTTTCAATGCCTTTAGACATGTTTGCCACAATAGTTTTAGAAGTTATGTGCTGCTTTAAATTGCGCGCAACTTCACGAACAGCCGTTGATGGAACTGAGATTAAAATCAAATCTGCTTTGCTAATGTCTTTAAAATCTGTTGTTATATTAATATTTTCCGAAATTCGAATTCCTGGCAACCGTATTTTATTTTCCCTTTCTTGCAAAATCGTTTGCTTTTCTTTTTCAGCAAACGACCACACGGTAATGTTATGCCCAGCCTTATTTAAAGTAACTGCAAGTGCCAGCCCAAAACTGCCGGCGCCCATAATCGAAATGTTTGCCATAATAGCCCTCCAATTGCGCTTAAAAAGTATTGGTTTGAAATTTTTTCGCTACTTATTCAATAAATTCAATTTCTGTTTCTAGTTTGATTCCTTTTTGGTTATACACAACTTTTTGAATTTTGCCTATCAGTTGCTTTACATCTTCATAGCTGGCATGCCCTAAATTTACAATAAATCCCGTGTGAAGATCACTGATTTTTGCATCTCTCACCTTACTGCCTTTAAGCCCACATTCTTCAATTAAAGCTCCTGCAAAATATCCCTCAGGGCGCTTAAATACACTGCCAGCGCTTGGTGAATTCAGTGGTTGTTTTTCTGCGCGTTTCTTCTGCAATAAGTTCATTTTTTGTTCGATTTCGGTTTTATTTCGTGGAGTTAATCTCAATTTAGCTCCCGTAATGTAAAAATGCCGGTTCATAAATATGCTTTTTCGATAGCCGAATTGAGCAGTTTCTGCTGCTATTTCAAATTCTTCACCAGTTGTATCAAGAAACGAAATACTTTCAAGAACGTTGCTCATTTGGCTGCTATATGCTGAGGCATTCATATAAATAGCACCTCCTAAAGTTCCGGGGATTCCAGAAGCGAATTCAAGCCCACCAAGTTCATATTCTAGTGCAACTTGACATAGTTTTTTCAAAGAAATGCCTGCTGGAGCAAAAAGTATGTTGTCACTTATCAGTGCTATCCCAGATTCATCGTCTGCTAAATTTAAAAACACCATGTCTAGTTTACTGTCGCTTATGAGGAGGTTTGACCCATTGCCAATTATGCGGTGCCGGATATTGTGAAAATTTAAGAATGGAATTAACTTTTTCAGGTGATTTAAGTCAGTTATATGCATCCAAAATGCAACTCCACCGATTTTAAAAGTCGTATGCTGGCCCATTGATTCTTTTCGGAGTTCTATGCCCAATATTTTCGCAAACTCAATAAGTTTTTCCATTAAACTTCCCTCTCTTGCGATGTTTTTAATATTTGCGCGAGTTCTTTTCTGGCGTTGTACCCGAATTTCTTTTGTTTGTTTGCCATTGTTGCTGCTTCAATTAATGTTGTCATATTTTGCCCACTTTTCACTGGAATTTTTATAACCGGTAATGCAACTCCTAAAATTGTGGTAGAGGAATCGTCATAAGTTGCTGGTGCAAGTGAGTTTGAGTTTTTTATATCCATCATTTCAATAACAAGATCAATTTGTGATGACATTTTTACCGCATCAATGCCAAACATCTTTTCTGCATTGATAATTCCGATCCCTCTTAATTCAACAAAATATCTAATGTTGTTGGGTGCTGTTCCTGTTAATATATTGTGCGATATCTTTCTTACATCAACTAAATCGTCTGCGACCAAGTGGTGCCCTCTTCGAATGAGTTCTATAACAGTTTCACTTTTACCAATTCCACTTTCGCCCATAATAAGAACGCCTTCTCCGTAAACAACAATCAATTCACCATGTAAAGATAGCATTGGTGCAAGCTCGATATCAAGGAATTTGAGAATTTTAAGCACGATTTCAGAAGTTGATTCATCTGAAGTTGCATATGCAACTTTGTGTTTTTTGGCACAATTATTTATCTCTTGCATGTCACTCCAATTGTTTGTGGCGATTACCAGTGATGGTTTGTAACGGAAGAATTTATCTAATACAGTTTGCCTTTCACTGTGGCTTAGACTTCCTAAGTAGTGCATTTCTTCATTCCCAAGCAGATAAATGCCTCCTTTTTCGAAGTCGTTAAAGAATCCAACAAGGCACAGCCCAACTTTGTGAACATTTTTGCTGTAAATTTGAATCTCTTCAAAATGTGGCGGCAGATAAGCCATTTTAATGGGCAATCCATCTATGATTTTAGGCAGCTTTACACTTTTGTTGTGGCCGTTCATTTTGTTGTCACTCCTAAATTATCAATATAACAATGAAGTTATAACATAGTTGCTTACCAGGAATCCCTTTAATGTTAAAAACAATCTGTCGTTGTTAATAACAATAACTTTCATAAGCTCTTTTTTCTTCTTTAAATTTGCTAATAATTTTGTGCCACGGTTAAGATCAATCGCAAGTAATTTATTGATGTTTATCCCACTATTCAGTCGTAAACCCAACATAACATATTCTTCAAAATAGTTGCAATCGTCAACAACATAAAGTGATGGCGAAGGGCTAAGATTTGAGGTTGTTTTTTGTAAATGTGGGGGCAATGTTGAACGGTGGTTCGCACTTCTGAGATTTAATATATATGCATTTATATCGGCAATAACATGGTAGCGTGTACCATTAAAATATGAGTGAGCGGCGGGTCCAATCCCAATGTATTCTTCGCACTGCCAATAACCGAGGTTGTGAATACATGCTTTATTTTCTATTGAAAAATTAGAAATTTCATATTGTTTGAAGTAATGCGCATTCATTGCGGCAGCAAAAGATTCATAGATATCGCAGGTTTCGCCTTCGCTTAGTAATTCGATGTGGCGGCAGCAGTTAGATTCAAGTTTCAAAATATACCCAGAAATATGGCTAACACCGGCTTCTTTTGCACAGGTTGCGGCATCATCGAATTGCTTGCTTGTTTGCAAAGGCAACCCTAATATAAAATCAACAGAAATATTTGAGAACCCTTGCTTTTTTGCGATTTTAATTGCTTTTTGTGTTTGCTGTGGTGAATGTTCTCTTTTCAAAAATTGCAAGTCTCTTTCAGAAAAAGATTGGGCCCCAATTGAAATTCGGTTTATGCCTCTTATTCTCAGATTATAAGCCAAATTTTCTGTTAAAAGTTCAGGGTTCGTTTCTATAGTGACTTCGGCATTTGGGCTAACATCAAAAGTTTGTTTTATTTTTGTGATAATTTTTGAAATAGCTTTAGGTTCCAAAAGACTAGGAGTTCCGCCGCCAAAATAAATGCTTCTAACTTGCTTTTTGCAATTCTTATAAAACATAAGCTCTTTGCAAACGGCTTCAATGTATGTTTGCATGATTTTTTCATTATAGACTATAGAATAAAAATCGCAATACCAACACTTTTTGTAGCAAAACGGCAAATGTATATAAATCCCAATGTTGTTCAAAAATTTAATCGCCACCTCTTTGCGTGCCATTTTTATGTCTTTGCGTTGTAAATAAATAAAATTGTGAACATGAGTTCCCTCTTTTCCCAGTATAGCACGCAAATAATAATTCTTACATAAAAGAAAAAAAATTAAATTTAGTGGTGGAATTGTGATTTTTAGTGATGTTCAAACCAAGCTGTACTTCCCTGCGGACTAGTTTTAACAATTAATTTGTCTGCAATTAATTCTTTTAGTTCAGAAACATGTGAAATAATGCCAATAAGTCTACCACTGTCTTTCAATTTCATTAGTGTTGCAATGGCTGAATCCAGTGTTTCTTCATCTAAGGTCCCAAATCCTTCGTCAATAAACATAGTGTTTATGTGTGTGCCGCCAGAATAGCTTTGAATTACGTCGGAAAGTCCTAGTGCCAGTGCCAGTGCCGCTTTAAATCCCTCGCCGCCAGAAAGGGTTGTAATGTCTCTGGTTCTTCCTGTAAATCCATCCCAAATTTCAAAGTCTAAACCAGAGAGTTGGCGTTTGTTTTTTGATAATTTTCGCCGCAATTTGAATCGTGCCGTGGTCATTTGGACCAATCTTACGTTTGCAGCTGCAATTATATGGTCAAAATAATTGGAAAGGATATAATTTTCAAACGGCATTTTCAAGGAATTTTGGCCAGCTGCTAATTTATATAAAAAGTTTATTTTCCGCCATGATTTTTCTTTCTCTGCAATTTTTTCCCATTCCGCTGCAACATTGCATGTAATCTTCTTGCCAGTTTGCAAAATGCTTGCCAGTGCGGTTTCTTCAATTTTAAGTTCTTTAATTTTATTGTTTAAAGTGGCCAGCTTCTGTGCAAGTTCTTCTAAATTCTCTTCGCTTTTGTCGGCCAATTCGGTTCGCAAAGCTTCTAGCGTGAATACAATTCGTTGTTTTTGCGTGAAATAGTCATTTAATTGTGTTTGGTGTGATTTTGCTTCTATCTTCAATGCGTGCAAAAATGAATTAATGTTGTTGAAGTTGTTGCTATTTAAACTGTTTTGAAATTTAATTTTCGCTGTATTAAGGTCTTTTTGCAATGTGCTTTCGTTGTTTTTAAGCCGATTTAATAAATTTTGACTCTCAAGTATTCTGCCTTGTTCTGTGGTTAATTCAGCGCGCAACTTTTCATGTTGCTGATTTTGGTAAGATATTGCTGTTTTCAGCTGCTTAATTTTTTGCGCAATCTTGTCGCATGAAATAGGTTCGTTTTGCTTATAGTCAATAGTTTGCTGGCGTATTTCTGCCTCTAATTTCGCAATTTCTTCTGTGCACGAAAGATTTGCTTTGAAAAGTTCTGTTTCGTTTAGCTTTTTTGCCTTAACTTGCAATTGTTCAAATTCTTGCTTAATTAAAAGATGTGTTGCTGTTGTTTTTTCTAGAGTGTTTTTCTGTTCTGTTAAAAGCATTTTTAGATTATTTGTGTGCGTTGCTTCCATTTTATTAAAATCAATCAGGTTAGCTGTTTTAAGAAGATTACATTGTATTTGGAGCTCTAATGTAATTTTGTGTAATTTTGCTTCAAGTTGTTCCAAATCTTTTTTGTGAATCTGAAGTTGGTGTCGGGTCACAAAATCTTCACCCACTTCTGCAAGATGCGGGTGCTTTGTTGCTCCGCACACTGGGCAAGGTGTTCCTTCTGTTAATTTTGAAGCCAAAAGTGCCGCTTGCCGTTTTAAAAAGGTTTCATAAAGAACAGAATAAACAGCCGTTTCTTGTACAACAGAAGTGGTTAATTTTTCTTGTTTTTGAAAGTAGTCTAAAACTAGTGAAATTGCAGAGATGTGAGTGTGCAATTCCATTAGCTTTTTCTTAATGGCAAGCTCATTTTGCATTAAACAGATACTTTTTTGTTCTAAGTGCACTATTTTCAATTGCTTTATTTTATTTTCTAAATTGCTTTTCCTTTCTGTAATTTTTCTAAGTTCGTTCTGTTGTGCTTCAAGCTGCAAGATTTGTTTGCTAGCTTCGTTAATATTTATACCAGATTCTTGCAAGTTTTTTATGGCAGTTTCTTGTTGATAAAAATTCTTTAAGCGTTGCTCTAACAGGAGTTTCTCTGCAACTATGTCTGCCTGAGTTTGTGCTAACTGCTTTTCTTTTTCTTGAAGTAAAGAAAAATCGGCTTTGAGTTCCTTTGCTGCGTTAATCATGGCCAATTCTTTTTTCAAAATGGCTATAGCTTCTTCTTTTTGTTCAAGCTTTGTTAACTTGCTTTCAAGTTCATTTTTTTGTTGAATTTTGATGTTAATATCTTGTGCACGTGCCATGTGAATTAGTGCATTTGACTTGCTTTCTTCTTGTGTATGGATTGCGATTTTGAAATCTGTTAATTCATTTTCGCGAGCTTTAAGCCATAGTTTAAGTTCTTCTAAAATGGCACTGATATCTGGGGCTTCTTGTTGATAAAGTTCTTTTATTTTTTCATTTGCAATTAAAGGCACAAGATTATCTAATAATCCGGAAACTAAGGTTTGCGAAGTGGCAATTTGTTGCTCGATTTTTTTAGATTCTTCGCCTAATTTGTTTTTGAAATCATCGTAAATTTCAGTTCCAAAAATTCTTCTAAAAACCAATTGTTTATCTTCACTTTTGGCTTCCAGTAACCGTTTAAATTCACCCTGAGGCAACATTACAATTTGTTTAAACTGGCGCTCGTTTAATTTCAGGATCTCTTCGATTTTGGAATTTACAGTGTCAATTCCGGTTAAAATCTCCCCATTGGAAAGAGTTAAAGAAGCTTTTGCACTGATGTTTCTTATTGTTCCTCTCGAAGTAGTTTTTGCATATGGGGCTTCTCTTCGAATTTGGAATTTGTCATCGCGAATTTTGAAACTGAATTCTACGGAACAAAGATCACTTTCTTCGGCGAAGTCACTTTTTAGGTTGTCTGGTGTTCTGGAATTGCCGCTTGCTTTTCCGAAAAGAGCAAAAGTGATGGCGTCGAACAATGAAGTTTTGCCGGCTCCGGTAGGGCCAGTGATCAAAAAAATGTTGTTCTTCAGTTTGCTAAAATCTAGAGTGATTTTTTTAACAAACGGTCCAAATGCAGAAACTTTTAATATTAATGGCGTCATTGAGGTTCACCACCAACCTTGCCTGTGAATTGTTGGCACGCTATTTGTTGAATAATTGATAGTTGACTTTTTGTGGGTTGTTCCCCTGTTAACTGCAAAAAGAATTGACAAAAAAGGTCTTCCATACTTTGTTGGTGGCCTGCTTCACATGTTGGAATGGTTGTTGCTTCAAAATTGTTAAGAAGGCTAAATCCCAAAACATTTTCAAATACTTGGCGCAGGCGGTGAATTCCATCAAATACGCTTTCGGTGTCTTGCAGCTTTACAAAAACATAATCAAACATGTTTGTGAGGTAACGATTTGGTTCTTTAATAATGTCATCAATGAATCCGGTAATTACTTTTAAATCACGTTTGGGTGGTAGTGCAACTAGCTTGGTTTGCAAGTGCCCTTTTTCCGCAAGAGTGATATCAATAATCCCCTTTTTGTGTTCAGATTCGCTGATGGCATATTTGAGTAACGAACCAGCATATGCAATGTGGTTGTAGTAAATATTTTGTGGTGAGTGAATATGGCCAAGTGCTACATAGTCAAAAAAAACAGCGGGAGAGATGTCCATTACATCCACGCCGCCAACGGGAAGTTCATTTTCTGTTATTATCAAGTCGGTGTAGGTTCCTTTTGTGCTTAAAAGATAAGAGAAAAAGCCGTGCGCAATTAGCACATTGCGCTCGGTTGCGTTAATTTGTGTGTGATTGTGTTCAATTATAAACCGAAATGCATCGTTAAAATTGGTTACGATCCTCCCAGATTGTTTGGAAATACTCTCGGGTGTGAAATAGGGGAGTAAAAAGAAGTTGACAGGCCCATGTGTATCTTTTAGAGTGATTTTGGGCAGTTCAAGTTTGAATTTGCCTGCAATATATGGGTTGTTTTGATATAATCGATTGCCAAATGAAAGTCGCGTTGCGTTATCGTGGTTCCCTGCAATCATGAAAATTTGCGCATGAGTTTCATTCACAATTTCAAAAAGGATATCATCTAATAACTGCACGCCATCGATTGATGGAATACTTTTATCATATATATCGCCGGCAACAATTAATACATCTATTTGTTGTGTTTTTATATAATCTTTGAGCGTACTTAAGATAGAGTATTGGTCTTCAATTAAAGAAAATCCTGCTAAATTTTTCCCTATGTGCCAATCTGCCGTATGTAATATTCTCATTTGTATTCTCTTTCTGAATTGTAGTGAAATAAAATTATTTTATTTGATTATATCACAATGGCAATGGGAGTAAAATGATGAACCAAATAAGGTTACAATCCAAGCCAAGGTGGCATTCTGTGCGAAATGGCGCAGAATTCACGGATGTTTAGTTATGTTTAGTGTACTTTACACATTGCATAAAATTTATTATAATTTTGTTTATGAAGATTTTTTATGAAGATACAATAGCGGCGATTTCAACCCCTTTTGCTCAAGGTGGTATTGGAACAATCAAAATTTCTGGGCCAAATGCAAAGCTTGTGGCAAAGAGTGTATTCACCCCCGTTAATAAAGCCACCAATATTGAAAAACTTGGTGGCTACAGGGCTGTTTTTGGCCATGTCTTTGATGTTAAACGGGGGATTTTAGATGAGGCTGTTCTTCTTAATTTTAACATGCCTAAAAGCTACACAGGTGAAAATGTTGTGGAGCTTTCAGTGCATTCTGGATTGTTTATTTTAAAGCAGCTGCTGAGGAGTGTTTTTGCGGCTGGGGCAAGACCTGCGGAACCTGGAGAATTTACCAGGCGTGCTTTCTTAAATGGGAAATTAACTTTAACTCAGGCAGAAGCTGTAATGAATCTTGTTTCTGCTAATTCTGAGCAGGCGCACAATGCTGCACTACAGATTAAACAGGGCAAGCTTTGTGAAAAAATACATAAGGAATCAAAAGTACTTTTAAATGTGCTGGGGCATGTGGCAGCATTTATAGATTACCCAGAGGAAGTTGATCCGGTTAATTTAAAGTCCATTGATAGTGAAATTGCGCAGGTAATAAATAAATTAACGGAACTTCTTTCTGGTTATGAAGCTGGGAAAATGATTAACGAGGGAATTTCTGTTTCTGTTGTGGGGAAACCTAATGTTGGGAAATCTACAATTGTAAATCTTTTGCTTGGCCTGGAACGCTGCATAGTTACAGATGTTCCGGGGACAACCAGGGATGTCATCGAAGAATCTATAATTTTTGATGGTGTTGTGGTGCGCCTTGCTGATACTGCGGGGATTAGACAAACAGATGATGTGGTTGAAAATATGGGAGTTAAATTGGCTTTAAACAAGTTAGCGCAGTCTTTTCTTGTACTTGCTGTTTTTGATGCATCAAGACCATTAGATGAATTAGATGAACAAGTTTTTCATGAAATAGTGGATAAAAAACATGTTATTGCTATAATTAATAAAATGGATTTGCCCAATAGATTAGATATAACGCAAATTGAAAAGTGTGCAACTCAAATTATTAAAGGAACTACACACAACGAGCACTTTAGGGAGGAAATTGTGGCGGCAATAAGGTTAAAATTGATGCCGGGTCTGCACCTTGGGTGTGTTCCTGCAAATGAAAGGCAATATAATTGTGTGAGCCGTGCTGTTACACAGCTTCAAAAAGTTAAAAAGTTATTACTTAATGGGAGTTTAGATGTGGCTAGCGTGGAACTTGAAAATGCGTTGGAAGTGCTGAACGAGCTTAATGGCGAAAATATCTCAGACTTGATTTTAGATGACATTTTTGGACGTTTTTGTGTGGGGAAATGAAAAAATTTTCTTTTAAATTAAACGGCGCGTTCTGTAAATAAATTTTTACTTTTTACTATAATTTCATCCAAGCATTCTAAATAACCGTGTTGACCTGGTTTAACTGCAGAAATGGTTATATTTTCATCTTGATAAACCACGTCAACTTGTTTGAATTTTATTAGGGTTCCTTCTTTAGTGAAAACACCTTTTTTACCGTTTAAAAATCGAATTGCTGAAGTTTGGAACTTAATCCCTTTCACATTCCCTGTGCAAATGCTAACAACACAAATCCTTAGCGCAGCAAGTCTGCTGTTCATATAGTTACTGCTGAAAACGAGAAATTGTTTGCCTGGGAGTTTTGAATTTATGGTTTTTCTCAACTTTGCAGGAACCATTTGGCCACCTTTAAATCCAAAATTCAACGTTATATTGTTTTGATGCTTAAGGATATTTTTAGCAATAATTTCATCTACAAGTGTTACCATAAACCAGTTATAGTTTGTAACAATTTTGACTCCATGAAGAGGGTTTTTCTCTTCTTTTTTTTGCATCATGGAAGCGTAGATTTGTTCTAAATTTGCATCATCTGCTTGCGAAAAAATCTCGCTGGTGGACAGTGTTTCATATCCATCTATAAATGAGAAAAAACAGCCAGTAGCATTTGCCGGGTGTGTTCCTAAAATTTCTGGCTTTGTGCACTCAAGTGTTTGGATTCGTGTGTTTAATGCAGCAATTCTACTTGTATATTGTGTTTCTTGTCCGGTGGCCAGTTTTTTTTTATTAATTAAAGTTAAAAAGTTTAAATTGTTTTCTTGAATACTGTCAAGATCTCTATTTTTAATGCTTTTTACCAGTTTAAGAAGCGGTTCTGAGATGGATTTGGCGAGAATTTCAGAAGATGCGTAAATATTGTGGGCATGAGCCATTAACTCCAGCAACCGGACTCTTTGCATTTTCAGTTTAGCAAGCTCGTTTACATTGTGGATATCTGATGCACTTCTGTAGATGATTAGCATTGGCTCGTTTATTCTTATGTGTTCGCCGTTTCGTTTGGCGTGCTCTACAATGATGTTGGGACCATAAATAGAGCCTAAATTCAATGTCTCTTCGTCGCGAATTATTAATCCGGTTGTTTTGAAAGATAAGGAATGGGTACATTCACGTGCCGAAATGGTTTGGTGAATTTTAACGGGAGAAAAAATGTGTGTAGCAGCAACAATAAGCGTTACACTGATTGTTAACAGAAGAGTTCTAAAAATAAATTTTTTAGTGCCGACCATTAATATTTTCCTCCAGAACCGTTAGGTCCAGATTTTGAATAAATTTGGCAACAAGAAAACCCGTGGCTTCAATATCTTTTAAGTTTACACAACTTACTGGTGAGTGCATGTATTTAAGTGGAATTGAAATTAGCATTGGTTTTTTGTGATTCATTAAATTGTCTGCATTTGTACTTGTTTTTCCGCCGCAAACTTCAAGTTGAAAAGGGATGTTGTGATTTTCTGCTTGCTTTGCGAGTAGGTTTTTAAGTTTTTCATTTAACCCAGGCGAAATCCCTAAAGCAGGTCCTTTCCCAAGTTGCATAAGCTCAGAATCTTCTGATTTTGTGGTGCCGAATGTTGCATCAATGATAATGGTGTGTGTTGGTTTTAGTTTAGAGACTGCACATGGAAGTGCTCGGCAACCCACCTCTTCCATTGCACTAAAAACAGCATTGATTTCTGTGTTTTTTAAAGAGGTGTTTTTCAATATCTCTAGTGCACAAATAACGGAAGCGCATCCGGCTCTGTTGTCCATTGCGCGCCCTGAATAAATATGATTTTTTAATTTAAGAAAAACAGATTGCAAAATAACACGGCTTCCGAGAGGCACAAAATCTTTTGCGTGTTCAAAATTATACCCGATATCTATATAACTGTTAGTTATTTCTGGCACACAGGTTTTATTTGTAGTTTGTAAATGCGGTGGTGTTTGGCAAGCCACGCCTGGCAGCTGTTTTTTGCCAACAACAAGCACTTCTGCTCCAAAGAAGACTTTCGGGTCAACAGAACCGCAAGAATCAACTTTCAGAAATCCATCTTTAGTGATGTTAGTTACAATTGCACCAACTTCATCTATGTGTGCATCTAACAAAACACGGTTGAGTGCTTTGTTAGATGCATTTTTTTTGAGAATGGTGTTCCCTAGGTTGTCTTTTTGGGCTTTTCCGTAAGGTTTGAGAATTGCCTCGAGTTTTTGCTCTTTAAGTTCTTCCCCGGGTGTGCAAATTAAATTACACAGTTGTTCAAGCAACTTTTCAATTTTCACAGCACGGTTCCCTCCGCTTGTTTATGTTTTTGTTGATAAAAATCTTTTTAGAAACGGCAGTGATTTAATGTTACTTTCTAAGCGATTGATTAAATATTTTTCGGTAATGTTATTTAATAAGCAAAGATTTTTGCTGGAAAGTTGAAACGAAAACGAGCGACGAATTGGCAAATTAATTATAAAACTCATTGCGGCAAGAACATCATCTGAAAGTGAAATGCAGTTCTTGTTTTCTTGAAGCAAGCACCCGTCTTGCAAAGAAAAGTAACGAGTTCCTCCGGTGAGATTTGGGAAAAACCCGAGTAAACATGCAATTTTTAATTCAAAAACCGACTTCACAAGTAGAACGTCTTTCGACTTCTTTGCAACCAGGTGCAGAGAGCAGGTGAGTAATTCTAAAAGTTGGTTAGAATCACCGGATTGTGCCATAATATTGCAAATAACTTCGCAGAAATAAGAAGCGAGTGAAAAAGTGATTATATCTGTTCGCAAATCAAAAAAAACTTCGTTAACTTCTGCCAAGTTTACCTTAAAGGAATCACGTCCCCGAAACAGTAAAAAATCCGAAAGGCAAAATTGCTCTGTTGCTGCAAAATTTTTTCTGGTTTGCCCCCTATCAAACGCGCGAATAAGTCCACGGTCTTCTGTTAAAATCCAGAGTAATCGACTGTTATCCCCAATCTCTTTAACTTTCATAACCATTCCAGATGTTTTAAGCAGCACTTTCATTCACCTAATTTCGTTGCAATGGGGCCCCAATCTTCTACAATAGTATAACACACCTGAAGTTCGTTCTTCAATCTGCAAGATTTGCATTTTAATTACATTAAAGATATAATGAAGAACGGAGTTGTAAGATATTGAAGTTTGTTTGCAATTGCCTAAACAGAAAGAATTTTTATGGTTTCTCGTTAGTTGTTGGGTCCAAATATTCTTCTAAACACTGGTTAGTTTTCTTTATTGCATCAGCACACTCTGCCCCAACAAAGCGTACGTGCCAAGGTTCGGGATTTACTTTTGTTATTTCTTCTTTGCCTGCTTGGTAGCGAATAATAAACCCGTATTTTGTGCAATTGGCCTTAAGCCAAGTGTAAGCATCTGTTTCGAAAAATCCTTCATTAAGAGTTTGGTAGGAGGGGGTCACAATGTCAAGTGCGAGTCCGGTGTGGTGTTCAGAAGTGTAAGGGCGCGCAATCCAACTTGCTGTTCCCTCTTCTGCTGCTTCTCGACTTTTTCCATTTGCCATCTCACGTTCAACTTGTGTGTTAAAAAGCCAAGTTTGGCGTTTTATTGATCTAAAACCTGAACAAACTAATAAATCTATGCCATCTTTTTTTGAGTCTTCTAACATTTGGTTCACGTAATTCAAAATGCGTTCATCAACCAATTGTTTTGATTTGTTAATGGGCTTTAGCACAATATTATTTATATAATTGTTATCTATTGGGTGGTTGTAGTTTACAAGGATTAAATTCCAAGAGGCACTTAAATCTAAAGCAGGTTCAGCGGGAGAATTGTGCTCATTTTTTTGTTCGTTTAACTTCACTTCCTTAGATGTAAATTTGCTATCAATATACGTGGTGATATTTTGTTGTGTGGTTTTAATAGGCATTTTGTTGTTGATTGTGGTTTTAGAGAGGTGTTTTAAAAGGTAGAAAAATAACAGTAGCATTGGAATTGCTACTTTCAATGGGATTTTTTTCATCGACTTTCTCCATTCTGAAGGAATTTATTTTTGTGTGAGGTTCGAGTAATGAGACTAAAAGCAAGCCCAATTAAGGGAACAAAAGATTACCTGCCAGAGGAAATGGCGGTGAGAGATTATGTGCAAAATATTATTTTAGAAAGTTATCGTCAAAATGGATTTCAGCGAATTTCAACTCCCATATTGGAAGCAATAGAACGCCTTGATAAAAGTGAAGGTGGTGAAAATCTTTCTTTAATATTTAAAATTTTAAAACGAGGGGCCAAACTTGTGTTAGAGCAACCCATGCTTGCAGAAAGTGACCTTGTGGATTATGGGCTACGGTATGATTTGACTTTGCCACTTGCTAGATATTACGCGAATAACAGGCATTTATTAAGAACTCCTTTTAAGGCAATTCAAATGGGGAAGGTTTTTCGCGCTGAA
Source organism: Oscillospiraceae bacterium (assembly GCA_031266415.1). GTDB lineage: Bacteria > Bacillota > Clostridia > Oscillospirales > Ruminococcaceae > BNZN01. The sequence goes on along the minus strand of JAISBB010000001.1, from coordinate 291,996 downwards.
CAACCGCAAAAGGGCAGGTTAAGAGAATTTTATCAGTGTGATATAGATATCATTGGAGATGAAAGCTTTGATGCCGAACAGGAATTGATTTTTGTAGCTGGGGATACCCTTTCAAAGTTGGGGTTCTGTGATTTTGTTGTGAAAGTCAATGACCGAAGGATATTGCGCAGCGTGGTAGATTCTATTGGATTTGGCGAAAGTGAATTTTCTGATGTTTGTATTTCGATAGATAAATTGGATAAAATTGGAGTTGAAGGAGTAAAAAAAGAACTTGGAGAGAAAGGGTTAAATTTAAATTCGATTGAAAAATTGATTGAAATTTTGACTAATAACAAATTGGGTGAGCTTGGATTGCCAAGTAGCTGTGAATTTAAAATTGTTGAAAGTTTAAACCGTGTGATAAAAGCAGCTAATGAACTTTCTGATGGGAAATTTAAAGTTGTTTATGATGGGACTCTTGCTCGTGGAATGGGCTATTACACTGGCATGGTATTTGAAGTTGTTACGCCCCAGTGGGGCTTTTCAATTGCTGGTGGCGGTCGTTACGATAATATGATTGGCAGATTTCTTGGGGAGAAAACATCGGCGGTTGGTTTTTCAATTGGATTTGAACGAATAACTAGCATTATTCAAGAAAGCCTGTTGTGCCCAAAAGAAAAAATTAGCATTGCGGCAATTTATGAAGGGGATGTTTTCAATGCAATAAAAGAAACAACAACGCGCAAACAGCAGGGCTACAGTGTAACGCTTTTGAAAAAGTCCAAGAAGATTGGTAAGCAACTTGCAAGATTAAAAGAAGAAGGCTTTGATTATGTATGGTTTTTAGGTGAAACGAGCGAATTAAAACCGCTTGGTGGAACTTGTTAATAAAAGTTAGGTTAGACTTTTAATTTCCATGAAACTGTTCCGAGTTTACCATAGTTGTTGCGTGTGAGTCAATTTGTTTTTTTCGGGAATCAAAAATTTCATTCCGTGGGTGAGGAAGTAAAGGGTTGCGTTTCTGTTGTAGGTGTGCTAGAATTCTGGGTAGAGGATGAAAGTGAGATTTTTCTCGCTTTTTTTATTTGGCCATGTTTTCATGGTTCTTAAAGAAGGAGTAAAATACGGAGGGTGTTTTGTTTGGTACCTTCGGTATGCAATAGAATTGGAATGGATAAGAGTGTTTTTTTTGGAACGCTAAGAGAAATTGCAAAAGAAAAGGGTGTGGATGTTTCCAGTTTAGTTGAAAAAGTGAAGGCGGCAATGCTGATTGTTGTGAGAAAAGAGTGTCCGTTGGCGCAAAGTGTGGCAATTGAAATTGATGAGGGGGCTGAAAAATTCGATATTGAAATAGAAAAAGTTGTTGTAAGTGAGGTATTAGATACTTCCAATGAAATTTCGATTGAAGATGCCGAGAAAATTTCAAAGCACGTTAAAATAGGGAGCATTGTTAAAGTTAAATTAGACCCTAAAAAAGTAGGCAGAATTGCTGCCCAAGGAGCGAAACAAATAATTCGACAGGGAATCCGCGCAATTGAGCGTGACAAAACGTATTTAGAATTAAAGAAAAAGGAAGGTGCAATTTTAACGGCAATAGTTAGGCAATCTCATAATCAGGCTGGGTTTGTTGCAATTGAGGTGGATGGTGTTGATGTGTTTTTACCGAAATCAGAACAGCTTTCAGGGCAAACATTGTGCGAAGGCGATGAAATAAAGGTCTATATATCAGAGGTATTAAGTACGGAAAAAGGGCCTAAAATTATGATTTCGCGAACCAGTTTGGATTTTATTGAGAAATTATTCGATTTAGAAATCCCGGAAATTGCTGATTCTACAGTTAAAATAATGGCAATTGCACGTGAAGCTGGTTTTAGAACGAAAGTTGCTGTTGTTAGTAACGATCCCAATGTAGATCCGGTTGGGACTTGCATTGGGCAGCGTGGCATGCGAATAAATAAAATTATTGAGACATTGGGAAACGAAAAAATAGATGTGATAAAATATGATGAAGATAAAAGTGAATTTATAAAATTGGCTTTATTGCCGGCACAAGTAGATGAAGTTATTATAACTGATGAGGTGCAAAAAGAGTGCGAAGTTCTTGTGCCAACCGACCAGGTTTCTTTGGCGATTGGGCATAAAGGGCAAAATGTTAGGCTTGTGGCGAAATTAACGGGGTTTAAAATTAACATCAAAATGCCTGAAAACAAGTAAGTTGCAACAGGTGCCTAGAAGGGATTGTATGGGAGAAAAATTTGAAAGAATGTGTGTGTGCTGCCGAGTTCGCAAACAAAAAAAAAATTTTTGCGGTGCGTTAAACAAAAAGATTCGGCTGTGGTTTTAGATATCCAAAATAAAATTTTTGGAAGAAGTGCGTATCTTTGCATGGATTTGCAGTGTGTGAAGAGGGCAAGTAAAACTAATATTTTGGGTAAAACGTTTAAAATAAATATTGATCCTTTGTTGTTTGAGGAGTTGTGTGAATGCATTAAGAATCTGGGTGAAAATTCTGAATAGTTTTAATGAGAAGGTTGACATTAAACAACTTAAAAACATCCTCTCAATTGCTAGCAAGGCAGGTTTGGTTTGTTTGGGGTCTGGTGCAGCTGTGGTTGCCGTAAAAAAGGGTTGTTGTTCTCTTTTGATTCTTTCATATGCACTTTCAGAGAAGACAAAGCGTGCAATGCTTAAGGTAGCAGTTGATTTTAACACAACGTGTCGAGTGCTGAGGATTAGTTTGGCAGAATTTGAAGCAATGGTTGGGAAATATGTGGGAATTGTTGCTGTAATTGATCAGGGGTTGGCTCAAAAAATGAACGAGATCTTGAGTTGAGGAAATACTCTGTTAAGGAGAACGCAATATGTTAATAAAATACCGCATCCATGAATTGGCAAAAGATCTTGGTGTGCAAAATAAAGAGATTGTCTCTCTGATCTTAAAATATTTTGGCGTAACCAAAAAGCATATGACTTCACTTGATGAAAATGAATTAAATATAATATTTGAATATTATACACAAACAAGGCAAGTAAACAGCCTTGAAAAATACCTTGAAAAACAGGAAGAAGAACTCCCTTTGTTAGAAGTTCCTTCTGAAACCGAAAAAACACAAAATGCTTTGCCGGTTGTTGCTGTTGGTTGTGAGGGGCAATTGGCAATTTCTGCGAAAAATGTGAAAAATTCTAAAATTGCTAGCCGTGTTTTTGCGTCAGGTGCGGTTAAACAAAAGCCACCGAAAGATAAAAACATAGCAAAACCGCGGGGGAATGTCGACCAAGTTACAGTTGGAATTCGGACAGTTAATGTTAATTTAGATAAATATAACGAACGTTATGAGGCTATGGCGCAATCCACAAAAGATAATTTTGTAAATAAGCAGAAATTTGGTAATCGGCAGCAAAGAACTCGTGGATTTAGAAAAGAAACAGAACAAATAAAACTAAAAAAACAAGAACTTGAAAAACAGCGCAGGCAAAATTTAAAAGTGTTAATTCCCGCAGAGATTTCAGTTGGAGATTTTGCACTTAAACTTAAAGTTGCATCTGCGGAAGTGATAAAAAAACTGATGAATTTGGGGATTATGGCGAACTTCTCTCAGATTATAGATTTTGATACAGCAGCTATTGTTGCAAATGAACTTGGATTTAAAGTTGAGCTTGAAATTGTGGTTACCATAGAAGAACGGTTGTTTGCACAACCAGAAGATTTCAACGATCAATTAGAAAAAAGAAACCCGGTTGTTGTTGTTATGGGGCATGTTGACCATGGAAAAACTTCGTTGCTCGACGCAATAAAGAACACGGCAGTAATTGAAAGTGAGCAAGGAGGAATAACTCAGCACATTGGGGCCTATAGTGTTTCTGTAGGTGAGGAGTATGTTACATTTTTAGATACCCCAGGGCATGAAGCGTTTACAGCAATGCGTGCAAGGGGCGCACAAGTGACAGATATTGCTGTTTTGGTTGTTGCAGCTGATGATGGTGTTATGCCACAGACAATTGAAGCAATAAACCATGCAAAAGAAGCTAATGTAGCGGTAATTGTTGCAATAAATAAAATAGATAAATCGTCTGCAAACGTTGACCGAATTAAGCAAGGGCTTATGGAATATGGCCTTGTTCCTGAGGAATGGGGCGGAGATACCGTGTGCGTGCCAGTTTCCGCAAAAAACAAGGAAAATATTGACACTTTGTTGGAAATGATTTTGCTAGTTGCAGATATGAAAGAGCTAAAGGCAAACCCACACAGAGCGGGGCAAGGGGTCGTTATAGAAGCTAGATTAGACAAAAGAACAGGCCCTCTTGCAACTTTGCTTGTTCAAAATGGAACTTTGCATGTGAGTGATTTTGTTATTGCGGGGACAGCATTTGGAAAAGTTAGGGCGCTTTATGATAGTGTTGGAAAAAAAATAAAGCAAGCTGGGCCGTCAATTCCAGTTGAAGTAACAGGTTTCTCTGAAACTCCTTCTGCTGGCGATGTTTTTAATGTTGTTACAGATGAGAAACTTGCCAAGGAGCTTGTTGAAAAGCGGAAATTTGGGCGCAAAGAGGCCAAATTTGGTTGTGCACAAAAAGTAACCTTGGATAATCTTTTTGAACATATTGCAACTGGCGAAATGAAAATTTTAAATATTATTGTTAAAGCTGACGTTCAAGGATCTGTTGAGGCGCTTCATAGTGCTATAGAAAAGCTTTCTAATAAAGAGGTCCGCGTTAAAGTAATTCATGGAGCTGTTGGTGCAATAAATAAGTCAGATTTAATGCTTGCAGAAGCATCTCATGCGATTATTGTGGGGTTTAATGTGCGCCAAGATGCTATGGCAAGTGAGATTCAGTCTAACAATGGTGTGGATGTGCGTTTCTATAGAGTGATCTATGATGCAATTGACGAGATTAAGGCGGCAATGAAAGGGTTACTTACGCCAAAGATTAGAGATATAGAACAGGGCAAAGTTTTGGTGCAAGTTGTTTATAAAATTTCAAATATTGGAATTGTTGCTGGCAGTCGTGTGCTTTCTGGAGAAATAACAAGAAACTCAAAAATTCGTGTTGTGCGTGATGGGATTGTGATTGCCGATGATAATGTTGCTTCTTTAAGGCGCCAAAAAGAAAATGTTAAGCAAGTTTTGGAAGGGTTTGAGTGTGGGGTTCTTTTGGAAAAATTTGCCGACTTGAAAGAAAATGATATCTTCGAAACATATGTCCAAGAAAGTTATGTAGATGATAAAGATTACATTTAAGGTGAATTTATGCGGAGAAGAATAAAAAAAATCATTTGGTGGATTTGCATGTTTGCATTTTTGGGGTCCCTTGCTCATATTTGTTATGAAAATGTGATGAACCGTGCAAAAAAAAAACGACTGCATTTATTAATTCAGCAGTCGCAACATGCTGGTGATATTACTGTTTCTGGTTATCCAAATGAGTATATTAAAGATTCGCGAATCATGAAGGTGTTTGAACAAAATCGTGATGTTGTTGGCTGGATTAAGTTAAAAGAAACAGATTTAAATTATCCTGTTTTTCAAAAGAAAACGGATGCATATAACGAATTTTATGTTCGCCATGGGCTAGATAAAGAATATGCAATAGATGGAGTTCCATTTGTTGATTACCGTGCTGATTTGCAAAAGCCCAGCAAAAATATTGTTATTTATGCACACAACATGGCGAAAAGCATTGATATGTTTGGGGTGCTTAGGTACTATAATAAGTACGATAGATTTTGTGAAAACAGTGCGGAAAAAGCAGTTGATTTTTATAAAAAGCATCCCATTGTGGATTTTGTTTCTGTTTATGGTGGTACCCGTTACCGCATAGTTTCTGTTTTATTAATGGACGGCGAACATCCAGACTTTAATTATTCTAATTTTATTGAAAGTTCAGATGATTTCAACGAATTCATAAATCAAATTAAAAATAGGTCGCTAATGAATATAGATGCGGATATAAACATTGGTGATAATTTTTTGACCCTCTCTACTTGCTCTTACGAACTGGCTTCTGGAAAACTTCGAATTGCTGTAGTAGCGCGGGCACTTAGAGCCGGCGAAGATGATGCTCCAGACCCTGTTGAAAATAACAAAGACGCTTTATTGCCAAAATGCTGGTACGGAATTTATGGTGGCAGCCCGCCAATATTTGAGCGGAAAGATTATAGTGCAACAATGGTCAGTGCGGCAGATGCAATGGAATCGCAGCACTGGCAATCTAAAAAAAAAAGACAAATAAGTATCAAGCGAATTAAGCAACGTAAAAAGATTGAGAGAATAAAGAAGAAACGAAAAAAACAATTGGATGAGTCGATTGATAAGCCGAAAAGCAACAAAAAAGGCAAAGAGATTTTCGGCGAAGATGAAGTAGTTATGGTTAATGGCAGCAAGCAGAAAAAAGCCGCTTATGAAACTCTTTGTGCCATAGTACAGGCTGAAATTGGGTCCTCGTTCCCGGCAGAAGCGATTAAAGCGCAGACTTTAGTTTCCCACAGTTATTTGCTTTTTAAAAATAAAAAGGGAGAGTCTCCAAGTGTTTTTATGAAACCACCGAGTGAAAGAGTTAAAGAAATTGTTAAACAAGTGATGCATTTGGGTGTTTTTTTCAACGGAGAAATTGCGGGAACACTTTACCATAGTTGCTCCGCGGGAAGAACCAACAGCTCAGAAGATATTTGGCATAAATCGCCGTATCTTGTTAGTGTGGAAAGCCCACATGATAAATTGGCACCTAACTATAAACAAACCAAAGTTTTCACGCGCAAGCAATTGAAAGAACGATTTCAAAATGGAATGGGGATTAACCTGGAAAAAAATTCAGTTCCTGTAAAAAAATGGTTTAGAGTTATTAACAGAACAAAAGGTGGTTATAACAAGCATATGATTATTGCCGGGCATGAAATGTGCTATGTTCCGTTTTTGAAAGGATTTAAAAAAATCACAGGGAGCCTAATTCGGCAAATGGTGTTGCCAGAAATAGGCTCTTCTAAGTTCGAAGTGTATTATAACGAAGACAGAGATTTATTTAAATTTGTTTCATTTGGCTGTGGGCACGGTGTTGGGCTTAGTCAGTGGGGTGCGAAATTTTACGCAGAGATAGATGGTTGGGACTTTGAAATGATTTTAGAGCATTTTTTCCCGGGGACAGAAATTGCTCCCATTGCATAGTGTTTTTTCTTCTTTTTTAAGCAGGCGTTTTTTTTCAAAGAACCCGATGAGCAAGTCGGCACATTCACGTTCTAAAACGCCGCCCTTGATTTTTAAGTTGATTTTGTGTGGCAGGTTTGCTGGAGCAAAGCACCCAAAAATAATTTCAGGCAGCCGCGCATTAATTGCTGCACCAATGCACATAAGGCAGGGCTCTAGTGTAACATAAAGAGTGCAGCCTGATAGCCGCCAAGAACCCAAATTTTTACACGCGGCTTTAATTGCCAATATTTCTGCATGTGCAATTGCATTTTGAGTCTGTTCACGAGAATTATAGCCTTTACTTATAATTTTATTATCTTTTACAACTACAGCACCAACCGGGACTTCGTTTTGGGCTGCAGCTTTTCTTGCTTCTGCAATGGCAAATCTCATAAGAATATCGTTACTTGTCAGCATCTTATCACCTTAAATGATTTTAACTCTTGCGTGCACTTTTTTATTACAAATTGTGTCCCTTTAGAATATCCGTTCCAAAAAGCCAGCACAAAATCTGCCGCTTTAATTATTTGTTGATTTCGCACAAGTGGTGCCATTTGTCCAAATGTGTGGTAGTCTGGCAAAAAACATCGAAATGGAATCCGGCGCGACTTTGAAAACAGGTAAGCAGCAGAGTCAACTCCACGTGAGCCGCCGCTAATAATTTCAATGCATTCTTTTGGTAGATGTTGGCCAATTACTTCTAACTGTAGTTTTATGTTTCGAGACCCAATTATTGCCACTTTCATAAGATGTGGTTCTCCTGTTTGTGCGGATTTTTAAGATTCTGTAGTGCATTTTATATTGTTAAATCTCCCACAAAATTGGGGTCGCCGAGTGATAATCTGTATGCTGGCAAGAATTCTTCTAAAAAAATGTTTATTTCGGGGCAATTTAGATTTTTTAATTCTTCTAAAATCCCTTTTTCAAAATTTGCAAATTCCGAATTCGCGACTTTGTTTTCTTCTATGCATTTAATTAATGCGGCCAGTTTGTCTGCACCTTTAACAATTTTTATAATTTCGGAGTCTGTTGGTTCAAAAATGTTTTCATATTCCGGTTTTATATCTGCTGGCAACATCTCCAACAGTTTTTTAGAAGCCAGTTTCTCTATTTTTTTATATTCTTTGCATATTTCAGAGTTTATATATTTTATTGTGGTTGGAAGGTCCCCTGTAAAGATTTCTGCTGCGTCATGGTAAATGCCAATTAGTGCTGCATGTTCTGGGTTTACAGAGCCTCCGCACCTTTTATTTTTAATTACAGCCAACGCATGCGCAAGAATAGCCACGTCTAAACCATGTTCGCAGATATTTTCGAAACAGGTGTTTCGAAAAAGACCCCAGCGATTAATGTAACGCATTCTAAACATCATAGCGAAAAAATTGTATATCAACGTGACCACTCCATTTACCAAAAATTAAAATAAACAGCCCTCCAATCGAAGGAGATTGGAAGACTATTTTCTGCTTTTATTTAGAGACTTTTTAGTTAACTGTCTCTTTTAATACTTTGCCAGCCTTAAATGCTGCATATCTTGAAGCCGGAATTGATATTTGTTCGCCTGTTCTGGGATTAACACCATCTCTAGCGGCACGCTCCCGAACTTCAAATGTTCCAAATCCGGTAAAAGATATTTTGTCACCCGCTGCCAACTTTTCTCCAATAATTTCAAAAAAGGTAGATAAAAAAGCAGTTGAGTCTTTCTTGGTTAATCCGGTTTTGGCTGCAAGTGCATCTATTACATCTTGCCGTGTCATGAAATAACCCCCCAAATACACATGAATTAAATTTCGAGTTTTGCGCTTAAATATAAAGAAAACGCACACCCTGCTTTCATTTTATCATAAAAAAAAACTTTAGGCAAGTTTTTTCGTTTTTATTATGCTATTTATTTGAAATTACAACTAACATTAAGGGGGTTTGCAATATTGATGGAAGAAAAAACGTGAATATGATTTTGAATTTATGAAAATAATTGACAGATATTCTGGGGAATGATATCATGCAAATGGGCTTTTGCCTTGATTTTTGGCGAGGATGGTGTGGTTTTTGAGATTCACGGAGAATGGGTTTAAAATATTTTCGGGAAGTGCTAGTAAAGATATGTCTTTGGAGATTGCGAACGTGCTTGAAGTCCCTGTTGGCCAAATGGAAGTTGCTAAATTTTCAGATGGCGAAATTAAAGTTTCGCTTGCAGAAACTGTTAGAGGGGTTGATGTTTTTTTAGTTCAGTCAACTTGCTTCCCCGTGAACGACAATCTAATGGAACTATTAATTATGATAGATGCTTGCAGGCGTGCTTCTGCTGGTCGAATAACAGCTGTGATGCCGTATTTCGGTTATGCAAGGCAAGACCGCAAAGCAAAACCACGAGATCCAATTTCTGCGAAACTTATTGCGGATGTTTTAACTTCTGCTGGGGCAAATAGGGTTCTCACAATGGATTTGCATGCACTTCAGATACAAGGATTTTTCAATATCCCAGTGGACCACCTTATTGGTGCCCCCATGTTTTTTAAATATTTTTCAGAGAAATTTAACGGCAAAAAGGAAGATTTGGTAATAGTTTCTCCTGATGTTGGGTCTGTAACGCGCACACGCGTGTTTGCAGCAAAAATGGATGTTCTAATGGCAATTGTAGATAAGCGTCGCCCTAAAGCCAATATGTGTGAAGTATTAAACATAATTGGCAATGTGCAAGACAAAAGTGTTATAATTTTAGATGATATGATTGATACGGCAGGGACACTTTGCAATGCTGTTTCTGCTTTGAAAAAAATAGGTGGCGCGAAAGATGTTTATGCGTGTGCAACTCATGGGATTCTTTCTGGTGACGCGATTGAAATTATTAAGGAAAGTCCCATGAAAGAGCTGGTTCTTTTGGATACGATTCCGCTTGTAAAAGAGAAAAAAATAGATAAAATAAAAGTGCTTTCAACGGCTGCATTGTTTGCAGATGTGATAAGGCGGCTTCATTGGGAAGAGCCTGTTTCATCAGATTATTGAACGTAATTTTAGTAACGAAGGGGGTGAATGTGTTGTTAAAATTTTATAAATCGGTAGATAATGTGGTTTGCGAGATAGATAGTTGGGAAGTTGGTTGTTGGATTAATGCTACAGAGCCAGAAGATGCGGAGCTGGAGTATTTAAAAAATACGTTGGCAATAGACGCGATGTTTGTAAATTCTGCCCTTGACGAAGAAGAATCTTCAAGGACAGAGATTAGTGATGCCGGCGACCAAATTTTGATTATGGTAGATGTTCCGTATGCTTTACGTCAAGGTGAAAATTCTATTCTTTACTCAACCATGCCGCTTGGTGTTGTTGTTACAAAAGACAATGTTGTGACAATTTCATCTAAAGAAAACACCGTGATGAAAGAATTAACTGACTCAATGGTAAAGAATGTAAATACGCAATTTAAAACTCGCTTTTTATTTGTTATTCTTTATAGAATTGCACTTAGATTCCTGCAATATCTGAAACAGATTGACCGAATTGAAACCTTGTTGGAATCTGAATTGCGGCATTCAATGCAAAACAAAGAGTTGTTGCAATTGTTGGAAATTGAGAAATCTTTGGTTTATTTTTCCACGTCTCTTAAGGCAAATCAAATGACAATCGAGAAGATTTTAAGAGGCCGCGTGCTTAAAATTTATGAAGAAGACCAAGACTTATTGGAAGATGTTTTAATTGAAATTAAACAAGGGGTAGATATGTCTAACATTTATTCTGGAATTGTTAAAACTAGCATGAATAGTTATTCGTCTGTTATATCTAACAATCTGAATTCTGCCATGAAATTTTTGACTTCTATAACTATTTTATTGGCAATTCCAACTTTAATTTCCAGTTTCTATGGTATGAATGTGGAACTTCCACTTAATGGCAAATATGCGTTTTGGTTCCTTATTGTTTTTTCACTGTGTTCAACAGTAGGCAGTTTTTGGATTCTTAAACGCCGAGACTTACTAAAATGAAAGGCAGCTGGCATTTTGCTGTTCACTTGTTTTGTCACAGAGTTTAGCAAAGTGTTTTTTGTTTTGGAAATTGCAGAGAAAAGGCAATACAAGAGGTGAAGACCTTTTATTTGTGCCAGTTTCCCTGTTAAATGTTAAGTTTTTTGTTGGCAGGGTTACTGGTGGCGGGGCTTATTGTGGTGGTTGTTGCGTGGGGGCAGTGTTTTGTGTCGCTGTTGCTGCGGCTTGTTGTTCAAGTGAATTTGCTTTTTCGCAAGCGGTGCAAGGTTGCGGCGTGTTTTCAATTTTGTAAACGCCAATCTGTTGATTTTTGCAATGGGGTGTTGCAAGCATTCCGCTATTGGTGCAGAATGCGCATTTCTTTGTGCTACTTTTATCTATTTCGAATTCTGTTACTGGGATCTTTTTGTGAATTTCTAGCATTACATTGTGCCACAGATTGGTTGGTGGGTAATGCGGCCACAAGCCTTGCATGGGTTTCGGGATGTCGTAGCCCACCCAAATTCCGCCAATGTAATGTGTTGTGCCGCCAATAAACCAAACATCTTTGTCATAAGATGTGGTTCCAGTTTTTCCATAAACCTGGCGTCCATTTAATTTTGCTGCTCTTCCGGTTCCGTTGTCTACAACGTCTTGCAAAAGGTAATTCATGCTAGAAGCAGTCCCGCTTGAAATTACGTGGATTGGAACGGCGTTGTTTTCTAAAACAACGTGGCCTTTGCTATCTATAACCTTTGTATATGCGTAAGGTTTATTAAAATTACCACCGTTGGCGAAGATTTGGAATGCACCTGTAAGATCAACAACACTAACCCCTTTTGTTAAGGCTCCAAGTCCCATACTTGCTAGATTTTTATCGGTGTATATCTTTCCATCTATTACCATTTTATCTGTTAGATTTAACCCGAAATTATCTTTTACGAAATTAAAGCACTTCTCGGGTCCTAATTTATTACATATGTCTACAGCTACTGCATTTGACGATTGCTCTAAAGCCCGTGGCAGTAAAATGTTGTTCCAATAAGCGTCATATGCGTTATGTGGCCAGGGGTTCCCATTTATTGTGGCAAATGGTTTGTCGCAAACCAGAGAAGAATAGTTTAATAAATTTTTCTCTATTGCAAGTGTGTAAACAGCAATAGGTTTAAATGCAGAGCCTGGTTGCCTGTAAGTATCCGCTGCGCGATTTAAACAACGATTGGCTTTTTTTTCGCCAGTGCCGCCAACCATTCCTTTAATTGCACCGTTTGGTTCCATTACAACCATTGCGGCTTGCAGTGGTTTGTTACTGCCTCGCACATGAGAAAAAATAGAATGGTCTGAAATCTTGTTTTCCATAATCATTTGCACGGATTCATCCATTGTTGTATAAATACGGTAGCCACCATTGTAAACTTGTTTTGTTGCATATTGGCGAGTGAATCCATATTGTTTCATTAGGTCATTTATTACATTGTTGATGACATAATCCACAAAATAATTATTTATTACATTGCTGTTCCTTTTGAGATGGTTGCCATCAGCCAACGGCAGTTCTTCAGAAACGGCTTTCTCATATTCCTCTTTGGTTATAAATTCGAAATCTAGCATTTTTTTTAAAATTTGTTCACGGCGTCCCTTGTTGTTTTCGGGGTGTAAAAATGGATCATATTTTACAGGATATTTGGTTATGGCGATAATGCTTGCGCTTTCTTGCAGTGTTAAATCTTTTGCTGGTTTGTTAAAATAAAGGTTGGCGGCAGCTTCAATTCCGTTTGTATTGTGTCCAAAATAAACAACGTTAAGGTAAGCCTCTAAGATCTCTTGTTTGGTGTTTTTTTTTTCAAGGTAAAGTGCGGATATGATCTCTTTGATTTTTCTCAAAGCATTTTTTCGTTTGTCGCCAGTAACATTTTTAATCAATTGCTGAGTAATTGTTGAGCCACCCTGCCTTCCTCCAAAGATATGTAAGAATTCATTTAAAAAGGCAACAAGTGTGCGTTTAAAATCCACACCATTGTGGTGCATAAATCGTTGGTCTTCAATTGCAATTGCGGCATTTCCAACATATTCCGGAATATCGTCGATACTTACCCATATCCTGTTTTCTGCATTATGAAAGCGGCACACTTCATATGGAGCCGCTTGAGCGTTGTTTGCGTAAATGATAGTTGTGAAATTAAGGTTCATGTTTGAAACGTTAATGTTTTTCTGCTCTTTAATTATGGTTGCTATAAATATGGTTAACAGCACGCTTATAATGCAGCAAACGATAACACCCATGCAAAACATTACTGCAATTACATTTAACAGCTGTTGTTTAAAAGTTTTTTTTTCTGTACTTGCAGTCAAATTTAGTCCCCCTTCGCGAATCTATCGAAACTCACCTTATAAATTATAGCTTTAATTCCGCTTTTTTACAATGTTTTATTTTATCCAAAAGTTATGGGGGTTTAAAAATGAAAAAACTTTGAGTGGGGGCAATTTGAGTGCATTGTGAACTGTAAATTTGTTAGTGATTTGTCTGCGTGATATAATATTTTTGCGTAGAAGAGGGTGGCATAACATTGGGTCGAGAGAATACATTTGTAATTTATGGAGCAGATAATTACCGAAAATATGAATTTTTGGACCAGTTACTTCAGCAAATTGGTATCAAGTACCTTTGCAATTTTTCGATTTTAAAAGATGAATATGAACTGTGTGAGATAATTAATATTGCTCAAACTATTCCGTTTGCGGAAGAAAAAAGGTGTGTTGTGGTTCACAATTTCCAGTGGGAAGTTTTACCGGCGAAGCAGCAGGAACATTTTTTGAAATTTTTGAACCATGTTCCACAGCAAACCTTTTTAATCTTTTTCCGTTCTGAACTTAAATTAACGGCCGCGTGTTTTAAATTTATTACTTACATTAAAGATTGTGCAACACTGAAAGAATTTAATTTGATGTCTGATTTGCAGCTGCTGGAATTTATTGTTTCTAAGGTTAAAAAAAACGGCCAACAAATTTCTAAAACAAATGCCGCACACTTAATTAAGCGTTGTTCTAGTAATTTGCAAGCCATTGCACAAGAAATCACTAAACTTTGCGCACACGCAGCTGCATGTGCAAGAAAATCTATAGAAGAATCGGATATCGACTTGATGACTCCGTCGAGTGTGGAACAAAGTGCATTTGAAATTACTAAGTCGTTACTTAAAGAAGATTTACATTTAGCGCAAATTCAACTTTCTTGTTTGCTGAAAAACAACTCGCAGCCGCCAATGATAGTTGCGGCGATTTCGACTTTATTTTTGGATTTGGTACGAGTTAAAATTGCAATGCTTGAGAATATTTCGTCAACGGTTTTTCTATCTGACTTTAATGATATTTACAAAGGCAAAGCATTTCGTGTCCAAAATGCTTATAAATTAGCGCAATCTCATTCAATGGCGGCAATTGTTGCATATTTGAGTGTTTTGTCTGACTTAGATGTTGATCTTAAAAGTAATTTTTTAGTGCAACATAACTCACTGCAAGATGCAATTTGCCGATTGCACATGCATTTAACTGGGAACATATAACGTAAACAAATAAGAGTATATTTCGACATTCAATATGTGGTTACAGATTTTTTGCACAAGATGAAAAGTGCCCTTTGTGCAAGGTTTTTGCTGTTTGTGTTTTTGCTGTTTTAGAAAAGTCAGCAGTTAGTTAATGAAAAAGTCACCCTGCCTGAACGAAGTTTTTATGTTTAATTTCTGTGATTTTGCCATGTTCTAGCTTAAGAATTCTTTCTTGGCCAGTTAAAATTGAAGTGTCGTGCGTTGTTAAAATAAGTGTGCCGTTTCCTTTGTGTTCTCGTATCATTTTCATTGCAGATAGCGCTGATTTATGATCAAGTGCCGCGGTTGGTTCATCTGCGAATAAAATTGTGGGGCCGTGAATAAGTGCCCTTGCGATTGCCACGCGTTGACACTCGCCACCGGATAGTTGATGAATTTTTTTGTTTATACATGCGGTTAATTCCAATTTTTCTAAAAAGGTAGTTGCTTTTTGTTTCGATTTTGTGGATATACTATTTTCTGGAACAAGCACATTCTCTAAAACATTTAGGTGAGGCAATAAAAAATATTGTTGAAAAATGAACCCAAAATGTTTTTTTCTGATTGCTGCTTTTGCGTTATCGTTTTGTGACATAATTTCATTGTTGTCTAGGTATACTTCGCCTGTGGTAGCCACGCGAAGCAAAGACAGTAGGTACATGAGGGAGCTTTTCCCGCTGCCGGAAGGACCAAAAAAAACTACACTTTCTCCTGTTTCAATCACAAGATTAATGTCGTGCAGAAGTTCCCTCTCGTGTTCTCCATCTTTGCATGTTAAGCTCAAGTTTTTGCATTGTAGCATAGCCTAATTTCTCCTCTCGATCACAGAAATCGGATTCCACTTTGTTAACCGACGTAAGATCGGGATGCCTGCAAATAAAAACATTGTTGCCAAGGTTGCTGCAGTTCCCAAAAAACCCTTTGCGGTCAAAATTGTTAAGTTTTGTCCTTTTGGAGAAAATATGAAATGATTAATGATTGTAATTATTGCCATTGAAATTGCACATCCAAATATGTATGCTAAACAGGTAAGATTTGCCAATTCTTTGATTATTAATTTTGTTATGAATGATTTATCGTACCCAACGGCGTGCATAATTCCAAATTCTTCACTTCTTTTAAGGTAAATGCTACTGCTGAAAGCACTTATACAAAATGATAGTGTTATTAGTATCGCAGATCCTATGATTTTGAATATAATAAGAGGTAATGAGGTTGCAATTTCAATCCTCGATTTTTCTCGGGAATAGGTGAGTGTGCGTGTTCCATTTGGGTCTAGTGATTTTAGCTTAGTATTTATTGCATTAAGTTTTCCTTCTTTTGGAATAACGATTATTCCACTTGAGTTGTTATTGTAACTTGCGGGGGCGCTGGCTATCCCTATAATTAAATCTCCTGTAAAACTGCCAACAATTTTATAATCACCAATTAAATGCGGCGTTTTGATTGTCCCACTTGTGATGAGGTCCCCGACTTTGAGATTGAGGTTTTTTAAAATATTTTCGTGAAAAACAGCTTCTGCCTTGGCTTCTATTGGTAAACGACCATTTGATAATTCCAAATTGATGTAATTAGCAATATAATTTAAGTCCGCGGGATTAGGGATGGTAAGTACATGAGTATCAAGGTATGCGCTGATAGACCGAAAACAGATTCCGCTTAATGTACTGTTAATTGTTTTTTTTACTTCGGGGAATGCTTTTACTTTAGTTATCATCTCATCTTGCATTTGTAATTGCTGGTTAGTTTCAATATATGAAAATTTCTCACTCGGTAGTAAAATTATATGCTTTGTGCATGCAAGCATACTGGAGATAATGGAAAAAATAAAATAAATGCAGCTGGTAGATATAGTTAGTGTTGAAAATAATATAATAGATTGTTTTGTGTTGCTTTTGAAATATTTTAACGCCGTGAATAATTTTGCATTTTTCACACGGCACCTCCTACTTGTATTGCGCAAATTGCTTAAGTTCGCATTTCTGTGAGTATTTTATCATAAAATATCTTGAAGTGCAAGATTTTTTATTAATGACGCACTAAAATTATTAAAGGTGAAGCATGCAAAGAAGTTGGAATTTTGTTTATTTATTGGCAGATATTGTAATTTGTGCGTACATGTGTTAAAATCGATTTGGTACTTGCCTTAAGCTTTTGTCTTAATAAATTTAAGAGGAAAATCAGATTAAAAATTTGGTTGATTATGGTTTATTATGCATTTTTTGATTGATAGAAGTGGTTTGATTCTAGTGAAAATTAAAGATGTGTGCCATGCGAAAATTAAAGAATCGGCAACTTTGTGAGAAGTTTACTTAAACACAGTGAGAGGCCACAGTGCAACCGTTTCCTAAATAATTGTTTTTTTGCGAAACTGTGAAGAGTTGTAAAATTGTTTTTGCGTGTTTACTTTCTTGAAGGATTTAACCGAATGGTTGTGAAAATGTTGTATAGCAGTTTTTAAAGTGGTCGCAACATTATTTTTAAGGTCCGGCGGTATAGCTCAGTTGGTTAGAGCATTCGGTTCATACCCGGAGGGTCGTTGGTTCGAATCCAACTACCGCTACCAAATATTTGGTCCGTTGGTCAAGAGGTTAAGACACCGCCCTTTCACGGCGGTATCGGGGGTTCAATTCCCCCACGGATCACCAATTTTAGTAATTTGTAAAAAGGAAAGGCCTCTTTAGTTTGAGTCGTTTCGCAATTTTGTAAGTGTGGAGGGTTTTTGCTTGAATACATTTGATAAATTGAGAGATTTGCTTGTTAATAAATTTTGTGTTCCTCAAGAAATTATTAAGCCAGATTCTACCATGGAAAGTTTAGGTTTAGACTCGTTAGAAATTTTGGATTTGCTAGGGTTTTTAGAAGATGAGTTTGGAATTATTGTAGATGATGATCAGTTTGATAGCATTAAGTGCCTTAATGACTTGATTAAACTGATCGAACGGCTTTAATTTTATTGTTGCTAAAGCTAAAAGAAAAGGAGGATGATTTTTTGTGGCTTCGTTGATTTGCTTGAATTCAAAAAATAAACTGACTAATTTGCCAGAAATTCAGGCACACAATCAACAAGAAAATCCTTCAGACAAGTTGGTGTTTGCGCCAGAGCATTCGCGATTAAACTACCGTTTGCACAGGTTTGTGGGGCACCCTAGTTTAGTGAAATTGGAATATGAATTAGAATATAAAAACATATTAAAAAAGTGCTATAAGGGGCAAAGAACTGTGCGAAAAGATGCAACGGTTTTGTGTTCAATGTTTGTTACTTCTAATAAAAGTTTTTTTGAAGTGCAAGAAGAGGCCAAAATTAGGAGTTTTTTTGAGTGTAATTTTTCTTTCCTGAAGGATTATTTTGGTGAGGATTTGGTTGTTGATGCTGTTGTTCATATGGATGAGCGCATCCCTCATATGCATTTTTGTTTCGTGCCATTAACTAAAGATGGGAGACTTTCTGCTAAAGAGATATTTGATCGAAAAGGGCTTACTCTTTTGCACGCGAAAGCATTGGCAAGCATAAGAAAAAATGGATTCGACATTACAAAGTCAGACGATGTTTATAAACCTCTTAAGATGGCGGAAGATCTTAAGCGGAATATTTTGCTGAAAGAAGTGCAAAAACTTGAGACAAAATTGCAAGATTACAAGAGTATCGACGCTTCTGTAAAATCAATTGATGATATCCCATTTAAGCGCAGCAAGTTACCATTCCGCTCTGAAATGGTGGCGTTAACAGATGAAAATTTTTCAAAGATGCGGGGGATAGCTCGATTTGGTGCTGTTGCGCAGCATGAATTTGAAAAACTAAAGAAAGAAAACGTACATTTACGCAAACGTTACGATGACCATGTGATATTGATTAATGATTTGCGAGAGCAGGTTTCCGAATTAATTAAAAATCGGGACGAACTTCTTCGTGAAGGGATGGAAATGTTACAGGTTGTGAGGTCAAGTAAAGAGTTGTCGGAATTATTTGACCAGGCAAGGCAAGCTGGCAGTGCCGCTGGGGTTCGGACAAAACCATGTGTTAATCGGTAGAGTTGCTGTATTACTTTTGAGATTCGTTGCGTTACCGTTTGTTAAACGGAAGCTTGCTCATCTTCAAGCCTTGCAAAAAGTTGAGTAACAAACCAGATATAACCGCCACCTGAAAGTTTTTTTGCCCTAAATCCTATCCCAATGTGTGTCCAGTCGCCAAGCATATTTTTGTTATGCACTTTGCTACGTTTGAAAACATCGATAATTTCTTTGGCGGATGGCAGTTGGGTGGTTTTGCCCTTTTGAATATTTTCGCCACATGCCACCATGTTTTGGATTTTATATTGTTTCTCTTGCAAAATAGTAACCCAAGAGCGTTTATCTGGCCTTGTGTGCCCAAAGTAGTTGTGTTGGAGCATTTCTTGGGACCTTTGTCGAGCTGCGGCAATTAATTTCCGGTCCTGTTCTAGTAATTCGAGTTGTGTTTTGCCATTTTGAACTAATTTTGCACTTATGTTGGCCCGGTAGGGGTTAAGGAGTTCTAGAATGGCGTTTTCAAGAGCGGGGCAGCCTCCTTGTGAGTTTAGTTTGTTTTTCGATTTGCGTTCTGCTTCGATTCGCTTTGTATTTTCTTGAATTCGTTGCGTTTTTTCATATAGTGTTTGTGAAAAACCACTGACGGCTGTTGAAAAAAAACCGGTGATTTGTGTACTTGCGATTAATGTCATAAGACATTTTTTTGCATGTTTTTTCATATACTTTCTCCCTGTTTTTTTTGTACAGATTCGGTAATAAATTGCAAATTGAATTGCCATTAGTTTGCTGTTGTTGTCTATTAATTTTATCATAGTGCTGAGTTTTCTGTCAAAGGGAATATTCAATTTGTGTGAGTGTTTGTTGTGGCAAGTTTTGTTGTGCAGTGAAAGAATTGAGGTTGTGGATGATACGAGTTGGGAAATTGGCCGTGCTTTCCATTTTTTTGGTTTTTTGTAATGTCGGGTTGGTTGCTGGGAGTGTCGACTTGGCTTATTTGATAAAAACTTTGCAAGAATTAGAGGGGGAGCAGCAGCAAGTCCCGATGGGGATGTTTGCTCAGGAACGATTGTTTAGAGCTTTGAGAAATCAAAGTCCGCCTTTTTCTCCAAGCGAAAAGGAACTTAAAAAAGGGAATAAAAATTTAGGCGAAAATTACCCTTTTTGCCTTTTGCCTGAGAAATTTTGGAAAGCCCAAAATGATTACTTGCAAATGGCAGTTGCAAATGAAGGAATTGTTGATGGAACGACAAGGGTATTAGCAGTTCCAAAGCACCCTAAGATTTTCTTGTTGTGGGGTGATATTTGCTGTTTGAAAGTTGACGCCATTGTTAATGCGGCAAACAAGTCGATGTTGGGTTGCTACCGCCCAGGTTGCCATTGCATAGATAATGCAATTCACTCGAGGGCTGGGCTTCAACTGAGGATGGCATGTTACAAAATTTTACTCAATCTGGGACATTTTTTACCCACAGGAGATGCAGTAATTACAGATGGGTTTAATCTTCCCGCTAAGTATGTTATGCATGTAGTTGGTCCAATTATTCGCAGAAAAAATCCGACAAAAAAGCAATGTGCACTATTGCGGCGTTGCTATCTCTCGTGTTTACAACTTGCCGAAGAAAAGGGGTTGAAATCGATTGCATTTTGCTGCATTTCTACCGGGGAGTTTCGTTTCCCGAAAAAACAAGCGGCAAAAATCGCCATAAATACTGTTCTTGAGTACTTGAAAGATCATCCAAATGGGTCGTTGCAGCGAGTTATTTTCTGTGTTTATGGAAAAAATGACCTAGAAACATATCAGAATTTGTTAGGTGACGGCGCCAAGTGAATCTGCGAGGGCTTATGTTTTGTGAATTTGGCAGTTGGGAATAATATTTTGTGAAAGAATTTTTTAACATTTAGATTGAATTAGAAGGGAATTGGCATGAAAAACCGATTTAATTCTCAAGCTACTTTCTTTCGGTTTAGCAGTCGAAAAGAAGGTTTGTTGCGCCTAAACAGCCGTATTTCAATAGAGCGAACAACAGGAATTAAAAGAATTTGGCCCAGATTGCGAATGGGGCTGAGCGAAGAAGAGGTGGCGAAGAGAAAAGAATTAGGATTTTCAAATGAAGCTGTTGATTTTACAGAAAAAAAGATTTGGCATATTGTTGCCAAAAATGTTTTCTCCCTTTTTAATTTGATCTATTTTATTATTGCTGCTTGCTTGATTTCGGTTGGTTCATATAAGAACTGTTTTTTTTTAGGTGTGATTTTTTTTAATATGGCAATCGGAATGGTTCAAGAAATTCGTGCGAAATGGATGTTGAAAAAACTTTCGTTGGTTGTAATTCAAAAAGTAAAAGTAATTAGAAGTGGAAAGATTTTTACTATCCCGTGTGAGAAATTAGTGTGTGATGATCTTGTTTTATTAAGAACGGCGCAGCAGGTTATGGTGGATTGTGTTATTCGGCTGGGGAGTGTTGAAGTCAACGAAGCGGCGGTTACAGGAGAATCTGAGTGCATTGTGAAAAAACCAGGGAATTTGTTAATTTCTGGTGGTTTTATTGTTAGCGGTGAGTGCTGTGCCCAGGTTTTAAATGTTGGCCGAAGTAATTATATTAATCAAATGACAAAAGGTGCGCAAAAATATAAAAAGTATGATTCTGAAGTAGTTAGGGCAATTCGCTTAACTATTAAAATTCTTAGTTGCATTATTTTGCCGCTTGGGTGCGTTTTGTTTTTGCGCCAATATAACATTAGTTACAATCCAGTTTCTGCAATTGAGGGCGCTTCCGCTGCAGTTTTATCTATGATTCCAGAAGGTTTTGTTTTGTTAACAAGTGTTGCCTTTATGACAGGTGCATTGAAATTAGCGAAAGAAAAAGTGCTGGTTCAAGAGCTTTATAGTTTAGAGATACTTTCCAGTATTGATGTTGTTTGTTTAGATAAAACAGGAACAATAACAACAAATCAATTGGAGCTTTGCAAAATCATTCCGTGTAGAACACAATTGGATCCAAAATCAATGGAATTGTTGCTTGTTAATTTAATTGTGGGTCTTGATGATGTAACTAACAAAACCTTTTGTGCATTGAAAGAATATGTTAATAAAATCTTAGTTAATGTAACAGCTAGTTGGTGTGTACAAGAAGTTGTGCATTTTTCTTCTGCCACAAAATGGAGCGGCGTTACATTTAAGGAATTTGGTACGTTTATTTTTGGAGCCCCTGAAATTGTGCTAAGTACAAATTACGAAAAATATAAGGAAGAAATTGAAGAGCAAATGAAAACCGGCAAACGGGTAGTTGCTTTGGTGTGTGTGAGTGGTACGCTTAAAACTTGGCATGAGGCGCAAATTGTCCCAATTGCCATCTTTAGTTTCAGTGATGTTATTAGAACCAATGCGCGAATGGTTATTAGTTTTTTGAACGAACGAAATGTTGAAATAAAAGTCCTTTCTGGAGATAATCCACTTACAGTTGCAAGGATTGCAGAGGATGTAGGGATTATGAATAGTTCAAAATATTTAGATGTTTCTGATGTTTCTTCGTTAGATTATGTTGCCAATAACTATGCAATTTTGGGGCGCCTTACTCCAAATCAAAAACGTAGTGTTGTTAAAACTTTAAGTAAAAATCACAAAGTGGCCATGATAGGTGATGGGGTAAATGATGTTTTGGCGTTGAAAGAGGCTGATTGCAGTATTTCTTTCGCCAGTGCTAGTCCACCTGCAAGGCAGGTTTCGCAAATGGTATTAATGAATGATGATTTTTCATTGTTGCCAAATATTGTAAGAGAAGGCCAACAAATTGTTAATAATATGCAAAGATCTGGTGCTATGTTCTTCAACAAAGTATTTTTTTCTGTTTTACTGTCAATGATTTTGTTGTTTTGGGGTCGTGAATATCCGTTTATGCCACTTCAAACAACGTTAATAAATGCGTTTACAATTGGAATTCCTGCTTTTGTTTTGAGTTTTGAGCCGTGTGCAACTGTTGTTTCGGGTTCACTTCTTGTGGATATAATAGTTCGGTCTATTCCGGGTGCTGTTACAGGGGTAATAAATATTGTTGTGATTTATTTTTTTGCAGGGATATTAGGGTTATCTGTAAAAGAAGTATCATCTCTTTGCGTGTTAACGGTTGCATTTGTTAATTTGTGTTTACTGTACCGAATTTTCAGCCCTGTTAGTAAGTTGAGAAAAATGTTGTGGAGACTTACAACAGGTGCATTCGTTTTGGCGGCAGTTTCCCTGCGAGGTTTTTTGGAGTTAGAATACAGTGTTAAATTACTTTTATTGTTCCCAGTTTTGGGCGTTTTCTCGTTTTTTATTTTGAAATTTTTGTTTTCGTTTGTTCCGAAAGTTTTTGCAAAATTGGGTGTAGAGGGGAACCACGATTGATTGTAAAAATAACTTATTTATTCGAATTTTATTCGAAATTTCAATATGATAAATCTGCTTTTTGATGGCTTTGGTAGACGTTTTTTATTTTGTTGCAAACAGGAAGAAGGTTCCTTTCGGAGAATTAAATACCGGGTGAATTTGAAAATTTTTAGTTGTAGAATTTTTAAATTTACCCAATTTTTATAGTGAGTTGAAAGATATAATAAGATTGGGGAAATTTCTTGTGTTAAATATCAATCATGATAATGTGTGCAATTTGCTATTGGTGAGATTGCTTGCTATTACATTGGTTTAAATGTGCTTTTTTGATATCTTTGTGTCAATTGATAAAATTGCTAGAATTGATAGCGCGAAAAGTCGATTTCTCGGGCTTGACTTAAGCGAAAATAAGGCAGATAATAAAGCACAATGGTGTTTACGAACACGATTGTTGCGATGAAATGTTAAAATAAAAATTATGGAGGTTCGTGTAAAAATTATGTTGATGAAAATACAAAAGCGTGATGGAAGTGTTGCTCCATTTTTAAGAGATAAAATAACTTTGGCTATATTTAAGGCGGCAAGTAATGTTGGTGGCGATGATTGGGCCCGTGCAGAATTATTGAGCAATCAAGTTGTGGAAATTGCCGAAAAGATATTCCCTTCCGGGGTTGCAGAAATTGAACGGATTCAAGATATTGTTGAAAAAGTTTTAATTGAAAACGGACATGCAAAAACAGCCAAGGCATATATTCTTTACCGAGAAAAGCGCAGAGTGGCAAGAGAATCAAATGCGCTTGTTGATGCAACAGTTAAGATGTTTTCTGAATATATTGAAGATAATAGTTGGGAAATCAAAGAAAATGCCAACACGCAAAAATCAATAAATGGAATGAACAACTACGTTAGAGAAGCTTTCACAAAGCAATATTGGCTAAACGAAGTCTATCCACAAGATGTTAGAGATGCTCACACATCTGGCGACCTTCACATTCATGATCTTGGTTTTTTTGGTTCTTATTGTGCTGGCTGGGATCTTTATCAATTGTTAACCAAGGGTTTTGGTGGTGTTAATGGGAAAGTCGAATCGAAGCCTGCCAGGCATTTGCGGTCGTTTTTGGGGCAAATTATTAATTCAACCTTTGTTACCCAGGGTGAAACAGCTGGCGCGCAGGCTTGGTCTTCTTTCGACACCTATTGTGCGCCGTTTGTGCGGTACGACAACCTAGATTACAAAATGGTTAAGCAGGCAATGCAAGAATTCGTGTTTAACCTTAATGTGCCAACTCGTGTTGGATTTCAGTGCCCGTTTTCGAACGTAACATTGGATGTTGTTTGCCCTAATAATTTAAAAGATAAGGCTGTGATTGTTGGCGGAGAAATTGCAAATGCAACTTACGGTGAGTTTCAAAAAGAAATGGACATGATCAACTTGGCATTTTGCGAAGTAATGATGGAAGGAGATTCCCGTGGGAGAGTGTTCACTTTCCCCATCCCGACCATAAATGTAACAAAAGAGTTTAACTGGGATAGTTCTGTTGTTGACAAAATTATGGAAATTACTTGTAAATATGGGGTTCCGTATTTTTCAAACTATGTAAATTCTGACCTTTCCCCAGAAGATGGTTTTTCAATGTGTTGCCGGCTCCGCTTAAATACAGGTGAGTTGAGAAAACGTGGTGGTGGGTTGTTTGGCTCAAACCCGCTGACCGGTTCGGTTGGTGTTGTTACACTAAATTTGCCGCGTGCGGCGTTCCTTTCCAGAACGAAAGGTGAATTTAAAGAGCGTTTGAGAAAATTAATGAAGATTGCTGTTTCTAGCCTTGAAATCAAAAGAAAAATTGTTGAAACTCAAACGCAACGTGGCATGTATCCATATACAGCGAGTTACTTGCAGGTACTTTATGACAGAACTGGACAATTTTGGTATAATCACTTCAGTACAATTGGCCTTATTGGAATGAATGAAGCATGTATTAATTTGCTTGGTGAAAATAGTGATTTAACCACGGAAGAGGGACAGAAATTTGCCGTTGAAACCCTTAATTACATGCGAGATTTTATTAAAGAAACACAAGAAGAAACAGGGCATTTTTATAATCTTGAAGCAACACCTGCGGAAGGAACATGTTATCGGTTGGCCAAAAAAGATGTTGAAAAATTTAAAGTAATCAAAACTGCTGGTGGTTCTACTCCTTATTACACAAACTCTTCGTTGTTGCCGGTTGGGTTCACGGAAGATATTTTTGAAACTTTAGATTTACAAGATGAACTCCAAAGCTTATATACTGGTGGAACGGTTTTGCATTTATATTTAGGAGAGAATATTAAAGACATTAAAATTGCGAAAACCTTAATTAAGAAAATATTTAATAACTATAAATTGCCATATATTTCAATCACGCCGACATTTTCAGTTTGTTCTGACCACGGCTATATCTCTGGCGAACATTTTGCGTGCCCGGAATGTGGAAAAGAGGCGGAAGTTTGGAGCAGAGTGGTTGGGTTTTGGCGCCCTGTGCAAAACTACAACAAAGGGAAATATGCGGAATATATGGACAGAAAGAAATACAAATTGCCAGGGGATGCAAAGTGTTCAAAAGTTTCAGATAAAGATCAGAAAGAGCGTGAGATAATAGCTTAGGTATATTCTTTGTTGAAGAATTTTGTGAGTGAATTGCCTGTGTTGTGAAGATAAATTTGTTCGATTTAGTTTGTAATGTATTTGTTGCTAAAAAGTTTAGTTTTGCATCGATTTGTGATTTTTTGGAAAGTGCTTGTGGGAGAGGTTGACTTTTTTGAATCTTTCGTGTAAAATAACCGTGTGAAGTTTTACTTTTTCGTTTGCTGGTTTGTTAGCGGGCGGTGAGTGGGACTGTGGAAGCCCTAACAGAAAGCGGCAAATTAAGTTTCAAGTTACGTTGCGGGCATGTTAATGGGCAAATTTTACCAATATTGGGAGAGATTTTGGAGATGTACGAAGACAAGGCATTAATTTGCAAAGACTGTGGTGCAGAGTTTATTTTCACAATTGGCGAGCAAGAATTTTTTGCAGAAAAGGGGTTTGTTAACGAACCGCAACGATGCAAAGAATGTAGAGATTTACGAAAAAGAAACGGTGCAAAACGTGAGATGTATGTGGCTGCATGTGCTAGCTGTGGCGCGGAAGCAAAGGTCCCATTTAAACCAAGCGAAGGTCGGCCAGTTTATTGTAGTGAATGTTTTGCAAAACGAGAGGAAGAGAACTAAAGAGATTTTGTAATTGATTATGTTAAAAGTAGCAACTGTTTTTTTACAGTTGCTACTTTTGCTTTGCAAAGAAATGAAATTTGTTTTTGTGGTGGTGGTGTGGAAAAAAATGAATGATTTGTGGTTTCTTTGGTCAATGGAGGACGAAAGGGACAACTTTATTAATTGTAAGTTCATGATTTAGAAAAGAAAAATTTACCATTAATTTGTGCTATTTTTGTTGCTGCGGTTACATTAAATTTGCCAACTTGTGGTAGCATTTCATGATTCAAAATGTGTAAGCAATAAATTTATTAGATATATTGTCAACAAAATGATGTTTTTGAAGTTGCAAAGCCATCCATTGATCTTAGTGGGAATTTGCAGTACAATGACCTCACTAAAATATTTTCTTGAATTTGAAAGGAGAATGAAAAATGGAAAAGCTAGATTTTGAAACACTTACGGAGGTAGATTTGCTTGCTATTGGTGGTGCCGGCGAAGAATACCAAATCGAGATCGATGGAAGTGCCACGCCTGGCGACGCCCGCAGTAGCACCCCGTATAGGGACACTGTCGGTCCTGAACGTCCGCCGCAACGCCAAGAAACACAACAAACACAAACCTTAGGAGAGAGGTTCAACGCTGCGTTACAGAGGGTTGCTGATAGCGGTTATGGGCAACCCTACAACCCACGCCGGGGGAACTAACTTTGGTTTTTTTACGACTTCGGCCGTGTTGTGTTTTGTTTTTTGCTGGCCGCGAAATGAAGGTTTGTTGATTTTCTTGTGATTTATTCGCGTGGTTAGCTAGAGACTGAAAAAAACCGTGGCATTGATCTAATGAAGAACAATCTGTTTGCACTTGCGTGGAGGTTTGGGAGTTCATGTGAGTTGTGCTTGCTTTGACCCCTTGTTGGTTGTTTGAAGAAAGAATGCACAAAGTGGCGGTCTATCTTTTAGCAAAAGCACAGTTTTCTTTCCCTATTGTGGGTTTATGTGTTTTGTCTGCTGTGCTGAAAGGTCTCAAGCGAATAAAAGTTCGCTTTTCCTCGACATTTTCTAGAGATCGGTTTTAGGGGCCAATAAGTTTTGGCCCCATGTTTTTTTTACGAGAAACTGGAAAAGAGGATTGTGAGATACGTGCAATTTAATTCGTTGTTGTTGAAAAATTGATTTCGGCAAATAATCGGCAAATAAAATGGACGATTTGATATATTAATAAATGTGAATAAATGAAATTATGAAAGAATTTAGGCGTGATTTTTTTAGTCAATTTAATTTGTGTAAATATGTGCTTAATTTAAGACAAAAATAGCTTATATTGCGTATATTTATTCAAATTAGAGTTGTTTAATATACTTCTTGATTTTGCAAAAGAATTATGTTATCATCTTGTTAATTGCAGTTGGTATATTTATGTATATTCATCGTTTTGTTTGGAGGTGTTTGTTTGTTAGACACTAATGTAAACTTGATTGCTGCCCACAACTATTTGTTTGGTGTTGCAGAAAAACAAGAGCGTATTGCTGCTTTTAATTTGGCGGGGATGAATGCACCGGGTTTTTCTCCTTTAGAATGTGTTAAAAAGAAGGAAAAGGATGTTTTTCAAGTTGACGTAGGAGAACTCCCAGCGGGAGAGCATGTTGACGAAGTTGATCAAACGATGGCTCGAGTTTATGCTGAACAAGAAATGGCTAAATGGTCTGCAGCCGTGGCGCTTTTTTTCGACGCAACTGAAAGTGTGCTCGGTTGATAAGTGTGGTGAAATAACTTGGAAATTGAACATCTTCAGTCAGCTTGGGAAAGTGCGCGCCAAGCAATGGCAAATGGCCGCGACATGTCGGCAGTCGTTGCAGAAAATCTTGCGAAGCAAGATGTAACCGGCTATCAGGGGAAGATTCCGGTATTTGTTGTAGCTTCGAAAAAATCTATATTCTCGCGAGGTTTATTGAGAAGTGTGAGCAAAAGGAAACACAAAGATAGGCGCTTTGGATTTTTATATCTTCGCCGTGGTGATTCGGGTACGTGTTGCCGTATCGGTCGACTTCGTAAGGAGATACCGTGGCGAACAAGTGAAGGTCAAAATCCGCGATTTTCTGGTGTGCACTGTGAAATAATGCGTAACCAAAATCCTGTTCGCAAAGACTTTGATCCAGAGAGTCCGCTGGCTGATACTCAGGGGTTTGTTGTTGGTTCAAATGTTGACCCACTGAAGGAAGTGTTGCGTGGAAAAGACGCAGCAGCGCTTTGCAACCTCGGGATAAATTTGGCTAAAGCGGTTAGTAAATCAGAAGAATCGGCACTTAAAATTGCCGGAAAGTAAATAAGGAGTTGAATGACTATGGCTCGGCAAACACCAGACCTTTTGAATGTGAATTCGGGACTTTTTGCTCGTTTTTGTGATGGAACCTCGCAAAAGACACACAGCCCTTGTTCTGGGTTCTCAGATTTGTTGGCGAGTCTTATGCCGCCACCTGCGATTGTTGGCGATAAGGCTGCGGCCGTGGCTTCGCCGCCAATTAGTCTAGAAGCTTCTTGTGCCAGTGTTTTGGGGCGTGTTACGAAGTCCGAAAAAGAGAACCAGAAAAATGCGGTGCGTTCTTTAAATGGAGAAAAGGTCTCAACGGCAGAGGTCATGTTGGCTGCGCGAGAATTCGCGGTTTCTTCGAAAGCAGCGGCAAAGTTTGCGAGTTTGGGTGTAGACGGCATAAAAAA
This sequence comes from Oscillospiraceae bacterium, assembly GCA_031266415.1. Classification (GTDB taxonomy): domain Bacteria; phylum Bacillota; class Clostridia; order Oscillospirales; family Ruminococcaceae; genus BNZN01. The sequence continues at coordinate 262,974 of JAISBB010000001.1, read as the reverse complement.
CTTAATTAATACGCAGATTTAGCAGTGTTTTTTGGCATTGTGCAACCAGAGTAGATGGATAATTGTGTGTTTGTTGATTTAGTGAGTTTTGTAAAATGATTTTTCTTAGGTTAGGCTGTTTAACATTGCCCTTCAGGAAAATATGAGGGCTATTTTTGGGTTTGGGGTAGGAGTTTGGATATGAAGGTCGACCTGAAGGGATTTGGGCAAAAAGCACGTGACTTTTGGAACAACTTAGAAAGAAAGAAAAAAATAATATATGGGGTTTCTGTTGGTGGAGCGCTTTCATTGTTTCTTGTGATTGGTTCATTGTTGAGTGGGGCACCTTCTCGTGTTACTGTTTATGAGGGGTTGGAATCTTCAGAAGCTGTGAAAGTGGTTTCTAAACTCAGGAGTTTTGGAATTGATGCCAATTTAGAAAATGGTGGGCGTGTTAGCGTTCCCAAAAAAGATTCGGAAGTTGCTGCTATGCAGCTTTCTATTGAGGGATTTTCGAAAATCCCTTCGGGTTATGATATATTTAAGGAAGGTAGTAGCCTTCTTTCGTCAGACAGTGAAAAGCGAATTTATTTTTTATATCAACTTCAAGACAGATTAGAAAAAACAATTGAAACAATTGAAGGTGTTAATGCTGCCGCAATTCATATTGCTTTGCCGGAAGATAATTCATTTGTTTTAGATGAAGATAAAGAATTGCCGAGTGCTTCTGTTAAACTGACTTTGGGAGGTTTTGACCCAAAACTTTCAGCGAAACAAGTTGCAGGGATTAAATCACTGATTGCAAGAAGTGTTCCGCGGCTTGAGGCAGACCGTGTGGTGGTTGTTGATAATGCCGGCAATTTGCTGGAGTCAGATTTTGAAAAAGATTCGAATGCAGATGTTGATCTTTTGCAGATAGAAGACAAGGCAGACAGCAGCATAAAGAAAAGGGTGCTTTCTGTTCTTGAGCCGATGTTTGGCAAAGGGAATGTGATGGTTGCTGTTAGAAGTCGTGTTGACCTTGAAGGGAAAGAAACAACAGAAACGACTTATGGCAATGGAGTTATTCAACATCGAGAGGAAGCTACAGCTCAAGACGAATCTTCAAAGCCACAAACTGAAGAAAAATTGGGCGGAATTGAAGAAAATGCAGAAAATTTCAAAACGCCCGAAAAGCAAGAAGAAAAAACATCTTCTGCTCAGCGAGAAGTTGCGGAAGATTTCTTGGTGAACAAACGCGAAGAGCGTGTTGTGAAAAATTTACCAACTGTGGAAACCGTTTCGGTTGCTGTTGCTGTTAATAAAGAAGAATTGACGGATGTTGAAAAGACAGGCATTGCACGATTAGTAGCTTCTGCGGCGGGACTTCCTGAAGATAGAGTAGTTCTTTATAATATGAAATTTTCTGAAACTCCTAATAATGAGCAAAAAGTGCTGGAAAAAAGATTTTTGGGGATGCCTCTTGGTATGGCGGCTTTGATTGGTGTAGGTTTGGTTTTGATTTTGGGCTTGGTTGTTGTAATTGTTTTAATTCGCGCTAGAAGAAATAAGAAACAGCCAGAATTTGCAGATGGAGACCTTGCTAAAGGACTGGGGTTATCAAAAGTTCAAACAGAGGAAGTAGCAGCTGAGATTGTGCCGGAAGAAAATGTGAATGGAAATGAGATTGTGGGTGGTTTAGATATGGATGTGTTTAAGTCAATTGAAAATGAAGTTAACACAGCGAATTTGGAGCAATCTGACCCTGACCTTCAAATTGACTCGCAAAAAGCAGAGGCGTTGAAAAAAGAAGATGAGCAGAATTTGTTGGATGGTATTGCTGAGTTTATTGATGAAAATGTAGAAGCAGCAGCACAATTTATTAAAACCTGGATTAGAAGTGAGGATTGAGAGGAATGGCTGATTTGTCTGGGGCCAAGAAAGCGGCTGTTATTGTTGTATCCGTTGGACGTGAATATTCATCTAAAATATATAAACACCTTGGAGAAGACGAAGTCAGAAAGTTAACCTTAGAAGTAGCGCGACTTGGTGAAATTTCTAGTGATACGATTCAAGAAATATTGGAAGAGTTTTATTCTTTGTGTGTTTCTAAAAAAATGTTTGCCGAAGGTGGCATGGAATCTGCAAAAAAAATGTTAGAAGGTGCTTTCGGCCATAAGATGGCGGATGAGTACCTTAAGCAAATTGAAGAAATGATGGATTCAAATTCAACGAATATAATAAAAAATTTGGATGAAAAGGCTTTGATGAGTGTTGTTCAGAATGAGCACCCACAAACAGTAGCCTTTATTCTTTCAAATGCTAAGCCAGAACAAGTTTCGGCAGTTGTTTCAAAATTGCCAAATGACGAGCGAATAGATGTGATTGCCAGAATTGCAAAAATGAATGGAATTTCACGCGATGTTTTGAGAGACATAGAGAAGTTAATTGCGAAAAAGTTAAAGGATGTTATGGGTGGCGGCAAGAAAACGATTTTGGATGGTGTTAAATATGTTGCAGATGTTATAAACAGTGTTGATATTAGAGTGGAAAAAAGTATCTTAGAAGGAATTGCGGAACGTGATCCCGTGCTTAGTGAAGAAATTATTAAAAGAATGTTTGTGTTTGAAGATCTTTTGTTGTTGCGGCCAGAGGCAGTCCAAAAGGTGTTAAGAGAAGTGGACAGGCGTGATTTGGCTTTGGCAATAAAAGGCGCAAGTGAAGAAATCGTTGAATTTATTTATGCTAATGTTTCGCAACGTTTGGCTGAAGAAATAAGAGAAGAAATTTCATATATGACTCGTGTACGCTTATCTGATGTGGAAGGGGCACAGCAGCGAATTGTTCAGGTGGTGAGAACATTGAGCAGGGATGGAGAAATAGAAATTGACAAATCCGGAAAGGATGAGTTGATTGTCTAAGATAATAAATTCGAAAAAAATATCAAGTTCTTCTGTGAAAAAATCGACAATTTTAGATGCAGTTTTTGATGATTTAAATTTAGAAGAAAAGAAAAATTTCGCTGATGAAGATCACAGTGGTGTACAAGAAGAGCTAACGGTGAAGCTTGAAGAAACACATAAAGAACTTTTGCGCAAAGCTTCTGAGTGTTTAGAAAGTGCAAGAATAGCTTATAGAACAGCCATAAAAAAAGCGAAAAAAGATGCGGCACTTTTGGTTTCAAAAAAAAACAAAGAATTTGTGGTTTTAGAACGCAGCCTTAGAAAACGTCTTCGCGAAGGTTATAAGCGTGGAATGTGTGATGGTTATGAAGAAGGTTATGACTTGGGGCGAAAAATAGGCGAAGAAGAGAAAAAACAAGAATTAGATGAAACTTTAGTGGAATTAAAAGAAATAATTAATAGACTGAACCAAAGCAAAGCTGAAATGTTAGAGCGGTATGAAGAAGATTTGGTTGACTTGGCATTTAATATCGCGCAAAAAGTGACGAAAAGTATCGTTGAAAAAAATGATGAAATATATGTGAATATTGCGAAATCTGTTTTAGATGGATTTGGAGAACTCGAGTGGGTTTTGTTAACTGTTCCAAGTGTGGGTGCGAAAGAGAAAATTGCACTTGATAAACGGTTGTTGGGAACAGTCTCTGGATTTAAAAATGTGAGGATTAGTGTGAATGATGAAGAGGAAGAAGGCGGATTGTTGATAGACACGCCATTGGAATTTGTTGATGCAGGTGTGGAAACTCAAATTCGAAATGTTAGAAACAAAATGAAAGCGTTGTTAGGGCCGTGATGAGCTGTGGCGAGGTATTTTGAATGATAGATTTTGTAAAATGTAATCGAATGCTTAAAGAAAAAGAATTCTATACTTTTATGGGAAAAGTGGATAGAGTTGTTGGACTTATGATTGAAGCCACAGGTCCGAGAGCGCGGCTTGGTGATGTTTGCAAAATCTATGAAAACAAGCGAAGTTCCAAGGTTTATCATGCAGAAGTGGTTGGGTTTAAAGCTGACAGAATATTGTTGGTTCCGTATGAAGATATGGGTGGAATTGGCTTTAATTATTTAGTGGAAAACACAAAGGCAAAGTTAGATATCCCTGTTGGAGAAGCGTTAATTGGCCGTGTGATAAATGCTATTGGTGAGCCAATGGATGAAAAAGGCGATATTGTTACTTATGAAAGATATGGTGTTGAAAGTGAGAACCAGAATCCGTTGGCAAGAGTTCGCATTAACGAAATGCTCCATTTGGGAGTTAAAGCAATTGATGGTTTGTTGACAATTGGAAAAGGGCAAAGGATTGGAATTTTTGCTGGAAGTGGTGTTGGTAAGAGTACATTGCTTGGAATGATTGCCAAAGAAGCAAAAGCTGACATTAATGTGATTGCACTGGTTGGTGAGCGTGGTCGTGAAGTGCGGGAATTTATTGAAAAAGACCTTGGGGAAACTGGTATGCGAAACTCTATCTTAGTAACAGCCACTTCTGACCAACCTGCGATGATGAGAATTAAATGTGCATTAACTGCTTCGGCTATTGCAGAATATTTTAAAGATAAGGGTAATGATGTACTTTTAATGATGGATTCATTAACTAGGTTTGCTATGGCGCAAAGAGAGGTGGGGTTAGCAGCTGGCGAACCACCCGTTGCCAGAGGTTATACTCCGTCGCTTTATGCTGTTTTGCCTAAACTTTTAGAGCGAGCGGGTAATTTTAAAGCTGGTTCCATTACGGCGTTATATACGGTTTTGGTTGAAGGTGATGACACAAATGAACCGATAGCAGATACTGTTCGTGGGATTATTGACGGCCATATAATTTTATCGAGAGAAATTGCAAGCAGAGGCCATTATCCGGCAATTGATATTTTACCAAGCATAAGCCGATTGATGAGCGATATTGTACCGGATGAAGAAAAGGCTTTGGCCGGCAAAATACGAGAGATTTTGGCCCTTTATCATGAAAACTATGACCTTATTACAATTGGGGCATATAAACCGGGTATTAATAAAAAATTAGATGATGCGGTGTCGCGAATTGATAAAGTGAATGCGTTTTTGCAACAAGGCGTAAGCGAATCTTTTGAAAGAATAGAGGTGGTTGATAGAATGAAAGAAGTGTTTACTTGATGAAAAAATTTAAATTTACATTGCAAAAAGTTTTAGAATATCGGCAGCAATTGTTGAATGTAGAGCAGGGAAAGCTTAGCAAAATTAATCAAAGACTTTTGGAGCTTGAAAAGTCTCGAAATTTGTTGCAGGATAAGATTGTTGAGGAAAATAAGGCTTTGAAAACGGAGGCAAGTTTAGGGCTTAAAATTACGCAATATGAGTTGCGGCAACGCCAGGTTTGTTATTTAATTAGTGCACTGGATTCTGCATCTGGTGCAGTTTTAAATGAAAAAATGCAAAAAGAAGAACAAAGAAAGGTAGTTGTTGAGGCCAACATTGATGTGAAAATTTTGGAAAAGTTGCGCGAAAGGCGACTTATGGAGTATAATGTAGCGGTGGCAAAAGATGAAGCGAAGATGATAGATGAATTTGTTGCTAATGTTACTGCCGAAAGGTAATGTTAGTTAATCGGAAAGGAGGTGAAGAAAAATGAGGCCAGAAAAAATATTAGATTCAACAACTTTACCAATGGAATCGTCTCATTTTCTTGCAGAGCAGAGAGATGGCCAGAAAGCTAATGGTGTGAGTGTAAGTTTTTTAGATCATTTTTGTATGTTTGCAGGCGATAGCAAAAGAAAAAAGTATAGTGATGGCTTGTTGAACCGTTTTAATTTGGGGCATCCCCAATTTCGGAAAAGTGATAGTAAGAGTTCTAACCCCATTGGGGATGCGTCTCAGCCGTTGTTTGTTGTTGGAAAGGCGACTTCAAAGTCGGAGTCTAAAATGAGTTTGGACCAACTTCCGTCCCAGGGTACAGGAACAATAGAAAAAAAACCGTCAGAAGAACCCCATGGCCGGAAAGATTCCTCACCTAAAAATCCTGCAACGCCAACACAAAGTGTTGCTGAGTTTTGTGATGGTGAAGAAAAAGAAGAAAAAACCTCGAGGCTAAAAGCTTCAGATGTTAGTGCTGCTGTTGTTTCGCAAGTAGCGGCTGCAAATGGGGTTGGATTCTTTGTGCCAAAAAACACTGTTCCCATGTCGAGTGCCGCAATAGAATCGGGGGAACCTATAGGAGTAGATGTTATTGAGCCAGAAGTTGCCGCGTTGGCTCCCTGTGAGAAGCAAAAAGGCAATTCAGAATCTAATCCCGCGGCCATGACTGTTTCGGATGATAGCCATCCAAGAATTGATATTGGGAAATCCTCGCAATTTGCAGTTTTGTTTGGCGAAAATGGTGCTGCTGATGAAATTTCTTCTGATCAGTTTGCTGAAATGTTTGTGTCTGCGGAGCCCGATTCAGGTTCGTTATTTTTAAAATTGCCATTTGAAAAGGATTCTCTTGGGAGTGGCAATGAGTTGCTTAATATTAGAAATAATGTCGGCGAATCGCAGAAAAAGGGTGTGGAATCTGGTGAAGTAGTAATTTCTTCTTTACAAGCAGAAGAAGCTGTTGAAAGGCTTTCAGAAGATTTTAGTTCCGGCCAAGAAGGGCAAAATCAGAATGCGAATCAAGATTTTTCCGAGAGCTTTCGTTCTGATTTTGTGAATGTGGATGTTTCACTTTCTGCTGCGGCAGGCAGAGATTTTGAACCAACTTTGAAAGAGACGTATTCTTCAATTAAACAGCAGCTTATTGAAGTAATTGAAAATGCTTATATTTCTGCTGGAGCAAAGTGTGATGGTGTTGCAAAATTTAGTTTAGACTTAGGAGAATTTGGGCAACTGACTGTTGTTGTTATGGTTGCGAATGACCAAGTAACAGTAGATTTACAAGCGGAAAATAATCAAACGCGAGCTCTTTTGTTGCAGTTACTTCCTGCATTTAGAAATGAACTAGCGGCGCGTGGAATTCAGTTGGAGACTGTTAATGTTGGCAATTTTGGAGCAAACAACGGCGAAAATGCAACAGGGAACGGGTCACAAGACAATTTGAACCGCCAAAAAGAAGAAGCTTACGACCATTGGAAAGGAATGGCTGCAAACGCTAGTGAGTTTGTTTTAGATGCTGCTGTTAAGAGGTGACGATATATGGGTATTGTTTCAAGTGCGTTGTTGGCGAAGCTTAACGAAAGACACAAAAACGAAAATGCTGCCACTGTTACTTTGGGTCCCAATGGAGAGCTAGTATTGAAGAAGCCAGAAGGTGGCAAAAAAGAGAAATGGAATGCGGCCACAACGGCGAAATTTGTGGCTATTGCTACTCAAAACCTTGCCGCTGGATTGGGATCTGGTGGTGGTGGTGCCGGTAGTGCTGTGGATATTGCCTTGGCTGGGGCAAATATAGAAATGTTGCAACGTGTTTCTGACACAATGGAAAAAGCCGCAAAACAGAAAGCCTTCTCAACTGCGCAGAAATTGATTGACAGCTCTGTTAGTTTTCAGTCCCCGGGTGATGCGGATTTGCATGTAGGTAAAGTGAAAGCCGTTTCGAAACAGGGCAATACTATTTCTTTATTGATTGGGGATGATTGGATTCCTGCAGATCGGGTTTTTGGGGCAGTCTCAGCAGAGGCTGCAGTTAGCGTGACTCCTCCAATTGTTACGGAATATGAAAACAGGGCGCAGCAGTTACAAGACGATATGACTTTTACTAAAGAAGGAATTGATGCCCTTATTGCGATGGCTGAAAAGAAACAGCGCTCTAATGGAGTGAGAAAAAATTTGTGTGACCGATTAGTTGAATTCCGTGCTACTCTAAATGATTTAGGTGGAAAATGGAATGCTTTGTTAGCGAAAATTGATGATGATATGCAAAAGACTCAGGAAGGGATTGATTTAGGCTCTGAAGATGCAAAAGAAGCAGGAAGACAAAAATATCGTTTGTTGGTTATCGCCAAAAACCGGGTGAACACAAAACTAATTGAGTTTAAAAATGACAATGGCATAGGTAACTTAAAAAGGAAAATCGACGCGGCTATTAACCATTTGGGCCAGGGTCAGAATAAAAAAACGCCGGCGGAAGAGTGGAAGGTTGTGTAATTGAAATAGATAGCGAATAATTTGTTTCGCTGATTTTCTCTTTGAATTGATTGCTCTGTTGAAAGAAAAAGATTTTATTGCGAAGATGTATTCGTTTTTGAAAAAGTCTCGGAGCGTTTGTAGTTCTTTGAGGCGGAATGATGATATGGTGATGTTTTGATTGTTGGTTATTTAATTTTTGTGCTTGTGATGTCCGCGGCAAAAATATTGTTGCCGTAGAGAAAAAGATGAGAAAAGGAGAGATGAAAAATGGGTGGATTAAGTTCAGCAGCAACGAATCTGCGAATGTTAAAAAGGATGCAACAGGAAAATGTTGCGCAGGCTGGCGCGGGTCATCTACTTGGCGCGACAGCGCGGAGGGCCGTTTACGGCCTCGACAAGGGGTTCACTGTAATTCCCAGCGAAGGTGGAAGTGGAACTTCGGCGGGCCGCCCTGGCGCGGAGACGACCGGTGTTGCCCGGTTTTTTGGTGATGTTCCGTCTGATGCGCCCCACGAACATGTGGCAGTAGGAAACTCCATTTGTTTTTGTTTGGAAAATGATCACCAGTATGCACTTTGCTGTTACCCGCAGGCGGCTGCCGGTATGCACCGTTTTGCGCAAACTCCGTTGAAGGACCCGACGACTGGTGAAGATTGGGACAATTGGAACTATCGAAAATATTTGTCTACGCACGGTATGGCGGAGGCCGATGCAGCGGCTGTGAATTTAATGCCAATAGGACCACCTGACGTGGATGCAGCGTTTGCGTACCAGGGGGCCTGGACTGGCGTGGCAGACAGGCCGGAGGGACGGGGCCCCGCAAACGCGTCGCGATTTTTGTTTGTACCGCGAACTGCTCCAGGTGCAGGTATTGGTTGCTCGCCACTTAACGGCGCGAAGGCGGGAGGACGGAACCATCCCGACTTTATCAAGGTTTACCCTATTATTTTTGGGACGCCGATTGTGGCAATCGATGCACAGACTCGAAATCAGTACGCAGGCCCGTGGAACCCTGCAACCAGACAGTTCGACGCCGCCCCTGTCGGGTTTGGAGGGCGTTGGAGTGGGAATCGCGGTGGCGGTGCGGAAGTGAGTTTAACAGCGATTGGTGACGTTTCGGTTCGGACTGTCGCCCTCGGCGACGGCGAGGAACCAAGTTCCTGGATGCTGGCACGGAGCGACGGCAGCGATTTGGTGGGATGGATGAATCCAAATTGGATGCGCGATGACTTGTTTCTGCCGCCGTGGAAGCCAGGACACCTCGACTCTGATGGCGCGTTTGGGCGCAATAACAACCTACCAGGAAGACTTAACGTCGGAGACCCCAACTCAGGGTACCCAGCACAGCCGTGCCGGAAGGAAAATTTGCAGGCTTTCGAGAGTATCGTTATGCCCCCTGGTGCCACCGCCCCTGGTTGGAATGGTTTTGATTTCGAAGTTTCTTACAAGGGAACGCGGCGTGTTGTGTTCCGGCTTGCCGTTGTCGATACGCCAAATGCCGCCGGGTTGGCTGATGCAGGCGGCGGCAAGTTGCAAACGACGCCGGGCTCTGGGCCGTTTCGAGTGCTGGATACAGATACCGCTGTTGCTACTTTGCAAGCGGGCTTTTTGAAAGGCTCAAATATAGATGAGACCGACAACGTTATTTCCGCAAATGTCTCAGCTGCTTCGGTTTCTAGTGTTGTTAGTTGCTTGGGGTCTGCACTAGAGTCTGTAAAAGAAATTGCACGCGCAGGCCGATAGTTCTTAAGCTGCTTTCTTTTTGTGGTAAGTAAGAAAAAAATAAGTTAAAGAACGGGGGTACGTTAAATGGACTTGCGCAAACTAAATCAAGAACGAGTCCAGGAATATAATTTTAAAACCCCGCGGCGTTTCACGAAAGACAATGTACGGCTTGTTGGTTGTGTTTTTGATTGCTTTGCGAAAACATTTGCAAACAAATTAACGGGATTGTTTGGTGTTGCCACGCGGTGCGACGTAACCTCGATTCAAGAGATGGTTTATGGCGATTTTTCTCAGCAATATTCAAGTGATGTAATTTTACCCGTTGTTGACACAAGAATAAAAGAAGGGGTAGGTTATGTTGAAAATCATTTCGTATTGTTATTCCCGTGCTTGATTGGGCACCACATAGTAAATAAATTACTTGGCGGGTTAGATGCTGATTTGAAACAAGACCATGAATTCACAGACCTTGAATTAAGTTTGCTTCGAAGTTTTGTTGTTGCAAATGTAATTCCAATAGTTGAAGTTGCTTGGTCAAGTTATATTGACATAATTGCTTCTTGCACAGAAATTGTGTCTTCGCCGGGGTTAACCAGGCACATAAATAAAGATGTTGTGGTTTTGGTTATTGATATGAAATTAGATTTCCCACCGGTGAGTGGCAGCTGTTGTTTTTGTTTGCCTGTCGAGTTTTTAACAACAGTGTTTAGAAATCTTGGAACTCGGTTTTTGGGTGCTGATGAAAGTGATAAAATGTGGCAAAAGAAGAGTTTGATGTTAGAGCACATTAAAGAAACAGAAGTTGATGTAAATGTTGTTTTGGGTGGAACAGCATTGGATTTGGGTGATGTTTTGTCGTTGCATCCTGGTGATATTATGATGTTAGATAATTTTACGGATTCTTCTGTTTTGGTGAATGTGCGTGGAGAACAGTGGTTTCGTGGTCGTGTGGGGATTTTCGGCGGCAGGAAAGCCGTTAAAATTACAGAAGTTTTTTAAAGGAGGGCTTGTGATTTGCAATCGCTTGAGTTGATGCCGCTTGTGAAAACAAGTCTGGAAAATGTTCTTGAATTTGCAAAGAGCTGTTTAACCGGAATTTTGAATTTGGAATTTGATGCAAGTGTTCGAGAAATTAATTTTGGCAGTTTTTCGGAATTTAAAATTGACACATCGAAAGATTTAATTGGAATTGATTTTTCAATGAGCCGAAATAATTTTAATGGTTTTGGGTTACTGCTTTTTTCAAAAGACGACATTCGAGTTATTTTCAGTAAAATAATTGGTATGGAAATATCAGAAGATGATTTTGAGTTGGATGTTGTTGCCAGGGAGTCTGTATTTGAATTATTTGGGAAGATTTTTTTGGCAATAAAAGATGGCATACAAAAAAAAGATAATAAGCCGTGGGATATTAGAGCGGAAAATGTTTTTGTTGCAGGTGAATTTACAAAACATAATCGGCGCTTTCAAAAAAATGAAATTGTCAGAGTGGTTATTAATTTTTCTGTTACCACAATGATAAATAGTGAATTTCATTTGTTTTTGCCTTGCGATCTATTGCTAGGTTCGAAGCAAAAAAAAATGAAAACAAAATCTGTGCCAGAAACTGGTTTTGAACCCAAGCAAATAGAGGAAGAGCTAAAGCAACAGCCTGAAGAACCGTATCTGCCCCAAGCAGAGGAACCTGTTGAAAATTTCGCAGCGGTTGGTTTACAAGAGGTATCAAAAAAAGAGACAGAAACTGTAGAATTAATAAACGAATCAAATGAGAACCGAGTTAGCGAAAATGCTTTTAAATCTCTTCAAAAGTCGGAAAGGAAGAATAGCATGCAGGATTTTTTGGAAAATGACAATAAGAAAAATGCACCGGGTTCGTATCCTCAGAATCTGAAAAAAGGTATAGCTTATGGAGAAGAGGTAAAAGCTGTTGATTTGGTTTCACTGCAGGAAGAAGAATCGCAACAAAGCAATATGGATAACCTAAAATTGGTTATGGGAATTCCAGTTCAAGTAAGTGTTGAATTAGGCCGTGTACATAAAAAAGTTAAAGAAGTGTTGGAATATGGTAGAGGAACAATTATTCAACTAGATAAGCATGCGGGTGCACAAGTTGATGTAATAATTAACGGTCAAAAAATTGCCAAAGGAGATGTGGTTGTGGTTGATGAAAATTTTGGTGTTAGAATTACAGAAATAGCAAAATCAAAAGATTTACGGGACATCCTATAATAGAAAGAGACGGGGTTCGCAGATGAGTGATTTTTTGGTGGGGTTGGTGCCGTTTATCGGTGCTATTGAATTGCTTATTGCCATTGCTTATTTTTCAAAATGGGTCTTCCGTCGTGCTGATAGATTTTGCTATTCTTTTGGAAAATATATGACGGTGGTAGATAAGGTCGCAATTGCTTCGGGTGTTTTTCTTGTTCTTGTGCAAATTGGAAGCCACTATTATGTTGTTTGTGCTTCCACTAACAGCGTAACTTTTCACGAAATTACTGGTGTAACATTCATTGAAAATGAGAAAGTGGACAAGTGTTCGCGGATGAAGGAATTCCTGTTTGGCAACAGAAAATCGGAAGAGTAGACGCTTTTTTAATGGGCTGGGGTGGAAGTGTTGTTTAAAAAAAGAATAAAGGCTATTTGGTTAGTTTTGCTAATGTTTAGTGTTTGTAGTGGTGAGGTTGCTGCTGCAAGTTTTTCAATTAACGTTAACAGCAAAGAAACTGGTGTGCTTGATATTCTGTTTTTAACAACACTACTTTCGTTATTACCCGCGATTGTTTTAACAATGACCTGTTTTACCAGAATTGCAATTGTTTTCTCTTTTTTGCGAAATGCAATGGGAACTGCTCAAGTGCCGCCAACTCAAGTGTTAATGGGCCTTTCTTTAATGTTAACGGTTTTCATTATGACTCCCGTTGTAAAGCAAATAGAAACGCAAGCTTATATCCCATATAAAAAAGGAGAAATTGAACAAGAAGCGGCAATTAAAGCAGCAGCACAGCCATTGAAAGAATTCATGTTGCGCCAAACGAAAAAAGAAGATATGGCGTTATTTATGAGTATAGCGAAGTCTCCAAAGATAAAAGATGTAAAAGAAATTGGAATAGAAGTAGTGATCCCTGCTTTTATTATTAGTGAAATAAAAAGAGCTTTTGTGATGGGTTTTTGCTTGTTTATTCCATTTATTGTGATAGATATGGTGGTTTCTAGTATTTTAATGTCTTTGGGAATGATGATGTTGCCACCTGCGATGATTTCTTTACCATTTAAAATATTGTTGTTTATTTTAGCCAATGGTTGGGATATGCTGGTGAAATCTTTAGTAACGAGTTTTAGGTAAGGAGTTGGTGGCGATTGTCTGAAGCGAAAGTTTTAACACTGTTTAATGAAGCGATTTTGGTTGCATTTAAATTGTCACTACCAGTTCTTTTAACGAGTTTGGTGGTAGGGCTAATTATTTCTATGTTTCAAGCAGCGACCCAAATTCACGAGCAAACTTTGACATTTATTCCCAAAATAATTTTATTGGGTATTTTATTGATTATTCTTGGGCCTTGGATGTTACGAATATCAATTGAATTTTTTGCTGAAATTTTTAGATTCATAATAGAAACAGTGAAATAAGGGTAGAGAATGGAGAGGTTGTTAGACAATTATTTGGCGTTTTTTCTTATGTTTGCAAGAATGGTGGGTTTTGTGGTTTTTAATCCCCTTTTCGGCAAAAAAAATGTTCCCGTGATGATTCGTGTTATTTTTTGCGCTGCTTTGGCATTCTCTGCATTTTTAATTTTTGATACACCACTTGATTTCGATGAAAAAATGCCAATGCTTGGGTTTTGCACGATGATTTTTCTTGAACTTGCTTTTGGCTTTTTGCTGGGTTTTTGCTGCGAATTGGCGATGTCTGTGTTAACAACCGGTGGAGAATTAATTGACACACAAATGGGTTTTTCTATGAACCGGCTTTACAATCCGGCGGCGGGTTCAGAAACAGCAATTTCTGGTGCTCTTGTTGGTGGATTGTTTACATTGGTTTTTTTCTTAACAAATTCACATTTAAATTTAGTAAACATCATATTTCAGTCGTTTCGTGTGCTGCCAATCGGGAAAATGCCGAAATTTAACATGTTATGTTCTTACTTGTTGTCGTTTAATAAAAATATTTTAACAATGAGTTTGAAAATAGCTATGCCGATGGTTGCGGCAATTTTGATTATGGATATTGGGCTTGGTGTGTTAATGAAGGCGGCTCCACAAATTAATGTTTTTGTATTGAATGTATATGTGAAATTTATAATTGGGTTTATTCTGTTGTTAAAATTATGCCCGATGTTTGTTGAATTTTCGCATAATTTAACAGATAAAATGTTTTCAAACATAGAGAGTTTATTGGCGGCTGCCATGCGAAGTTAATGGAGTTGATTTAATTTGACGCAAGAAAATAAAACCGAAAAAGCGACTCGCAGGCGGCGTGAAAAAGAACGCAAAGAAGGGCGTGCAGCGCAAAGTAAAGATGTAGTGATTGTTGGGTCGCTGCTGGCAGGTTTTTTTGTTATTAAGCTATTTGTGCCATATGCAGTAGCTATGATAAGAAATTTATGTGTGGATGTTTTTGGTAATTTGGGAAAAATGACTGGGAGCACATTTGAAGGTCGAAGTGATTTGTTCTTTAAAGGACTTTTTGTATTTTTCATGATTGCTAGCCCAATTCTTTTGATTATTGCTGTTTTTAGCATTTTATTAACAGGTTTGCAAACAAAATTCTTGATTTCTAAAAAAGCAATAGCGTTTAAATTTTCTCACCTTAACCCACTTAAAGGATTTAAAAATATGTTTTCCATGAAAAGTTTATTGAAATTATTTATGGAAAGCTTGAAAATTTTTTTAGTGGGCTTTGTACTTTATAAGGCATATCAACGTTCGGCGGAATCGTTTGCAAAATTGATGAATGTAGACCCACGTTCCGGGATGTTGTTTTTTGCAAACGAAGTTATTAAAATTGTGTTTAATTTAGGATTAGTTTTGCTGGCAATCGCAGCTGTTGATTATTTGTATAACTGGTGGTCTTACGAAAAAAGTATTCGAATGACAAAACAAGAAATTAAAGACGAATATAAAGAAATCGAAGGAGATCCGCAAATAAAGGGGTACATAAAACGGCGGCAGCGTGAAATTGCACGCCACCGTATGATGCAAATGGTCCCGAAAGCAGACGTTGTTATTCGAAATCCAACTCATTGCGCTGTTGCGCTTAAATATGATCAAAATAAAAATTCTGCGCCAGTGGTAATTGCAAAAGGTGAAGATAATATTGCACTTAAAATCATTCAAGTTGCAGAAAAAAATAAAGTGCCAATTACTGAAAATAAATGGCTGGCACGCAAACTTTGCAAAACTAAATTAAATAAAACAATTCCGTCTGAAACTTTTAAAGCGGTTGCAGAGATTTTACTTTGGGTTTATAACTTGAAGAAAAAAGAATTTGGTTACAGTGAGAAAGTGTAGGTTAAGTTTGCAGGTGTCTTGAGAGGAAATGTGTTAATGAGGAGACTAACGGCGTTAATCCCGATATTTATTGTTTGCATGGTGTTGTTGATTATAATTCCTCTGCCGGTTGTGATATTAGACACTATGTTCATTTTGAATATAACATTATCCATTGTTATATTCTTAACAACCATGTATATAAAGGAAACTTTGCAATTTTCAATTTTACCTACGTTGTTGTTGCTTACAACTGTGTTTAGAATTGCGTTAAACGTCTCTTCCACCAGATTGATTCTTTCGAATAGTGGTTCTGCGGGGAAGGTTATTAAAATATTTGGAGATTTCGTTTTAAGCGGCAATATTGTTATTGGCTTTGTTGTTTTTTTAATTGTTGTTGCAGTCCAGTTTATTGTTATTGTTAAGGGTTCTGAAAGAGTTGCAGAAGTTGCTGCCAGATTTACCTTAGACGCAATGCCAGGTAAGCAAATGGCAATTGATGCCGATTTAAGTGCCGGTATAATTAGTGAACAGGAAGCAGTATTGCGGCGTAGCAAAATTCAAAGAGAAGCGGATTTTTTTGGTGCAATGGATGGTGCTTCTAAATTTGTTAAGGGAGATGCCATTCTTTCAATTATTGTGGTTCTTGTTAATTTCTTTGGTGGTTTAATTGTGGGTATGGTTGAAGGTGGCAGCAGTTTTAAAGATGTACTAAGTAAATACTCTATTGCAACTGTTGGTGATGGTTTGGTTTCGCAGTTACCTTCACTTATGATTTCAATTGCAACTGGAATTATTGTTACAAGAGCCGCTTCAAAAGAAGATCTTCATTCAGATTTGTTTGCGCAATTTACTTCTCAACCATATGCGTTAATTATTACTGGTGGTGTTTTGATGGGGTTCCTTTTAATCCCAGGCTTCCCGAAAATAGCAACGTTTTTGCTTGGTGGTTTGCTTGTTTTTTTAGGTATTCGTTTGTTGCAAGCGCAAAAGGAGTACCAAAATGTAGCGCTTCGCCAAAAGAAGGCAGAGGCTGCTCAGCAATCTGTGAAAGAATCAGATTACTATAAAAAACCAGAGAGTCTTTATGACTTGCTTTTTGTTGACCCCATGGAGTTGGAGTTTGGTTATAGTTTGATTGAAATGGTAAGCGATACAAAAGAAGGCAATTTTTTAGATAGAATTGTTATGTTGCGTAAGCAGTTTGCGTTAGATAATGGGGTAGTTTTCCCTTCCATTAGATTAAAAGATAGTAATTTAATAAATCCAAATCAATATGTTATAAAAGTGCGTGGCGAAGAGGTTGCTAGGGGCGAAATATTAGTTGGGTACATTCTTGCATTAAATATTGAAAATTCAACTGATGATTTGGATGGTATTGACGCAATTGAGCCAGCTTATGGAATTCCAAGTAAATGGATTTTGAAATCAGAAAAAGAAAAAGCAGAAGCATTGGGTTATACGCTGATAGAGCCGACTTCTGTAATAATAGCACACCTTTCTGAAGTTATTAAGCACTACATACATGAGTTGTTTAGCCGAAAAGATGTTGAGATGTTGCTTGAAAACCTTAAAAAGACTAATGGCGGAATTGTTGAGGGAATTATTCCGGAAATTGTTTCATTAGTGGATTTTCATAAAATCCTTTCAAACCTTCTGCGTGAATTTATCCCCATTAAAGATTTAGAAACGATTATAAATGCAATCGCTGAAAATGCTGTGGCAGTGAAAGATATAGATTTGTTAACAGAATATGTAAGGCAGTCTTTAAAAAGAACAATAACTAGAGCATTTGCAAGTTCTGGGAATTTAATGGTAATTGTCATTTCACCGAAAGTTGAAAAATTAATAACAGCAAATCTTAGGAAAGCAGATAAAAAAACCTATTTAAGTCTAGAACCAGAAATTATTACCGAATTTGTGAACAGTGTTAAAGAACAACTGGAAAAGCATAAAGATGTATTTGTGACGCCCATAATTTTAACGTCATCTATGATTCGGGTGCATATTAGTAGATTACTTGAGACGTTTATTTCTAATATTGTTGTACTTTCTTTCAATGAAATTGAAAATTCTGTACAGGTATTGGCAATTGGTAATGTTGATTTAAAAGAGGCCGAGCAGAATATTGGAGGGACGTGAAATCATGTCGGACTCGGTTGTGGTTGACAAAGAGCTGTGGAAATGTTATAGTCAAACGAGAGATGTTAAGCTGCGCAATGAAATTGTAATGAAATATACGCGATTGGTTAAGGGTCTTGTTTTTAAGATGCGCGGTGCATATAATGATGTTGAAATGGAAGATGTTGTAAATCATGGTATGATGACATTAATAGATTGTGTTGAGAGATTTGATTTCACAAGAGAAGTAAAATTTGAAACTTTTGCTTCCATAAGAATCCGAGGTAATGTAATTGATTATTTAAGGCAACAAGATTGGGTTCCAAGAAGGCTTAGGCGAGAAGCCAAGCAAGTGGAAAAGGCTTTTGTGGATTTAAAATGCAGTGAAACAGAGAATCTGGAAGGGAAGGTAGCAGAATATTTAGGAATAACTGTGGAAAATGTACGCAAAATAATTAGCGAAATAAGTAGATTTCACATTATTTCTTATGAAGAATTGGTTTATGGAGCATTAGAGGGGAACCAGGTAGAATTTCAGGATACAACTGGTTTTGGTTCACCGGATGAAGAATTGCTTAAGAAGGAATTCGCTCAACAATTAACAGAGCTTATTTCAAAATTATTGGAGAGAGAAAAATTAATTTTGGCATTGTATTATAGCGAACGGCTTAAATTTAAAGAAATAGCAAATATATTAGAGGTTACTGAGTCTCGAATTTGTCAAATTCATGGCCGTACGTTGAAAAAATTAAAAGAAGGCTTAATTGTTTATTTGAAATAGTTGTTGTGCAATTGGCAAATAAAAAAGGAGATGAATTATAATGAGAATAAATCCCACTTTGCCGAATCTTTCAGAAACTGGGTGGTGTCTCGATTCTCGTTTGTTGAGCATCGGCCAGGAGTTGCAATTCCTGAGTAAATTGCCAGGTAATGAACCAGGTGGTTGTAGTGCGGCAATTGTTAAACAACCACTTTCTAAAAATGAATTCTCTGTTTTTTTGCAAAGTATTGTTCCTGATTTGGAATTGGGTGAAGTGGAAGAGACGGGGAATCCTTTAGATTTTGCAGTAGAGGGCAATGAAAATGCTTTTTTTGTGGTTCTTGCGGATAATGGCGAGATTCTTCTTACTCGAGATGGCAGATGGCATGTCAATGAGCAAGGTGTGCTTGTGAATGTGAATGGGCAGCCGATTCTTGATGTTAATAATAACACTATTCCATTAGATACGGAACAATTCGCAGTGACTCCTGATGGCGGCATTGAAATAGAAGGCCAAGAACGAATACAAATTAAGGTAACTGAAACAGCACGAGATAACTTAGCTTGGCGTGACGGTGTGCGTTTTGGACTGAAAGATCCGAATGCATTGGAAACAGCAGCCACGGGGACATATGCCGTGGGAAATTGCAAATTGATGAAAAGTAATATTAACTCAGTTGATAATTCTTTGATGACGGCAGAACTGGCCGCTGAAAACGATGGATTAAATGCAAGTTTGGCTTTTGTATCCAAATTCCGCGATGAATTATTTTCTTTATAAATTTAGAAATTGGTAAATTAACAAAGAACTTGAGGTGTTTTATTTTGAATTGTTGTGATGGGCAAATTAAGCCACTTTTTAACGTAATGCGTGATTTGTCTAAGCGCGCAGTTCCATTTGGTGGTGCTCCGGAGAGTGAAATTAGCCTTGTTAATTCTAGTGGATTTAACCCTTTGCTTTCTTCTAATACCAATCTTTGTACTGCTGCCGGTTCTGGCGTTGATTGTCGGTATACTTGGGGGCAAGAAGAAACGACTCGAACAGATTCCTCTACGAATTTTGCAATTAACGGTGATGGATTTTTTATGCTGGAAGATTCAGAAGGGAACTGCTTTTTAACTAGGCTGGGAGCCTTTGATTGGTGGTTTACTGATAATGGGGACTGGGAATTATCTACGTTTGATGGTCAATGCGCCGTTCTTGACCCAAATGGGAAGAGAATTGTGCTTGAGGAACCTAAAGATTTCGAAAAATCACAAATTGGTGTTTTCCGAGTGGAAATGCCATCAAAATTAATCCATGCAGGAAAAGCTCGTTACAGTTACCAGGGGGCTGATGAGCCGGTAGTTGTTCAAATACCTGAGTTTGAGCAAGGTTTTTTAGCGGTGTCGCAGTCAGATTCTCTTGTTTCTGTTGAGGCAGCCGATTTAGGAATTCGGATTAGTGTTTTAAACCAGATTTCGCGGGAGTATTTAGATGAACTAAGGAAAGCATCTGAGAATCAATAGCTTGTTTTTACAGAAAAGTGCTGCTGTCACTCTGGTGGCGGCAGCTTTTATCTTGTTTTTCTTTTTGTCAAAAAGGAAGGAAAAGAGCCTTTTATGAAAGTTGGATTTTTTACATTGGGTTGCAAGGTGAATCAATATGAAACAGAGTGTTTAAGCCAAAAACTTCGTGAAGTTGGATTCGAAATTGCAAATAAAGGCGAAGAAGCAGATATTTTTGTTATTGGTTCGTGTACAGTAACTGCTGTAAGTGATAGAAAAACAAGGCAAATGATTAACAGGGCAAGGGATTATGGTGCTGATTTTGTAGTTTTAATGGGCTGCTTTGTAGATGTGTTTAGGGAAGCGGCAGCAAAACTTAAAGTGGATTTGATCCTTTCAAATGCAGAAAAAATGAAGTTGCCAGAACTTTTAAAAGAGCGGTTTAAGTTGCAGTTAAAAGATGCGACTGAAGTATCTGTTGTGCCCCAACGAAAAGCGAAAGCATTTGTAAAAATACAAAGCGGTTGCAATCGCGCTTGTTCTTATTGCATTATTCCAAAAGCTAGGGGGAAAAGTTATTCGAAAAGTTTGGTGGAGTTGCAAAAAGAGGTTGCATTGGTTGCAGCAGTTGGATTTGAAGAAGTTGTTTTGGTGGGAATTAACTTGCTACTGTTTGGAAAAGATATTGGCTGTGAATTAATTGATGCAGTGGAATTAACTTGTTGCAATGAAAAAATTCAAAGGGTAAGCCTTAGTTCGCTTAATCCCGAAGTTATTACCAATAAAATGTTGTGCAGACTTACGCTTTTGCGAAAATTTTGCCCACATTTCCATATTTCTTTGCAAAGTGGTTCTAATAACATTTTGAAGAAAATGAATCGCAGCTACACGGTTGAAATGTATGAAAAAATCGTTGATAATGTCAGAAATTACTTTGAGGACCCAAGTATAACCACAGATATTATTGTGGGGTTCCCAGGTGAAACAGAGGCAGATTTCTACGATTCTTTGGAGTTTGTGAAGAAAATGAAGTTTGCAAAAGCGCATATATTCCCATATTCCAAGCGCCCAGGGACTGTGGCAGCAACAATGGAAGGTCAGGTGCCGGATAAAGAAAAAGAACGGCGCTTTAAAGAAATGCAGCTTGTTGTGGAAGCGAATCAAATGGAATTTAATTTAAAAATGGTTGGCAAACGAGTGTGTGTATTACTTGAGAACAAATGCAAAAATGGGTTTTTCAAAGGTTATGCCGCTAATTACGTGAAAGTATTAGTAAAGTCTGATGAAGATTTAAAGTACAGATTTTTAAATGTTAGGATTACAACAGTGCAGTCTAGTGGTTGTGTGGGGGTCATAGAGTAGCAATGGAAGTTTCGAAAGATGAATTGATTGAAATTGGCAAAATTGTTGGTGTGCATGGGCTTAAAGGTGATGTAAAAATTTATCCGTGGTGTGATGATGCAAGTGATATTTTGTTAACAGAAGAGTTTTTTATTGATGGAATAAACTTAGACTTGATTGAGAAAAGAATTCATAAAAATATTGTATTGGCGAAAATTAAAGGCTTAGATGCTTTAGAACAAGTGCGAAAGTATATAAATAAAGTAGTGCGTGTTAAGCGTGGCGATATTAAACTAGAAAAAGGAGAGTTCTTGGTTAGAGATTTGCTTGGGTTAGATGTTATTGATAACCAAAGCAAAAAAAAATATGGTAAGATTTTTGATGTGATTAAAACTGGTGCAAATGATGTTTATGAAATTGAAAACGAAAATTGCCAAAAATTCCTTATTCCAGCAATAAAAGATGTTGTGAAAGCTGTTAAATTGGACCGTGGTGTAATGGAAATAACATTGATTAAAGGGTTGTTTGGTGATGAGGATTGATATTGCAACTTTGTTCCCTCAGATGTGTGAAATTGTACTTGGTGAGAGTATTATTGGCAAAGCAATATCTAAGAATGTTGTAGAAGTAATCACACATAACATAAGAGATTATGCAGAGGGTCGATATCGAAGAGTAGATGATTACGTTTACGGTGGCGGATTCGGAATGTTACTTCAAGCAGAGCCAGTTTACCGTTGTATTCAAGCACTTAAAGATTCTTTTCGCGGCGAAGATGTTGTTATATATATGTCACCCAAGGGTACGCGCTTAACTCAAAAAAAAGTATTGGAACTTGCAGAAGTTACCCACTTAATTATTTTGGCGGGTCATTATGAGGGTGTAGATCAGCGGGTTTTAGATTTGGTTGTTGACGAAGAAATCTCGATTGGCGATTATGTTTTAACTGGTGGTGAATTACCAGCTCTTGTGTTAGTTGATGCTATTTTACGTTGTGTTTCTGGAGTTTTACCCAGTGAAAAATGTTACCTAGAGGAAAGCCATAACAATAACGTGTTGGAATGTGCACAATATACCAGGCCAAAAATCTGGCGAGGTTTTGAAGTGCCAGCAGAATTGCTTTCTGGCAACCCAAAAAAAATCAATAAATGGAAAAGAGAATCATCTCTGAAAATCACTCAAGAAAAACGGCCCGATTTGTTAAAATAATGAGGCTTTGTAAAATAGGAGGTGGCTTTTATTGGAAGAATTGCGGGCAGGTGTTGAGCCTTCTGGGTTTAGTGATCTTTCAGAAATTAAAGTTGCGATATGTTATTTGCTGAGTTTTTGTAAGTTGCCACTTAGTAAAGAGCAAATCTTTGATATTTTAGACTTAAATGGGCTTGTGAATTATTTCTATTTCTCTCAAGCTTTGGAGGAGCTGTTGAAAAACAAGCAAGTGAAAAAAATTGATGGCTACTATTCACCTGAGGAAAGTGGCCTAGAGGCGGCACAAACCTTGAAAGGAACTTTGGCTGGCAACATTAGAGAATTGCTTGCAAAATCGGCAACAAGTTATGGAAAGCGAATAGATTTTGAAAAGTGGCATTGTATAAAAACCAAACGCGAAAAAATTGGATATACAATTACTTGTGAAATCGCCGATGATGATTTGGAATTAATGAAAATCTCGTTATTTGTTCCAGAGAAAGATATGTTAAATATGATTAAAAAGCGTTTTGAAGAAGAACCGGAAGAGATATATAAGCGAATTGTTAACATTTTAACGGATGAGGATTTTGAGTGAGTAATTTTTTGTGTTATAATAATGGTGAATTTTGCGAATTTATTTTGGTGGACGGGTGGAATTTGAGTGGAAGATAGCTTTAGTAATGTTGTAGAAAATATTATGCTCAAACTCAAAGAAATAGTTGAAACAGAAGTTTTGATTGGGCAGCCGATAAATGTGAAAGAAAATATAACGATAATTCCGGTTTCCAAAGTTTCTTTGGGTTTTGCTTTGGGTGGTGCAGATAAATCTAAAGACAAAAAAGAGAGAATGGCAATTAACCTTGGCAGTGGCGCTGGAGTCAGTTTTACTCCAATTGGCTTTTTGGTGATTAACGGGGAAAATGGTAAAGAGGTAAAACTTATGGAATTAGGTTCGAAAAATCAACTGAAAGATTTGATTGAGGGAATCCCGGATTTGTGCTCAATGTTTTCAGAATTGTTTAAAAAAAATCAGAAAAGAAAGCCAGGAGCAAGCGAGAGAGGTGGCAAAGACTGAAAAAGCGTATTCAAAAAATACTCTCTGAACTTGGAGTAATGAGTAGAAGAGCAGTGGAACGAGAGATTTTGGCAGGCAGGGTTAAGGTAAACAACAAACCTGCAAAAATCGGGATGAGTGTGGACCTTTTTAGTGATGTGATTGAAATTGATGGAGAAAAAGTGGAGTTTAAAGCATCTAAAAAGTTATATATTATGTTAAACAAGCCTAGAGGATATGTTAGTAGTTTACAAGATAGCCACTGGGATCGTTTGGCGGTTAATTTGCTAAGCGACGTTAAAGAGCGAGTTTATAATGTGGGGCGGCTTGATAAAAATTCTGAAGGGTTATTGCTATTTACTAATGATGGTGCATTTGCAAATAAAATTATGCACCCTAAAAATAAAGTCTCTAAAATTTATAGTGTTACTGTAACACCAAAGGCAACAGAAAGGCAATTGGTAAAACTTTCTTCTAAAATTGTTTTGGAAGAAGAAGAATTAATTCCAGCGGAGGTTGTTGTAAAAAAAGAATTTCAAGATAGGTCAGTTTTGAGCATAAAGATAATGCAGGGGAAAAATAGGCAAATTCGGAAAATGTGTGAACTTGTGGGTTTAAAAGTGGTTAGGTTGAAACGAATAGTTTTGGGGGATTTAAAACTTGGGATGTTAAAATCAGGGGCCTACAGGTACCTCACGTCTGAAGAAGTGGGGGCTTTTGATTTCTTATAGCGGAAAAATTATTAAGAAGTTGTAGATTGAGGCGGAAAAATTGAAGGTAGTTATTGTTGGTGGCGGCAAAGTGGGTTTTTATTTGGCGAAAACATTGCTCGAGCATGGTCACAATCCAATTATTGTGGAAATTGATCGGCAAGTTTGTTTAAGGGTTGCTGGAGACCTTGACATTCCGGTTATCTCTGGAGATGGTACTACTTTGCAGGTGTTGGAGCTAGCCATGACGGATGCAGATGTGTTTGCAAGTGTAACGGGAAAAGATGAAGATAATCTCATTGCGTGCCAACTGGCCAAGCAATATTTCAAAATTGAACGAACCGTTGCAAGAGCCAACAATCCCAAAAATGCCGAAATAATGCGACAATTGGGGGTAGATACTCCTGTTAGTGCAACAAATAACATTGCGCGCTTAATAGAGCGAGAGCTTAACACAAGTGTTATTCGGCAGTTGTTAAGTTTAAACAGTGGAGATGTTTCATTAATTGAGTTTGATATCCCGCAAGAATTTAAAAATAATGGCATTACGTTAACTAATCTTGAGACTCCGGTAGAATCTACAATGGTTGCTGTTTACCACAGTGGAAAGTTGATTGTGCCACGGGGTAACACGAAGCTCTTCAAAGGAGATCGGGTTGTAATATTAATAAAGGATGAGGTAATGCATGAGCTATATGAAGTATTCGACCTGAAAGAAGGAGAGCAGCATGACGAGAAAAATACAGGTTTTAGATAAAAATATTGCCGAGCTTATCGCCGCTGGTGAGGTTGTTGAGAATCCCGCTTCTGTTGTTAAAGAATTGGTTGAAAATGCAATTGATGCTGGCAGCAAGTTTATTCAAGTGGAAATTGAAAATGGTGGGGTTTCAAAAATTAAAGTAACAGATGATGGAATCGGGATTGCAAAAGAAGATGTTGAAACAGCATTTTTGCGTCACGCAACCAGTAAAATTAAGTCGGAAGCTGACCTTTCTGCAATTTTAACACTGGGATTTCGTGGCGAGGCGCTGGCGGCAATTGCTGCTGTTTCAAAGCTTAAAATTGTTACAAGACCAGAAGCGCAGATTGCTGGAGTGCGGCTTGAACTTAAAGCTGGTGACCGAGAATATTGTGACGATGAGGGGTGTTCTCAAGGGACAAGCATTACTGTTAGCGAGCTTTTTTTTAATTTTCCCGCTAGAATGAAATTTTTGAAAAGAGATCATCTAGAAGCTGCTGCTGTTGGGATTTGGATGGAAAGATTTGCGCTTTCAAATCCAGAAGTTTCTTTTAAGTTTATTAAAGATGGGGCACTTAAATTATTAACGCCGGGAGATGGGGAGTTACTTTCGGGTATTTGCGAAGTGATGGGAAAAGATGTGGCAAAAGCTGTGTTGCCAGTTTTTTTGGTGCAAGATAGTCTTAATTTAGAAGGTTATGTGGGGGACCCAACTCACACAAAAGCAAGTAGAACAACTCAATTTTTTTTTGTTAACGGAAGATATATAAGAAGCCCCTTGCTTATTGCCGCATTAGAAGAGGCATATAAAAACAAAATAGCGGTTGGTAGGCACCCGATTTGTGTTCTTAAAATTAGTGTGCCGGGTTCTTTTGTTGATGTGAACGTTCATCCGGCGAAAATTAGCGTTAAATTTGCTGATGAAAAGAGATTATATAATCTAATTTATAATGGTGTGATTAGTGCTGTTACTCGAGCATTGCAACCGCAAATATCCCGAGATGTGAACGAATTATTTAAAGACATAAATAAAAACGTTCCGGAGTTTAGGGCGCCAGAGTCTACAGAAATAAGAAAATATAAAGAAATAGAAATGTTGCCGGTTGCGTTTAAAGAACGAATAGACGAGATTTTGAATCGGGAGCCAAAAGCAGTCGGTAGTGAACTCTCTTCTGGAACTTTGAAAGAAGAAAAGGGAGAAAATGTTTATGGCAATTTGCTTTTTAAAGGTGAAGTTTTAAGGACATATATTATTTGTGAATCCGGCGATGATGTGGTTTTGGTTGATAAGCATGCATTACATGAAAATTTGATTTTTGAGCGTTTGAAAGAGAAAAAACAAAAAGGTTTTATGCAGGTTTTAATGGCTCCGCATATTGTGACTTTGGGGTGGCAGGAATATGATGTTGCAATTTCAAATAAAGAACTTTTTTTGAGTTTGGGATTTGAAATAGATGATTTTGGAGATAGTTCAATTATTGTAAGAACGCTCCCAATTGAAATGCTTGATGCAGATATTGATGTTACCATATTTGAAATTATAAGGAATTTAGCTGTGGGCAAAAATAGCATTTTACCACAACAACAAGAACGGTTGCTGTATATGATTGCGTGTAAGGCGGCAATGAAAGCAAAAGATAAAAGTAATGAATTAGAATTACAAGGGTTGATTGAGGAACTAAATAAAAAGCAAGGGTTTGTTTGTTGCCCACATGGTAGGCCAGTGTGTTGTGTTTTGAAACGCAAAGAGATTGAAAAGTGGTTTCGGCGGTAATTTGTGACGGGAGATTGTTGACAGGGGTTAAACTGACATGCTACAATTAACGGTGGTGTTTTAGGGTTTTTGTGAATAAAAAAAGAATATAAAAATAACTTTGCTAAAAATAAAAAACATAGTTACTTGAGAGTTGCCAGATTGTTGTTGGTTCTGTGTAAAGAATTAAAAAGCAAACGAGGTTTGGGAGGTGTAGTAGTAATGGAAACAGTTGTTATACTTGCTTGTACAAAGTGTAAACGAAGAAATTATAATACATGTAAAAACAAAAAAAACACGCCAGATAAACTTGAAAAGAGAAAACATTGTAAATTCTGTAATGAACATGTGCTGCATAAAGAAACCAAGTAGATTTAAAGGGAAAGTGGTGTGACTTGTGGCAAAATATATTGGCGAAAAAAAAGAAAAAAGTGGTTTTTTTAAATGGTTTTTAGAAACAAAAAGCGAGTTAAAAAAAGTTATATGGCCAACAAAACGCCAGGTAATCAGCAATGTAAATACTGTGTTTTTAATGATAGTGGTTTTTGGAGTTTTGGTTTGGGGATTTGATGTAGGCCTTATGCATATTTTAAACTTTGTTTTAGATAGAACGCCGAAATAACACCAAGTAAAAATTTTCAGATGGCAAGGAGAAATGGCGGTGATACAGCGTGCAAGAAGAAGCAAAATGGTATGTGTTGCATACATATGCTGGTCATGAAAACAAGGTTGCAAGTAACATTGAAAAGTTCATTCGAACGGAAGCGTTAAATGGGGTAGTTAAAGAAGTAAAAGTCCCTTCCGTTATGGTGGTTGAAATTAAAAACGGGAAAAAGAAAGAAATAGAGCAAAAATTGTTCCCCAATTATGTTTTTATTAAAATGGAAATGAACGACGACGTTTGGTATGCTCTTAAAAATATACGTGGAGTTACGGATTTTGTTGGCAGGAAGGCATTAACAGATGAAGAAATTGATAAATTTAAAGAGAAAGGGTCAAAAACGCTTATTGAGTTAAATTTTGACCAAGGAGATTCCGTTGTTGTAACCGGCGGAGCATTAGAAGGTTATGAAGGTTTGGTTGAAAGCATAAATTATGATAAAGGGATTGCAAAAGTCTTAGTTAATATGTTTGGAAGAAAAACATCAGTGGAAATTGAATTTAAAAATCTTGTGCCAATTTAAAAAGAGGTGGAATTTTATATTATGGCGAAAAAAGTAAAAAATTACATTAAGTTGCAAATTCCGGCGGGGAAGGCAACTCCAGCACCGCCAGTTGGTGTTGCACTTGGCCAGCATGGGGTTAACATTGGGGCTTTCACCAAAGAATTTAACGAAAGAACAAAAAGTGACGAGGGCCTAATTATTCCCGTAGTTATTACTGTGTTTGAAGACCGTTCTTTCACGTTTGTTACAAAAACGCCACCGGCCGCCGTGTTAATAAAAAAAGCATGTGGAATTGAAAGCGGTTCTGGGGTTCCCAACAAAACCAAAGTAGCAAAAATTTCGAAAGCTGATATTGAAAAAATTGCCACCCAAAAGATGCCGGACCTTAATGCCACAAAGTTAGAAGCTGCTGCCTCAATGATTGTAGGAACGGCAAAGAGCATGGGAGTTTCTGTTGATTAAATGAATTTTTGGGAATGGATTAAGTGGGAGGAAGTTAATTAAAACTTTCCGGGTGAACCACACAGGAGGATATTTATGAAACGTGGGAAAAGATATGTTGAGTGTGCAAAGTTAGTGGGGAAAGATAAGATTTTTTTGCCAGAAGAAGCATTTGAGGTTTGCATTAAAACGGCAACAGCGAAATTTGATGAGACTGTTGAAGTACATTTGCGGCTGGGTGTTGATTCCAGGCACGCGGACCAACAGATTCGTGGTGCTGTTATTTTGCCAAATGGAACAGGAAAAAAAGTTAAGGTTTTGGTGCTTGCACGTGGGGATCAGGCTAAAGCAGCAGAAGAAGCGGGTGCAGATTTTGTTGGTGCCGAAGAATTTATTGCACGAATTCAAAATGAAAATTGGATGGATTTTAACGTAATTGTTGCCACACCAGACATGATGGGTGTTGTTAGTAGTTTGGGTAAGATTTTGGGTCCCAAGGGATTGATGCCAACACCAAAGGCGGGAACTGTGGCTGTGGATGCGGCGAAAGCGGTAACAGAGGTTAAGGCTGGAAAAATAGAGTATAAGTTAGACAAAACTAATATTATGCATTGTTCAATTGGAAAAATTTCTTTTGGGAAGGAGAAACTTGAAGAAAATTTTACGGTATTAATGCAAGCTGTGGCGAAAGCAAAACCAAATAATCAAAAAGGTTCATATTTTAAATCTTGTGTAATTGGAAGTACAATGGGGCCTGGTATTAGTGTTAATGTTTCGAAATTTGCGACTGCGTTTTCTGAGTCTTGGTAATTCAATTCGAAAGTGTGTTAAAAGTTTGGTTGCCACTGCTGTTGCTAGCAGTGGCTTGATGGCCGCCCATAGCTCAATTGGATAGAGTATCAGATTCCGGTTCTGAAGGTTGCAGGTTCAAGTCCTGCTGGGTGGGCCACCGTTTTTTATTTCAAAAAAGTAGCAAACAGCAGCATACGAATTACGAATTGCTACTGTTTGCTATTTTATGGTTGTAAATGTAGTACTTAAGCCTGTTGCTGGTCTGAGAATACACAGGCTACTTGCAGATTTTAAACTGGTGGTTGTTCACTTTGGTAAGTTAGTAATTTTTCAACGGTTTCACGAATTTTTGAGCTGCAAACCTTTAAAGTATGTGTTTGACATCTGGTGCTTATTTCAAATTCGCCAGATTCGATGGCATTTGGGCTAATAACGATTCTAATTGGGGCTCCAACCAAATCTGCTTCTGCAAATTGCACGCCGGCAGAAAGATGTCGGTTGTCTAAAATTACACTAACCTTCGCTTTTAATTCTTCATAGAGCTGCCTGGCAAGGGTGTTTACGGCTTCATCTTGCGCTTTGATTGCAATTATGTGGACTTCAAATGGAGCAACAGAAGCTGGCCAAATGGGTCCGTTTTCGTCGTAATTTTCTTCAACAATCGCTGCCAAAAGTCTGCCAACGCCAATGCCATAGCAACCCATGATTGGATTTTTTTCTTTGCCTGTTTTATCGGTGTAAATCATATTCATTGCTTTTGTGTATTTATCGCCAAGTTTGAAAATATTGCCGATTTCTATGCCGCGCTTTATTTCCAAGTGGTTTGTTTTACAGATTGGGCAAAGCATCTCGGCTGTTGCCTTATATAAATTTACGAATTCTGTAATTTTAAGATCTGTAATATTTAACCCTTTAATGTGGTACTCCTCTTTGTTTGCACCGCATATCATGCCAGTTGCTCCCCGTAAAGATTCGTCATAATAGATGTTATATTGATCTTGATTTAAATTCACGGGGCCAATGTACCCCCAACAGAGATTTATTTCTGCAGAAGCTGTTTGTGGCAACGCTTCTTCGCGCAACAAAGCTTTTAATTTTGATTCGTTAACTTCAAGATCTCCGCGGATAAATACAATGGTTAATTTTGACGTGATTTTTGTTCTAAAAATACAAGCTTTAATTATTCTTTGGGGTGAAATTTGCAGTGCATTTTGTAGCTCGTTGATGGTTTTTAAGCTGGGGGTGTAAATTTCTTCGCGTGGTTGGGTTCTAGTTTTTGGCAATTCGCACAGCCCGTCTGCAACTTCAACATTGGCTTTATACCCACATTTTTGGCAAATTGCAATTGAGTCTTCACCAATTTCGCAAAGTAATATAAATTCGTGAGCTTCATCGCCGCCCATCATGCCGATGTCTGATTTTACGGCAATGAAATTTTTAAGGCCAACCCTCTTAAATATGTTCATGTAGGCGTTGAAACACAACTTATAATATTCATCAAGGCTTTCTTTTGTTGTGTGAAATGAGTAAGCATCTTTCATTAAAAATTCACGTACTCGAATTAAGCCGCTACGTGGCCTTGCTTCATCGCGGAATTTAGTTTGCACTTGATAAACGGCAAATGGGTATTTGGTATATGTGATTGCTTCTGTTCTGGTTAGCTGTACAACAGCTTCTTCATGTGTCATGCCAAGTACCATATCGTGTTCTGTGCGGTCTTTAAATCGAACTAGTTCATTTTGCACACTGTAGTACCTGCCAGATTCTTCCCACAATTCTTTTGGCATAACAATTGGCATTAAAACTTCTTCGAATCCAATCTGTTCCATCTCTTCTTTAATTATTTTTATAATTTTATTTGAGATTCGTTGTGCAAGTGGCAATTGTGAATAAATTCCAGAGGCTACTTGCCGGATATAACCACCGCGCAGTAACAACCCGTGACTTTTTGCAATTGCATCTGCAGGCCATTCTTTGTACCGGTTGCCCAGTAGTTGGCTCATTAACATTTTCATTTTCCCCTTATTTTTTGCATGCAATTTCATGTGCCGGAACAATGCAAGCTTTTATTTTGTGTTTTTTCAAGAGGGAATCTGCCTAGCTCGCCGGCAAAAAAGAAAAAATTTGGTGCAGTCAGTGGGACTTGAACCCACACGGTTACCCACACGCCCCTTAAACGTGCGCGTCTGCCTGTTCCGCCATGACTGCGCTGCACTACGCACCACATTATAACATAAATAATAGGGCTTGTGGGTGCTGCGTGATAAATTTTTTGTTTTTCGGGTGCATTTATGAAAAGATTTTCAGTATTTCTGCAGCAAAACAAATGAATTTACTTGAATAACGATGTTAAATCTGGGAGATTGATTTGACGGGGACTTTGTTTTGTGATACAATTGAACAAAATCAAAGTGACTTAAGGTCTGTTAAGGTTAAAAGTATGTTGTAGACAATGAAGGATGTGGATAGTGGGCGAGAGGTCGTATAATTTAACCACTGAAAGTGTCCACATTCCTCAAGGGAATTCTGTTCTTGCCTAGGAAAGTTATTATGATGAATTTTCAATTGGATAGTGCAAACTTTATTTGTCAATTTACATTTGCCCCTGCGTTACTACAACTTTGGTTTATAAGCAAGATATTTAGAGGCAATGAACATTTTTAGTAATTCTGGTTCTTGTGTGCAGACTTCTTTTGTAAAATGTTTATATTGTAAATGCTTTTGTTGATATATTAGGTGCTGATTTTTTCGTCTGTCCAGTTTGCGATTCTAGGATTTTGGTATTTTAATTTTGAGAGCGGCGAAAGTAAAAGGTTAGTCTAAATGTGGAAGGTGTGTTTTTCTTTTGATTAATCATCTTGGGACTCAAAATATTAGGACTGAACGGTTATTGCTTCGTAAGTTTGAGGTTATTGATGCTGCTGATATCTTTGCATCTTGGGCGAAAGACCCAGAAAATGTTACCTATTTAACTTGGAACGCACATAAAGATGTTGAAGAAACACGAGGGATTTTACAAAAATGGTTGAATTCATATCAAAATGAAGATTGCTATAAATGGTGCATTACACTCGTGCCATCTCGGGCTGCAATTGGGTGCTTTGATGTGAGTGAAATAGAAGAAAGAATTGATTGTGGGAACTTGCATTATGTGCTTTCAAAAAATTTTTGGAACAATGGAATAATGACAGAAGCGTTAACTGCTGTTTTAGCTTTCTTATTTAATTATGCCAATTTCAATCGGGTCACAGCGGGGCATGATATTCGAAATCAGGCCTCTGGGCGTGTGATGCGTAAAGTCGGAATGCGACTTGAAGGAGTTGCAAAAGCTGGTTGCCTTGATAATTGTGGCAATTTTCAGGATTTTGTGAATTACGCTATAACACGGGAAGATTGGCTTACAAGAGATGGAAATCAGGTCGCATAGCTTTAAAGGTGGAATAATATTTAAAGCCGATAGATTTTAGCAAATCAGTCACGAAATAAAATGCGAACCCAACTGTTTCTGGTGAATGTGAGTCACTACCGATGGTAATAATTTCACCACCCAGTTGTTTATATAATTTTAAAATTTCTGGGTGTGGACGTGGATATTTCAAACCGTAACGTAAGCCAGAGGTATTTACTTCAATCCCTTTTTCGTTATTTACTATTGTTTTTAATATTTCCGAAAAAAGGTCGTAGTAATCGCTTAATTTGAAATCGTGATTTTGTTTTGGACAAAATCTCATTATATAATCTAAGTGGCCATAAACGCAATAATTTGTGATGTTTTTTACATTTTCTAAAATTGATTCGAAATATTTAAGAATGGCACTTTCTTCTGTTTCTTCTTCAAAAAATTCGCGATAATATGGATTTTTGCCGTTTACTGTGTGCGATGACCCTATCACAAAGTCAAAGTTGTATCCTTCTGTGAAACTGTACAGTTCTTCTTTTAAGTTGCTGTCTAAGCCCATTTCAATGCCGAAGTGCACATGAATGTCTTTGGCGTATTTTTTTGTGCATTTTTCAGTGACTCTAAGTAACGCGGCATTTCCAGGGGATGTTGTTTTAATGTTCCCGGCTGATCTAGGTCGTAATGGTCTGTTATGCATATTGCGGTGATCCCTTGATGAATTGCAGCAATCACTATTTCTGAAATTTTTGCGGTAGAATCGCTAGAAAATTCCGAGTGTATATGAAAATCCGTCGTAATCATGTTTATCACCTTTTTATTTATTATTTTTTGCCAGGTACCTTTTACATAAATTCAAATAGATGGTGAAACATCTTGATGATTTTATGGCCTATGTTATATTTAATTTCAAGTGCTGCTAGCGCTTTCTTCAGGATTAATGCTGTGCTTTCACCCTTATTCAATGCCACGCTGCATGTGCTTTTTGTTGTTGCAATAATCTCACTTAATAAATCGTCAACGGCTGTCTGTTTTTTACAAAGGTGTTTAATTGCACAGCGGTGAATTAATCGTAACGTTTGATGTTCCGGGGGGAAATTATAAGTAAATGTTCTTCTGATTTTTTGTAGGCCAATTCCCCAGCCGAAATCACACAAAATTAGGGCAGATTCCAGCTCTTCTGCAAAGACCGTGATTCGAATGTCTAAATCTACACTAAGCAAGTTAGAGTAATTTAGTATTAAAACCCCAGGAGGCTGTTCAGTTACATTGACCATTACTATTGAGTCATACCCACAAATTAATTTGTCCAGCAGCTCTTCTGTAATGTTGCCGTGTAAACACAGGTCTATGTCAGAAAATCTTGTTGCTGTTCCCTCAATTAAGGAGCCGTATAAAAACAAGCTGATTTGGTGTGTTTTACAGAAGTTTGTGATATATTCGATATAATTTTTATGATGCTCAGTTGGGGATTTTATATCCACTTTTATCTCGCCTTTTTGTTTTAAGTTTTCGCAATGAATCGCCATAGCTTTTTTTTGTCCTCTTCTTTTGCGTAGCCGATTCCAATCCGTGGAGCTGCCATGTAATCTAACAGGGGACCATCTTCAATCCAAAGGTCTTTTGAAACGGTTAAATCTGTGCCGTTCAAATCTCTGGTTATTTGCAATGCCTTTGTTAATTTCCCAGGGCCGCTGTAATTTTCTACCCCACGGATGAGTACTGCCTGTGGATTTTTTTCAGGCCCGCTTACGATGTTTAGCATGTTGTGCAACCCATAGCACAAATAAATGTATGCTTTCCCACCTTGGTTATACATTACACTGTTGCGAGGCGTTTCCCCATTATGGGCGTGGCATGCGGAATCGCTTTCGCCGAGATATGCTTCTGTTTCTGTTATTCTTGATTTTATAATTTCACGCCCGTTTTTGTGGCAGAGTAATTTCCCCAACAAAAGCGGTGCCAAAGAAACGGCATTGTGTAAATAAAATTCTCGTGCTAACCTCATTTTTACTCCTTTTGTATTGAAGTGAAAAGTATAACATTGTGAAAGTTCTGAGTACGCAATGGAAAAATTAATCCCATCCATTATTTTTTAACAGATGGTATTTTTATAAATTTCCTTTCTGTATGCAAATGAAATCTGAACATAAAGGGTACGATTATTCTTTGCCGGCCACACAAACACAGCTGGCTTGTTATAGTTTTGCAAGCCAGCGGCCTTGTTCTTTAACAGGGTTTCTTCTCTTTTGTGGTTGCCTCATGCAGATTTCGAATAGGTTCCAGTTTGTTCCATCCCCAACCTCTCAGACGGGGTTTTTATTCTTTCGAATTCTTCGAATGAATACATACCTACCAAGAATGAGCCCAATACCTACAATTCCGCCCGCAGCAATATGTATTGGATTCTTTTCTCTTGCCGCTTCCGTTATATTTTCGGCTGGAATTGGGTAGTTTGCCGCTTTGAATTTTTCTAAATATTTTCCTTTTTCGCTTGCCGGCACAATTATTTTCCAAACTTTGTTGCGCCTTTTTCGCCCTAAATGCTTCATTGCCAATTTTTAGGTCCACTGCGGGCCCTGTGAAGGTAAGGGTTTTTATTCCAGTGCATCCAGATAACGCGCTTTCGCCAATCTCTTTAAGGTGGGGAAGAAACACAAAAGTTTTAATTTTGTCTTGTATATAGAATGCCATTTCGTCAATTTTAGTTAACTTTTTTGCATCGCTTAAATCTACACTTTTAAGAGGGTTAGTAAGATAGAACGAAAGCCATTTCTTCGAGAATGGGCGATGCTTTAAAATGTTTAATTTTGTGGCTCGGTGTTACTTCCAGGATTTTGGTTTTTGTGAGATCGTAAATAATTCCATCTTCATTAATTATGTCGTTGCGCTCCAGCACAACTTCCGCACCTTTTGGAAAAAACTGGTGGCATAATCTGGTGAAATCAACATTCCCTAATGCACCCAAACAAGTTGTAAATATTGATACCCCCGGTGACACAACTCCTTTTTACAATATCGCGGTCTATATGCTCAGTTTTGACCCCCCCGCCCCGGGCTGGATAAGCTTCTGCAGAAGGACGAGTTAAATGCTTCCCAAGCAACGCCCCACACGTTATATGTGTTACCACCGACTTCAATGGTTGCCGGGATAACAATTTCTTCGCTGCTTGCATAAACAATCAATATGATAGCCCAGCCCGTTTCTTCGTTTATAACAACGTCGAATAGGCCATTGTCCGTTTGTTTAATTTCCAAACTCTTGTCGTTGTTGTCAACTTTATACCGAAATTTTTGTATGGTTTTCTGCAGTTCTTCACTAACTTTACCAACTCACTTGGAAATGCCGTAAAGCTCGCAACATTAAAAATCAGAAAAAATAAAAGAACACAACGCCGCATCTTTTTTGGTACGTTCCTTTTTTAAATTAATTTTAGGTTGTGTGTTTGCTCACCAAAATAGCCCCCAGCTTTTAATTTTTAATTTGCAGGAGGCATATTAAAATTTTACCCTTTCCACCGGTTGAAAAATATATTTTTGGTTGCGGAGGCTGGATTTGAACCAACGACCTTCGGGTTATGAGCCCGACGAGCTACCAGACTGCTCCACTCCGCGATATTTACAAAAGAGTTGCCAACCCTGCGGTTAACAGCTGCATACCAATGATTAGAAATTGTTTAGAAAAGGACCATTGGCTCCCCCTGTTGGGCTCGAACCAACGACCCTGCGGTTAACAGCCGCATGCTCTACCAACTGAGCTAAGGAGGATTATTGAAAGCCTCTTGGTTTAACGCCACGCTTTTGCTGATTTTCTATCCCAAATGCCACTCACTTTTAATTTATTTTTAAATAATTCACTTGTGCCTTTTGGTACTTTAATCTGTGGATTTTTTCCACTTTCCTCAAAAAATGCATCGTAACCTATAATTAGTTTGGGATTATATTTTAAAAATGTTACAGATTCTAATGGACAGCCAAAAAACGCACCATTCCCAATTTTCTGTACACTTGCCGGAATGGAAATTCTTTTTATTTCCTTACCTGCAAAAGCGTATGGCCCAATACTTTTTAAATTTTTTGTCTTGGTTAAGTCCACACAATTTACCTCAGAACTACAAAATGCATTTCTGCTAATTACTTCTAGGCTTGAGGGGGCGACATATTTATTCCCATAAATGTTACACCAAATAAGAATTCGCTTTTTTGCATCGTAAAGTGTATCATTTTCATATTTATAGTCTTTGCGGTTTAATTTAATTGCAATGTTTTTTGGTAGCCCGCTAAACATGGTCCCGTCCTTTATTCTTACTGATTTTGGGATATGCAATTTCTCTAGATTACAAAAGGCACCAAGTGCAGTTGGGCTCCACTTTCGCACGCCGTTTTTTATTTCCACAATTTTCACACGCTCGGGTGATGGATGGCGGTTAGAGAACTCATGTTCAATGTCAACAACCTCCAAATTGTCCCCGTTATGTTTTATTGTTGCCGGGATTGTCACTTTACTTTCATCACTTTTATCACTGTTTAAGCAATAGAGTAAGCACGCAAACTTCTGGGTTTTATCAACCAAAAAAGTAAATTGCTCATTTTTAAAACAATCTGGTGGCCACTGCAGCTTATTCGGGCCTATTGCCGCAATAGTTTTTAGATTACAAAAACTGAAAATTGTCAGCATAACACAAAACCAACTTGCTAAACACTTTTTTGGATTGCCGTAGCCATCTTTCAAAATGTTCCACACTGCCTTTCTTGAAATCCAATGTCCCATATCCCTTGGTGCACCACCAGGGATTCGAACCCAGGACCCACTGATTAAGAGTCAGTTGCTCTACCAACTGAGCTAGTGGTGCACATTTTAAGATGATCTTAAACTGGCGAAGGGAAGTTTAAACAACCCTTCGCCAATTCCTATTTATTCCGGCATATTCCTATTTTCCCGGGCAGCTTCCCGCCAAGTATTTTCGGCACCAGCAAGCTTAACTTCTGTGTTCGGTATGGAAACAGGTGTTCCCTTGCCGTTATCTACACCGGATTTTGCACATTAAAACCGAATAATGTAAACTGCAATGCAAGAACTAAAGGTCAAGCCCTCGACCGATTAGTACACACAAGCTCAATGCATCACTACACTTCCACCGTATGCCTATCAACCTCCTAGTCTAGAAGGGGTCTTACCAGATTACTCTGTGGCATATCTTATCTCGAGGTTCGCTTCACGCTTAGATGCTTTCAGCGTTTATCTTTACCACACGTAGCTTCCCAGCTATGCCGTTGGCACGACAACTGGTGCACCAGAGGTGTGTCCATCCCGGTCCTCTCGTACTAGGGACAGCTCCTCTCAAATATCCTACGCCCATGCCAGATAGGGACCGAACTGTCTCGCGACGTTCTGAACCCAGCTCGCGTACCGCTTTAATTGGCGAACAGCCAAACCCTTGGAACCTAATCCAGCTCCAGGATGCGATGAGCCGACATCGAGGTGCCAAACCTCCCCGACGATGTGAACTCTTGGGGGAGATCAGCCTGTTATCCCCAGGGTAGCTTTTGTCCGTTGAGTGATGGCGTTTCCACACACAACCACCAGATCACTAACTCCTACTTTCGTATCTGCTCGAGCTGTCACTCTCGCAGTTAGGCTAGCTTCTACGTTTGCGCTCTCTCGCACGGTTTCCGTCCGTGCCGAGCTAACCTTTGAACGCCTCCGTTACTTTTTTGGAGGCGACCGCCCCAGTCAAACTGCCCACCTAACACTGTTCCTCAACCAGATTCATGGCTGCAGGTTAGATCTTCAATATCCAAAGAGTGGTATCCCAACGTTGACTCCATCAACACTGACGTGCTGATTTCTCTGTCTCCCACCTATCCTGTACAATAGATACCGAAGCTCAATATTAGGCTACAGTAAAGCTCCATGGGGTCTTTCCGTCTTGGCACGGGTAACCGGCATCTTTACCGGTACTACAATTTCGCCGGGCAGGCTGTTGAGACAGCGTCCAGATCGTTACACCATTCGTGCGGGTCAGAACTTACCTGACAAGGAATTTCGCTACCTTAGGACCGTCATGGTTACGGCCGCCATTCACTGGGGCTTATATTCGAAGCTCTCACTTCTCCTCTTAACCTTCCAGCATTGGGCAGGTGTCAGCCCGTATACTTCATCTTTCGATTTAGCACAGACCTGTGTTTTTGATAAACAGTCGCCTGGACCTATTCTCTGCGGCTTGCGCACTAATGTACACAAGCTCCCCTTATCCCTAAGTTACGGGGTCATTTTGCCGAGTTCCTTAACAACCTTTCTCCCGTTGGCCTTAGAATCCTCTTCCTACCTACCTGTGTCGGTTTGCGGTACGGGCACCTCACATATCCCACAGAACTTTTCTCGCCTGAATCCACTTGTGCTTCCCTACTAAATTCGGTCCCTTACGCCCGAGACAACCAACGCCCGGGTCACAACCTTCTTCAGTGTCATTCTGCTTAAATGTTTTGGTGGCTACGGAATTTCCACCGTATGTGCATCGACTACGCCTTTCGGCCTCATCTTAGCTCCCGGCTTACTTGGAGCGGACGAACCTTCCTCCAAATCCCTTAGGTTTTCGGCCATTATGATTCTCACATAATTCTCGCTACTCATTCCGGCATTCTCTCTTCTATGATGTCCACTACCGCTTTCGCTATAGCTTCGCCCATCATACAACGCTCCCCTACCCATTGTTCACATAAATGCTACTAAATGCCCAAGCTTCGGTATGTATTTTAGCCCCCTTACATTTTCGGCGCATTATCACTCGACCAGTGAGCTATTACGCACTCTTTTAATGAGTGGCTGCTTCTAAGCCAACATCCTGGTTGTCTTTGCAACAACACATCCTTCTACACTCAAATACATTTAGGGACCTTAGCTGTGGGTCTGGGCTCTTTCCCTCTTGACTACGAAACTTATCTCTCGTAGTCTGACTCCCGTGTATAATTATTCGGCATTCTTAGTTTGATAGGGTTCAGTAACCTTTCGGTCCCTAGCCCAGTCAGTGCTTTACCTCCGATAATCTAAACCACGAGGCTAGCCCTAAAGCTATTTCGGGGAGAACCAGCTATCTCCGAGTTCGAGTGGACTTTCTCCGCTACCCACACCTCATCCACCACTTTTTCGCAGGGGTTGGTTCGGTCCTCCATGAAGTCTTACCTTCACTTCAACCTGGACATGGGTAGGTCACTCGGTTTCGGGCCCTATGCATGCAACTTAATCGCCCTATTCAGACTTGCTTTCGCTTCGGCTCCTGACCATAAGTCATTAACCTTGCTGCATACATACGCTCGCCGGACCGTTCTACAAAAAGTACGCTATTACACATTGATGTGCTCTAGCTGCTTGTAAGCACAGGGTTTCAGGTTCTTTTCACTCCCCTCCCGGGGTTCTTTTCACCATTCCTTCACAGTACTATACTCTATCGGTCACCGGTTAGTATTTAGGCTTAGAGGGTGGTCCCCCTATATTCCCACGGCATTTCTCGTGTGCCGCAGTACTCTGGATTAGTCCCACACATTCACGTTTTCGCCTACGAGGCTCTCACTCTCTATGGCTTGCCTTCCCAGACAATTCGGCTAACGTCAATATTCTTTTTAGACTATCCTTACCCCATTGGTATTTCTACCCATGGTTTGGCCTCTTCCAATTTCGCTCGCCACTACTTTCGGAATCTCGTTTGATTTCTTTTCCTCACCCTACTTAGATGTTTCAGTTCAGGTGGTTTCCCCTCATGTGCCTATTTTATTCAACACATGATACACGATCTTCAATCGTGTGGATTACTCCATTCGGATACCCACGGATCTCAGTCTACTTGCGACTCCCCGTGGCATTTCGCTGCTTATCGCGTCCTTCATCGGCTTCCGGTGCCAAGGCATTCTCCCTGTGCCCTTGGTAGCTTGACCTTATGTTCTTTCTGCTCTAATTGATTGTAGTTGTTACCCTTTACGGAATTTTAATTTCCTAAAAATAACAAATTATACTCTATCTATCGCAGTTTTCACTATTCAATTGTCAATGTACAACTTCTAGTTTCTTGCTTTCAACAAGATACTAGTTCCTGCTTTTTGCTGAAACAAAAAGCACGAACCAACATCTAAAATTTGGAAACAACTTGTGGTGGAGATGAGGAGGATCGAACTCCTGACCCTCTGCGTGCAAGGCAGATGCTCTCCCAGCTGAGCTACATCCCCATTTATCTCTCGCAAAATAATTTTCTAGAAGGGAAGGGGAACACTTTTTTGCATTACTTCATTTTTTGGTGGGCCCAAGTGGACTCGAACCACCGACCTCACGCTTATCAGGCGTGCGCTCTAACCGCCTGAGCTATGAGCCCCCACCAAGAATTATCACAACAAAATTTAACAAACTCTTCAATCAACACTTGTATTTTTTCTCGTAATAATTTTCAACAACATGCTTAGTACAACTGTTACCACTGCTTTAGCCACTGCGCCAGGTGCGTCACTGACGGAATAAAAATTACTAATACAAACTGTGCTATCTAAATTGTCACTCCTGCTCAAAAAGCACTGTGTCTATCAAATTTGTTCCCATTGCCTGGTTGTGAATTCCAGCAACCCCTGATTAGTCAACTCTTTGCCAATATTTTGTTTCAATGGTCTAATGCTTCGCCACGTTGTGCAGCCCACCACGTCACGACTCGTTCCATCACCTCGCGCGGGTCCATTCTCCGCAGTCCTGTGCGATCTGTAACAACACGTTGGTTAAATTTAAAAAGGGCATACTCATTTATTGCTTTGTGATGACAAAAAAGACTTAATGTATCTCGTACTTGTGGGTGGTCATCCATCCAAGGGTTATTAACAAGCCATAGTGTTTGTGTTTCCCACCCCCGAAACTGCTCGCAATCTCCAGGGTGATAGCGGGCCATAAATTCCTCGGAAAGCGCTGCAGCTTCGCTCGCCCGTCTGCCACTTGTAGACGGTGTTCCTCGCAACGCAATCCTTGGCGGCGTGCTTTCCAGCAGAACAACACTCCCGTCGGAACAACATGCGACAACAATTGCGATGTGACCTGCTGTTTCTGTAAACGCCAGATCGCCAGGTGCTGGTGCTGCTGTCCCGTGTGGGCATACCTGCCCCCATCCATCAGCTTCTAACGATGGACCAATTCTGTGCGACCCCATCCGTTGGGGCCCCAAAATCTGCCCCCAATCAGATTGAGGCCAAGTGCTTCTACAGATATTTGCTGTCAATCCGGAACAATCCATACATTGCGCCCGCAGTCCAAATGTATACTGCATACCTACGGTCGCGGATGCATTTTGTTGGTAAAATGCTTGTCGTTCCGGCGACACAGGATCTATCAACTGCGTTGTTTCCACACCACCATTCGGGTCCCAACCGCCGCCCCAACCATATATTGCTTGTGCTACCCTATGACATGATCTGCCCAAAAAATCATACAACTCGACTGGCGACTCTGGAGGTCCCGCAAAAACATTGCAATTCAGTGATCCGATGACCAAAAACAACCCACAAAAAATTACCGAAACTCTTTTTCCTATCTTTTTCATCTGTAACCTCCATTATCACTTAACAAACAAAACAACAATATAAAATGTTAAAGCATTTCTATAACATTTACTGTATCTTTAATTATGTAAGAGCATTAAATATTTCAATAATATACACTCAAAATTGAACAACAACAAGCACAATTTAACTCCTTAGAAAGGAGGTGATCCAGCCGCACCTTCCGATACGGCTACCTTGTTACGACTTCACCCCAATTATCAATCCTACCTTCGGCAGCTCACCCCTTGCGGTTATGATACTGACTTCAGGTATTACCGACTCTCATGGTGTGACGGGCGGTGTGTACAAGGCCCGGGAACGTATTCACCGCGACTTTCTGATTCGCGATTACTAGCAATTCCGACTTCATGTAGGCGAGTTGCAGCCTACAATCCGAACTGTGACCATTTTTCACGTTTCGCTCACCCTCGCGGGTTTGCATCCCTTTGTTGTGGCCATTGTAGTACGTGTGTTGCCCAGGTCATAAAGGGCATGATGATCTGACATCATCCCCACCTTCCTCCGTTTTGTCAACGGCAGTCCTGCTAGAGTCCTCTTCTCGTAGTAACTAACAGCAAGGGTTGCGCTCGTTGCGGGACTTAACCCAACATCTCACGACACGAGCTGACGACGACCATGCACCACCTGTCTTTCGGTTCCCCGAAGGGCACCCAGGTATCTCTACCCAGTTCCTCAGATGTCAAGACCTGGTAAGGTTCTTCGTGTTGCTTCGAATTAAACCACATACTCCACTGCTTGTGCGGGCCCCCGTCAATTCCTTTGAGTTTCAACCTTGCGGTCGTACTCCCCAGGTGGATTACTTATTGTGTTAACTCCGGCACAGATGCTCCTCACACCCACACCTAGTAATCATCGTTTACAGCGTGGACTACCAGGGTATCTAATCCTGTTTGCTCCCCACGCTTTCGAGCCTCAGCGTCAGTTAAAGTCCAGCAGTCCGCCTTCGCCACTGGTATTCCTCCTAATATCTACGCATTCCACCGC
Source organism: Oscillospiraceae bacterium (assembly GCA_031266415.1). Lineage (GTDB taxonomy): Bacteria > Bacillota > Clostridia > Oscillospirales > Ruminococcaceae > BNZN01. The sequence goes on along the minus strand of JAISBB010000001.1, from coordinate 220,246 downwards.
TACACTAGGAATTCTAACTGCCTCTCCTTCACTCAAGACGTTCAGTTTTGATCGCCTCACACGGTTGAGCCGTGAACTTTTACAATCAACTTGAACGCCCGCCTACACTCCCTTTACACCCAATAAATCCGGACAACGCTTGCCACCTACGTATTACCGCGGCTGCTGGCACGTAGTTAGCCGTGGCTTCCTCCCTGGGTACCGTCTTCTACTCGTCCCCAGAGACAGAGGTTTACAATTCGAAAACCGTCTTCCCTCACGCGGCGTCGCTGCATCAGAGTTCCCTCCATTGTGCAATATCCCCCACTGCTGCCTCCCGTAGGAGTCTGGGCCGTGTCTCAGTCCCAATGTGGCCGATCAACCTCTCAGTCCGGCTACCAATCGCAGGCTTGGTGGGCCATTACCTCACCAACTACCTAATTGGACGCGAGCCCGTCTATCGGCAGATTTCTCCTTTCATACAAAGACCATGCGATCTTTGTACATCATGCGGTATTACCGTCCGTTTCCAGACGCTATCCCCCTCCGATAGGTAGGTTGCTCACGTGTTACTCACCCGTCCGCCACTATCTCGACCACAAGACACAACTCACTAAAATTCAAGTGTGCTCTGTCTCGTGTTCGAGACCGTTCGACTTGCATGTGTTAGGCGCGCCGCCAGCGTTCGTCCTGAGCCAGGATCAAACTCTCTATTCAATCAAGTTTTACGCTAGCTTATATTTCGCAAATTGTTTGCTCTTAGGTTAAATTTCCTAAGGCCTTCGCACTTGTTTGCTGTTCAATTTTCAATGTACTTGCTACCACAAAAGCGGCAGCGACTTCGTTATTCTAACACCCTATTTGCCCGTTGTCAATACCTTTTTACCTATTTTTTGTTATTGCAATTTCTAAAAGAGTTTTAACAGCGTTTCACATGAAAAACACAATCCAAATATATGAACAGGAAAAATGGTGGTTTTTCGTTTTGTGTTTCCCATAATTTGTGTCCATAAGCCAATAATTTATGTTTATAAAATTACTGAGAATTATTCATCTAAAAAATGGGATAGTGCCAAAATTAAGATTAATATGGCAATAGTTGATAGTTAATGATGGCAAGATTTGTTTTTGTGAAAAGTTTGTGTGTGGGAATGAAATCTAATATTTAATTTTGCTAGAACATGAAAACGCTTCTTTATTTAAAGTAAAGTATTTTGGTTCATTGGGAGAATATAAATTGGATTGACATAAGTAGGTGATATGTAGTATAATCGCTGTGTTAAACTGCAATAAAGGAGGTGTAGAAATGCCAACATTTAACCAGCTTGTACGAAATGGGCGTAAATCAATTGCAAAAAAACCAACAGCGCCAGCCCTTTTGAAAGGATTTAATTCGAAAAAGAAAGTTGCAACGAAAAAAGATTCGCCGCAAAAACGTGGTGTGTGCACAGCAATTAGAACGCAAACTCCCAGAAAGCCAAATTCAGCATTGCGGAAAGTTGCAAGAGTGCGACTTTCAAATGGAATGGAAGTAACTGCTTATATTCCTGGAATTGGGCACAATCTGCAGGAACACAGCGTTATTCTTATTCGTGGCGGGCGCGTGAAGGATTTGCCTGGAGTTCGGTACCATATTATTCGAGGGGCTCTCGATGCACAAGGAACAGCGAACCGGAAACAGGGCCGCTCTAAATATGGTGCAAAAAAACCAAAAGCTGGTACTGCAAATAAGAAATAAATTCTTTTTGGCTAATGGTGGCGTTTTTGCAACTAAATGCCGCGACTTAGCACTGTTCGGGAGTTTGTTTTTTCGAGTACCGATGAATTCATTTTAATAATGAAGGAGGGAAGAAAGTGCCAAGGAGAGGTTGTATTCCCAAGCGTGGTATATTGCCAGACCCCATTTATGGGAGTGAATTGGTGGCAAAACTTGTTAACGTTATTATGTACGATGGAAAAAAGGGAATTGCTCAAAGTATAGTTTATGATGCGTTTGAAATTATAAAAGAGAAAGTGGGAAAAGACCCACTTGAAGTTTTAAATGAAGCAATGGAAAATGTTATGCCTGTGCTTGAAGTTAAAGCCAGGCGTGTTGGTGGTGCAAACTACCAAGTACCACTTGAAGTGCGCCCAGAACGAAGGGTTACATTAGGGCTTCGATGGTTAACGTTTGCAGCAAGGAAACGCTCTGAAAAGGTTATGAAAGAGCGTTTGGCAAACGAATTGTTAGATGCTGCAAATAAAGTTGGGGGAGCTTATAAGAAGTGTGAAGACACTCACAAAATGGCAGAAGCAAACAAAGCATTCGCACATTATAGATGGTAAATTTTTAGTGAAGGAGGTGAATTCCTGTTAGGATTTTCCTAACTAGTGAATATGGCAAGAGAAGTTTCGCTAGAATCAACTCGCAATATTGGGATTATGGCGCATATTGATGCCGGCAAAACAACAACAACCGAACGAATTTTGTTTTATACCGGAAGGACTCACAAAATCGGAGAAGTTCATGAAGGTGCTGCCACTATGGATTGGATGGAGCAAGAACAAGAACGTGGAATTACAATTACTTCTGCGGCAACAACTGCTTTTTGGAAGGGGTACCGTATAAACATTATTGATACACCAGGACACGTGGATTTTACAGTAGAGGTTGAACGTTCGCTTCGAGTTTTAGATGGTTCTGTTACAGTGTTTTGTGCCAAAGGTGCCGTAGAGCCACAATCTGAAACAGTTTGGCGGCAGGCAGATAAATACAAAGTTCCGAGGATGGCTTATGTCAATAAAATGGATATTATGGGTGCAGATTTTTTCAATGTTGTGAAGATGATGAAAGAAAGATTAAATTGTAATCCCGTTCCCATTCAGTTGCCAATAGGAAAAGAAGACACTTTTAAAGGGATTGTGGATCTTGTGGAAATGTGTGCCTATATTCATTATGATGATCTTGGGAAAGATATTAGGAAGGAAGAAATTCCAAGAGAGCTTCAAGATCAAGCTAAGGAATATCGTGCACAACTATTAGAAACGGTTGCAGAACAAGATGAAGAGTTAATGAATCGTTATTTTTCTGGAGAGGAATTAAGTGTTGCTGATTTTAAAAATGGAATTCGCAAAGGAACAATTTCTAACCACATTATTCCTGTTTTGTGTGGTACTTCTTATCGCAACAAAGGAGTGCAGGAACTTTTAGATGCCGTTGTGGATTATATGCCGTCGCCAATAGACGTTCCTGCAATTGTTGGTGTTAATCCAGACTCTGGCGAACAAGAGACAAGAGAATCTGCAGATGAAGGTCCTTTTTCTGCATTAGCTTTTAAAATTGCAACAGACCCATATGTTGGGAAACTTTGTTTTTTTCGAGTATATTCTGGGTCTGTGAATGCTGGTTCAATAGTTTATAATGCCACGAAAGACGGTCAAGAACGCATAGGTCGAATTTTGCAAATGCATGCAAACAACAGAAAAGATATTGATGTTTGTTATTCTGGTGATATTGCAGCTGCTGTTGGGCTTAAAAATACAACAACAGGGGACACTCTTTGTGATCAACGTAAGCCAATAATACTTGAATCAATGGAATTCCCAGAACCGGTTATTCGTGTTGCAATTGAACCCAAAACTAAAATTGGGCAAGAAAAGATGAGCATTGGCCTTTCTAAACTTGCAGAAGAGGACCCTACTTTCAGAATGTACACAGACGAAGAAACTGGCCAAACCATTATTGCGGGCATGGGGGAACTACATCTAGAGATTATTGTAGATAGATTGTTGCGTGAATTTAAAGTAGAAGCAAACGTCGGTAACCCACAAGTGGCATATAAAGAAACTGTTAAAGGTTCTGCTGATGTTGATCAGAAATATGCAAGGCAATCTGGTGGCCGTGGTCAATATGGCCATGTAAAGATTAAATTAGAACCGAATGAAAGTGGTAAGGGTTACGAATTTATTAATCAAGTGGTTGGTGGTGCAATCCCTAAAGAATACATTCCAGCTGTTGATGCAGGAATTCGCGGGGCAATGCAAGCTGGTGTGTTAGCTGGTTATCCCGTTGTGGATTGTATTGTAAAGCTTTACGATGGTTCTTTCCATGAAGTAGATTCTTCTGAACTGGCATTTAAAATTGCAGGCTCAATAGCTTTTAAAGAAGCTATGCGAAAGGCGCACCCTGTAATTTTGGAACCGATTATGAGAGTTTGTGCAATTGTTCCAGAAGAATATATGGGAGATGTTATTGGCGACCTTAATTCACGCCGTGGTCAAATTCAAGGAATGGAAGCGCGAAATGGTGTTCACCATGTGAATGCGCTTGTGCCACTTTCTGAAATGTTTGGGTATGCGACAGATTTACGTTCCAGAACCCAAGGAAGAGGTCAGTATGTTATGGAGCCAAGCCATTATATAGAAGTTCCGAAATCAGTCGCAGAGGGGATTGTTAGCAATAATGTAAAAAAATAAGTTACAATAAAATTTTTAGGGAGGAAAATTAGAATGGCAAAAGAAAAATTTGAGAGAAATAAACCCCATGTTAACATTGGTACAATCGGACACGTGGACCATGGAAAAACGACACTCACAGCGGCAATCACCAAAGTTTTGGCTATGCAAGGAATGGCTGAGGCCAGAGCTTATAATCAAATAGACAATGCACCAGAAGAGCGCGAACGCGGAATAACCATTTCAACAACACACGTGGAATACCAAACAGAGGCGCGGCATTATGCACATGTTGATTGCCCTGGTCATGCCGACTATGTTAAAAACATGATAACTGGTGCTGCGCAAATGGATGGTGCAATTTTGGTTGTTTCTGCGGCAGATGGTCCAATGCCACAAACACGAGAGCACATTGTGCTTGCGCGCCAGGTGGGAGTGCCTTATATTGTTGTTTTCATGAATAAAGTTGACCAAGTGGATGACTCGGAGCTTCTTGATTTGGTTGAAATGGAAATTCGCGACCTTCTTTCAAGTTACGATTTCCCAGGAGATGCAACACCAATTGTTAGAGGGTCTGCATTGGCGATGTTGGAATCTAGTGCAACTGATGCAAGTGACCCTGTTTATGCGCCTGTGCTTGAATTAATGGCGGCCGTTGATGCCTACATTCCAACACCAACGCGTCAGTCAGACTTGCCGTTTTTGTTACCAGTGGAAGATGTTTTCACAATCACCGGGCGCGGTACTGTTGCAACCGGCCGTGTTGAACGTGGCAAAGTGAAAGTTGGCGAAGAAATTGAATTGGTTGGAATAAAAGATAGTCAAAAAACTACGGTTACCGGGGTTGAAATGTTCAGAAAGATCTTAGATTATGCAGAAGCAGGTGACAACGTTGGTATTTTGTTGCGTGGAATTCAGCGAGCCGATATTCAACGCGGCCAAGTTCTTTGCAAGCCAGGTTCAATAAAACCACACACAAAATTTAAAGGACAGGTTTATGTTTTGAAGAAGGAAGAAGGCGGGCGACACACGCCATTCTTTAACAATTACCGGCCCCAATTTTATCTTAGAACAACAGATGTTACCGGGGTTGTAACATTACCTGCTGGTGTTGAAATGTGCATGCCGGGGGATAATGTTGAAATTGATGTGGAATTGATTACTCCTGTTGCAATAGAAGCGGGGTTACGTTTTGCTATTCGTGAAGGTGGCAGAACGGTTGGTTCTGGGGTTGTTGTGTCTGTTGAATAATGTTGCTTTCCTTTGGTAATGGGTATGTAGAAGAGTCGTAATAGATTGTTAAATCAACTCCTTTGGCGCGCTAGCTGCGAGGGGTTGATTTTGCTTTTTGTTTCGATAATTTTTAATGAAATGGAGAATGTTTGATGTCAAAAATTGATTTAATTAGAACTGAAATGATGGTGGCCCTTAAAGAGAAGAATATAACAAGAAAAAATGCGCTTTCTTTGTTATTGGCGGCATTAAAAGCAAGGTTTATAGATAAACGTGCAGAACTTACAGAAAGTGAAGAAAATGCCGTAATTGTAAAAGAAATTAAGCAAACGAGGGAAACATTAAGGGAGGCGAATGGCAGGCAAGATGTTATTGATGAATGTAATAGCCGAATTAACATATTTTCTGAATTTGCTCCTCGTTTAATGGCAGATAGTGAAATTAAAAAAATTATAGAGAAAACAATTTCTAGGTTAAATATCTTGAAACCAGAAATGAAAGATAAAGGGGCGATTATGCGTGCGGTAATGCCGGAGCTAAAGGATCGAGCAGACATGGAAATAGCAAATAAAATGGTGGAAAATATGCTTAAATAACCCACTTGTTGAGCAATAATAGTAACTAATTCACAAAAAGTTTGCTTTTGGCAGTTGAAAATGACTTTTTGAGCAGAGTTAAATATTCTGCATATATTTGTTGTTATTTAACATATTAAGCATTTCATATAGGATGAAAAATACAAAAGTATTCTAAATAACAAAACAATTGGCACGACATTGCTATATTGTACGAAATTAATAGCAAATTATAGAAAAATTTAAGAAGAAAGAAACACTTGATTTTTGCGAGCAAACGTTATACCATAGGGTAATAAATATTGAATGCAATTTGGGGAGGCATCAAGGAAAATGGAAATACTTAAGGTTTCAGCAAAATCTGTTCCAAATTCTGTAGCAGGTGCGATTGCTGGTGTAATCCGTGAGAAGGGAATGGTGGAAGTACAGGCTGTTGGTGCTGGTGCAGCAAATCAAGCAATTAAGGCCATTGCCATTGCGCGCGGTTATTTAGCGCCAACAGGGCTTGATGTAGTTTGTATCCCAGCATTTACCAGTGTAGTAATTGATGGAGAAGAAAGAACAGCAATAAGGTTGATTGTCGAACCTAGGTAAGTATTTGGTTAAAGACAGTTTAATTGAAGGCAACTCGTGTTTAGGGTTGTTATGTTGGTGGGTGCGTTTTTGCAGCCATCACATTTTTTTAAAAGAGGAAAGTTTGTGCAAAAATGCCGTTTAATAAATTAATTTAGAATTATATGTGTTGAAATTAATGGCATAATTGAGAGAACTTAAGTAGCGCAAGTGCCTTTATTTTTATATTTTTAAATGAATTCGTGTTATCTATCTAATTGTGGATTGACACAGTTCGTTTTTGCGTTTATAATGATACGGTGTTTCTGTTCCGTGATGCTGCAAAAATGGAACAACTATTTTTGAAAAGAAACAAAAGAGAGGAGCAAAGGTCGCTGTTGACGGCACAAAGTTTGGCCGACGGCGGGCGCGTGGTTATGTCTACATATATGCTAACAAAAGAAAGAGTTGAGCGAAAATGGCATGTGGTTGATGCTGCCAATATGTCATTGGGACGCTTGGCGGGGGAAATTGCTCGTTTACTTATGGGGAAACATCGGCCAAATTATACACCACATGTTGATTGTGGTGATCATGTGATTGTTTTAAATGCAGGAAAAATTGTATTAACCGGCAGGAAATTGCAACAAAAATTTTATAGATATCACACCGGCTGGGTTGGTGGTTTAAAAGAAATCAGCTATAAAATTTTAATGGAGAAAAAACCAGAAAAAGCGGTTATGTTAGCAATTAAAGGGATGCTGCCCAAAAATTCAATTGGAAGAAAGTCATTGACCAGGGTAAGAGTTTACTCCGGTTGTGAGCACAAGCATGCGGCGCAACAACCAGTTCTTTTTGGAAATTAAATTTTTTGAAAGTAATTAAAATATTGAACAGTGAGGTTTTTTAATGTATAGTGAATGCCCATTTTTTTATGGAACAGGAAGAAGAAAAAAATCTGTTGCACGCGTTAGGCTTTACGATGGAACAGGTAAAATTATAATAAATAACCGGCCGATTGATGATTATTTTGGAACTGAGACTTTAAAATTAATAGTCAGACAACCTTTGGAACTTACCAAAACAATGGGGAAATTTGATGTTGTTGTTAGAGTTCTTGGTGGTGGAGTTTCGGGGCAGGCTGGTGCAATTCGGCATGGGGTGGCGCGTGCATTGCTTGAACTTGAAGTAGGCCTTAGACCAGTTCTTAAAAAAGAGGGATTTTTAACCAGAGACCCAAGAATGAAAGAGCGTAAAAAATATGGTCTTAAGGCGGCAAGAAGAGCGCCTCAATTTTCTAAAAGGTAAGTTTATTTTGTTTGTTGTTTGTATTCTCGGGGCCCAAAGGAAAAGCTGAACTGATGTTTGTGGTGGTTTACGGGAGGGGGCGAATAGTGTGGCAGAAGTTCATGTGAAAGATAATGAATCAATAGATAACATTTTAAAAAGATTTAAAAGGCAGTGTGCAAAATCTGGCGTTCTTTCTGAAGTTCGCAGACGGGCGCGTTATGAAAAGCCTTCTGTGCGGCGCAAAAAAAAATCAGAAGCTGCAAGAAAGCGTAAATATTAAAGAGATTGAGAGAGATTAAATTTGTTCAAGGTGTTTTTGCCAGATTATGTTTTCGATCGCATTTGGAATATCTCGGTGAAAGATATCAAAAATATGGGGGTGGAATTTCTGCTCTTGGATGTTGATAATACTTTAACAGGGCATAATGGGCAAAAATTATACAGCGAAGTTTTTGGCTGGGTGAGTATGCTAAAGAAGGCGGGAATTGTTGCTGCAATAATTTCAAATAATAAATCTGCAAAAGTGAAAGAGTTTGCAAGTGCTTTAGAGTTGCAATATGTGTGCCGGGCACGCAAACCATTGGGCCGTGGTTTTAAAATTCTCCTTAATAAATTAGGGTGTTGTAAGTCGCGAGTTGCTGTAATTGGCGACCAGATTTACACTGATATTTTAGGTGGAAATCTGGTCGGAATTATAACTATTTTAGTTCAGCCACTTGAGCGCGAAAAGGAGTGGTTATTGCGTATTAAAAGATTTTTGGAACGACCATTTTTGAAGAAGGTTAAATTTGAGAAAACACTCCGAGAGTAGCGATTTAAAATTTCACTAAGTTATTATATTTTAAGAAGTGTAGTGAAAGGAATGTTTAATATATGGAAGACAAGGGTGGGCAACGGCAGTTTGGCAGGTTGCGGTCTATGTTTTGGCCAATTTATAATTTTGAGTTGAAGAAATTTTTGCCAATGTCTTTGTTGATGATTTGTATGTTATTTACATATACATTGTTGCGAGATTTGAAAGATACCCTAATTCAGTCTTTCGCAACTGGTGGAGGAACAGAAATGATTTCTTCGCTTAAAACGTGGATTGTTATTCCTTGTTCCTTTTTGTTTATGGCGGCCTTTGTAAAATTGGCCAATAAGGTTTCTGCTGCAAAAGTATTTTATAGTGTTATAATCTTTTTTGTTTCTTATTTTTTATTGTTTGGATTTGTTTTGTTTCCCAATGTAGAATATTTACATGGTTCTGCTGAATTTATTGAAGCTGCGCGCACAAAAGTGCCATGGTTACACTGGATTATTCCATGTTTCACCAATTGGACGTATTCATTAGCTTATGTTTTAGCAGAGTTATGGGGTGCCGCTGTTATTTCTCTTCTCTTTTGGCAATTTGCCAATGAAATTACGAAAACAACAGAGGCTCCAAGATTTTATAGCCTTTTCGGTTTCTTTGGGAATTTGGGATTGCTTGCCTCTGGAGAATTGGTTGAGAGTTTTTCGCGAAAGGCAAAAAAAACAGTGGAGGCTGGGGGCAACGAAATGTTGGCCTTTGGCTCGAATCTTAAATTGCAAATGTTGTGTATTTTGAGTTGTGCTATTGTGGCACTGTTTACTTATGCGTGGATGCAAAGAAATGTATTAACAGACCCCAAACTGTATTCACCTGGTATGGGGAAAAAGAAATCCAAGCCGAAAATGGGGGTTGCCGAAAGTTTTGTTTACGTACTTACAAATCCGTATATTCTCTTAATAGCATTGTTGGTGTTGTGCTATGGTATGTCGTTGCACCTGAACGAAATTATTTGGAAAGCTCAGGTTAAACTGCGGTTCCCTGAGGGCAACGCTTATAACGAATTTATGGGCGGGGTCTCAAAGAGGACCGGGTTATTAACAATGATTATAATGATTGTTGGTGCTAATGTATTGAAGAGTGGGAAGTGGAGGACTTCTGCTTTGGTTACTCCAATTTTTACAGGTGTTACTGTGGCGGTTTTCTTTGCATTAATGCTCTATAAAGAAAAAATTGGTGAAGGTGGCATGATTTGGGGGATAAGTTTGTTGAATGCTTGTGTTACATTGGGTATGTACCAAATTGCGTGTTCAAAGGGCGTGAAATATTCTCTGTTTGATTCAACAAAGAATATGGCATATCTCCCACTGGAGTCCGATGAGAAGCTTAAAGCGCAAGCTGCTGTTGAGGTTATTGGCGGACGCCTTGGAAAAGGTAGTGGTGCAACAATTGTGATGATTTTAACGAATGCAAAGTGGTTTGGAGAGAAAGTTGTAGACCCTGGGAATATGAGAATTGTAATGGGTATGATGTTCACGATTGTTGGTGTTTGGATTTTTGCTGTGTTAAAAATTAATCCGAGAGTTACAAAAAAATTGGAAGAACGTGCCCGTGAAGAAAAAGAGGAAAAAGCTACTGTGGCAAAAGCGAACGCATAGTTAAATTTACAAGAACCGGGGAGAGTTTGTTGCTCGCCCCGGTTTTGGAGTTTGGGACAGCATTGTTTAAGTGGGTATGGCGGAATAGGCAGACGCGCTAGCCTCAGACGCTAGTGAGTAAAATCGTGCAGGTTCAAGTCCTGTTACCCACACCAACGGCGCAAATAATATTTCGAGGCGTAGCTCAGTTTGGTAGAGTGCTTGGTTTGGGACCAAGATGTCGCAGGTTCGAGTCCTGTCGCCTCGACCATTGATTGATGGATTCAAGATGCTTGAAGTGATGAAAACATTTCGACGTATATAACGTGGAAGATAAAAATACATATATCCAAATTAAAAAGCCCCAAGTAAGATGGGGCTTTTTAATTTGGATATATGTATTTTTATCTTAATAGAATGGAGTTAAAAATGGGGGCGAAGGAAAGTCGAATTCGACAAGCTATCTTGTTTTTTTGTTTGAATTTATGTTAGCCTAGATTTTAAGATAGGTGCAAAATAAAAACTTTTGTAAAGTGCGTTATTTTATTAAATTGTTCAATGCGTTGTACCCCAAAATGTCATCTGTGCGTATGTTAGAACTGCTTTTTATTCGGTTTAAGATAAAGGCTTCGCCATATTTCTTCATCAGGAGCCAAATAGTTTTTCCGCTTATGGAATAAAGCCCATTATCGTAAGTAGCGTTGTAGGGATTGATTGTTAGTGTGTTGTTGTTTATTATAGTTGAAATTTGATTAGCATAAAAACAAGCCAGTCCTTCGTTAAGCCATAGTGGGCAATTTTGTATGGCGTTGTTAATTATTACATGGGTTAGTTCGTGTATACATATTTGCGTAACACTATATTCTTTTTTTTTTGGCCAGTGTGTGGGCTTTAAAAGAAATACGCAAGTTCCTTGGTTGGTTGCAATAACCCATGCTGGTAGGGAAGGTACTTTTGTTTTTTGTGCCAATTCTTCTAGTGAGTCACATGTTAATATGCTTACATTATTAGAAAAGTTAGCCCAATTTGAAAGTTTAAAAAAAGTTTTTTCAATTTGTTTAATTTCTTCAGTGGAGAGGAATGTACGAATGAGTGAAGTTATTGTTAATATCATTACATTAAGACCACCTTTGTTGTGTAATTTCCTTAATTGTATCATTATTGTAAATTGATTTCCAGCAATTTATGTTTTTTTATTTTATTATTTGAGTGGAAGGAAGTTGATGATTGCATGAAAGCATCTAAGTATAATGTTTTTTTCAACTACAAAGGGAAGGATTTAGCTTTTAACGGAATTACCTCGGCCTTTGCAGAGGTTGATGAAGATTTTTGCAAGGTGATGCGAAACATAGATTCTTTAAATGTGGATAATGTAGATAAAAAAACAAAAAAATTAATTGAAGAAATGAAATTGGGATTTTTCATAGTCGACAAAGAAGTTGATGAATTGAATCTGTTGAAATTTAATAGTCTTTCTGGCAAATTTAGCTCGCATGGGTTAGTGCTGACTATTGCTCCAACATTGGTTTGTAATTTTGCGTGCCCGTATTGTTATGAAGGTAGTCAGAATGGTGTTATTGAAAAAGAAGTTATAGATGCTATTTATGCGCGAGTTGAAGCAATTGCAAAGAAAAAAGAACCTATTTCTATTACTTGGTATGGTGGCGAACCACTTTTAGTTAAAGATATTATATGGAAAATGTCTGAGAAGTTGATAGAAATATGTAAAAAGAGGAAAGCACCATATAGTTCATATATGATTTCTAATGGTTATTTAATTAATGATAATATAATCGAACAGATGAAAAAAGCACAAATTACAGGGATTCAAATTACAGTTGATGGGCCGCCAGATATACATAATTCACGCCGAAAATTAAAAAACAGTTCAGAACCGACTTTCAATGTAATTTTAGAGCACATAAAGATGTTAACAAATGCAGGTGTGTCTGTTAATGTTCGGGTGAATATAGATAAAACGAACCAGGATGATTTGGAAGAGTTGCTTGATATTTTTATTGAAGAGGGGCTTCAGGATTGTGACATTGCACTTGGGCACGTTCGAGATTACACAACTGCGTGTGCTGCAATTTCTGGGACTTGTCTTACCACAAAAGAATACGCTGAAGAAAGCCACAGATATCAAAATGTTTTATTAAAGAAAGGGTTCACAGCGGTTGAGTACCCCTATTACCCAGGTGCGAAAGCAAATTATTGTTGTGCGGATTCTTTAACAGCTTTTGTTGTTGACCCGCAAGGGAATTTATATAAATGCTGGAATGATATTGGAAATGCAAAAAGAAGGGTTGGGAACTTAAAAGAAGAGAAAAACTTTGGAATTTCTAATTTGTTTTTTGAATATTTGCTTTGGTCGCCGTTTGATAAGCAGACGTGTGTTGACTGTGAAGTTTTACCACTCTGCATGGGTGGGTGCCCATATAATGGGTTGCGAAACAAGAAGCCAGATTGTGAGAAATGGAAATATAATTTACTAGATGTTCTTAAAACAAGGTACGACATATATTGTACACAAGAAGAAAAAGAAGGAAAGTGTGAACATTGTGCAATATGCAAATAAATTTGAATTACAAACAAGGTTTGTGAGTAGTTGTGTTGCGGAAATGTTAGAGAGGTGATTGAAGTGAAACACATAGAAGTGCCAAAGGACATATTTGTTGGGGGGTATTGTTTTTCAGGGAATAAATGCGGGCAGTGTATTAATCATTGCAGTAGATGTAGTTTTTGTTCATATTGCGCTTCAAACAAAGCAAAAGTGAACACAAAAAAATAATTACTTAGGTTAATGTTAGAGAGGTGATTGTAATGAAACACATAGAGGTGCCGAAGGACATATTTTTTAGAGGGTATTGTTTTACCGGTCCTTATGCGTGTGGGCAGTGTACTAATCATTGCAATAGATGTAATCATTGTGCTGGGAATTGTTCACATTGTGCTAAGAATAAAGTAAAAAGTTAAAAAGTAATTACTTCGCGGTAGTGTTAAAATAGAAGGGTCAAGGTAAAGTATTTGTTGAAGGGGTACAAACTCGAAGTAATTTCAGAAAAGAAAAAAAAAGGTTTGTTAAAGAGAAGTAGAAATAAAAATTAAAAAGTTGGTGAGTTAAATGAAATTTATTGTAAAACCGGTTGTTAGCAAGGGTTATTGTTTTTGTGATACATTTGCTGAGCAATTGCAAGATGATATTAAAAATAAAAGAGGGCATTGTCAGCAGGTTTGTTCTGGGCACTGCTCAGCTGTTAGTGATGGTTATGTTGATATTGGTGTTGATTTCGATTCCGATGTTGATTGTGACATGGATTTGGGTGGTGACTTCGATTCCAACTTTTTTGATTCCATGTTCCCACTAGGTTCCCCATTTACAAGGTAACGCTGTTTTTGCTCTGTTTGTAGTGAAATTCTTACAACTGTGGTAAAAATCGAACGGCTTAATTTAAGATAAAGTGAGGTTAGATTTGTGAGTGCGATGAAATATGTTGTGTTCCCGACTTTTGGCAAAGGTTATTGTTTTTGTGACCCTGGATTTGCTGCAAGTTTGCGGAATATAGCGTCAAATGGAAATGCCGGAAACTGCCAGCAGGTTTGTAATGTTTGTGTTGGTAATTGTTCCGGAGTTGCTGGGAACAATGGTCGGAATGTAGGGAATGGGAACGGTGGTTGTGGAGGAATGAATCCAGGGCCAGGAGCTGGACGAAGTCACTGCAATGTTTGTGCTGGTTTTTGTAGTGCCGTTGCTTAACATTTTAATTATCTCACTGCATTGAAGAAAACTATGATATAATAATTAAAATATAATTTGCGAATGTAGGTTCGTTTTTTGCCAGAGAAGTTGTTGTTTGGAGACGCTAGATCTTTATTAAAGTTTATTGTGTGTTTGTTTGCGCAACCGGCTGCATAGCAAATTATTTAAAAAGGTGGTGAATGGCAATGAAATTTATTGTGGACCCTGTAATTGTGAATTTTGAATCTGCGGAAGATGGTTTTTGTTTTGATTGTTTTTGTCGTAGCTTTTCTAGGAGATTAAGAAGGTCTCTCCGTAGAGGTGTGTGTGGTAGTGTTTGTCATAATCACTGCAGCCATGCTGGAAGAAGAAAGCGTAATTCTTGCTCTAGTAATTGCAATGTTTGTAGGGGTAACTGCGTTGGTAATCGTTAATTAAATTTTTTAAAGAGGATAAGAATCAGCAAAGAAAATTTGTTTAGTTGTGCAGTATGTTTGCGCAAAAATGGCGAAAAAATATTGCAATTACGACAATTTTTATTTTGCAGAGTGTTTGTTTACTATTTTTATTGTCGTTGATGGTAAAAAATAGATGAGGGGACTTAAGGGGTGGTAGGTAGTGTGAGGTGTGTAATAAAAAAAATGAGTATAGAGGATGTTAATGGTGTTAACGTCCTGTTTTGTAAATTGGGCACAGATCAAATGTCTAAAAATAGTTTTTGTGTTGCGCCGGTATTAGATTTCGACCTTAGGAGTTTTTACAAAAAATGTCTTAAAAACAAGAATTGTGCAATTTTTGTTGCGAAACTTGGAAATGAAGTTGTCGGGTACATAGAGCTGTGGCAACGTGATTGTGATGAGAATTTTGAAGTGGCGCCTTTTATTTATGCACAGCACCTTTTTGTAGATGAGGCGGCGAGAGGTAACGAAAATTCTTACAAGATTCTTATAGGGTTATATGAAAAAGCTGAGAGTTGGGCAAAAGAGAAGAGTTATGAATTTTTGGGTGTTGATGTTTATGGATTTAACACAAAAGTTCAATCACTTGTTAATTCTCTTGGTTTTACCTCATATAAAACACGATTTGTGAAAAAGTTGGCAGCACAATGAGTTTTAAAAAATATTTAATAAATTTACTTAAGGAACATAAAAAACAAGAAGTTTATGGAGTTTTAGTAACTTTGCTGTGTAGCTTCTCGGTTTTTGTAACGCCGTATCTTTCTAAGTATTTAATAGATAATGTTGTTAAATTTAAAACAAGAACAGAGATGTACCCAGTTTTGCTAATATTTTTAGGTGTGTGTTTTTTGCAGCCTGTGTTTAACTACTTTAGGTGTTGTATTTTTGTGTATATTGCAGAGAAGATAAACTTAGATGTTAGAACGCAATTATTTGCAAAAGTTATTTTTGCACCGTTTAGTTTTTTTAATAAAACCGCCAAAGGAGATATCCTTTCTAGAATAGTCGGAGATGGGGGCGGAATTAGTTCATTTGTAACAACATTTTGGGCAGTAATTGTTAATAGCTCTGTTTTTTTGTTGATGAGCATTGTTGGTATGTTTTTATTATCCCCGCTTATCTCTTCTATTCTTTTGGGTTTGGTTGTAATTTATGTGTTGTTTAACATTTATGTGGGTAAGATATTTGAGAAAATAGCAGCGAAATCATTAATTCTTGAGGATAAATTTTATACGACTCTTGAGCAGCAGGTAGATAACATTGAGCTTATTAAAACCTTTGTGGCTGAGAAAAAGGTTAATAAACAATATGTTAGTGTGTTGAAAGAATTGCAAGCGCTTAATATTGAAAGTGGGAAGCGTTCCCCCTTTTATAGTGGAATTAGTAGCACTATTATTCTTATTGCTATTGCTGTAATTTATTGGATGGGGTTCGGGTTTATTTTGGAAGGTAAAATGACAATTGGAACAGTTATTGCTCTTGAAGTTTACTTCCAAATGCTTGTTAACCCGATTCATGAATTGATTGAAAGCGTAATTTCCTATTGGCAAATTTTGCCAACGTTAAAAAGATTAAATGAATATTTTGAGTTGCCTGTTGAAACACTTACAAAAACGGTGCCCGTGCAAATTAAAGCAAGTCCTGCGATTATTTTCAAAGATGTAACGTTTGGTTATGTAAGTAATTCTCAAATTTTTAATAACTTAAATTTGGAGTTTCATGGGTCTGGACTTTATGGGATAGTTGGGCCTTCTGGAATTGGGAAAAGCACGATTGCCAAATTATTAACAGGATTATATGCCCCAACAAAAGGTGTAATTTGCGTGTACCCAGATGATCAAGTCGCAGATTCTGTAGAGGCGGTTCGGTTGAATGTTGGATATGTGGCTCAACATACAGAATTGTTTAACGTATCTTTCCGCGAAAATATTCTGTTAGGTTGCTCAAATAGCATTCGTGACAGCGAATTAATTGCAATTTGTGAACGGCTTAATCTCCATGAAAAAATAAACAATTTGCCAGATAAATATGATACGGTTGTAAGTGAAAGTATTAATCTTTCTGGTGGTGAAATGCAACGTGTGGCAATTGCCAGAGCATACCTTAAAAATGCACCTATTAATATTTTTGATGAAGTAACTTCATTTTTAGACGAAGTGAATACACAAAACGTGGTGGATATTATTAATGAAATGAAACAAAAAGGGATAGTAATTTTGCTGACGCATAAATTATTAATGCTTGCGGATGCGAAAAAAGTAATTAACTTAGGTGAGCAATAAAGGAATTTATGTCGGCGGCTTATTAATGTCGAGGACACACATAGAGAGTGATTAACTTTGAAGAAAAATAATACAGTATTAGAAATGCTTAGAAGTTTTTATAATCAAGGTGAAAAAATTGCCATAAAATATTTTGATGGCGGGAAAATATTGAGTGTAACATATGCCAAGCTTTGGAAAGATGTTCAGGTGCTGACTGAAATATTATTGAAAATGCAGTTAACAAATCGGCGTGTTGCAATTTTAAGTGGTAATAGTTATTATGGCTTGGTTTCATTTTTTGCCGTTATTAATGCGGGTTTTGTTGCGGTGTTGGTGAGTAGTGAGGAATCCGCAGTTGTTGCAAATTTAGATGGCTGTGGATGCAAGTTAGTACTTTTTTCAAGAAAATTTCATAATTTAGTACAAAAATTAACTGAAAAATTGCAAAAACAACGCATTTATCTTAGTTTAGAAAAGATGTTTGAAGAATATGAATGTAGGGATGTTGCACAGCGCCCAGTTGCTTCTTGTGAAGGTAATGGATGTTGTGCTATTTTTTATTCTTCTGGAACTACCGGGAAAAGCAAAGGTGTAATGCTTTCACAAACCAACATCATGTTTTCGGTTAATAGTGTAAATTTCTATTTTGATAACATAAAAAAAATGTTGCTGATATTACCAATGTCTCATGTGGCGGGGTTGATTGTGAGTGTGTTTCCCGCTTTGAATGTTGGTGGCACGGTTTTTCTTGCTGATAGTTTTTCATTCCTTAAGGCTATTAATGCATTTAAGCCAGAGATGATGGTTTTAGTTCCAGTTTTAGCGGAAAGGTTAATAAATACAATTAATTTAGGCGAATGTGATGTTGCATGTTTACAATATATTATGTGTAGTGCGGCACCCATGAACTCGGAATTAGCGAAAATCTTTGAAAGTTATGGCGTTAGTTTGTTAAATGCATATGGTTTAACAGAGTGTGGGCCAATTGTTTCGCTAAGTACTCCTCAAAATAAAAAACCAAACACGGTTGGCAAAGTAGTTCTAGGATGTCAAGTTAAATTGGTAAAAAATGAAAATGGTGTTGGAGAGATCTGGGTTAAGGGGCCCAATGTGATGAACGGGTACAGTAATAATTTAAAAGCAACTCGAAAAGTGATTATTGATGGTTGGCTTCGAACTGGTGACATTGGGTATTTAGATGAAGAGGGATTCCTTTGTTTAGTGGGACGAGCAGATAATATTATTGTTTTGCAAAGCGGTGAAAAAATTTGCCCAGAAAAACTTGAAGCGCAAATAGTAAAATCACCTTATATTGAAGAGTGTTTGGTGAAACCGATTGTTCAAAACGCCGAAAACATAGCATTATCCGTTGATGTGGTTGTCTCTCGGGATTGTGGTAGTAATTTTAAGGCTGAGGATGTTTATGATATGGTTGCAAAAAATATTGATAAAGTCAATGCATCACTGTCATATTATGAAAAAATAAGGAAAATTAATATTTATCAAGAAGGATTGGCAAAAACGGCATTATATAAACTAAAAAGGTGAGTGAATATGTGTGTTTTTGAACGAGTTAAGAAGACTATTGAACTTTTGGAAGAAATTAATCCAGATTTGATTACATTGAATGCAGATTTATTGATTGATTTAGGGATTGATTCTATTTCTTTTGTTAATTTAATATTATTAATTGAAAAAGAATTTGGCATAAAATATAAAAATTTCGAATATAAAAATTTCACAAAAGTGCAAGATATTGTTTCAAGCCTGAAATAAAATAAAATACCGCTATTAATATGAGCGGTATTTTATTGCGGGGAATTAATAAAAGAAAGCGACGACATTTTCATGTGGCTTATGATATAATTTTTTGTTGAACGAAACGGCACAATTGGTTATTCGTTTCAATAATAAATTGAGGGTCGTGAAAATTTTGCAACTTTATGATAAAATCATCGATTTGGATAGGTTGGAAATGACGTTGCTTGAGCTTTGCTATGAAGGTTCTGGAGTTAGTAAAAAGGAGTTTGAAAATATAAATTTAGAACAAATGCAGGCAGAATTGGTAACTGGGACTTTTAAATTTTCAGCACCAAAGTATTTAAGTAATGAAAAAAGAAAATATTCCTCTTTTGGGTTGCCAGAGCGACTTATTACCAAAATGCTTTTTAGTGATTTGGCTGATATTTTGGAACCTATTTTCATAAATAATCTTTTCAGCCATCGCAAAAATAAATCATATAAACATGCGATAATTAACTTGCAGGCAAGTATGCAGAAAAATCTAACGGGGAGTATTTTGCGCATGGATATTGCAAAATACTACGATAGTATCGATCACAAAATTTTATTATCTATGCTTGAGAAATATGTTGATGAAAAAACTATTAATTTGCTACAAAATATGCTTGCTTGTTTTGGGGTTAATGGGAAGGGAATTTTTTCAGGTAGTAGTTTGTCTAATTTGTTTGGAAATTTGTATTTGGCGACTTTTGACCGCTTGATTACAGAGAATTTCGCAAATTCTACTTATTTGCGTTTTGTTGACGACATGGCTGTGGTTTGTAAAGATATGAAGGAAGCAAAAGAATTAAAAGAGATTGCAGAATTGTACCTTGATGAAAAGTTGAAGTTAAAATTAAGCCCAGTTAAATCTTTTTTGCGTGAGGTAAATGAGGGTTGTGTGTTTTTGGGCTATAATATATTCCCGAATGAACTTTTCCTTTTGGAAAATTATGTGGCCGCCGCAAACGAAGAATTAGATAGCATTTTGCTTGGAAAAAGTCGGTTGACAAACGAACAAATTAAAACAAAAGTTAAAAATGTTAAGGCCAGGTTGAAAAACACATGTGAAACTACCTTGCAAGCGAAGGTAGAGAAAATTTATCAGATTTTGAAAATGGGCGGAGATTTTTCAAAATTGCAACAGCAGCCACCTATTAATGCAATTACAACAGAAAAGAAACCAATTTTGGAGCAACAGAGCCTTCAATCTTCGAGTTTGAACGCTTGCTGTGATTATGAATTGCCCACAAATTTGCAAAATTACCGAATTGAAATGCAGATTGCAACCGAAATTCAAAGCCTTAATATATTGCACTTAACGCCCTGGGAAGCTTTTTTGTGTGTAAAGAAATGGCACGAAAATATTCTGCGCCGTGAACTTACTTGAGTGAATTTAAAATAAAAACCTGCAGAAGTGTGGGTAGGAGCTTAGTTTTCACAACGGTTGTACAAATTATTGGCGGAGAAGGTGGGATTCGAACCCACGGACGGGGGGAACCCGCCAAACGATTTCGAGTCGTTCTCGTTATGACCACTTCGATACTTCTCCTCTTGAATTTTTTTGGTGCCGATGAAGGGACTCGAACCCCCATGGTTTCCCGGATGATTTTGAGTCATCTGCGTCTGCCATTCCGCCACATCGGCAAATTTGCAACACATGTGTATGTTATCAAAACTTATATAAGATGTCAACAGAATGTCAGTTAAGAATTATGCTGTTGTTTTTTGCCTGTATGGTCCGGTCCTTTTCGCCGGTATTGGAACAGCCGATTTCATTCTACTACCGTTTTCGCTGATGTTTGGTTAGTTGCATTTGAGGTGGATTTTAGCGAGGTTGCTTTTGTGGTGGGTATTCCAGCACAAAAACAGTTACATTTCTTGCACCCCACCAGCAAGATTCTTCAAAACTATCTAAAAAAACATCTAAAAAATTTTCGCCTTGTTGCAGAAGGGGGCTTGTATCTTCTACTGTGGCAATGCCGTAGGGGATTTTGCCGTCTTCACTTATTATGTATAGTAAAGTTCCAGGCGGGAATTTAGAAAAATTAGCAGCAACAGTTCCTGGGAACAGAGGGTTCCCGGTGGATCCTCTGCCGGTTGTGCTGCTTGTGGAATAGGCAAAAGCGCGGATAGAGTCTATTTTTTTCACATATGTTGTAGGGTGATTGTTTTCATTTAAAACAAGGTTTTTAAATTCTCTTATTGAGATATGTTCCTCTGATTTTCCAACATACACCCACACTTTTTTATATTTATCTAAGTGTTCCTCTTGGTTTAAATTTTGCAACCAAAGCTCGCTAACTTGTGTGCCTGCTGGGAATTTAAATACTATTCGGTTTGATCTGGGTGTGTTATTGCTTGCAACAACACGAACAGCACCATCTGGTAAGAGTGGTGTATAGATTATGAAGCTTTGGTTTGTGTTCGTTTTGCTTGTTATTTCAATTCTATCTCCGTCCTCAAGCGGTTTTTTGAGTGGTAAATTAATTGTATCTGCCCCTTCTAATACTATGCCAAAGAAATTGAGCGCGTCTTTCACACAGTCCCCATGAAATGTTGCTGATGACTCTTCACCATTAATTACGAAAGTCACTGTTTGCATGGGGTCACATGCATAAGTTGGGTCGTGATTCATTTGGCTGGCTTGATACTCTTCCCATGGAATGATTACCCGTTTGGAGTCAAGCCTATATGCTGATATATTGCTTGAGCCTACCCAAAATACCCCAAAAGTCAAGAGTACCAGAAATATTCCTGTCCTCTTCAAATAAAAAAATCCTCCCGGGTTTAATGAAATTTTTTCACATAACGGCTAATTCGACATGTCGGATTATACGCCAAAAATGTAAATTTTGTCAAATTTTGAAAAATGATAAAATCGTTTACAGAGACTTTGATAAAATGTGTTTTTTACTATTCAAAATGCATTTTTATGTCCGAGGTTGGTTGAGTATTGGCACTTTTGCCACAAATAGCAATGCATATATAGGTGTATTCTCTGAAAATTCAAACTCAGGTTCTGTTAAAATATTTTATGCATGTAGCACAATAAAGATCATATAACTAATTGTTGTATTGTTAGAAATAACTTAAGATGGTCATTATTATATTTTGAGCGTTTGCAAATTTGTGAAGATGTGTGTTATAATCTGATGAGGATTTTTTCGAGGGGAGTTTTGGGGGAAATGGTTGAATTAAATGATAAATCAAAGCGTTTTAATTTATTTTCTACAATAACCATGATGATGGGGGTAGTTATTGGTTCCGGAATATTTTTTAAAACAAATAGTATTTTAGCTTTCACTCATGGGAGCATTGTATTTGGAATATTAGCTTTTTGTATTGCTGGAATTAGTATTATTTTTGGAAGTTTGACTATTGCAGAACTTGCAACCAGAACAGAAGAATCTGGTGGAGTGGTGGCTTTTGCAGATGTTTTTGTTAACAGAAAATTTGCAAGCATTGTTGGTTGGATTAATATGTTTGGGTACTTTCCTGCTATTATTAGCACAGAAGCTTACATATGCGGAATGCTTTCATGCCAATTATTTGGGATGGAGCCTACGCTTAATAATAGTGTGCTGATTGGTAGTGCAACGTGCATTTTTTTCATGGTGATGAATATGTTCCCTGGTTTTGGTGGAAGATTTCAAAATGTTTCAACAGTTTTAAAGTTCATTCCACTAATTACATTTATTTTGGTTGGGATATTTAAAGGTGACCCTGGTGCCATTCAGATCTCGGAGTTTGCAAGTGCTTGGAAATCAACATTTTGGCTTGCAGCTGTTAGTCCAATAGCGTTTGCTTTTGAAGGTTGGTTGGTTGCTGCAACAATAACAAATGAAATTAAAAATCCTAAAAAAACAATTCCATTGGCATTTACTATTGCGCCGCTTATAATTTTGTGTGTATATATTTTGTATTTTATTGGTGTAAGCATGTACCTTGATCCGCAACAAATAGCTGCACTAGGTTCTGCACATATTCAGGTTGCAGCTTCGCGTTTGTGGGGAGTTTATGGTGCAAAAATTTTATTAGGCTTTGTTGTTCTCTCAATTATGGGTGCCATTAATGGAAATATTATGGGTGCGTTGCGTTTTGCAGGTCCATTGGCGGAAAGAGATTTGTTCCCTGCGAAAAAAATGTTTATTTCTAATGCTGCAGATGGTAGGCCGCCAATTGCTTCTTTTATACTTTTTTTTGTTTCTGTTTTGGTTGTTAGTGTGGTGAATTATGTTTTAAAGCGGTTTGACTTAATTGGTTTGGAATTTGATTTTTCTGAATTCTCAATTGCGTTTTTATATGTGCTTTATGCAGTTCTTTACACTAGGGTAATGAAATTGAAAAAAACTGGAGAAATAAAAAGTGCTTTCAAGGGGTTTGTTTGTCCAGTATTGGCGATTTTAGGTGCTTTTGTGATGATTGTTGGCGGAGTTTTAGCGGGGGCTAGTTCCCTGGTTCCGTTCCTTGGTTTTTTAACTTTCTTAATAGTGATTGTGGTAATAGCGAATTCCTATGGAAAAAAACCGATAAGTTAGTAATTGAGAGGTGATTTTTTAATGGCAACAAACACAGTAACAGAAGCAGCAAAGAACACGGCAATGGTTCAACCAAGTAATCAAGTAGTGCAAAATCCATTCCAAAATGGAAATAATGTTTTTTTTCTTTCAATGCTTGTTTTTATGTTGGCTTTGTGGTTTTTTGCTGGAAGAAAACAAAAAAAACGAGAAAAAGAAGAGGCTGCAATAAGAAAAGACATAGAAGTAGGGGATGAAGTTGTTACCGTTGGTGGAATTGTTGGAATTGTTACCTCTGTGAAAGATAGTGTATTTACGCTTGAAACCGGAGGTGACCGTAGTAAATTACGGATTGAGAAGAGTGCAATTAAATCAAATGTTACGGCTGCTGAAAGAATGGCGAAACAAAAAGAAATAGAAAATGCGAAGGGAAGAAAAAGAAAGTGAAACATGTTAAAATCCTTGTGAATAGCAAAATAAATAATTGCAGCGATTCTGGTTGTGGAGAATGCCAAGCTTCATGCCAGTCTGCCGCAAAGACTTCTTGTTCTGTTGCCAACCAAAAATGCGAGCAAAAAAAATCAGAAGAAGCGTAAGGTCGTTTCCATGTTGTAAGTTTTTTGTACAATTGGGTTGAGTTTTTGGTGCTTAACTTTATTTATTGGTAGCATTGATTTGCTAATTTGGTGCAAAAGGTAAAACTTGAGGTTGCATTTAGTTTTGCAACTGATTGGTTTTGTTTAGGCCCCCTCAGTGAAGGGGGCTTTTGTTATGCAGAGAAAGAAAGTATATAACCAAATTGTGAATATGTTAAGGAAGCTTGCCTTTGGCAGGTCGAAAAATGTGCTTAAGTTATTGTTTGATGGCGAGTGCGATTTTAACAAAAAAGTAAAGGGGTTGGATTTTTCAGCAATTTCTGGGATTAAAGTCGGGAAAAATTGTCTTGAAATAAAATTTGTTGATTGTTTAAAAGCGTTAGAAAAGCTTTACGAATTAACAGGCTCAAGCGATATAACCGAAAATGATCTTTATGATATGATTGCTCAAAGTGTGGAGAAGTGCAATGAAGGACAATAAACTTATCTTCTCAAAAAAACAACTTTTGGCTTTAAATTGGTGGAGTGAAAAGTCGCAGCACAGAACTAAAAATGCAATTATTTGTGATGGTGCCATTAGGAGTGGAAAAACTTTTAGTCTGAGTATTTCATTTTTTTTGTGGGCGCAAAAACATTTTAAAAAGAGATTATTTGCTATTTGTGGAAAAACTATTCAAGCGGCAACTCGTAATGTTATTTACCCACTTTTGCCATATTTGAGTTCTTGGGGGTTTAAAATTGAATTAAAAGAATCAAAAAATTACTTCGACCTTGTGGGAATGGGGGCAAGGAATCGCTTTTATCTTTTTGGTGGAAAAGATGAGTCTTCGGCTGCTATGATTCAGGGGATAACTTTAGCGGGAGTTTTATTTGATGAAGTTGCCTTAATGCCGCGTTCCTTTGTGGAACAGGCAATTGCGCGGTGTTCTGTGAGTGGATCTAAGTTTTGGTTTAGCTGCAATCCGCAAGGGCCACGGCATTGGTTTTTAACGGAGTGGATTTTGAAAAAAGAATTGAAAAATATTCTTTATGTCCATTTTGAAATGGCGGACAACCTAACGCTTTCGGAAGAAGTAAAAAATCGTTATCAAATGCTTTATTCTGGACTGTTTTATGAGAGATATATACATGGGCGTTGGGTTGCCTCTGATGGACTGATTTATTCTTGTTTTGAGCCTAAAATTCATGTTTTAGATTCGCTGCCAAAATTTTTTGACCGGTTTTTCATATCTTGTGACTATGGAATTGTTAATCCGGCTTCGTTTGGGTTGTGGGGGAGCAGTGATAGTAAATGGTTTCGTGTTGAAGAATATTACTACGATTCTAAAGTAAAAGGTGAAACAAGAACAGATATTCAGTACTATGAAGCACTTGAGCAATTGGCTGGGAACCGCAAAATTGAAGCGGTGATTGTTGATCCTTCTGCTGCAAGTTTTATAGAAACCATTAGGAAATCAAGTAGATTTAAAGTGATTAAAGCAAAAAATGATGTGATTTCTGGGATTAATCAGGTTGCGAATGCGCTTAAATCTGGGGAATTATTTTTTAGTAGTTGCTGTCACAACAGTATAAGAGAATTTTCACTTTATGAATGGAATAAGAATAGATTGAATGATGAGCCGATTAAACGAAATGACCACGCAATGGACGAAATTCGTTACTTTGTCGCAACGGTTATGAATGGAGTTAAGCTTGTAACTTCGGTTGCTTACGTAGCGCAACGATTCGCAAAGTAATGGTGAAAATTTAGGATTAGCCGTAGTAAAATTAAAATTATGTGTTCAGATTCAGAGTATTGATTACTTTAAAAGGATTTTTTTAACTTTTTTGTGGTGAGGATTTATTAAGTCTTATTGTGCTTATTTTATTTTGGTGTTTGGGCGGGGTTCGTAGCTGATAGCATAAGCCATCAATATTCCCGGTGTTGCACTACTGTGACACACATTATTTTGCTGCTGTTGTTTCTTTTGTACTCAAATATCAACATGGTTTTACATTTCTCATCATCTTCCTACTAAATAAAAATGAATTTAGGCGCTTTTGGCTACTTGCTAAAGTGTGGTGAAAAGGTTGCATTTGTGAGTGCAACCTTTTTTGTTTTGCTTGCGAAAATTGAAAGAACTTTATTAGGAGGGATTTAAAAATATTTGAGATTACAGAATTATTAGAGTGTTTTTATGTTGTGGCGGGAATTGAGAACAAAGATGAGAAATTAATTAAAAACCTTGGTATGGCGGCAATTGAACAAGTTAAAAACAGTGTTAAAGTGGGAGTAGATTTAGAGGAAGGCAAGCAAAATTTGTTAATGCTTTGTGTAGCAATTACTTTTTTTCAATATGTTTTAACTGAGATGCAAAATCAAGCGGAATCTGTGAAAGTAGGCGATGTAAGCGTTAAAAATAACAAACAGGAGCTTTTAGAAATGGCAAGGCATTTGGTTGAGCATTACTCGCAAGCCACAAAAAAGTATATGAAGGCAAAGTTTGTGGAATTTAGATGCGTGTGAAGGAGGGTTGGATTTGGTGGAACTAGCGAAGATATTAGGTGATTTCTTGCAAAAAGAAGGGAACCAGTGCTACGTTTATGGAACGCAAGAAGATGGCCTGGTAGTTAACGCCATTGTAAATTTGCGCAAAATGGGAACAGAAGTTTTATGGCCAGGAAAGTGCAATTTAACGGAGTATATTTTTTTGCTGAAAGCAGAGGAAAGATTGCAAAAAATCTTAGACGGTGGCGCACATATCCTAATGGATGGCAGATATTATTACATTACCGAGTCTGAAACCTATTATTTTAAAGATGCACCGTTTTACATTAAGCTTATTTGTAAAAAAGAAGGGTTCGAAGATGTTTGAAATGCTGAAGATGAAAATTTCAGAGTGGTTTGAGGAGAATGAGAACTTGCAATGTGTTTTATTACTTAAAGAAGGGGGAAAAACACAAAATACTTTCATTAAGCCAACAGTTTTATTTGAGTTGGAATTAATACGTGCCTTTGGTTGTATGTTTAGAAAGTGTGAAATGAAACTACGGTTTTCAATTTTTGTGCCTGTTCGTTTCAAAAAGATTTCTTGCAATGAAGTGGCTCTTTTGATTGCGGAGGAACTATTAAATTTCGGTATTAGTGAGGTTTTGTTTAGTGAGGTGAAGTATGATGCTAGTACAAATTGTTGTTTAAAAACCATAGTATGTGACGTTAGTTATAATTGTGGGCAAAATGAATTTGAAAGTTTAACAATTGTGTTGATAAAAGATGGCAGCGAAATTGGAAGAGCCACAGGGTGCAAAATTAAAGCGCAAAAAAAAGTATTTGAATTAGAAAGATTTGGGGCAATTTCGGAATCAGAGCAGGTGAATGAAAAACCAAAATTTTATTTAGAATTAAATGATGTAGTGTTAGGTGAAAGAAAATTTAAAGTTTTTGACCTAGATAGTTTTGATGTGATGTTGAAAAACGTATCTTTTTGTGATGTGTTTTGTGATTGCAGTTGGGTTGATTTTGAGGGTGATTACATTAATGGTAGTGGCAATTTAAGTAAAATGACGGTGATTTCTAGAAAAAGGAGGAAGGTTTGTGCGAAGGAAAATGGATAGTAGATTGCAAAATGGCGATTATGTTTTAGAAGGAACGGGAATTCAGACAATTGTCGATGTTGATGCATTAATACAAAGTTTGTATCTTTCACTTGTGATTCCAAGAGGAAGTTTTTCATTGAATGAAGAATTGGGAAGTAATATTCTTAAATTGAAAGCAGGGGCACTTAAAAATTTTAAATTTGAATTTGAACGAATTTTACGAGAAGTTTTTTTTGATTTTAACGATGTGATGCTTCAAAGGATTCGATATGTTGATGAAGAGGAAAGGATAACAGCACAAATTGATGTTTTGGTTGATGAAGAGGTGCGGACGTTGGATTTTGAATTTGCGAAAGGTGGTTGATTTTGAGTGATTGATTTTGAAGAGCAATATAATAATTTGGAACAGACTTTGTTAGAACAGGCACGGCAGGTAACAGATATTTTGATGGAGCAAGTGCGGAGATTTGACATGGTTCTTGAGTGAGTTTTGAAGGAAGGTTTAGATTTATGTTGATGCAGTTTGGTGGCTTTGTGTTTAAAGAGAACCCCGTAAAGATTAATATAAAATATGGGCGGAATTTAAATATGGTTAACATTACTGGGTGTGGTTCAATTATTTTGAACAGAGGGAAAACTCCCCGAGTCGCCGAAGGTGAAGGTGTGATTGTGGGGCGCAACACTTTAAGAAAATTCACAGAGTTAATGGCAGTGTTTGATGAAAGTGAAGAGTCGAAAATGTTGGTGCTCCCGAACGGTGAAACATTTTGGAGTTTTTTCTCTAAACTTTCTATGGTTGGAGAAGGGGATGTTGAAAAAATAAGGTATTCATTTGAATTTGTTGAAGATTGTGTGAAAGGATGGCAAGATGGTTAAATTTGTGGCAACCACAATTAGTGGACAAGAACATGAATTACGGCATATTGTGCAATTTAAACTATGTTCTAATATTGTGGTCCCAGCAGATTCATTGGTTTTGAATGCAATCACTGATGATTGTTTGTTTGAATTTGCTTTTATTAAAATGTATATAGACGAGGGTTTGTTTTTTGATGGGGTTGTAGATGAGCAGGTGACAAGGCAGCGAACTACTCGTTTTGAATTAAGGATTGCTGCACGAAGTAGAGTGGCAATTTTGTTAGACAATCAAGCGCGGCCTGGGATTTATAAAAATATATCGCTTGGTGAAATTTTTGAAAGGCATGTGAAATGCTATGGATTTAGTGAAATGAAGGCTGATAGTAATCCTAGGTTGGAAGAGTTGTTGATTAAAATGGGGTCAAGTGAATGGCATGTTTTGGATTTGTTTTGCAAAAGAACAATTGGGATTAAGCCCAAAATTGGCGTAAATGGGATTTTAAATTTGAAAAAGGAGTGGCGAGGGAAATCATTGCTTTTTAAAAACTCTGGTGGGGGCCAGATTTATGCAGAGATGATAGTTGTTAACCGAAGATATGGGATAGTATCTAGTGTACATTACAAAGGAACGGACCATAAATATAGTATGTGTGTGACAAATCCGCGAGCAATGGGGCATGGAATTGTAATGAAAAGATATTTAGAGATACCAAGAGAGTTTAGTGGTGATGGTTTGAGATATGTGCAGGAATATCTCAAAGGAAAAAATGTGAAGTGTGGAACTGTTAATATTTTGGTGCCTGGGGTAATAGATGTTTGTGTTGGTGATCGCGTAACTCTGGAAAGTGCACGGGTAAATTTTGAAGGACTTGTGGTTTCTGGGGTTGAGCATGAGATGAATTCAAGCAAGATGGTAACGAGGGTAGAGACGTTTAAAGAGAGAGGCTGAGAGTAATGGGGATTGCAGCAGTGTTAGCCAAAAAAGAAGGCGAGCCAGGAGCCTGGGTGACTTCGGTGGTTGAAGTGTGTGAAAGGAAAATTACAACGGAGATTTCAATTGAACCGCTAGATACCAGAACATTACTTGGGAATGGGGCGTTGGGAACAGGAGATTGCGTTTTGGTTGTGGGGACAGATGTTGGATATGTTTGTGTTGGAAAGGTGAGTAGTTAATGGATGGGTGGGGTTTTGACGAAATCTTGAGTAGTTTGAAAGATAAATATCGAGAGATTTCTGGTGTTAGAGTTACGGAAGCAAGCGATGTTGGGATTAAGTTTCGCGCGATTTCTTTCGCATTGGCGCAGACAATTGAAAAATTAGAAAAAAGTCGTAGTGGCATGTTTTTGCAAACGGCAACAGAAGGGCAATTAGATTTATTTGGAAAAATGTTTGGGTTAAAACGAAGAGGACAAAAATCAGTTGGCAAATTAAGATTTTTTAAAGCAAGAGAATTAAAATGCCAACTTGAAATTCCTAAAGGGATTCATGTAACAACCGGTGGACAAGGAGTGCTCCGAGTTGTAACTACTGAGGAGAGAAAATTTAATGAAGATGAAACTTTTGTTGATGTTGCAGCAGAGTCTGAACAGTGTGGAGAAGAATTTAATTTTGTGTCTGGTGGATTAACGGTTCTTTGTGATGAAATTGAAGGAATTGTTGACGTGACAAATCCAGAAGAATTCACAGGAGGAAAATTGCAAGAAGAAGATGAAATCTTTCGACAACGCATGTTTTATGAAATAAAGGAGGCATTGTTTTCAAGAAGGACGGATGAAGATGCTTGAAATACTAAAAGAAATTTTGATGCCTCTTAAAATATATAATCTTGATGAGGAGTCTTTAATTTTTGGTGAATTGCGAAGTTACATAGAAACGGTTTACAACGTGTTTGAGCAACTTAAAAGAGAAGATGAGGAGTTTTGGCAGTGTGGATGTGTGGCAATGACGAAAAAATTGAATTTGCCGCAAACATTTAATGAAATTGAGCAATCTGCTGATGAATGGTTAATTTTTTGATACATAAGGAGGTTTTAATTGATGTCAAGTAGTGAGAAAACCAAGAATATAGGCCTTAACCTTTGGAAGGGGACAGATAGGCCAGAACGCGATGACTTTAATAGCGACAATGTATTGATTGATAAAGCAGTTGGGGATTTAAGGAATATGGTTACTAGGCCAACTGGCGAAACTGGTTTTTTTGTGGGCGAATATGTTGGAAATGGAGAATCAAAAAGAATTATTAAATTAGATTTTGAACCGAGGTTGGTTTTTTTGTTTTGTGTGGGAGATATGTTTTTGCATATGTGCGACGAGTCTGGCCAAAATGTAATAAAGGCGGCACTTTTGATTGGCAGTAAAGGCACCATGGGAATTTTGCCACATGAAAAAGGGTTTGTTGCGATTTCTGCTTTGAGTGCTTCTCCCTATGGAAAAACCCCGTTGCTAAATGAAGAACAAAAAAATTACGTTTATGTCGCAATAAAGTGAGTGTTTGATATGATTAATGTTAAAAATAAGGCTATTTGCACAAAAAAATATTTAATAAAAACTACAAGTTCGTAAAAAAAATCAATTGACTTTCCCTAGTGTGTGTAATAAAATAGAGAAGGTAATAAACAGGCTTAACTAATAAATGTAACAGATTAAGATTCACTTATGCTTTTTGCAATGATTGATATTATTGACGTTGCTGCCTGTTTGTTACTTTTATTCCCCCTCCCCCATAACATAGGCTCCAAGCTTAGAAATAGGTGATGGTAGTCTGGATTTGAAGCCCGCTGAAATAGCGGGCCATTTCATTTTTTAAGTGCAATAAAAAGTGAAAAAAAAGAAAATGGTGAGTCTCTACTGCATCTATATTATTATTAGTTTTGTGCAATTTGCCATTAATTAAAAATAAGCCTTATTTAAGCTGGGGGAAAAAGATTTGCAGGGAAGTTAAAAATTTTGAATGTTTGTTATGTTTTTGATTTGATTATTTTTAGTAATCAATCGCAAAATTTTTTATAATTATGGGTTGACGAAGCGTTTTGGAGTTTGACAAATTACGTTTTTATTTGCTACAATAATGCTTAAGTAAGAAGGCTAACGGCGAAATTAAGCATTAAAAAGGCAAAAAATTTAAATGTTGTCGAAACGTATAATATGTTATATTTTTTGTTAACGTTTTTGTATTTTTAGTAGTGTAAAATCTGAAATGGTTGTCAATCCTCGAGGTTATTTATACCGAGGTTCAGGCTAGAAGTTCCCGTGTGGAGTTTTGTATGCAAATTTTTGAGTTTAATTATTCTTTTCAAGAAATTATTGGTTGCAAACATATGTAATTTAAACCTGAAAGAGGGAGTAAAAGAGCCTGTAGAAAAAAGAATGTCTTAGTAATTTATTTACTTTGTTTTTGGGATTTGATGGGATTAAAAATGCGTAGAATGTTTCTTGGAGAGGTTTAGTGCAGAATTTAACATGCCGCATAATAATCTTAAGGCAATGCAAAAAAGCAGATTGTGAAACAGTTATAAAATGGAAGCGATTTGTTTGTTGATTGCGAAAATGAAACATGAATTTAAGGTTAGTCGTGCAATTTGCTGGGCTGACTAATTTAAGTGGTTTTAATCCCTTTCACCACAATAAATTTGGTGTAATGCCAAATGATAAAATTGCTAAATTATATTTTCCTGGCAACGTCTTTGGTGATGAAGAGTAAGATTTTATGTTAATTTTTTGCAAGGAATTTTTAGGGAGGAATAGCGTTGGTTTGGCAAAATGATGTTTGTTCTGTTATTTTGGCAGCTGGTAGTGGAAGACGAATTTGCTCTGAAAAGCCAAAGATTTTTCGTGAAGTGTTGTTTAAACCACTTGTTAATTTGGTTTTTGAAAATTGCAAAAAGGCAAAAATTAAGGAAATTTGTTTCGTTTGCGCAGGAGATGGCTTAGGTGTTCTTAAAGGTTATTTTAAAGAAGAAGCTAGTTATGTAATTCAGGAAGAAAAATTAGGCACAGCACACGCAACAGCGCAAGCGGTGCCGTTTTTAAAAGCCAGTGGCAAAAAAGATGTGCTGGTTCTTTTAGCGGATGTTCCGTTCATAGATGCGCAAACAATTGAAGACGCATATTTTGTTCACAAAAAAAGAGAAAACGACGTAACTGTAATTGCAGCAACTTTACAAAATCCGTTTGGATATGGGCGAATTGAATATGCAAATGACCGCATAAAGATTGTGGAAGAAAAAGATGCTACAGATACACAACGAGCAATAAAGCAGGTGAATTCGGGGGCTTTGTGGTTTAATGTAAGTGCATTATTAGCGATTTTAGAGCGGGTGGATAACAAAAACGCAAGTGGTGAATATTATATAACAACGGCAGTGAATTTACTCACGAAAACAGGTTGTTACCTTGCTGAAGATGCAAATATAATTTTGGGTGCAAATACAAATGAACAGCTGCTTACATTAAATGAAGTGGCCAAAGATCGAGTTATCTCGTACCACAGTTGTAATGGGGTTGAATTTTTATCTAAAGATGGAGTTATGATTGGTGCAGATGTTAAAATTGGGAAGGGGACACAAATTTTTCCAGGGGTTACAATAAAAGGTTCTTGCCAGATTGGAGAAGATTGTGTAGTAACATCTGGCACTTTCATTGAAGATAGTAACATTGGTGATAATTGTCAAATCAAGTCTTCATATATTGAAAGTTCAGTTATTGCTTGTGGGGTTAGTGTTGGACCATTTGCGCACATTAGGGCTGGTTGTGAAATTGAAGATGGCGTAAAAGTCGGGAATTATGTAGAAGTGAAAAATTCCTATATAGGAGCAAAAACGAAAATAGCGCACCATAACTATGTTGGCGATTGTTCAGTTGGTTTTGGTGTTAATTTGGGGTGTGGTGTAGTAGTTGCCAATTACGATGGGGAAGAAAAGCACAAATCGAAAATAGAAGATGATGTTTTCATCGGTTGCAACTCTAATTTAATTGCTCCGGTTACTATTAGACGAGGAGCTTTTGTTGCTGCTGGTAGCACAATTACGGAAAATATTGAAGAAAATGGATTTGCGATAGCTAGAGCAAGGCAAGAAACAAAGCCGAATTACAAGAGAAAAAGAAAAGGGCAGTGAAGTTTTGAAGAACAAAGAATTTGATATTGCAGTAATTGGTGGTGGCCATGCAGGGTGTGAAGCTGCATTGGTTGCCGCGAGATTAGGTTGTAAGGTTATTTTAATTACCTTGTCATTAGATGCAATTGCAAATATGCCATGCAATCCATCAATTGGGGGAACGGCGAAAGGGCACCTTGTTCGTGAAATAGATGCCTTAGGTGGCCAAATGGCGAAGCAAGCAGATGCAACAATGTTGCAATTTAGAATGTTGAATTTGGGGAAAGGGCCGGCAGTTTATAGTCCAAGAGCGCAAGTAGATAGGATGATTTATCACCAGAATATGAAAGCTATTTTAGAACAGCAAGAAAATCTTTATATTAAGCAGGCAGAAGCGAAAAAAATAACGATTGATTCTAACGGTGCTATTCACAGTGTGATTACTCATTTGGGAACGCAATATATTGTTAAAGCGATTGTGGTTTGCACAGGAACTGCTCTTAATAGTTCGATTTTTGTGGGGAGTGGAATGTTTAAAAGTGGCCCAGATTGGATGAAAATGGCGGAAGGTTTAAATGAATCACTTAGAGAATTGGGAGTACCGTTGCGCAGGCTTAAAACAGGAACTCCAGCGCGCATTTTAAGTAGGAGCATTGATTTTGACAAATTAGAAAAACAAGAAGGAGATAAGAAAATAATTCCTTTTTCATTTGAAACGAAAAAGGAATTGACAAATAAAGTTATTTGCCACATAGCATATACAAATGAAACTACTCACGAAATTATCAGAAAAAATCTTAAAAAAGCGGCCATTTATTCTGGTAATGTTGAAGGGGTTGGGCCACGTTATTGCCCGAGCATTGAAGATAAAGTTATTAGATTTTCAGATAAAAATCGTCATCAACTTTTTATTGAGCCTATGGGGTTAACAACTCAAGAGATATATATTCAAGGGATGTCTACATCTATGCCAGAGGATGTTCAGGTTTTAATGTACCGGTCGCTTGAAGGATTTGAAAATGCGCATATAATGAGGCCGGCTTATGCAATTGAATATGATTGTTGCGACCCTTTAACCCTTTACCCTACACTTGAGTCGAAATGTGTGGAGTCACTTTTTTGTGCTGGGCAATTCAATGGAACAAGTGGTTATGAAGAAGCGGCGGCACAAGGGCTTGTTGCTGGGATTAATGCGGCGCAGAAGGTTTTGGAAAAAGAAATGCTAGTTTTGTCAAGATCTAGTTCATATATTGGGACATTAATAGACGATTTGGTTACCAAAGGGTGTGAAGAACCTTACCGGATGATGACTTCGCGGTCAGAATATAGATTGTTGCTTCGTCAAGACAATGCTGATGAAAGGCTTACTCCAATTGGAAAAAGTTTAGGCTTGATTGATTCCTTAAGATGGGATAGCTTTTTAAAGAAAATGGAATTGATTAAGAGAGAATATAATTGGCTTAAAGAAACCGTTATTGCTCCTTGTGAACAATTAAATCAGTTGCTTGCAATTGGTGGTGGAAAAGATGCAAGCACTGGAATTAGGCTCCAAGATCTTCTTAAACATTTGGGTGTGAGCTATTCCGATGTTAAAAGATTGTGGGAAGAGATTTTTAAGCAAAAACGAGCAGAAATTCCTTTAGATGTAAGTGAACGTGTGGAAATAGATACACGTTATGAAGGGTATATAGATAAACAAAAACTTCAAGTGGAAAAATTAAAAAAGGCAGAATCAAAGAAGTTGCCACAAGATATTAATTATAGTGTAATCGAAGGTCTGAGGTTAGAGGCACGAGAGAAACTAGCAAAAATAAGGCCACAAAATATAGGGCAAGCATCAAGGATATCTGGAGTGAATCCGACGGATATTTTTAATTTGTTGATTTGGCTTGCCAGGGCTAAGGAAAGGAGTGGCTTAGGAAATTAATACATGGGGGCAATTTGAGAGTGTATGTTCAGAATTAGGTTGGTGTTTTTCGGAATTTCAACTGGCGCAATTTAAAAAATATTACGAATTTCTTGTTGCTTATAATAAAACGGTGAACCTTACCGCCATAACAAATTTAGAGGATGTTTTACACAAGCATTTTATAGATAGTCTTATGGTTGCCAAGTATATAAATTTATTAGAAAGTAAAGTGGTTGATGTTGGAACTGGTGCAGGGTTCCCAGGTATTCCATTAAAAATTTTGACTCCCAGTTTAAATTTAACATTGCTGGATTCTTTAAAAAAGCGCGTTAAGTTCCTTAATGAGTTGTTGATAGTGTTAAATATTAATTGCGAAATTTTACACGCAGCAGCTCAAGAGCAATCGAAAAAAAAGGATAAAGGTTGCTTTAATTTAGTTGTTAGCCGTGCCGCGATGAATGTTGAGAAATTGATTTGGGCAAGTGCTGCTTTTTTGAAAATAGGGGGCCAGCTTGTTGCTCTTAAAGGATATGAAGTTGAGCAGGAATTAGAAATAGCAACTTCGCAAATGCAAAAATCTAAACTAGAAATTTGCTCCGTAAACAAGTTTTTGCTGCCAAATGGTGATAGGCGTTCAATTGTGGTTTTTAAGAAAGCTGCGATTGAGTGAAAATTAAAGTTTTTGAAAGGAATGCCAGTTTTGAGAAACCGTGACTTATATGTTTCAGTTAAGCAAATGTTGAAGCTTGCGCATATAGAGTCCCCTGGTTTTGAAGCGAATGTAATTTTTGAAGAAGTTTTAGGCAAAATGTGGATGCTTAATGTAAATCTAACAAAAAAGCAAGCAATGGCTATTTATTCAATGGCAAAGAGAAGGGTTATCCGCGAGCCTTTGCAGTACATAATTGGGAATTGGTTTTTTTGTGGGCTTAATTTTTTTGTTGGACCTGGAGTTTTAGTTCCCAGGCCAGAAACGGAAACTCTGGTTGAAGTAGCATTAAAAATAATTGAAACGAAAGAAAGGCCAGTTGTTTTTGACCTTTGCAGTGGTAGTGGTTGCATTGGAATTTCGGTTGCTATGGCACGGCCCGATGCAATTGTTTATTTGGTGGAAAAAAGTAAAGAAGCATTTGAATATCTTAAAAAAAATTGCGAAGTCTATAAACTTGAGAATGCAAATTCATTGAACCAAGATATTTTCGATTTATTGCCTGATGTTGAGATTGATTTGATTGTTGCAAACCCCCCTTATGTTAAAACTGCTGAAATTGGGAATTTACAGAAAGAAGTGTTATTTGAGCCAAGAATTGCCTTAGATGGTGGTGTGCATGGCTTGGACTTTTACCCCAAAATTGCGAAGCATTTCAAGGGGTACCTTAAGCCACGTGGGACACTTGCATTAGAGGTTGGGTTTGGCCAAATGGAGGCGGTTTTAAATATTTTAGGTGAAGCGGATTTTAAAACTGCTATTGAAAAAGATTTGAATGGAATAGAGCGAGTTGCAATCGGCCAGTTGGATGATTTATGGCGCAATTAATTCCCAATAAATAATATTCACAAATGGCACTGAAAAAGTTTTGTAAACGGGATTCAAAACTCGTTTACAGTCTTGTATGCCAGAGAAATGGTAATAATTCACTTAATGGAACCATTTGTCCCTGGTTGATAATCACTTTTGTATTTACGTTACATTCATTAATTTGAACGAGCATTTCGCGGCAGCGACCACAGGGCGGAAGTATCTTGCCATCTTCTAAAATGGCCACAATCCACGCAACTTCTGTTTCGCGGTTCTTTAACATCTCGGCTATAGCCGCATGTTCTGCACAGAACCCCAAGTTACAGGCAACATCCATACATATTCCGGTATATACATTGCCTTTGGAGGTGATAAGTGCCGAGGCAACTTGCCCAGCTGAATTCCCTTCGAATCCATTTAACGAGAATTTTCCAACCACTTGTTTAGCTGCATCTAATAGTTTCTTTTCCATTGGGTGACTCCTTAATTTTATTACTTTTCTCATTATGGCGCTTTTGCAAAAACTTTTTTAAAAAACTGTGTATGCTCAAGTTGTTTTTGAACTTTCATGCCGACATTGTATTGAAAATAGTCGAGAATGTCTGCATAGTCTTACCTACCTTAATGGTTTGGTGTGAGGTGTTGTCGCTTACGGCGTGAAATTTGGTGTTGAATTGGTTAGGTAACATGCAAGAATTCCGGTTGCAACGCTAACATTAAGCGAATCAACTTGCGAAGAGATTGGAATTTTAATGTGATGTTCGACACTAGAAATTAGTTCTTTTGGCAGTCCATTCCCTTCATTTCCGATGAATATAACAGAATTTTTGCTAAATTGAATTTGAGTAATGTCTTGTGTGTTCCCTTCAACAGTGGTTGCATAAGTAGCGAACTTTTGTGTTTTGCATATGTTTAAAAACGTATAAACATCATTTAAGATGGTAACTTTTTGCCGAAAACAAGAACCCATGGAAGCACGAATGACTTTGGGGCAAAACAAATCTACAGAATCGCTTGAAATATAAAGGCAGTCGATTGAAAAAGCATCTGCTGTGCGGATAATTGCACCAAGATTATGGGGGTCTTGAATCTGAATTAAAGCTAAGTGTTTGCCCGGTTGGAGGTTGTGATGATGAACAGAAAAATCTGGTAGCGAGCAAACACAATATATGCTTTGTGGAGAAGAATTAACAGAAATTCGCGATTCTAAGCCAGGAGCCAGCCGTTGCATGCGCGTTGCGCGCGAAGTTAAATTTTCAACAAAACTTTGATACTGTGTTAAAAAAGAGTCAGTAAACAAGCAAATTTCGATTTGAATTTGGCTTTTAAGTGCTTCTTCAATTAATTTATGCCCTTCAATAACGAATTGCTTGTATTTTAACCTTTCTTTTTTAGATTGAATTAATTTGCGAATTCGTTTTATGGTCAAGTTATCTTTGCTGTTAATTATTTCCACTAAATACACCTCACGGCAATTATATCATGCTGCTTCATAAATCTTTCATTTTTGATTTTTTTTTAGATGCATGGTAAAATAATAAGGTGTTGGATTTTTGCAATTGCAATTGGAGGGAATAGAAGTGGCAACAAATAAAATTGATGAATTGTTGAATATTCTTGAGCACTTGTTTACAAAGGGCGTAAAAATCCCACTTTCTGGTGGTCGAATTGTAGTTCGTATTAATGAAATATTAGAGATTTTGGAAGAAATTCGTGAAAGTTTGCCAAGTGAAGTTAGGATGGCAGGTGACATTACGGAGCGTGAAGAAGCAATCTTAGAAAATGCAAAGAAGAGTGCCCAATTAATGATCCAAAAAGCAGAAGAAAAAGCCAGCCTTTTGATAAACGAAGAAGATGTAACGCAAAGGGCATTCGAGAAAGCGCAAGATGTGATGAATGAGGCAATGATCAATGCGCGAAATATTAAAAGAAATACGTATCAATATCTAGACGAACTTTTAAATAAGGCAGAAAATGGGTTGTTTGGTTGCTTAAACGATGTGAAAAACACAAAGAACATTTTAAAGAGCGACGTTAAGAAAGATAGGCAAGTTAAGGTTGAAGAAAAATAAAAAAGTGTCACTGTTTGCGTTTTTTTTCGCTTTAACTGTTTTGCTTGGCAATATTAAATTTTCAGGTTTTTGGCCTTGTGGCGGTTCTGTTTCTCTTTTTGGTATGGTTCCAATAGTTTTTACTGGCATTAAATTGGGGCCACGGTTTGGTGTGCTGCTTGGGTTGGCTTGTGGTTTATTTAAGTTGTTTTTTGGGCCGCTAGGTTCCATTGCGTTAAATGGCTTCCAATTTTTCGTTTGTGTGTTTTTAGATTACCTGTGTGGCTATGGGGTTTTGGGGCTTGGTTCGGTATTTTGCTGCCGTAAGTTAAAAAAAGAATTTCGCGAAGTTTGTTTGTGTATTTTTGTTGTTTTTATGTTAAAGTTTGTTGTTCATTTGATAGCGGGCGTTCTTGTTTGGGGGCCGTTGTTAAAGCAAGCAAGAGTTGTTGCCGTAACATTGAGCATATTTTACAATGCTTCATATTTAATTCCGGAAATGTTTTTGACTATGTTGGGTGTGTGCAGGCTTTTAGCTTCAGATTGGAAAAGGGGAACAAAATTGGCATGAATACAATGAAGCACGAATCTGTTTGTAAAATGCTGCTCACCCTGAGTTTGCCAATGGCGGCGCAGGGATTAATTTCATTTGCTATTAATATGACAGATGTTCTCATGGTCCAGTTGTTGGGAGAAAATGAACTAGATGCTTGTATAATTGCCAACATTCCATTTATTATATTTTTCTTTATTATCTCTGGTGTGGGCAGTGGGGCTTGTATGGTGTGTGCGCAATATTTCGGTAAGCAAGATCTGGTTTCAATCAAGAAAATCATGGCAGTTTCTTTGAACTTAATATTAGTGATTGGTGGGCTCTTTTCTGTTACTTTGTTTAGTGTGCCAACTGTTGTTATGCGGTTATTAACAAACGATCAATGGTTAGTTGTGATTGGTGCACAATATTTGCGGTTTATGGCCCCAACATATCTTTTAACCGGTTTTTTGGTTGTTTATGTGCTAGTGCTGCGAAGTATGTCTGAAGTAAAGTTCGCTTTATTTGTGGAACTTGTAACTCTCTTCATAAATATTATGTTAAATTATATATTAATTTTTGGTAAATGTGGATT
Organism: Oscillospiraceae bacterium; assembly: GCA_031266415.1. Lineage (GTDB taxonomy): Bacteria > Bacillota > Clostridia > Oscillospirales > Ruminococcaceae > BNZN01. The sequence continues at coordinate 180,264 of JAISBB010000001.1, read as the reverse complement.
CCCCGCACTTGGAGTTAAAGGATCGGCTTACGCAACACTAACTGCGCGAAGTGTTGCCTTTTTATTGTGTATTTATTTTTTAGAAAAAAAAGAAGTGAAGTTAGGGTTCCGGTTGCGAGATCTGTTTATAGAGAAAAAAGGTGTAATGCGGAATCTTTTTAAGTGCTCTTATGCGGTTGTGATAAATGAAGTGTTGTGGGGGCTGGGGCTTTCATTGAATAACATAGTTTTTAGTAAAACAGGTTCTAGAGAAGTGATTGCTGCTGTGGCTGAAGTTGGGATATTTGGGCAGTTATCTAGTGTTTTTATTGTTGGATTCGCTTCTTCTGTTGAGGTGATAATAGGACAGTTAGTTGGTAGTGGTGAATTTAAAAAATTATCAAAGTTTATTAAAAATATTCTTTTTGTTTCTTTGGCGGTTGGTGTTTTTTCATTGGGGATAACATTACTGGTTAAAAATCCGGTGTTGAATATGGGGAAATTAAGTGAAATAGCAAAAATGTTGGCTGCTCAGCTGATTGAAGTGAATGCCATTATTTTGTTTTTTCAAGCGATTTCTAGCACCTGCGTTTACGGCATTTTGCGAGGTGGTGCCGATACGAAAACGGTGTTACTTTTAGATACCATTTCTTTGTGGTTTTTTGCGGTTCCTCTAACTTGGTTTGGTCTGAAAATTTTCAAATGGCCGTTGGCGGTTGTTTATTTGTGTACAAGGGCAGATATTCTGGTTAAGCTTATTTTTGGTTTTGTTCGCATAAAAAGAGGCGGCTGGATAAAGGATGTAACGGGTGTTGGTGCAAAGAAAGGGGTTTTTAAAGATGTTGGAGCCTGATATTTATTTCGATAATGCGGCTACTACAATGGTGAAAAAAGAAGTGGTTGAGAAGATTTCTAATTTGTTGGTTAACCACTCTGCAAATCCTTCGGCTTTGCACAAACTGGGAATTGCGGCAAAAAAAATCCTAGAGAATTCAAGAGGAATTGTAAGCCGTGTTATAAACTGCGAGTCGAATGAGTTTGTGTTTACCTCTAGTGGTAGTGAAAGTAATATGATTGCAATTTTGGGCGCAATTAAACCTAAATTTAGGAATGGGAACCGTATTATAACCAGTGCGGTTGAACACAAATCTGTTTTGACTTGTTGTAAAAAATTAGAAAGTTTGGGTTATGAAGTATTGTATGTTAAACCGAAAAGCAATGGAGAATTGCCGGTTAGTGATTTTGAAGAATTGGTAAATGAAAAAACCATGCTTGTGAGTGTAATGCAGGTTAATAATGAAACTGGGGATATTTATCCAATAGAAAATATTGTGAGAGCGGTTAAGAAAAAGAATAGTAATACTTTATTTCATTGTGATGCCGCTCAATCAATTGGCAAACTTGATTGTGACGTAAAAAAACTCGGCGTTGATGTGATGAGTTTTAGCGGGCATAAAATTGGGGCACCACAGGGGATAGGTGGGCTTTTTGTTAAAAGTGGTCTTAAGTTTTGTTTGGTTGAAGGTGGTACACAAGAATTTGGGATTAGAATGGGGACAGAAAACTTAAGTGGCGTTGTTGGGTTGGCTGAGGTTTTTAAACTCCTTAATCCATCTGAAATTAAAAAACGGCTAGAAACAGTGGAACTTTTAAAGGGAACCCTTGTTGAAGAACTTGCAAAATTTCAAGAGGTTAAAATCAATTCGAGTCCAGGTGCTCTGCCATATGTTTTAAATTTTTCAGTTTTAGGGGTTCCTTCACAGTTATTGGTAAACCGATTGGGGCAAGATGGTGTGTTTATTGGTTCAGGTGCGGCATGTTCGCAAAAGAGTAAAAGTCATGTGTTAAAAGCGCTAGGGCTGCAAAATAATATTGTTGAATCTGCAGTTAGGATTAGTTTTTTTTATGATAATACTTTAGAAGAAGTATTGCGTTTTGTGAAGATTCTAAAAAATGCAATTTGTGAGATTAGATCTAATAGCACAAGGAGAGTTTAAAATTTGGAAAATAAACAGAAAAAGATTTTGGTGATTACCGATGTTGATGGAACAATTGTTCCCAAGGCTGCAGATATATCACTTGAGAATTTAAAAGCGGCACAAGAAATTATTCATGCGAACATGTTGCTTACAGTTGCAACGGGCCGTTGCGTAAATGCAACAAGGGAGATCCATAAAAAGTTAAAGGCAAATGTCCCAGCAATTTTATATAACGGCAGCTGTATTTATGATTATGCGCAAGAAAAATGTCTATTTGTTGAATATCAGCCGTCAACAGTGGCTGATGTCATTGCAAAAGTGGCAGAAAAGTATAAAGATTGTGGGATTTTAATGGCGGATCTTAGTTGCTATTACATGGTAAAAGAAGATAAATATTTGGACTGGTTTTTTGAAGATTTTAATATAAAGCCAAGTGCTGTTAAACCGCAAGATTGTGTTAATATGCTTAAGGTTGTAATTACGTGTGATAAAGAAAAGAGTCAGGAAATATGTGAATTTTTGAATGGAATAGTTGGCGAAGATCTTAAGGTTGTATGTTCTGCGGAAATGTTTGTTGAGATATTACCCAAGGCAGTTTCTAAAGGTGCGGCATTGCTTAAATTAGTAGAAATTATAAATGTTCGCATGGAAGATGTTTTTGCAATTGGTGATTATTACAATGACCTTGAAATACTGGAGATAGCTGGATACTCTGTAGCAATGGCGCACGCCCCAGAAGTAATAAAAAAACTTTGTAAATATGTTGTGGAAAATGTTGATAAGTCGCTGGTGGATGTTTTAAGCATTGTGGAGAGGAAATATGGTAATTGAGCTTTATTGTTAAATTGTGTACCTCCAGTAACTTTTCCCTTAAAAATACGTTAATGTGTGGGCAATGTTTCCGGTGGCAAGAAATTGAAGATGGGGTCTTTTGTGGAGTTGTAAATGATAAATCAGCAAGAATTTGGCAAACTAGGGAAAATATTTTTTTAGAAGAACTAAAGAACTGCAATTTAGATTTTTGGAGTAGTTATTTTGCCTTAAACAGAGATTATGAATTTCTAGAAACGGCATTGAAAAAAATCCCAGTTTTAAAATTAGCATATAAATTTTCTCCGGGAATTAGGATTTTAAAACAAGACCCATGGGAAACATTAATATCATTCATAATCAGTCAAAATAATAATATTAAGCGGATAAAAGGGCTGATAGATAAATTATGTAGATTGGCGGGTACTCCAATTGATGATGAGGTTTACGCTTTCCCTAGTGCCGAGCAGTTGGCAAATTTGACGCTTGAAGATTTAAAGAAGGTTGGTGTGGGATTTAGGGCAAGGTATATTTTGTCTGCTGCGAATCGAGTGCTAACAGGAAGGCTTGAATTAGGTAAACTTGGAACAAAATCTAGCGATTTTGCAAAAGCTGCATTAATGAAAATCGATGGGGTTGGTCCGAAAATTGCAGCCTGTGTATTGCTTTATGGTTTTGGTCGCTACAATGTAGCGCCGGTGGATGTTTGGATAAGGAGGGGGCTGTTGAAATATTTTCCGAACGGTTGGCCAAGAGAGTTTGAAGGTTTTGAAGGGATTGCACAACAATATTTGTATAATTATTTGCGAAAGAATTATGAACCGGGTTAATTTAGCGAAATTAAAAATGGGAATGTGTGATGAAAGTGGCAGCAAGCACAATATGGAGAAAAATAAAAAATAAAAACGAATTGTTTTTAACTCAGTTATTTGCGGCACCAATTGTGGTTTGTGGTAATTCTTTGAAGGCAGGGTGTGCAGTTTTAATCGTTTTAAGTTTAATGGTTTTGGTATCAACAGCGGTGCAGCAATTGTTTGGTAATCAGATACGCAGAAAATTACGGGCCTACGTTAGTATTTTTGTTTCTTGCTTGGTTTATGCTGTTAGTTTGCCACAACTTAAAAAAATATCTCCGTTTATTGCTGATTTAAACAAGATTTATTTTCCACTTTTGGTGTTGCATTCTTTTGCATTAAGCAATTATAGTGTGTTTACAAGAACAGGGAACGCCAATAAACCGTTTAGCATTAAAAATAACCTGTTTTATATTTCGTTTTTCAGTATCCAAATACTGTTGATTTCGTGTTTGCGTGAATGGTTGGGTAGTGGAACAATTTGGGATGTTTCGTTCCCAAGCCCTAAGCTTAAAGGATTTTTGGCTCCTTTTGGTGGTTTTGTTATTATGGGGTGTTTTTTGGGGTTAATTAATAAATTAACCGATTATGAGGATGCTGAAGAGTGAAAAATAGTGGAACCGAGATTGTGATTTGTGGTTTTATGGGAGCTGGGAAATCCACTTGGGGGCAGCGCTTTGCAATGAAAAAAGAACTAAAGTTTTTAGATTTAGATGAAATGATTGAAAACCAGGAAGGCATTTCAGTTAAAAAGATATTCGAAAGATTTGGAGCACCTTATTTTAGAAAATGTGAAATGAATTATTGTAGAAATTTGGCAGAGCTGAAAAATGTGGTGATTGCTGTGGGTGGTGGCACATTTGAATCATTGGAGAATGTGTTGATGTTTTCAGCTGATTTTGCTATAATTTTCTTAGATACGGATTTTGAAACCTGTTACCTTAGAATCAAAGATTCGAATAGGCCGCTAGTTGTTGATTTCACAAAAGAGCAATTGCAGGAATTATTTAGGCAGCGCAGAAAATTATTTTTAGAAATTAGCGATATAGTAATTAGTAGTTAAGGGGGCAAAGCAATGGTTTCGGCAGGTGATTTTAGGAATGGCGTAACATTTGAAATGGATGGGAGTGCTTACCAAATTATTGAATTTCAACATGTTAAGCCTGGGAAAGGTGCGGCATTTGTTAGAACAAAAATAAGGAACATGATTAGTGGATCGGTGTTAGAACGGGTGTTTAGCCCCTCTGACAAGTTTCAAGAGGCGTTTGTTGAAAGAAAAGAGATGCAGTACTTGTATAATAAAGACAATCTATATTATTTCATGGATAATGAAACATATGAAACTGTGCCAATAAATAAAGATGTTTTGGATGCAAATTTCAAGTTTGCCAAAGAAAATATGGGCATGAAAATAATGTCGTTTAAAGGTAGTGTATTTGGTGTTGAATTGCCATTTTTCGTTATTCTTGAAGTAACTCACGCGGAACCTGGTGTTAAAGGGGATACAGCGACTAATGTAACAAAGCTTGTGACATTAGAAACAGGTGCGGAAATAAAGGTGCCCATGTTCATTAATGAAGGAGATAAGATCAAAATAGATACAAGAACGGGGGAATATATGGAACGGGCGTGAGTACTTAAATGTTTATTGTAACATTTTTTATAAAGCATATAAGGAGCAGTTTATGTTTAAAAAATATGCTTTGATAGGCGAAGATTTGTCGTATTCTTTTTCAGTAAAAGTTCACGAAAACTTGTTTACCGTTAGTGGTGTGCCAGCCAAATATGAGATTTTGGAAATCCCTCGCGCAGATTTTGGAAAAAAGCAAGTTTGGCAAACTTTAAACGCATTAGATGGATTTAATGTGACAATCCCATATAAGCAGGCGGTTTTGGCGCATGTTTCAGTTGAAGATGATGTTCGATTATTGGGGAGTATTAATACAGTTAAAAATAACGAAGGCAATTTGTGTGGTTATAATACAGATGTTTTTGGTTTTTTGCAATCGTTAGAACAGTTGGGGGCATTAAAGGTCAAAAGGTTTTGTGTTATTGGTTGTGGCGCAACAGCCAGAGCAATTGCTGTTTCGCTTGTTGTTGCTGGTGCAGAGCATGTAACAGTAGTGGTTCGGAATTTTTATTCGCAAAGATTGCAAGAGTTGCTGAAAGCCTTAAAAACCGCGAACAATTTTGTGAATATATATGTTTGTGATTTAAATAATGGCATAGGTAACGGCAAATTTGAGCTTTTGATTAATGCAACACCCGTTGGAACATATCCGCGAAATGATTCGTTTGTTTTTGGAACTGAGGTTTTAAAGCAGGTAGATTTTGTTTTTGATGTTGTGTACAATCCTAAAGAAACAGCACTTATAAAGATGGCAAAAAAACATGGTAAAAAGTGTTGTTCGGGGTTCCCCATGTTGGTGTGGCAGGCTGTGATGGCTCACAAATTGTGGTATGGGGCATCTTTTGAAGATGGTGTGATTGAGCAATTAATAGATGACTTAATGCAGAAGTTATGAAATGTGGGTTTGCAATGGATTTTAAAGAGCAGTTAAGTAAAACAAATAAAAAAAATCTTTGGACAGGTTTTATTGTTGCATTTTTTATATTAGTGGGGCTTTTTACGGTCGTTGGTTGGGTTTTTGGCATATTTAAATATATTTGGGGAACAGAGCGCGCAAAAGAGCGTTTAACACAATTTATTATGCCTGTTTTGTTGTGTGATCCACCGCAGTTTGCTGAGGATTCGAAATTGAGTAACGACTTACTATTAGAAATCGCACTTAATAATATTTTTGTGAACGGAGAGAAAAAATATGCAAAAAATGATGAAGGTGAGTATATTATTCCACAGAGCGATTTTGAAATAAGTTTAAGCGAGATTTTTGGCACAAAACGTAAACTTGTGCACCAAAATCTGCGTGATCTCTCGGGATTTTATTGTACATATAGGTCAGAGGAAGCAGTTTATTACGTGCAGTTGGCAGCTCAGGGAAGCAGTTATGTTCCACAAATTGCAAACATAAAAAAGAAGGGGAATGTAATTACATTAACGGTTAATTATGTCCGCTTGCAAATGCTGACTAAAAGTGAGCGTGGGAATTTACAGGTCGACAAGAGTATGCTATATACGCTTAAAAAGGAGCATGGAAAATATATATTGCTGGCAGTTAAAGATCTGGAGGCGAGTTTAAAGAGTTGAATTTATTGGGCAATGTGAGGTTTGATTTTAATCAAAATGCAAACTCTATAGATGAAATACGGGATTATGTACAAGAAAAAGGTGAATTAAGTTATTTTGTTCACTCTTATGGTTGCCAGCAAAATGTTTCAGATTCAGAGCGGATTTGTGGCGTTTTTGAGTTGTTAGGGCTAACCCATACTTTAAATATGGAAAACAGTGATTTCATAATCTTCAACACTTGTGGGGTACGCCATACTGCAAATGAGAGAGTTTGGAGCCACATTGGTGCTTTAAAAGATTTGAAACAGAGTAAGAATGTGATTATTGGGGTTTGTGGTTGCATGGTGCAGCAAAAAGGAATTGCAGAACAGCTTGGTGTGCGATTCCCGTTTTTAGATTTAATTTTTGGCACAAATTTAATTCATCAACTTCCAGAATTTTTGAAAGAGGTTTTGCTTGAACGAAAAAGGGTAATTGTAACTCAAGCAACTGACGAAATTGTTGAAAAATTGCCAATTAAACGTGGTTTAAATATTCGGTGCCTTGTTCCTGTTATGTACGGGTGTGATAATTTTTGCAGTTATTGTGTTGTTCCGTATGTGCGTGGAAAAGAGCGCAGTCGCGTACCAGAAAATGTGATTGCAGAGGTAAAAAAAGGGCTTCAGGAAGGTTTTAAAGAGATTTTATTACTTGGGCAAAATGTTAACTCTTATGGGAAAGGATTACCATCACAAATTAATTTTGCAAAGTTGCTTTTGGCAATTAATAAGTTACCGGGTGAGTTTAGGGTGCGGTTTCTTACTTCGCACCCCAAAGATTGTTCAAGTGAGCTTGTTGCTGTAGTTGCGCAAAGTAAAAAAATTTGCAAGCAATTTCATTTGCCGGTTCAAAGTGGCAGTAATAAAGTGTTAAAACTTATGAATCGGGGGTACACAAGTGAAGAATATTTGGAATTAATTGCACACATTAGAGAGCAAATTCCAGGGGTAACAATTGGCAGTGACATAATTGCAGGGTTTCCAGGTGAAACAGAAGAAGACTTCCTCGAAACTTTGGAATTGATTAAACGTGTGAAATTTGACCAACTGTTCACTTTTATTTACTCGCCAAGAGAGGGAACTCGGGCAGCACAGATGCCAGATATTGTGCCGAGGGCTGAGAAAAAAGTGTGGTTTAAACAGTTACTGAGTATTCAAAATGAAGTATATGATGAGCAAAATTCCAAACGGATTGGTGAAAAAAAGGTTGTTCTTCCAGAGCAAGTGACAGAAAGTAGTGGGAAGTTTACACTTTGGGGCAAATGTGACGGAGGGCTTGGAGTGGAATTTGCCGGAACAGAGGCTTTACTTGGTGAGTTTGTGACGATTGTAATTGAAACAGCAACCAGGCGGAATTTGATTGGTGTTAAAATTTAATGTTGAGAGGAAAGGTTTGAAATAGAATGGAGTTTCTTGATTCATTTAAAGAACTTACTAAAAAATTACAAAAAGATGATGTGGTATTAAGGTACAGAAAAGCGCAAACGGAGGTTAAGTTAAGTGAGCTATTTCAAGAAAAAATTGCAAAACTTAATGCAGTGAAAAAAGCCCTTGATGTGGAATTGGCAAATGGCAGCGGGAATTCAAAAAATGCAACCAAATTAAGTTCGGAGCTAAAAACGCTTTATGATGAAATAACGATTGATTCGAAAATGGCAACTTTTGTGGCAGCGAAGGCAGAAATAGATAAATTAATCGATAGCATGAATTATATTTTGATTGAAGTTATAAAGGGTGCGAATCCAGATTTAGTTGATGTTGCTTCTTGCCATTCTTCATGCGGTGGTTGTGGTTATGGTGGCTGCGGCGGTTGTGGTGGTGGTTGATAACCTAAGCCATGCAGTAGTTTGTTCTTTAACGCGCTTCTGTATTTTTTAAAAGTTTTTTGACTAGAGCTAACATAGCGTGTAGAGTGCGCGAATTGATGTTTTATGATTGTAGAAATTTAGATTTTTGATCTTACTTTTATTGAGGAATTGATTAATGGAAATGGTGAATGCTTGTTTACCAATTAATTTATGAAACTTAAAGTAATGGCCTTTGAAGATTGGAGGTTGTGGAACACGGATATGGAAATGCTTTCACCAATGATGCAGCAATATTTTAATATAAAAAACAATCACCAGGATCACATTTTATTTTTCAGATTAGGCGATTTTTATGAAATGTTTTTTGAGGATGCTATCTTGTGTTCTAAGGAATTGGAACTTACTTTAACGAAAAAAGAATGCGGGAAAGATAAAAAAGCTCCAATGTGTGGGGTCCCAATACATGCATATGAAGGTTATGTTGCCAAGTTGGTTGGCAAAGGATATAAAGTGGCAATTTGTGAACAAGTTGAAAATGTTACAGATGCGAAAGGACTTGTTAAAAGAGATGTGGTGCGCGTTATCACTCCCGGAACAATAATTGAAAACAGCATATTAAAAGAAGATGAAAACAATTATATATGTTGTTTGAATTATAGTGAAGAAACAAATGTCGCGGGGGTTTGTTTTGCAGATAGCTCAACGGGTGAACTTTTTGCTACAGATTTGCAAGAAGAAAACATTGGATATAAAATTGTTAACGAACTTGCGCGATTTTTGCCAAAAGAAGTTTTGGTTACAGTAAATATTAAAAAACTTGGATTTGTGATGAGTTTTTTTAAAGAAAAGCTGATGATTGCGGTAAATGTTTTAGCTGGTGATTTGTTTGAAGAAAGTGTGGCAGTAAACAAATTACTGGAACATTTTAAGCAACCAAATCTTGAAAATTTGGGAATAAAGAAGATTTCTCCAGGAGTTGTTGCGCTTGGAACATTAATGGGCTACCTTTACGAAAATCAAAAGCACGGGCTGCAACGTTTTTCTAGTATAAATTTCTATAACGAATCGCAATTTATTAGTTTTGATGCACAGTCGCAGAAGAATTTAGATATCTTGGAAAATTCTCACACAAAAGGAAAGCGAGGGTCATTGCTTGGTGTTTTAGATAAAACAAAAACGGCAATGGGGAAACGTTTGCTTAGAAAATATTTGGTGCGTCCGCTTGTGAATGTGGCTCTTATTAACAAAAGATTAAGTGCAGTTGAAGAACTAATTAAAAATCCAACAATTTTATTGGATTTAACAGATGCATTTTCATGCATTTTTGATATCGAGCGGATTTTAACAAAAATAGTGTTTGGAAATACAAATCCAAGAGAACTAAGAAATCTTGAATTTACATTGAGAAAACTTCCCGCAATTAAGGAATTATTAAAATCTTTTGATTCAGCAGGGTTGAAGGGATTGTGCAGTAAATTAGATATATTGGAAGATATTAGAACTCTTATAGACGAAATTATTTTTGAAGAACCGCCAACGTTTATTAAGGATGCCGGTGTGATTAAAGATGGCCACAATAAATCAATTGATGAATTAAGAGATTTATTGAAAAATTCGAAAAATTACCTTGCAAAAATGGAATGTGAAGAGCGGAAAAATACAGGAATAAAAACACTTAAAATTGGGTTTAATAGAGTATTTGGATATTATATAGAGGTTTCTAAACTAAACATTTCTTTGGTCCCGGAACATTATGTAAGAAAGCAGACTTTAGCAAATTGCGAACGTTATTTTACTCAGTCTTTGAAAGAACTTGAAGAAAAAATTCTTACTGCGAATGAAAAACTTTGTAAGCTTGAAAGTCAGGTTTTTGATCTTCTTGTGAAAAGAATTGCTGACCAAACGGCAAGAATTGGCAGGACAGCAACCCTTTTAGCTGAACTAGATGTGTGGTGCTCTTTTGCGAACGTTGCGGTTGCAAACAGATACACCAAGCCAATTGTAACTTTTGAAAGCAAGTTGGAAATTAAAGATGGCCGCCACCCAATGGTGGAGGCATTGCTTTTTAGCGGGGGATTTGTTGCCAATGATTGTATTTTAGATGATGATGTAAATCAGGTTGCAATTATAACTGGACCCAACATGGCAGGAAAATCAACTTATATGAAGCAAATTGCATTGATTGTTATTATGGCACAAATTGGGTGTTTTGTTCCCGCGTCAAAGGCGGAAATTGGAGTTGTTGATGGTGTTTTTACTAGAATTGGAGCAAGTGATGATATTGTATCTGGGCAATCCACATTTATGGTGGAAATGAGTGAAGTTGCTTATATTTTAAATAATGCAACAACGAAAAGTTTAGTTGTTTTAGACGAAATTGGACGTGGAACGTCAACTTATGATGGAATGAGTATTGCCAGGTCTATTTTAGAATATATTTTAGATAAAGATGCTTGTGGAGCAAAAACTTTATTTGCAACTCACTATCACGAAATAACGGATATTGAAATGGATTTTAATGGTGTAAAAAACTACAATATTGCGGTTAAAAAAAGAGAAAATGATATTGTATTTTTAAAACGAATTATTAAAGGAGCAGCTAATAAAAGTTACGGCATTGAAGTTTCAAAATTTTCTAAATTGCCAGAGCGAATTATTAATAGAGCATTTGAAATCCTTAATGAATTGGAATGTAAACATATTAATCGCGAATCTGGTGAAAAAAAAGATATCGGCAAAAAACAGCAAGATTTAGGTGATGTTAGTAAATTTATTGAGGGAATAGATGTGAACGTACTCTCCCCAATTGAAGCAATGAATGCTTTAATTGAATTGAAGAATGTTTATGAGGATGTGAAAAAGAGGTGAATTTTACGTTGGATTTGGGGAAGTTGGATTTTATTCAAATGGAGCACGATATTTTGAAGTTTTGGGAGGAGACAGATTGCTTTAAAAAATTAGTGGAAAAGAATAAAAATGGGAAGGTTTTTAGATTTTTAGATGGCCCGGTAACGGCTAATAACCCAATGGGAGTTCATCATGCGTGGGGGCGAACACTAAAAGATCTTTTTATCCGTTACAAAATTATGAATGGATGTACTTCTCATTACAGAAATGGTTTCGATGCGCAAGGGCTTTGGGTTGAGGTTGAAGTTGAAAAAGAGTTGGGTTTTAAAAGCAAGCGTGACATTGAGGCTTTTGGTCTTGCAGATTTTACTGATAAGTGTATGGCACGTGTTAATAAATATGCAGATATAATTACGAAGCAATCTAAAAGACTTGGGCAGTGGATGGATTGGGACAATTCATATTATACTAACACAGATCAAAATATAATTGGGATTTGGCATTTTCTTAAGGTGTGTTTTGAAAAAGGGTGGCTGAAAAAAGCAAGCAGGCCAATGGCTTGGTGCCCGCGTTGTGGTACCTCACTTTCAGAGCATGAGATGACAGGTTCGCATAAATTACTGGAGCACATTTCAGTGTTTGCGAGATTACCTGTTTTAGAGCGTGACTTTGAGATTGTGGTGTGGACAACAACACCCTGGACTCTTGCTGCAAACCAAGCTATTGCTGTGAACCCCAATTTGGAATATTTAATTGTAAAAATTGGGGGCTACCAAAAGCCTTTGGTTCTTTGCAAAAATGCAATGGTGTACGTTGATGGTGAGCGCGAAGTATTGGGAAGGCTTAAAGGTGAAGATTTAATTGGACTTGAATATGAAACTTTTTTCCCTGAATTGCCAGTTCAGGTGGGGGTGAAACACAAAATTTTGGCCTGGAATGAGGTTTCACCAGAAGAAGGCAGTGGAATTGTTCATATTGCACCTGGCTGTGGTAAGGAAGATTTTGAACTTTGCAAACCACTTGGGTTTAAAGAGATTTGCCCGGTTGATGAAAGTGGTATATTTTATGAAAACTATGGATTTTTGAGTGGCAAAAGTGCTGCTGAGGTTGTATCACTTGTTTTTGAAAAACTTGAAGCGGGGGGGAAATTATTTAAAAAGCTGCCAGTTACGCATAGTTACCCAGTTTGTTGGCGGTGCAAAACAGAAGTATTGTTTAGGTTAGTTGAAGAATGGTTTATAGAAACAACGGGAATTAAACCTCTTTTACTGCAAGCAAATCAAAAAATTCGCTGGGAACCAGAATATATTGGGAAGCGAATGGAAGATTGGTTGCAAAACATGGGAGATTGGAATATTTCGCGCAAACGATTTTATGGGTTACCACTTCCGATTTATGTTTGTGAAAAATGCGGGAAGGTAACTGTTGTTGGTTCAAAAGAAGATTTAATTTCTTTTGGTGCTACTGATGTTAATAAGTTACCGCATCTTCACCGTCCCTGGATTGACAATATTAAGATTTGCTGCTCAGAATGTGGGGAACAAGTCAGCCGAATTCCTGAAGTTGGTGATGTTTGGTTAGATGCTGGAATTGTACCGTTTTCTACGCTTTGGTATTTTGAAGATAAGCAAAAATGGAGCCAATATTTCCCAATTGAGTGGATTACCGAAATGAACGAACAGGTTCGGCTTTGGTTCTACTCGATGTTATTTATGAGTGTAACGCTAACCGGTGAACCTCCCTATGAACGTGTTATGGCTTATGCAAGTGTTGTTTCTGAAGATGGTTCGAAATTCTCTAAAACGGGGCACATGATTCGGTTTGACGAGGCTGCTGAAAAATTGGGTGCAGATGTGATTAGGTACCTTTATGCCGGAACAGGGATTTCAAATGATGTGAGATTTGGGTTTAATTTAGGCGAAGAAATTAGAAGGAAATGTTTGAATTTTTGGAATATTTATGTGTTTTTTGAAACTTACGCGGCTCTTGAAAAGGCGGAATTTTTAAATGAGGCCGCTGTTAGTAGTTGCGTTAGTAATAAAGTAGATGAGTGGCTAACTTCACGGGTAAATATATTTATTTTAAAGGCAAAGGAATCTTATGAAAGCTACAATTCACAAGGGGTAATAGTTGAATTTGAGCAGTGTGTTGATGATATTTCGAATTGGTATGTGAGAATTAACAGAAAGCGATTTTGGCAGAGTGAAAAAGCAGCTTTCGTTGCGCTTTACAGTGCTATTAAGCGTTTAACAGTTGCGATGGCCCCTGTAATTCCATTTATGTGTGAATTCATTTGGCAAAACTTGGTGCGTCGGGTAGAGCCAAATTCAGAGTTTTCGATCCATTTTAATGAATTTGAAAAAAAGAAGGATCTTTCTCAAAAAGAACAACGAATTTTGAAAGAAATGCGATTAATTCGGCAAATAGTTGCACTTTCGCTGAAGGCGCGAAATGAAATGCAACTTAAAATAAAACAGCCGATTGCTAAATTGAGTGTGGTGATTTCAAAAGATTTGCAAAGTGTTTTGATAGATGCTCAGAAAATTATAATGGATGAAATAAATGTTAAAGAAATTGAATTTTTAGAAAATGATGTGAAGCTTATTCAAAAGCACTTGAAAATCAATTTTAAAGAGGCAGGCGCAAAACTTAAAGAAGATTTGGCCGCATTTAAAAAAGCGTTTGAAGAGTTGCCGGCAGAAGAAATGATGCCTTTATTAAATTTAGTTGAGTGTGGGCAAGTAGTAAGTTTAGCGCAGTTTAATGCACTTCCAGCTGCACTCTTTGAAATAGTTTATGAACCAAAAGAAGGAGTGCATTTGGTGCGAGAGAGAGAGCTAGCAGTTTCCATTGATACGCGAATTTCAGAAGCACTTAAAAGGGAAGGTATATATAGGGAATTATTACGGAATTGTCAGGTTGCTAGAAAAGAAGCAAATTTTAGAATTGACCAAAGAATTAAATTGGGAATTAGTGCAGAAAATGAATTAATAAATTCGGTGTTAGAAGAATACAAAACAAAACTGATGCAAGAGGTATTGGTTTTGGAATTTAACTCGCAACTTTCGGAAAAACAAATAGAAAAGAACGTTAATGTTAATGAACACCTAGTGTTAATACAAATGCAAGGAATTTAAATTAAGCAGGCAGAAAGGGGGCGAATTTTGTGGTGCATGCGTTAAGATTTTCAGGATTGAATCTAGAGTTTCATTTAAATCCAGTTGCCTTTTCCATAAAGGGGATTAATATTTATTGGTACGGCTTAATTATTATGGTTGGAATGCTTTTGGCTTTGTGGTATGCGATTTTGCGAGCAAAAGAATTTAATTTAAATTTAGATTTGGTTTGTTCATTTGCCACATGTGCAATTATTTTTGGAGTTGTTGGAACTCGGTTGTATGAGGTGGCGTTTAACCATGGGCAAATTGAAAAATTTTGGGACATTGTTAATTTGCGCAACGGCGGGTTAGCTATATACGGTGGACTTATTGGTGGAGCAATTGCCATTTTTATTTTTTCAAAGTTTAAACGCATTAATTTTTTTGCTGTTACAGATCTTTTTGCGGGAAGCGTTTTGATTGGCCAAGCATTGGGGCGTTGGGGTAATTTTTTTAATATGGAAGCGTTTGGTATAAATACGAAATTGCCATGGGGAATGACTAGTTTGCCGATTCAAAATACGCTGACTGAAATGAAAGCAAGTGGTTTAAATGTTGACCCGCAAGTTCCTGTGCACCCTTGTTTTTTTTATGAGTCGCTTTGGTGTTTAATTGGGTTTGCTATTGTTGCCGGTTATACAAAGCACAGGAAGTTTAATAGTGAATTAACTTTAATTTATGCTATGTGGTATGGATGTGGGCGTTTTTTTATAGAGTTTTTGCGGTCAGATCATCTGGTGTTTTTGGGTGTGAATGTGTCGCAGGCTGTTTCTGTTCTTTTTTGTATTGGTTCATGGTATGGGCGAAGACACTACTTAAAAATGAAAAACAAAGCGAGGAATGCTATTGAAGCAGCAGAAATTACTTGATATCGTAGCGATTTTAAAAAAGAAATACAAGGTAACTGGGTGCGAATTAATTTACAAAGAAGACTATGAATTAATGGTTGCAGGGCGACTTTCTGCGCGTTGCCGTGATGAGCGAGTAAATGTTGTAACTTCGAAGTTATTTGCATGTTACTCGACTTTACATGCATTTGTAAAAGCAGATTTTGCGGTGCTTGAAAAAATAATTAGGCCGTGTGGACTTTCGAACACGAAGGCAAAAGATATTATAAATGCTTGTGAAATGATTGAAATGAAATTTAATGGAAGGTTGCCAGCAACAATTGCAGAACTGGTGTTATTACCTGGTGTGGGAAGAAAAACGGCAAATTTGCTTTTGGCTGAAATTTTTCACAAGCCTGCGGTAATCTGCGATGTACACTGCATTAAAATTTCATTTCGCGTGGGAGTTTGTGATACGAAAGACCCTGTGAAAGTAGAAAAAAGTCTTAAAGCAATGTTGCCACCAGAAGAGTCAGCAGAGTTTTGTCACCGTTTGGTAAAATTTGGGCGTGAGGTATGTAAAACGCGGTTGCCTAAATGTGAAATTTGTGAACTGGTGGAATATTGTGTTTTTACTAAAGTAAAAAGGAACCTGAAAAAAGTGGATAATATTGGCTAAGGAGTAGTTAGCCTGGAGGGTGGTGGTGGGTGGTATTGCGTTGTAAAGGAAGTTACATAAGACTTGTTAAGTGGGCTTGTAAATAGAGAAGGGAAGGATTTTATTATGAGGAAATGGATTGTTTTTATGGTAGGAATACTGTTTTGTGGGTCTTGTGGCATGGCTTCGTTTGCCATGTATGAAGATATTGATGACGTTGATCCAGAGGCATGTAAAAGAGCATACAATCTTTTAAATTGTTCTGACTCGAAGAAAATGAAAGCGGTAATTATAGAGGTAGAAAGGAATACAGAGTTTGATGCAGAGTTGGATAGAATATTGTGGAGACAGACAATAAAGAAGATGGCAAAATTATTGCAAGAACCTGAGTATGCTAGATGGCGGAGCATGATTCGTATTGACGTTGAAAAGGATACTTTGTGTGTAGGGTCAGATTTTATGAGATCCTATGAAGTTTTAAACGAAAGAAGACCGGTTTTATACGAAGTAAGGCGGCCAGATGCATTGACAAAAACAAATGGATGTTGCTGAAAATGAGAGCATTAGCTGCTGAACCAGAATGTTCTAATTGGAAGGATGTAATCTACATTTCAGATAATGGTGATTTGCTTATTGGGCAGGAACTCAGACCTGCCAATGAATTGGGAACGGTGATTGAAAATTTCGTTAGCAAAGGTAGCCCAGATGAAGTAAAGAGGGTTTAAGGTAAGGGAATTGATGATCTGGATCCAAGTATAATCATGACATGTGGAGTCTCGTGGACAGATTCACTGCAAGCAATTACGAACGCTTTGGAAGTGCGGTTTTAGGGACCTAAATATCGTGACTTGCAGTCCATAATTCGTGTTGGTACGGAACAAATTGAAATATAAAACGGATGTAAATTAATGTTTTTTGAATCTGGGAGAGGAGACAATTGTTTACTTTAATAAAATGTGAAGGTAAGGCCAGAAGAGGAATTTTTAAAACACCGCACGGTGAAATACAAACACCGGCTTTTATGAATGTTGCTACTGCTGGTGCAATAAAAGGAGCAGTTTCAACAAATGATTTAAGGCAACTTGAGTGCCAAGTTTTGCTTTGTAATACATACCACCTTCACGTTAGACCAGGTGATATATTAATTAAAGAAATGGGCGGATTGCAACGTTTTTTAAACTGGAGTCAGCCCATTTTAACTGATAGCGGTGGTTACCAAGTTTTTTCGTTAACCAAACTTAAAGATGTGACTGAAGAAGGAGTGGTGTTTCGTTCTCACGTAGATGGGAAGCGCATTTTGATGACGCCAGAAAAGAGTATGGAAATACAATCAAATCTGGGGTCAACAATTGTTATGGCATTTGATGAATGTTTGCATGCTAAAACTGAATATTTGCTTGTAAAAAGTTCAATTGAGCGAACAACCAGATGGCTTTGGCGCTCTAAAGAAACATTAACCACATATAATGCGCGTTGTGATTCACCAAACCCAAAGCAATTATTATTTGGAATTAACCAAGGGACAATTATTAGTAAATTAAGAAAAAAACATATGGAATCAATTTTAGAACTTGATTTAGATGGTTATGCTATTGGTGGTCTTGCCGTGGGAGAGACTCATGATCAAATGTACAATACAATTTTAGAAGTAGAAGATATGATGCCAATAGAAAAACCACGTTATTTAATGGGTGTGGGAACTCCTTCTAATATCATTGAGTGTGTTGCGCGCGGCATTGATCTTTTTGATTGTGTGATGCCAAGTCGAAATGCAAGGCATGGTTACCTTTTTACAAGTGGAGGAATTGTGCGTATTTTGAATGGTAAATACGCAAAAGACGACTCGCCTATTGACAGAGTTTGCAAATGCATGGTGTGCCGGAGTTATACAAAAAGTTATATTAGGTACCTGCTTAACTGCGGTGAAATGTTGGGAATGAGGTTGTGTGTATTACACAATTTGCACTTTTTTAATAATCTTATGGCCAAGATTAGAGAAAGCATTGAGAACAAATGCTTTGAATCTTTTCGGTGCGAAAATACTTTGAAATTAGGCCAAAAACTATGAATTTTGAACTACAAAAAATGAATGAACTGCATTTAAACCGTGTTCATGAAATTGAAGATGAGAGTTTTATTTCTGAAAAGTGGAGTGCAATGGGATTTAAAACGGAACTTAAGAATACCAATAGCAATTGCATGGTTGCCGTTGAGTGTGATTTAAATTTGGTTGTGGGCTATGTTATTTTTCAGCATGTTTTAGATGAGGGTTATATACCTAAAATCGCGGTGCAAAGAAAATACAGGAATTTGGGAGTTGGCAAGTTTTTACTTGGTGCGGTATTAAATGTGGCAAACGAACTTAGTTTGAAATATATCAATTTGGAAGTGCGGCAGTCAAATTTTTCTGCCATTACTATGTATTTGAAATGTGGATTTAATATTGTTGGTATTCGCAAGAATTTTTATTCTGGGCCTTGTGAATATGCCGTGTTGATGAATTGTGTGTTAGCGAAAATAGAGGTGAATTAAAATTCAAAAAATTCAAATAACGGGGACAACTTATGGCTGTATTTTGGATTATGATTCACAGAACCTAATGTGCAATTTCATAGCCGATGTATATAATGGTCAACGAATTTTTGTAGGAACCGATAAAAATCTATTTGCGTTTTACGGGGAACCATTAAAGAGAGTGTTAGCGCAGCTAGGATTTGAAAGCATATTTGTTGTTATTGAGCCGGGCGAGGCTAGCAAAAATTTTAATAATATACGAGATGTTTGTGAAGTTTTGGCGAAAAACAAATGCAGAAGAGACGAATTGTTGCTGGCATTTGGCGGTGGTGTTGTTACGGATTTTTTTGGCTTTGTGGCTGCAATATATATGCGAGGGTTGCGCTGCATTTTAATGCCGAGCTCTTTATTGGCCCAAATTGATGCGGCAATTGGAGGGAAAGTGGCAGTAAACCTCAGCGTTAGCAAAAATCTTGTGGGTGCATTTTATAACCCAGATTTAGTACTTTGCAACCTTGCATTAATCGAAAAATTACCGAAAAAAGAAATCTTAAATGGTTTGGGCGAAGTAGTTAAATATGCGTTACTTTATGATTCTTGGCTTTGGCCTTTTTTGAAAAGGTCAACATTGGCTAGTGTTTGTGAGAATTTAGAAGTAATTGTTAAAGAATGCATAAAAATTAAGCAGTTGTTTATTTCGGAAGATTTGTGTGAAAAGAACGGCCAACGTGTGATGTTAAATCTTGGGCACACAATTGGGCACGCACTTGAAAAACATTTAAATTACGAAAAAAACCATGGGGAATGTGTTGGTAACGGTTTGATTGAGGTTTTAAAGTTGGGGGTAGGGTGTGGTCTAAACACACAGTTATTGCTAGAAGAAGTAAGTGGTGTTTTATTTAGGTTAGGGGTTTGCAAAGAATTAGATATTGATCTTTTGTTACTAAAGGATTATATTTTGCGAGACAAGAAAACCACTAATGTGATAAATTTTGTAATGCTTTCAGATGTAGGGAAGCCAATTTTGAAACAATTGAATCTTTTCTTTATAAGCTGAACTTATTCCCTACAGAGTTGACACAAAGTAGCTAAATGCGTTATGATATTACTGTGTGTATTTGAAATGGGAGGAGAATTACAAGCATGTTTAGAACATATCAACCTAAGAAATTATATAGGAAAAAAGTGCATGGATTTATGAAAAGAATGAGCACAAAAAATGGACGAAAAGTTTTGGCGAGGAGAAGGCTTAAAGGCAGAAAGTGCATTTCTCATTAAAGATTTTTATGTGAATGTATTTTTTTAAAAAAATAGTCAAGGGGCTTTTCAGGTGGAAATTGAGACTTTAAACAAAAACATGCAATTTAAAAGGGTTTATTACCGTGGGAAATCAATTGTTTCGCCTGTTTTAGTTATTTATGTGCTTAGAACTGGTGCAGATAAAAATCGGATTGGAATTACCACAAGCAAAAAGATAGGGAAATCTGTTGTTAGAAATCGTGCCAGGCGAGTTATTAAGTCTGCGTTCTCTGAAATAGCAGGCAGTTTGCCAGTTGGTTACGATATTGTTTTGGTTGCGCGCAAACGTACCGCCGAAATGAAAAGCCCTCAAATTCGCCAAGTTATGAAGGGGAACATGAAGTTGTTGATGAAAAAGTGAAGCATTTTTTTTTGTGGGTAATTGACCTTTATTCAAAATTAAGCTGGTTGCGAACAGTTAAACATTGTAGATTTTACCCCACTTGTTCCGTTTATGCAAAACAGGCAATTGAACACTTTGGTGTACTGAAAGGTTTGCGAATGAGTATTTGGCGAATTTTGCGGTGCAATTCGTTTTCGAAAGGGGGATATGATCCCGTCTATCAGGTTAAAAATCATTGAAAGATGGGGTATCTGACAGAAAGTTATGATGAAACTTTTCGCGTATCCTTTTGGATTCATTATGAGATTTTGTTATGATTTTACCTTAAATTATGGTTTGGCGTTAATGTTGTTTGCCGTGATAACCAAAGTTTTTATGTTGCCTTTTTCAATAAAACAACAAAAAAACAGTATTGTTAATACAATAAATCAGCGTAAAATTAAGCCGAAATTAGATCAATTGAAAGTGAAATATGGAAAAAACAAGGAACTTTACAACAGCGAAATGATGAAGTTATATCAAGAAGAAGGAATAAATCCAGTTGGTAATCTCGGGTCTGGTTGCTTAATGCCACTTATTCAATTGGTTATTATGTTTGGTTTAGTTGGTGTTATTTATCGGCCGTTAACTTATATTTTAAGTATTCCAGCTAGTGTTATAGATAATGCAAGGGGAATTCTTAAAGATTTACATGGTGCCGTAAATTTGAAGTTCCCTGAGCTTGACTTGATTGAAGCCGTGAAGGTGCACACAGAGTTTTTCTCTGGTTTGGGCAGCGAATTAGTTGATTCTATTGCGCAATTTAAAACAACTTTATTTGGTGTTAATTTTACAAGTGTGCCAAAGGGGTGGAGTTTAGTTACATTGATTCCAATTATGACAATTTTAACGCAAATTGTTTCCACGTTACAAGTTAGCAAAAATAGTGTCGTGGCAACAGAAATTGACCCAGCGCAACAGAGAGTAACAAAAATTATGCAATTTTTGCCGATTTTTCTATTCTCATATATTTATTTTTCAATGCCTGTGGGGATTGCGTTTTATTTTATGTTTTCAAATGTCATGGCAATAATCCAAACGGAAATCTTAACCAAGAAATACAATGTAAAAGAAGCTGTAGATAAATTTATTGCAGCTGAAAAGATGGCAAAAAAGAAAAAGCACGAAGAGCGAAAATCAATAGAGAGAACAGTTGAAGTTGAAAACTTACAAAATGAGGCAGAAAGGATTTCTGCTAAAGAATTAAACAAACAAAAAATTAACCAAGCACGAAAACGAATTGAGGAAAAATATGATGGGCCCCCAGACGATTGATAATTTTGTTTTGATGGGGATTGTTTTAATTTGGAGGAGATATTTTTGGGTAGAGAGATAATAAAGGAAGGAAATTCCGTTAATGAAGCTATTGATTTGGCTTGTATGCAATTGGGAATAACCAGAGATGAAGCTAATTTCGAAATTTTAA
Organism: Oscillospiraceae bacterium; assembly: GCA_031266415.1. Lineage (GTDB taxonomy): Bacteria > Bacillota > Clostridia > Oscillospirales > Ruminococcaceae > BNZN01. Next base: position 158,495 of record JAISBB010000001.1, on the reverse strand, counting down.
CTCTACCGAAAAAGGCTTTCTGGGGTTTTAAAAGCGTTAAAGCTAAAGTTAAAGTTGTTGTTGCAGATTTAGGAGAGAAAAATTCGTTGACGATTCCTTCAGAAATTGCAGATGAAAAAATCGCAGTTGAAAAAGTGATAGAAACTTTGGAAGATTATTTGCGGCCAATTTTAAAACTCTTTGGTCTGCTTGAGGTGAAATTTAAGGTGACAATAACAGAGAAATCATGTGTAATTGGTATTGAAACACAAGATGAAGTTATTCCGCTTTTCGAAAGAAATAATTGGGAACTTGTGGGAGCTTTACAGCACATTGGGAATATTTTTCTGAATCAAAAATATAAAGAAGTACTCTTCCCGCGAATTGTTTTGAATTTGAATGACCACATGAAAAAAAAAGAAGAAAGATTAGAAAAGCTTGTTCGTAATGTGGCGCAGGTTGTGCTAAAAACAGGTGCTGATTCTACGTTAGAGCCGATGTGCAGTTATGATCGCATGCTTGTGCACAGTGTGATTTCTGAAATTTCAGGGTTGGGGTCAAGTTCTGTTGGAACTGGCAGCAATCGGCGTGTTGTGGTTTTTGCAAGAAAACCTGCAATTGCTTCTTGCGGGGTACTACAAAAATGAAAATGTGGACTAAAGTAACTTTCTTGTGGTTGGCATAAAAAATATTTTCGAGGAGTTTTAAAAGTATATTTTGAGTGATTTGAAATTTGAGACTAAAAAGCGGATGGCAGATAGAGATTGTGGTTGTTCGTGTGGGAGGTAATGTTGGGTGCTAAAAAAACTATTTAAGTCATATTCGGCGAAAGAATTGAAAAGAATTAATCCAATTAAAGAGGCTGTTCTTGCGCTGGAAGGCAAATATAAGTCTATGTCAGACAATGAACTCAAAATGATGACAAACACATTAAAGCAGCGTGTGAAAAGTGGAGCGAGCTTAGATGACATATTGCCAGATGCTTTTGCAAATTGCATTGAAGCATCTTGGCGTGTTTTGGGAATGCGCCATTTCTCGGTTCAGGTTCTTGGCGGAATTGTTCTACACCAAGGTAGAATTGCAGAAATGAAAACAGGCGAAGGAAAAACTTTGGTTGCGACTTTGCCATCCTACCTTAATGCACTTACTGGCAAAGGTGTTCATGTTGTCACTGTTAACGACTACCTTGCAAAGCGTGATGCAGAGCAGATGGGAAAAATTCATCGTTTTTTGGGACTGAGTGTTGGTGTTATAGTTCACGAATTAAGTACGGCGCAGCGCCGTGAAGCTTATATGGCTGATATTACATATGGAACAAACAATGAACTGGGATTTGACTATTTGAAAGATAATATGGTTCAGAAGAAAGAAGATTTGGTCCAGCGGGGGCACAATTTTGGGATAGTAGATGAAGTGGATTCTATTTTAATTGATGAAGCAAGAACCCCTTTGATTATTTCTGGGCCGGGTGATAAGTCTACAGAACTTTACCAAATGGCTAACGTTTTTGTGAATACATTGAGCATGATTAAGGTTAAAGAGCTTGATGAGCGCGAAGACAATGAGCATTATGAGGCCGATTATATTGTAGATGAAAAAGCCAAAACAGCAACTTTAACAAAGCACGGAATTGAAAAAGCAGAAAAATTCTTTGGAGTTGAAAATTTAATTGTTGCTGAAAATATTACTCTGCAGCACCACATTAATCAGGCGATTAAGGCGCATGGAACAATGACATTAGATGTTGATTATGTTGTTAAAGACGGTGAAGTAATTATTGTTGATGAATTTACCGGTCGCTTAATGCACGGGCGGCGCTATAGTGAAGGGTTGCATCAGGCAATTGAGGCAAAAGAACAAGTTGTTGTGCAGCGTGAATCACAGACACTTGCAACTATTACATTTCAAAATTATTTTAGGTTATATAAAAAACTTTCTGGAATGACGGGAACAGCATTGACTGAAGAGGCCGAGTTTCGCCAGATTTACCATCTTGATGTTGTTGAAATTCCAACAAATCAACCAATGATAAGAGCAGATTATTCGGATGCGATTTATAAAAGCGAAGATGGCAAATTTGGCTGTATTATTAGGCAAATTTTGGAATGCCACAAAAAAGGGCAACCGGTTCTTGTTGGGACTATTTCGATTGAAAAATCTGAACATTTGGGGGTTTTGCTGCGAAAAGAAGGAGTAAAACACGAGATTTTGAATGCGAAGTATCACGAAAAAGAGGCAGAGATTATAGCTCAGGCGGGAAGGTTGGGTGCAGTTACAATAGCCACAAACATGGCAGGGCGCGGAACAGATATTATTTTGGGCGGTAACGCAGAGTTAAAAGCCAAAGTTGAACTACGCCGTTTGGGTTTTGACAAAAATATCATTAGTAAGGCAACAGGATTTGCAAGTACTGAAGATGAAAAAGTTTTTGAAGCGCGAAAGGTTTATACACAATTAGTTGAGCAATTTAAAGAAGAAGTGAAAAAAGAAGCAGAAAAAGTTGTTGCAGTTGGCGGTTTGTTTATTATTGGAACAGAACGGCATGAATCTCGAAGAATAGATAATCAGCTTCGTGGGCGTTCTGGGCGGCAAGGTGACCCTGGCGAGAGTCGGTTTTTTCTTTCTTTTGATGATAGTTTGATTCGGCTTTTTGGTGGCGAGCGGATGCAACGGACTATGACTACTCTGGGGTTTGCCGATGATGAAGCGATTGAAAATAAAATTGTAACAAATGCAATTGAAACGGCACAGAAAAGAATAGAAGCGCGTAACTTTGAAATTCGAAAAAGTGTTTTGCAGTTTGATGATGTTATGAATAAACAACGCGAAATTATATATGCGCAACGCTCTAAAGTTTTAAATGGTGATGATGTGCACGCATATATTGTAAAAATGCTAGATGACGTTATTAAGAGAGCTGTTAGTTCCTATCTCCCTGCTGAAGTAACACCCGAACATTGGAATTTGCAAGGATTAAGAGACCACTTTTTGGGCTGGATTACAACAGAAGATGATTTTGAATATTCGCAAGAAGTTTTAGAAGAGCTTGATTGTGACCAAATTTGCAACGGATTAAAAGAACGTGCACAAAAATTTTACGCTCAAAATGAAGCAGCTATTGGGTTAGAGATAATGCGAGAATTGGAACGAAGTGCAGTTTTGCGTAATGTTGATGAGTTTTGGGTTGAACACATAGATGATATGCATGGATTGAAACGTGGAATATATTTGCGGTCTTATGCACAGTATGACCCTGTGGTTGAATATAGACTTGAAGGGTTTGAAATGTTTGACGCGATGATTGCCAACATTCAAGAAACTACAATTAAAATGTTGCTACTTATTTCTCCGTCTCGTCAGTTTGTAACCAATGTTCCAAAAGATGCTGGTAATTTTAGCGGAGTTGATGAGCTAACGAAATTTCGTGTTGCAAAAGCTGATGCAGAGGCGCAACTCAATGCCCAAATGAACCCTTCACCGTTCAATTTTACTGAAGAACAAACATCAGGATTACCGCGCAAATCAGAAAAAATAGACCGCAATGGATTATGCCCATGTGGCAGTGGGAAGAAATATAAAAAGTGTTGCGGAAAAAATTAAAGGATTTAGTTTTGTTGGAGAGCAACCCAAGTGACGGCGTGCGCTTGGGTTTTCTTACTTTTTTGGAATGGAGTGTTTCGGTTGCTGACATTTATTTTGGGCGCAGCGGGTTGTGGGAAAACAATGGCGCTTTTGCATCAACTTAAAGAAGACCACGGTGTAAAAAAATACAAACGATTTGTTTTGATTGTTCCCAAAGTTTATTGTGAAATTACAGAGAATCAACTTAGTGGTTTGGTTGGCAATGAACCACTTTTGAATGTTGAAGTAATAAGTTTTAAGCGGTTTTTGCAAGCAATTGCGGCTGATTTTGGTGGCGTTGTGTTATCAAAAGCGAAGGAAAGGATTTTGTTATTTTCGGCGATTGAAAAAGTTAAGCCGCAGTTAATGAATTTTAAACATTTGGACTCGTTTGAAGTGTTGCAAGAGATTGTTTCCAAAATCAATTTGCACGAAAGTGACGGTTCCCATGTAGTTTCGGAATCTTGTGACGTGGCACTGATTTTAAAAACTTTTGACGAATTTTTGGCAGTGAATGGGTGCCTTAGTGAACAGATTTTATTGAAAAAAATAAAGAATTTAATATGGTTGAAAGAAACAGGATTTTATTTAGATTCTTTTTTTTGTTTTTCTGAGTTTGAATTTGAAATGTTAAAGATTTTAATTGAAAAAACAGATGTGCTAATTACTTTGCCAATGCCATATAAAATTGATTGTGGTGGAAACGCTGTATTGAAAAAAATATCGCAAACTTTAATTGAATTGAATCAGGTTGCAGAAAAATTGGGGGCTGTTGTTTTCAAACGGATTTTAAAAGAGCCGAAACGATTTGTGTGCAAAGAGTTGAAATATTTCGCCGAGAATTTTTTTAGAGGTGGTTTGAAGCCATTTGATGAGGTAGCAGAAAAAATTGCGATTGTGAATTCGAAAAATAAGCATGAGGAATTGCAATTTGTTGCAGCAGTGATCTGGAAATTAATTGAAGAGGAAGGCCATAGTTTCGACGATTTTTTGATATTAGTCCCTGATATTTCTATATATCAAGAGCCGATTAAGAGTCAATTTTTTAGGTATCAGATTGATTGCTTTTGGGATATGAAAAAAAAAAGAGTTTGTATTTTTTCGCAGTTTATTACTGCGTTTTTTCGAGTTTTGAATACAGGGTTCGAAACGGAAGCAGTTATTGAATTTGCCAAAAGTCCATTTTTTGCAGCTGATAAATTAATTTTGGGTACTTTTGAAGCTTATGCAAGGGCACAACAAATTTCTGGAGATGTTTGGATTGCTCCGTTTTTGACTTTTGGTGTGTGGCAGGAAGAATTGAATTTGTTTAAAAATAGGGTGCTTACCCCTCTTTTTGAAATTGTAGGGGCAGAAACGTCAACTGGATTTGAATTCGCCAAAAGAGTTTTTAGATATTTGGAGGAAGTCGTTGTTGCAAAGTTGGCATCAGTTCAAATTGACTCTCAAAGGCAAGAAATAGGTAGATATGAGGCTTTTATTAATTTATTGGATGATTTTGTGGAGGTGCTTGGTAGCCAAATTGCTACAGCGGCGGCCAAGAAATTGCTGGCTTGGTGCTGGCAAAAAATTGATTATGTTGTTATTCGCAAAAAAACAAATCAGGTTACTGTTTCATTGCTGGGGAAAATGGGTGGCTGGCCGGAATCTAAAGTGGTTTTTATTTTAGATGGTGTTTTAAATGATTGGCGAAAATTCTCTAAAGCTGTAAGTGAGAACCTAACCCAGGAAGATGCTGAAAGTTTGTTGGTATTACGGGCATTAACTGCGGCCAAAGAACGGGTTTTTGTTTGTTTGCCAAATGTACCAAAGATTTTGTGTGGTTCTGATATGTTTTTTTTGGAACGATTACAAAAATTTTTCAGTGGAATTAAACTCCAAGCACCGTTTGAATTTTTGCAATTTGCTGATTTTATTAGAACACCGCACACAGTTGTAGATTTACTTTGTGGTGATTTTAAATTGCAAGAAAAGAAACTGTTTTTTAGGTTTTTGGGACCGGAATTTTTAAGAAAGATTAGCTGGCAAAATCCTGGTTGCGAGAAGTGTGTGCCTAGAGCCACGAAGTTTTCGTTTGTGCAGGTGGAAGATTATTTTAGGTGTGGTTTTTGGTTTTTTTGTCGGCATATTCTTAAATTGATTCCAACGCTTAGCAATACGGAAATGGCTAGTTGCTCAATTGATGGGATTTTGCAGCGAGTATGCACTGGTTTGTTGGTTAGTTGTTTTGGTAATGGTGATTTGAAAAGACAAGAAAAATTAAATTATGTGGGAAGACAGAAATTTTTTGATATTGTTGCCGATGAAAAACGACTTGAAAAATGGGTAACTGCAGCAGTGCAAATTGAGTTTCGCCGATTTGAGTTTGTGAGTTCAAAATGGTTGTTTTTTTTGCAGTCTGAAACTGTTTTGTTGACAATGGAGCTACTGCGGTCGATTGCGGTAGAGATGAAAAAAACTCAATTTATTCCATTTGCGTTTGGTGTGAAAATTTCAAAAAGATTCCCCTGTAGGGAGAAAATCATTGAACTTTATGATGAAATTGGGCGAGTTGATTTTTTGCAGTGCAATGGGGAACTAAAGGTGCGATCAGAAACATTGCAGTTACCTTTTGGCGGGCGCCAGAGAGGAATGTGTAAGAGTTGGCGGCAAGCAGAAATTGAAAGAGTGGTTGCAGAGGTGAGAATGAAAGGAAATCCTTTAAAGAAAAGGGAGTGTGAAGTGGGTGACGTGCTTTTTACAGAGTTTGCAAAATCGATTGGGAGTGCTGGTTTTGGTGCGCAGAAAGGGTCCGATTGCCGGATTTGCGAATATTTTTTGATTTGCGGGAATGTTTGTATTAGCCAAGACAAAGAGTAAAATGGTGAAGGTTAATTTTTTGCAGTGCAATGGAAAACTAAAGGTGTGAGAAAAAACATTACAGTTGTTTTTCGGGTGGAATGAAAGTGGAATGTGTGAGAGTTGACGGCGGGGCAGAAATTGAAAGAATAGTTGCAGAAGTGAGAACTAGTGCAGGTTTATGTGATTTTTTAACAAAGAAAAATAAACAGATGTGGTGTTTTTTTCGCTGGGATTCATGCTTGTGGAATGCCATTTGACTTAAATTTTGGCAAGTGTATATTTTTTTCGCAATACCTATTGATTTCTGAAAAATGTTGTGCTACAATGGAAATACGTGGAAGTGTTGTGACCTTTCAGTACATGGAATTTTATTTCCGTGGAATTCTATTTTTGGAGGTTTTCTTCATGAAGAAAAAAATGAACTCGGCGTGTAAGGCGCTGAGCATGTTGGTTTTAAGTGCAATGATTGTAACTCCGCAAAGTCTGTTTGCAGCTAAGGCGCCAGACGTTCTTGAAGCTGCTGTTTTGAATGACAACGGAACTGTTGGTGCATATTCAGACAATAACACATTCGCTTGGCGTGCAGATGGTGAGCCTTCGCGTTTTGTAGTTCGCAAGAAAAAAGCAGATGCTGCTGGTGTGGAAACAACAGAAACAATTCGGGCTCTTGCTGTTCGCGCTGGAACTGCCCTTGACAATTGTTCCAGAAGAACAACGGTCGTATTTGGAGGAGGGGATGTTGCGGTACCTGGTGGCGTTGGATTTTACGGGCTAGCGGCCAATGAGCTTTATGCCACTGTTCAGGCTGTTGCCGGGTTTACAGCACCAGAACGAGCTTTGTTTTTTGCACTTTTGAAACCAAAGCTTGTTACATTTTTGGCGACAGCTCAAAAATTTTCGTGCGCTCCAGCTGTGGTGGGAGCCTGCCTTGTGTCCGATTACGCGGGCGCGGTCCCAAATGCCCCGTCGGCGCCAAATGCCGTGGGTGTTGTTGATGTTTTAGGAAACGTCCTTGTTGGGAAAGACCTCGCCGGTTGTTGGGCCGGCCGGTCTGGAAAAACCCCCTTAGGACAGTTACTGGAACCGTGGCAATACATAACAGCCCTGGTCCGTGGCGACGCCGCCGACGTGGGTCCTTTAACGTTTTTGTGGCCCAGTAATGCCGCGGCGGCAGGGGGGGGTTACGACCTGCAAATAGGGGTCGGAGCCACGCGGGCGTCTGCCGGGTTGATAGCTGGTGCAGCGGGCGCTCCCGTCAATCTGAAAACGCTCGGGGGCGCTCCGGTTGCTTTGCAAGCTCTCGGAGGTGGTGTTCCTTTCGGGGTTGGCCCTCTTAATGCCCACGCTATCGCGGGGGGGGGGCGGACGCTAATCAACGACACCCCCCTCTGGGCGAACGCCGACAAGTTCACCGACGCGACGTCCACCTACGCCAATGCGGCTGCCGCCTTGTTCGCCACCCCAATCGGTTTTTTCGCTGGCGCAGAAACACCGGACTACACCGGCGGCCACGATCGACAACTGGATGGTGACATGGATTCCGCAACCGCTATTTTGAACGCTTTCCGTTTTGTTGTTGCCTTTTGCCTTGACTCGTTCTTCCAGTTAATGCCAGACCCTGCCGGGTTAGACGCTCATTACCAATCTTGGCTGTTCGCGAAAAAAGCTTTGGCAAACGCAGAACCAGGTGTGAAGGCGACCCCGAAGGCATCAAAGGATGCAGCTCCCCCGGTTTCCGCTTCTTTTGAAACGGTTTTGGACGCCGACACCAACGCAAAAACAGAAAGATTGGTTCTGCGAATGGTTCCAACTCCGAATTGTGGCACATTTAATGTAACGTTTACTGTAAAAGGTGTGACCTGCCAAGCTCAATTTACCGCAGCTGCAACCAAAGAAAAAACAGTGGTCAGATCTTTGGGATCTTTTGAAGCTGCGCCATTGGCACCTGGCGAAGCCTTGACAGCTGATGCGAAAACTGAGATAAAAGATAACGGCGCTAAAATAGCTTGTGTTGGCCGTGGGGATGCGGCTGTGCCTTACACGTTAACGCTCAAAAAGGGGACCAAAATCAAAGGCGACCCCGAAAGCCTTAGCGTTGAGACGAGTGTTGATCAACTCAAGAGCGCTGTTCCTGGGTCTAAAAAAGAGTTTCAGGTGACTGTTGTTCAGCTCGGCACGGATGCTGAAAATGCTGCTGTTTCTTTCGCGACTGCCGATCTCGGTTACGATGGGAAGACGCCTATTCATGCTTATTATTTCGAAGATGACGACGAACGCGAAGCTTTTGCGCAGCAATTGCAGAAGCGGCAAACAAATACAGCTGTTATCGCCGCAGAAGACCCTGTTGTTCCGAAGGAGGCTGTTTTGACCCCGAAAGATGGAAATGTTACAATCCCGGCAGGCTCTGGCGGAAGTGTTTTACTAACGAAAGACCCGATTGTGTTGCCAAGTACCGAAACAAATGCGGAAGTTGTCGCCGCGAACCCAGCAGCGGATTCAACTACGTCCGGGGCAACACCTGCCAAAACAGCCGACCCCGCGATTGTTGGCGATCTTGGGCCCGAGGTAGTTTTGCCAGAGGTCCCGCTTGGCGACGAGCCGATCACTGGTGCGCCTGTTGCGGTTACAACTGTTCCAAACCCAAACGCAGCCGCTGGAACCAACACCGGGTCCGGCGAAACGAAGGGCGACACCGAGAAGACTCTAAAAGCTGTCGGTGGAAGCACAAATGCAGGCGCCTCTAGCTTACCAGCTGGTGGTTTTGACAGTTCTCGTTTTGCGGCGCTTTCGCTAGCGCTTCTTGGATCTGCTTTCTTGGTTGTTTCTCGCAAGAAAAGAAGTTAACCTTTAGTTCTTAAGCTATTTCAAAAAAAGCGGCTGGTTTTCCAGCCGCTTTCCGTTTGCTTTGTTGTGTGTGCCTTTGGATTTAAAACTATGGAATCTATAATCCGTCGCGGAGCTTTCTGTGTGTTCTCTCTCTGCCTCCTCTGCGCCCACGCTGAATGGAATTGGGGATCCCCCCGCCCCAGGGGGGGGGCCGGCGAGGGAATTCTGCGATTTGTACACGGAATTCTAAAGCAGCGAGCAGAATGCGATTTATCAGTCGATGTGTTTTTCTTCCGCGTGAATGGGAACGCTGAGCGCAAATTCCATCAGAGGGCGCTTTTTTCTGTATATGTTTTTCCCCTCCCACCGATACCGAGTGTTTCGTTTTGGTTTCGGCAGAAAAAAATCTCCCTCACGAACAGCTGGGAGATTTTTGGTAAATTACGTTTTTAAAAGGTGCTTATTGTACTTCTTCTGAGGTATTAACTTAAGGTTCCGGTTGTTGTGAACAGGTACTCTGCAAACTCGCTCTTTGCCGCGCACATATGAGCCAGAGGCCAAGGTGTCAGCTAGAACAAGTAGTCGAGAGAGTATGCCGTTTTTGGTTTTTTATTTTTAAACGCAAAAAACTTGCATTTATTATACCAAAGCTTTAATTAATTTGCCAATACAAAGTGTAGGAAGTTTCGTGGTAGAGCTGTTTAATAAATGTTTTTAATTTGCGGTTTTGCTATATTTTCTGTCATGTATCATTGAACTTTTGATTAAGCCGCACATTACTCGTTGCAATTTTTTACGGTGGTTACAATCGCAGTTGCATTTGTTTTGTTTTGAGTGTGTTTGTGGATGCATAGTTTTTATTAGTTCTCATTATTATTATTTTTTTTGCTTTTGCGTAAGATTCAACAGGCTTTGCTCGAACATCTGAATGTATGCCTGAGTCAGTGGAATCTGGTTTGCTATCTGGTACAAACCGGCGACAGCGGCGACAGCCGCTAAACAAATAACCGGATTGCTTCCTGTTTTTTTCCTTTGTGGTGTCGACCATAACACCAAGGCTTTCTTGGCCATTGATGACATAAAAATTCCTCCTTATTTTGAATATTTTTATATATTATGCATATATTTAATTTTATACTTGTAATTATACCAAACACTGCATTAATTTGTCAATACAAAGCAAGAAGTTTCGTAATGAATTTGATATTGCCTATTGTTGTTTGCTTTTACAAAGCATTTGGGGGAGGCAACAAAAACAGCCCCGAAGGGCTGTTTGGCAAGAGAGCGGTTAGGTTTTTGGTGTACGATTTTTACCTCGACGACCATGCTGCCTTCGAACTTTTTTATTGCCGCCATGTTTGCCATTTTTTTTACAGCAGTGGCATTTTCCTCTGCAGCAGCTCTTTTTGTTTGCAGTTTTGTTTGTGTTTGTTGCTTCTTTTTCTGCTGGTGACACTTCTGGCTTCTTGGCAAATGTAGTTGCTGCTGTTGCTATCAAAAGTGCTCCACTTAACAATATTGCCGTTACTTTCTTACTATTTCCCATGATGATCCCCCTTTATTTTAAATAATTTTCCTATACAATGTATACTCCTTTTTACAATTGTAATTATATCAAATTTTTTATTGTTATGTCAATGCAAAATATATAGAAAATTTGATATTAATTTAATTATATTTATTACTATTTGCACAATTTATGTAATGTTGAGATATTTTAACGCATTAATTGAACATACTCAATTATTAAAATTTCGCCCGTTGACATTGTTTTGTTGAGATTCCTACTTTTTTGGCAACGAATTGTGCACAAAATCTCCTGTGAAAGGAGGCTTTTGTGATTTTATTTTCGTCTGATTTTTAGTTTTGTTGGAAGTTTTTGCGTTTTAATATTTTTTTCAAGCCGCCGTGTTCTTGAAGATAGAGTGGGAGTCTCCATCCGTTGTAGTCTCTGTGGTTTCTTTGGTGCTTTTTGTTTGTGTTTGTTTCTTCTTTTTCTGCTGGTGACACTTCTGGCTTCTTGGCAAATGTGGTTGACGCTGTTGCTATCAAAAGTGCCCCACTTAACAATATTGCCGTTACTATTTTTATATTTATCATAATAACTCTCCTTTATTTTGAATATTTTTTTATATAATACATATTTATTTTATTATTGTAATTATATCAAACATCGTGAATTTTGTCTTCACTGAGTTTTGAATTTTTTCGGGGAAGTCTTGAATTTTACAATTCCTGTGTAATAAGGTATAATGTAGTTGTTACAAGAAGAAGGTGAAATGTTTATAAACAGCAACTTGTTAAAAAAGGCAAATTCATTGCCAAATCTGCCCGGTGTTTACCTTATGAAAGATGCAGATAATCACATCATTTATGTTGGGAAAGCAAAAATATTAAGAAATCGTGTGCCTGGATATTTTGTGGGTGGAGTTCGGCATTCAGAAAAAATTCTTAAGATGCTTGAATTTGTTACGGATTTCGATTTTATTGTAACAACCAGCGAATATGAGGCTTTGGTACTGGAGTGTAGCCTAATTAAGCAAAACAAACCGAAGTATAACACGCTTTTAAAAGATGATAAAGGCTATTGTTACGTTGTGGTTGAGAAAAACAAAGAAGAATGGAACAAGATTTTTTTGAGCCGAAAGAAATCTAAAGATGAAAATTTATATGTGGGGCCTTTTATGAGTGCAGCAACGGCATTAGAGTTTGTGGATCAGGTAAATCGAATTTTTAAATTGCCAACTTGCTCTAAAAAATTGCAAAAGAAAGCTTTTTTGCGCCCGTGTTTGAATTACCACATTGGGCGTTGTTGTGCACCATGTGCGCACAAGTTAAGTGAGTTTGAATATGAGCAAAATTTTAAAAGAGCAGTTGTTGTTATTAAAGGGAATAAAAAAATTATTGTTGCAAAGCTGAAGGTCTCTATGGCGAAATATGCTAAAGACCTTGAATTTGAAAAAGCGGCTAGAGAGCGAGATGCAATAAGTGCTTTACAAAAGCTTAAAAATGACCAGCACGTGATATTAAAAGAAAAGATTGATTGTGATGTTTGGGGAGTTGTTTTTTCTTCTGAGTGTTTGTGTGTTACCATTTTGCAGTTTCGAAATGGAGTTTTGGTAGCTACCAAAGAATTGCAAGTGCCGGAAACTGTGGAATTGAACTTTGGTGAGTTAATTGTGCGTTATTACATGCAAAAAAAAATACCGCAGAATGTAGTAATTGGTTGTGATTCTGAGTGTGTTGGGTTAGCAACAAGATTTTTAAGTTCGCTTTGCAAAAATTTCGAAGGAATTGTGCTTGTTGAAGAGAAAGTTAAGTTGCTTGCAATAAAAGAACAGATTTTGAGAAAGCCACTGGAAAAAACTAAGCAGTTGTGGGAACCGCTTTATGTGATGGCAAAAGATAATGTAACCCAACGTGTTTTATTAAATCAAAAAAGTGATCACAAAAAAGTTTTGCAGAGCCTTAAAGAATTATTGCAACTGCAAAAATTGCCGGAACGTATTGAGGTCTATGATATTTCAAATGTTGCGAGTGCAGTGATTGTTGGTGCAATGATTGTTTTTAAGTCTGGTGAACCGTTTAAAAGTGGTTACCGGCGGTTTAAAATAAAAAAAACACAAGTGCAAGATGATTATAAAAGTATGCAAGAAATAATTTCAAGAAGGTGTCAATATCTTATTTCTGACTCTGAAAAGCATACAATTGTTGGGACGAGTTTTAAAGAAAAACCAGACCTTATTTTAATAGATGGGGGAAAGCAACATGTGGTTGTGGTAAAGAAAATTTTAGATGATTTTGGGCTTCATGTGGATGTTGCGGGGTTGGTGAAAGATGCAAGTCATAAAACACGTGCGATTGTTTTTGGTAATCAAGAATTGAAATTAAAAGATAGTGAATTATATAAATTAATGGCTCGAATGCAAGATGAAGTGCACCGCTTTGCTATTAATTATGCGCACAAAGTGCATGGAAAAATTTTGTTTAATTAAAGTAATATAGAAAGAGAAAATGCAAATGGTGGCAACAAAAGTTCGCAATGTAGAGGCACGGATTAATTTAGTAATTTTTGTGCTTCTAGTCGTGTGTTTTGGTGGTTTATTTGTAAGGTTAATTTATTTGCAAATTGTAAAGCACGAACATTACAAAAAGCAAGTTGAAAAACAATATATGACGGTAACGCATTTAAAGCCAGTACGAGGTCATATTTACGATTGTAAAATGAATGTTTTAGCTAAAAGCGCTTGTGTTTGGAATGTGATTGTTTCTCCACACGATACACCACAGGAACGTAAAAAAGTCGTTGCGGCGGACCTTGCCGATATTTTAGATGAAGATAAAGAGAAATTAAATAAATTGCTGGCTAAAGAATCTAACTATGAAATTATTAAACGCGGAATAGAAAAGTCCATTGCAGATAAAGTAAGAAACTATAAAAAAGAGAATAAAATATGGTCTATATACTTAGAACCGAGTTCGAAGCGATATTATTTACGACAGAATTTTTTAGCAAATGTTTTGGGGTTTGTTGGGCTAGACGAACAAGGCCTTGAAGGCTTAGAACATTTTTATGACGACGAATTAAAAGGGTTGAGCGGCAAAATGATTGCTAGTACAAATGCATGGGGAATAAATATGCCAGATTCAACGCAGTTGGTTCATTGTGCTCAAAATGGGAACAGTTTGGTTTTAACGATAGATGCAAATATACAAGGGATTCTGGAAAAACATCTTCAGCAAGCCATTTTAGATTATTCTGTGAAAAATCGAGCTGCAGGCATTATTATGGATGTGAATACTGGTGAAATCTTGGCAATGGCCACCAAACCAGATTTTGACCCAAACAAACCTTTTGAAGTGTTTGACTCTCAAAAACGCGAAGAGATTTCGAAAATAAAAGACCTTCAGGAGCGCCAGAAGGAACGGCAAGCTGCATTAGTTGCGCAATGGCGAAACAAAGCGGTGATGGACCCTTATGAGCCTGGTTCGATTTTTAAAATGGTAACAGCGGCGAGTGCATTAGAAGAAGGAACAAGTTCTTTAAGCTCTTCTTATCACTGTAGTGGTTCTATTAAGGTAGATGACAGACAAATTCGCTGTTGGCGCCATGAAGGACACGGTACGTTGGGGTTTGACCGTGCATTAATTCATTCTTGTAATTCTGCATTTGGGAAAATAGGGCTCGATTTGGGTACTGAAAATTTTGTGAAGTATTTTGAAGCATTTGGTTTTCTGGAACTTACTGGAATAGATTTGCCTGGTGAAGCTCGTAGTATTTTTCACAGCAACGAAAGTTTCAAAAAGCATGCCCTTGCAGTTTCTTCCATGGGGCAAACGTTCAAAACAACGATGATACAGTTGCTTACTGGTGTTTCTGCTGTTGTAAATGGTGGAAAGCTTGTTCGTCCATATATAGTGAAGCAAATTATTGATGATCAGAAAAATGTTATTAAATTCAATGAGCCAGCTGTAAAGCGCCATGTTATTTCTAAAGAAGTTTCAAATGCGGTTTCTTTGATTTGTGAGCGTGTGGTTTCAGAGGCTGGTGGTAGGCAAGCTTACCGTAAAGGTTACCACACAGGTGGAAAAACTGGGACCGCGGAGCAAATAGATAAAAAAGTTGATGGGGAAGTTAAATCGTTTACCTTGTCTTTTGTTGCGTTTACTCCAGCAGATAAGCCACAGTTTGCGATTCTTGTGATTTTAGATGATCCGCGAGGTTCTGAAATTTGGGGTTCGGTTATGGCAGTTCCAGTTGTTGGTAGAATTTTGGATGATCTTTACAGGTACATGAATGTAGAGTCGGCGTTGACAGATGGCATGGGAACTGAATTGTCTGCTGTTTCTATTCCGAATCTTGTTACAAAAGATATTTCAAAAGCAAAAGATGAGTTGTACAATTGTGATTTAAAATCGCGTGTGTTAGGAGAAGGAGATGTTGTAAAAAAACAATTGCCGGCACCTGGCATGTTTGTTCCGCGGGAAAGTGTAGTTACGTTATATACAGATTCTGTTAAAGAATTGCTGCTTGTTTCTGTCCCCGATGTAGTTGGCAAAACCTTAAGCGAGGCAATAAGAGTTTTAAATAAAAAAGGGTTAAATTACTTGCTTAAAGAGTTTCAGGAGTCTCCGTCAAGTGATGGCGATGTGGTAATTACAGCCCAAACTCCACATGCGGAAGAGGAAATAAAATCAGGCAGTGTTGTGGAACTAGAATGTATGTACAAAGCAGATGCCAATGTGCATTGATTTGTATCTGAGGTGGATTTGTTGGAATTTGAAGAGTTGTTAATTAAGCTTAAAGATATTACGAGTGGTGTGGCTGCTTCAACAAAAACTTTGGAACCGCGTCAGGTTTTTGTTTGTTTGGTGGGAGTAAATACAGATGGCCATGATTATGCAAAAGAAGCTTTGTGTTTGGGCGCTGTTAAAATTGTTTGTGAGCGAGATTTGGGACTTCCAAACCAAATTCTTGTTTCAAATAGCAGAAAAGCTTATGCGAAACTTTGTGCTGTGTGGTTTGGGCAACCTGCTAAAGAAATGAAATTAATTGGTGTAACGGGTACAAATGGGAAAACAACAGTAACAACAATTATTAAGCAAGTTTTGAGTAGATTAACAAGTAAGCCGTTGGGGTTAATTGGGACAATTCAAAATGAAGTTGGAACACTTGCATTACCTGCAAAATATACGACCCCAGACCCACTTGAATTTCATATGATTTTAGATAAAATGCGGCAATTTGGTTGCGAATATGTGGTTTTAGAGGCTTCTTCTCATGCATTGGAACAACAACGGCTTTTTGGCTTGCAGTTTGAAGTTGCAGCGTTTACAAACCTAACTCACGACCACCTTGATTTTCATAAAGATATGGCAAATTATTTCAAAGTAAAAAGTAAACTATTTGAAGTTGCAAAAAAAAAAGTTGTTAATATTGATAATGACTATGGAAAACAGTTGTTTGAAGATTTTTCGAAAGAAAACATTATTTCTGTTGGTGTGGACTCAAATGCAGATGTGATAGCCAAAAATTTAAGATATTTTGAAAACCGAACAGAGTTTAGCGTTGTTGTAAACGGCGAATGTTATTTTTGTAAGTTCAATATGCCAGGGAAATTTTCAGTAGAAAATGCGCTGGTGGTAGTTGGTGTCCTTTTGCAACTTGGCTTTTCTTTAAAATTAATAGTAGAGACTTTATGTGATTGTGTTGGTATTTTAGGAAGGTCTGAAGTTATTTACCACACGCCAAATGTAACGATAATAAGAGATTATGCACATGGACCAGATGGTTTGCTTAGCATTTTGAAGACTTTTAAGCCATTTGCGAAAAAGAGATTAGTTTTGTTGTTTGGGTGCCCTGGGCGCAGAGATGCAACTAAACGAAAAAAAATGGGTGAAATTGCTTCAAAATATGCAGATTTTATTGTTTTGAGTTCCGATAATCCACGGGATGAAGACGAAATGCAAATTATTAATGGTGCGGCAGAAGGAATAGGAATTCCACATAAAATTTTTGCAAATCGATTGGATGCAATTCGTTTTGTTTTAGAAAATAAAGAGCCAGGAGATTTGATTTTAATTGCGGGAAAGGGGCACGAAAATTACCAAGTTCTTGCCGATTGTACCGTTTATTTTGATGAGGCAGAGCTTGTGAAAGTTCTTTTGGAAGGCCCGAAAGGCGTGTGTTAAATTGGAGTATATAAATTTAAGACAGTTAGTATTGAATATAGATGTTTTGGTTATTGACGAAATCCCTTCAGATATGTTTTTAGAACGAGTTTCAACTGATACCAGGGAAGAGGTTTTCGGTGGACTTTTTGTGGCATTGAATGGGAACAATTTCAATGGGCACGACTTTGTGAATGAAGCAATAGGCAAAGGTGCTAAAGCAGTGCTTGTAAGTGAAGATGTTTTGGTAGAAGAGCACGCAATAATTTTAAAAACTACAAACATGGTAAAAACATTAATGCAGATTGCCGCTTATTATCGCAATTTATTAGATGTTTTTGTTGTTGCAATTACTGGAAGTGTTGGGAAAACCAGCACAAAAGAGCTTCTTGCAACTGTTTTAGAGCAAAAATATCGAGTGACTAAAACAAAGGACAATTTAAATAATGAAATTGGTGTTTTTAAAAGTGTGCTTAGCTTAACCAAAAAAGATGAGGTTGCAGTTTTGGAATTGGGGATGTGTGCACGCGGAGAAATTGCACAACTTTCATTGGGTGTTTGTCCTAATATTGCGGTGATTACCAAGATTGGGGTTACGCATCTTTCGTTTTTGGGTACTCGTGAAAATATTTTTAAAGAGAAAATGGAAATTACAGCGGGTCTTAAAACAGGTGGTTTGCTGATTTTGAATGGCGATGATGAATATCTTTGCAATGTTAAACCAACTGAAAATTTTAAGCTTTTGTTTTGCGGCTTAAAGAATCAAAATGCGGCATTTATTGCAAAAAATATTCAAGTTGATATTAACGGAACGAATTTTGAAATCGTTACGTCTAGCGAAAGTTTAGAAGTCTATATACCGGCAGCGGGAAACCATCAAGTTTTAAATGCTCTGCTAGTTTATGCTGTTGCTAAAAATTTGCAGCTTACAAATAGTCAAATAAGACAAGGGTTTTGCAATTATGTCCCAAATGGGGCACGGCAAAAAGTTATTGAAAAGTGTGGAGTTACATATGTGCTGGACTATTATAATGCGAATCCAGATTCTGTGGAAGCAGCGATTACTGTTCTGGCAAAATTGGAAAACAAACTTAAAATATTTGTTTTTGGTGATATGGGAGAACTTGGTCAACTTGAAATGCAAGAACACAAACGGGTTGGGGCTCTTATTTCAGTGCGAGAGATTTGGTTGTTTTGTGTTGGCGACGCGGCAAAATTCACAGCTGAAGAGGCGAAAAGGTGCGGTTGCAAAAAAGTTTGGTGGTTCGCAGAAAAGCAAATGTTGGCAGAAGCTTTGATGGCAAAAATAGAAAAAGGTGCTATTGTTTGGGTTAAAGGCAGCCGGTTTATGCAAATGGAAGATATTGAACTTTTTTGATATTTATGGTGGCAAATCATAGGCGTGGAGGGTAGTTTCAGTTGATTAAAATGATTTTATTAACATGTTTTGGTTTAGCGATCTTTATTACTTATTTTTTTGGGTTTCTTGTTATTCCGTTTTTAAAGAAATTAAAGGTAAGTCAACGAATAAGCAGAGAAGGGCCAACTTGGCATAAAACTAAATCGAAGACCCCAACCATGGGCGGCGTGATTTTTATTTGTGGTGTTGTTGGTGCGGCAATTATTGGATATATACTTTTGAATTTTGCCGAAAAAAATCTGAATCTGTTGCAGAATATTTCGGTGATTTTTGCAAGTTTATCTTTGGCTTTGGGTTTTGGTTTAATTGGTTTTTTAGACGACTATCTTAAAGTTATTCGAAACCAAAACCAGGGGCTTAAAGCTAAAGAAAAATTTATTTTGCAAGTTGTGTTAGCTGCTGCTTATTTATTGCAGATGGTGCTTGCCAGCGGGTATAATGGTGTGTTGCTCATTCCGTTTTGTGGGCAGATTGATATCGGGTGGCTGATTTACCCGGTTAACATGTTTATTATTTTAGGGTGTGTTAATGGTGTGAACCTTACAGATGGAATTGATGGGTTGGCAACTTCTGTTACAGCGGTTGCGGGCTTGGGATTTTTGTACCTTGCGTTATTATTAGGGAATTTTTCAACTTCCATTTTGGCGATTTGTTTGGTAGGTGGTTGCGTTGGCTTTTTAATTTGGAATTTTTACCCTGCTAAAGTTATGATGGGTGATATAGGCTCGCTTTTTTTAGGTGGAATTTTAGTTTCTGTTTCCTTTTTACTTAATGTACAAGTTGCGTTGCTGTTTTTTGGGATTGTTTATGTTATAGAAACTTTATCAGTTATGATTCAGATGACTTACTATCGATTTACAAAAAGACGCTTGTTTAAAATGAGCCCAATTCATCACCATTTTGAAATGTTAGGTTACGGTGAAATAAAAATTAATTTGTTGTTTATTGTAGTTCAGGTAATTGGTTCTGTTCTTGGAGTAATTAGTGTGCAGATTGCACTAAGCTAAACCAAACACGAAAGTCAATTTTAATGTGTAATGTGATCTGTTAGTTTTTGATTGCAAAATTTTAAAACATGTGCTAGAATGCGTGAGTAAAAGCGGTCTTTCTTTGGTTGAGGGAGCACGAATTAATGAGTATTAAAATCGGAATAAATGGCTTTGGAAGAATAGGAAGGTTGGTTCTGCGTGCAGCCCAAAACAGAAGTGGAATTGAAATCGTTGGAATTAATGACCCTTTTGTTGCCCCTGAATATATGGCTTATATGATACGTTATGATACAGTACATGGGAGAATTCTTACAAATATTGGGCACGCTTGTAATTTATTAAAGTTGGGTGAAAAGTCAATAAAAGTATTTGCACAAAAAGACCCAGCGGCAATTGATTGGTGTGAATGTAAAGCAGAATATATTATTGAAGCTACTGGTGTTTTTACTACAACAGAGGCAGCACAGAGTCATATTAAAGCTGGGGCTAAAAAGGTTGTGATTTCTGCTCCTGCGGGAGATTTAGAAACCCCGACATTTGTTTGTGGTGTTAATTTGAGTTCCTACCGGCCGGAAATGTGTGTTGTTTCTAATGCTTCGTGTACAACTAATTGCGTGGCACCACTTGCAATGGTTGTTAATAATGCCTTTGGAATTGAGGAAGGATTAATGACAACAATTCATTCAGCCACGGCAACTCAAAAAGTTGTTGATGGTGTTTCTTTGAAAGATTGGCGCGCAGGTAGAGCGGTTTTGGGCAATATAATTCCGGCTTCAACTGGAGCAGCAACCGCTTGTGCTAAAGTAATACCAGAGCTTAACGGGAAATTAACGGGTCTGGCATTTCGAGTGCCGACTTTAAATGTTTCTGTTGTGGATTTAACAATTAAATTGAAAAAAGAAACGAGTTATGAATCTATTTGTATGGAATTTAAGAATGCCTCAGAGAGGAAACTAGCTGGAATTTTAGGTTATGTTGACGATGAAATGGTCTCTTCTGATTTTGTTGGTGATACAAAAACTTGTATTTTTGATGCGAAGGCAGGGATTATGTTAAATAGCCGATTTGTTAAATTAATAGCGTGGTACGATAATGAATGGGGTTATAGCAATAAATTATTGGATTTGGTAGAATATATGGCATTGTGTGGTGGAGGGGTAGCAGAAAATGCAACATGTTGTTCCAATTGAAGTTTCTGCAAGGCATGTGCACCTTTCACAAGAAAATTTTTCAATTTTATTTGGAAATTCGGAAAAATTGTCAGTTCAAAGGTCTCTTTTATTACCCGGAATGTTTTGTGCTTTGCAGAGAGTTACTATTGTTGGTCCCGAAGGCAGAGTTGCTGATGTTGCCATTGTTGGGCCGATGCGAAGTAAAACGCAAATTGAGATTTCTGCTACAGATGCAAGGAATTTGGGTTTAAATCCCCCTGTTAGAGAATCTGGGCAGCTTGAAAATTCCGAAAAGTGCAAAATTATTGGGCCGCGTGGGTGTGTGTACCTAAAGAATGGGGTTATTATTGCGAAAAGACATCTTCACCTTTCAGTTGATGATGCGCAAGAAATGGATGTTGCCGATGGTGAAAAAGTGTGTGTTAAAATAAAAACAAAAGAAAGGTCTTTGATATTTTGCGATGTTGTGGTACGGGTTTCCGTTAACTTTGTTAAAGTGATGCACATTGACACAGATGAAGCAAATGCAGCCGGTTGTGGCTTGAATATTTTTGGAGAAATAATAAAAGAGGAGAGTATGTCAAAATGAATATCTGGCACGACATTGATGAGAAAAGAATTCAGAAAGATGACTTTGTTTGTGTGATTGAGATTTCGCAAGGAAGTAAAAATAAATATGAATTAGACAAAGAAACGGGGATGTTAATATTAGACCGGGTTTTGCATGCTGCAATGGTTTACCCAACCAACTATGGATTTATTCCAAAGACTTACGGTGGCGACAAAGATCCGCTGGACGTTCTTGTTATTTGTGTTGAACCTATTGTTCCATTAACTCTTGTGCGTTGCCGGCCAATTGGGATTGTTTATATGTTAGATGGTGGCGAAGCAGATGAAAAGATTATTGCAATTTCTGCGAAAGACCCGCACAACAATAAAATAACCGATGTGAACGAATTAAAAAGTTTTATTTTAGACGAAATTAAGCATTTTTTCACGTTTTATAAAAAATTAGAAAATAAAGAAACTCAAGTGACTGGTGTTGGCAATTGCTTGGAGGCCCAAAAGGTAATAGGTGAAGCAATAAATAACTACAAAAGTATGTTTTGCAATTGATGAGCATGAACTTTTTAAATTTAATTTACACAACTTTGTAAATTTAGCCTTTGGATTTCTATTTTCCAAAAACCAAAAATTGATCTTCGTAGAACGTGACTTGAATCTATTGACAGAAATTTGTTCCTCTGTTAAGATGAAAAGTGCGTGACTGAGTGTTGGTGCGGGTGTAGTTCAATGGCAGAATTCCAGCCTTCCAAGCTGGTTGTGTGGGTTCGATTCCCATCACCCGCTCCATTTTTTGCTTGCGCCAGTAGCTCAGCAGGATAGAGCAACTGCCTTCTAAGCAGTAGGTCGGGAGTTCAAATCTCTCCTGGCGCGCCACATGGTGGGTATAGCTCAGCTGGTTAGAGCGCCAGATTGTGGATCTGGAGGTCGTCGGTTCGACCCCGATTACCCACCCCAAATAAATTTAAGATTGGGATGTAGCCAAGTGGTAAGGCAACGGACTTTGACTCCGTCATTTCGATGGTTCGAATCCATCCATCCCAGCCAGGAGTTTTTGTTTTAGTTAAAGGAGGTCTTTCATGAGGAAGAGGAAAGGTTTTTATGAAAATTTCAAGCAATATTGCATTAGGGGTGATGTCTCTTTTTGTTGCTGTTAGTATAGCTTTGCAATCTTTTGCACTTTTTATGAGTGGTCCCGGTTTAAATTTATTTTGATTGCCTCCTTTGATTGCCTCCTGAGTAAGTTACTATTATGGGGCATGGGCACTATGGGGCATGGGCACACAAAAGCAGAGAATAACATTCGATATTTTTCGCATAATTGCAATAATTTAGCATGTTAATGTTGAAGTCACTTTATAACCGTGTCTTTTGGTCATTTCTTGGCGCCAAATTTGTTCTGATTATTTGGCAAGCTGCTCCTGTCCATTTTTAAAGCTATTTTTGAAGAAATTGGGAACAGCTTATTTCATTTCACGACGTTTCGCTTTATGGTATTTTAGATTGTTTGCTTGCCATAGTGTAAATTTTTAAAATGCAACTTGCTGAGTTGCCTGCAAATTTTCAACAAATGCTCAATTCAATTTTTTTGAAGTTGCCAAGAATTTGGTTGTGTGCCAACGAGCTCCTCTGAAAGCTGCAATTTGTTCAAGGAAAAACTTATTCTTCTCGCCGCTACATGGTACTTCGTTTTTTCCACCGCATTTAGCTTTCGTTTTCAAACTTATTAGAGTGTTTTGTTTATGGAACTAGGGAGTTTACTTGTTTGCTATATAATAAAAAAACAGTCACTAGATTTATGACTGTTTTTTTATTATAATTTTTATTTTTTACTTAAGCTATGGTTTCTGCTTGAATATATTCGCGCAGAGGTTCTGGAATTGAGATAGTTCCATTTTCATTTTGGAAATTTTCTAAAATTGCAGCGAAAGCGCGCCCAACAGCAACTCCAGAGCCATTTAATGTGTGCACAAATTGTGGTTTTTCTGTTGTAGTTGTTTTAAATTTAATGTTGGCTCTGCGTGCTTGAAAATCTTCAAAATTACTGCAGCTTGATATCTCAACGTATCTGCCATAAGAGGGCATCCAGACTTCTATATCATAAGTTTTTGCACTAATGGTTCCAAGGTCGCCACTACACAATGAAACAACTCGATATGGTAACCCCAGTAATTGTAAAACGCGTTCGGCATCATTTGTGAGCAGTTCTAGCTCTTCGTAAGAATTTTCTGGAACAACAAATTTAACAAGCTCCACTTTGTTAAATTGATGTTGTCGAATTAAGCCTCGCGTGTCACGTCCGGCGCTTCCTGCTTCTGCTCTAAAGCATGCCGTGTAACCACAATATTTAATTGGCAATTCACTTTTAAACAGAATTTCGTTACGGTGAAAATTCGTTAGGGGGATTTCTGCTGTGGAAATCAGGTAAGCATCTAAGCCTTCCAATTTAAACATGTCTTCAGCAAACTTGGGTAATTGGCCTGTTCCAAACAGGGATTCTTCGTTTGCAATAAACGGGGCAAATATTTCTTTATAGCCGTGTTTTGCATGTGTATTTAAGTAAAAATTAATGATGGCACGCTCTAGTTTTGCACCCAACCCCATGTAGTAATAAAATCGCGAACCTGCGACTTTGGCAGCACGTGCCGAATCAATAATGTCTAATTTTGCGCCTAAATCCCAATGTGAAACTGGTTTGAACTCAAAATTGCGCGGAGTTCCCCACTTTCGAATCTCCTGATTTTCTGTTTCATCTGCGCCTACGGGAACACTTTTATGTGGGGTATTCGGCAACGAATGCATTAACGTTTGTAACTGTTTTTCAATTTCCACTAACTCTTTGCTTAAATCTTTAACTATTTCTGCTGTTTGCTTCATTTGCGCCATGATTTCTGTTGTGTTTGTTTCAGTTTGTTTTAATTTTATAATTTCATTGTTTGCCATGTTTTGTTTGCATTTTACTGTATCTATTCTAGTGCACAACGCACGCCGTTGCTCGTCTAAACGTAAAATTTTGTCTATGCAATTTCCATATTTGCTGCTCCTTTTATTTAATTCTGCCTTAATTAAGTCTGGTTCTGCGCGAATTAGTTTAATGTCTAACACGGTTTTGTTATCTCCTCTCGTAGTTTGTAAGGCATATATTTGCAACACGTTGTGTGTTTTATTTTGTTTGGTTTTTAGGTCTGGTTTTCCACAAAGTAAAATGTGCCAATTGTTAAAAACTCTGTGGAAAGTGTGGAAAACCCTTGATTTCATCAATTTTTATTGTCAAGTGATGAAATTACATTTTTCCGCACGGCTTTATTGCTTTACTATTTTAATGCTAATATGCTTTACGTTAAAATTGCTTTTTGCAAAGCCATTTTCGCAGGAACCTCTTGGTTTTAAACCTGTGTTATTGTACACATTGTTGTTATTTTTTGCGTGGTTTTGGTTCTTGACTCAAAGTAACTTGCAATTGCCTGACTTACACTTTAAATTAGAGGATACTTTTCGCAAAGCTGTTTAACCTCACACACAATTTGTGGTTTTTTATTGTCGAAATCTGTAATCACCAATTGGACTAATTCTGCAATTTTTTGCATATCTGTTTCATTAAAACCGCGTGTTGTAATTGCCGGAGTTCCCACACGAATTCCACTGGTGACAAACGGGCCTTGCTTGTCATTTGGAATTGAGTTTTTGTTTACTGTTATGTTTACAGATTCTAGTTTTTGTTCCAAATCTTTCCCTGTGACGCCTTTGTTTTCTAAATTAACTAACATAAGGTGATTGTCTGTTCCACTAGAGATTAACTCAAATCCTAATTTCGTAAATTCTTCAGCCAGTGTTTTTGCGTTTTTAATAACATTTTTTTGATAATTAACAAATGCTGGGTTAAGTGCTTCTTTAAAGCATACCGCTTTAGCTGCTATTACATGTTCAAGTGGGCCACCTTGTATTCCTGGGAAGATTGATTTATCTATTTTTGCTGCGAACTCTTTTTTGCAAAGAATAAGGCCTCCTCGTGGTCCGCGCAGTGTTTTTTGAGTTGTTGAAGTAACAAAATCTGCATATGGAATAGGCGATTGGTGTAATCCCGTTGCAACCAACCCTGCAATATGCGCCATGTCAACCATTAAATAAGCGCCGCATTCTTTTGCGATTTCGCTAAATATTTTGAAATCTATGGCTCGAGGGTATGCACTTGCGCCCGCCACAATTAGTTTTGGTTTGTGTGAATTTGCAAGTTGGCGAATAGCATTGTAGTCTAAATAACCAGTTTCTTCATTTAGGCCATATGGAACAAAGTTGAATAACGACCCAGAAAAGTTAACTGGTGCCCCATGAGTTAAGTGACCGCCAGCTCCTAAATTCATACCTAAAACCGTATCGCCTGGTTTTAGCATTGCGAAATAAACTGCCATGTTTGCTTGCGAACCTGAGTGCGGTTGCACATTTGCGTGTTCCGCATGAAACAGTTGTTTTGCACGTTCAATGGCCAGTTGTTCTATTGTGTCAACACACATGCAGCCACCGTAATATCTGTGAGTTGGGTACCCTTCTGCATATTTGTTGGTTAAGATACTCCCCATTGCCGCTAAAACGGAATCTGAAACAATGTTTTCTGATGCAATTAATTCAATATTATTGTGTTGCCGCAAAAGTTCTGCCTCAATTGCTTCTGCTATTTCGAAATCAAATCCCTTTAATAATTCGATATTTTCTTGTAAATTTTTTTTCAAAATGAACCACTCCTTTCCCACATCCACAATGGTAGCATAGGCTTTTTTGCTTGTCAATATAACAAATTTGTTGTGTTTGGTGTTCCCTTAAGTAGAAGTATCAAGACTTTCATTTTGGTTCAGATTGAAGTATTTTTTTACAGTTGTCCGAGATTAAAAACTTAAAGAACGATGTTACTCTGCAGAAAAAAGTTTATAAAATATTTGAGATAGGTGTTCCTAAAAGTTGCGAAATCCATTTAAATGGAAGCGATCAAGTAATCAATTTGCAGCTGCACAAAATTTAAGACCACGCCTAAAAGGCGTGGTCTTGAGTTTTTGACCCGTGTTAGCTGGCGCGCCGCGAGAGATTCGAACTCCCGACCTTTTGGTTCGTAGCCAAACACTCTATCCAGCTGAGCTAGCGGCGCACAAAACACTGGTCGGAGTAGAGGGACTTGAACCCCCGGCCTCTTGGTCCCGAACCAAGCGCACTACCAAACTGTGCCATACCCCGCCGATCTAGGCGCTTTGTGCCGAACATTGGCTGCCTGGCTAGGATTCGAACCCAGACAAACAGAGCCAGAATCTGTTGTGCTACCGTTACACCATCAGGCACCAGATTTTTTTAAATGTAAAAACATGCGATTAGCAAGGTGGATTTTGTAATTTTTGTGTTTTCATACACCGCGTGCACAAATGCATGCGCTTAGTTACATTCCCAATCATTACGCGGACTCTTTGTACATTTGGGTACTGTTTTCTCAGTGAACGTTTTGTTACATATGAGCTTCTATACACATGTTTTTTTGCTACGTTCATTTTTTTTTCGCACATTTCGCACTGAGCCACAACAAACACCTCCCCACGTTGCGCAAACCTACATCAGCCCGTAAATTCTAGCATTTTTGTTTGTTGTTTGTCAAGTTATCATTTTTACTTTTCTGCGAAAAAATACAAAAGCAAAAGTTGCGCAGTAACGCCGAATGGAATAATAGTTAATGCCCAAGCCCAGGAACACAAAAGCCAGATTATTCCAGCAAATCCAATAACACACATCCAAATTGCACCACACAGCAATTCGAATTTTTCATCGTAAATATGACATTGTTTTTCAATTGCTTTTTGCAGCCACGGTTTGATTCTGCTTTTTTCGGTTAAAATTAAGAAAGTAAATATTCCCAATGCTGGAAGCATAAATGGGATGGATATTCCCAAGGCACGGACAATGTCTACTGTGAAGATTCTATTAAATGTGAAGTTGGCATATGGAAAAAAGAATGTTTTAATTGTTCCTCGGTGCCAAAGGCTTGGCAACATAAACGAGGAAGCAAGTAACAGTCCTAACATGAATAAACTGGCTGATATTGCATAAAGAAAGCTGCGTTTTTTACTCATGGGGTAGTGGGATGTAGTTTCTTGGGTTAGCCCTAAATAAACAAAAGCTCCAATGGAAATTACAAGAAAAGGGAAGGAACAAAGAATGGATGTATTTGTGCAAAACTGTATACCTTGTGAGAAAATATACTGTGAAAAAATATATCCCGCAATTATGAGGCCTAATATGAATGATAAGCCGGCAAAAGTGTACCCAACTGCATGGAATTTGTTAATTTTTGGTTTCGTAACACAGCTTTTAAAAATTAGCTCTTTTCGTGTTTGGCGACTGGTTAAGTCGGCAGCTTCTGTTATGTCACCAAGTTGTGACAACGCTTGCTGAATTGCTTCCTGTTCTTCAATTCCTGTTTTTATTTTATCTTTGATTCGTTCAATAAGGTTTACCGTAATTTCCTCCTTAAATTCTTTCAACTCTTGAGTTTCTTCGTATTCATTGAAAATATTGGAAAGTGCTTGCTCGATTTGGTTACGCATAGAAGTTCCTCCTTATTTAAATAGAAAATAGATTTAATAAGATTTGATTTGTAAATTGCCAATCAGCAATGTTGGTTTCTCTTACTTTAAGTCCAAGCTCTGTGACTTTGTAGTACTTCCGGCGCCCGCCAGAAGATTCATCTCCCCAGTAAGATGAAACATAACCAAACTGTTGAAGACGCTTTAAAGAAGAGTAAAGTGTTACTTCTTTTAATTCAAATAAATCTTGCGTTGTAGCACCAATTGCTTTACAGATGGCGTACCCATAATTATCTCCTTTTGCAAGAACACTAAGTAAAATTGTGTCTGTATGTCCGCGCAACAAATCCGAAGACATTTTTCGCATTTTTGAGTACACCCCCTTCAAATGTATCTTTATGATTTAAGAATAGAATAACACAAGGTATTATGTCTGTCAAGGTATATTGAAATTATTCATTAACGTGCTTTTTCTGTATACACTGAGGTTAGAGAGAATTGAGAAAATTTGTTACTTGTGAAAAAATTAAAATGCTTTTTGCGTGGTTTATTATTGTTGTGGTTGTGGATATAAGCACTATAATATGCCCAAAATGAAAGTGTTGATTTGACTTGCAATTATGTATTATGTTACAATAGTTACTGTGTAAAAGTCGATGGTTTTTATTGTAGTATTTTGGAATATGCCACGGAGGTAAGCCAATTTGAAATTAGGGATAGTCGGGCTCCCGAATGTGGGGAAGAGTACTTTATTTAGTGCTGTTACAAAAATGAAAGCGGAAATTGCAAACTATCCATTTTGCACAATTGAGCCCAATATCGGTATAGTGGCAGTGCCAGACAAACGTTTAGATGTTTTAAATGAAATGTATGAAGCGAAGAAAGTAACACCGGCAATTATTGAATTTGTGGATATTGCAGGCTTAGTTGAAGGTGCTGCGGAAGGAAAAGGGCTTGGGAATAAATTTCTTTCGCATATTCGAGAGGTAGATGTAATTGTTCACGTGGTTCGGTGCTTTTACAATAACGATATTATACATGTGAGTGGGGGAATTGGGCCGGCTAACGATATTGCTGTTGTTGAAACTGAATTGATGCTTTCTGATTTAGAAATATTAAAGCGGCGAATTGAAAAAGTTGAAAAATCTTTGAAGGCAGACAAAAAGTATAAAAAAGAAGCAGAAGTCCTTGAAAAAATTAAAGAATTTATTGAGAGTGGAAATGTGGCAAGGGAATTTATTGCTAGCGAAGCAGAGCAAGAGATTTTAAATACAATTCCATTGCTTTCTGCAAAACCTGTTGTTTATGTGGCAAATTTGTTGGAAGAAGATTTTAAAACTGAAATTAACAATAACGAGTTGTTTAAAGAGGTCTGCTTGATTGCAAAAAACGAAAATACAGTGACCATTCCGATTTCAGCACGTTTGGAAGAAGAAATCTCAGAGTTTTCAGAAAGTGAACGAAAGATTTTTTTTGCAGATTTGAACCGGGAAGAGTCGGGGATAGATGTTTTAATTAAAATCAGCTATTCATTATTGGGTTTAATTTCGTTTTTAACTGCGGGGAAACAAGAAGTTAGAGCGTGGACCATAAAAAAAGGAGTAACAGCAAAAGAAGCGGCTGGGAAAATTCATACAGATATGGAGAAAGGGTTTATTAAAGCGGAAATTGTCAGCTATGCAAATTTGATTTCGTGCGGTGGTATGGGGCAAGCAAAGGAAAAAGGATTAATTAAGCTGGAGGGGAAAGATTATATTATGCAAGATGGGGATGTGGTTTTATTTAGATTCAATGTGTGAAGTGTGCAAGATTGTTATTTGGCGCATTCGAAAGGATGATTTTTGGACATGAAGTTTCTGCAAGGAATTGGCGTATCGCGGAAAATATTGTTTGGTAAGTGTGTTTTTTTTGAGCAAAACGAACTGGGTTCAGATTTTGTTTTTGCTTCCGACATAGAAAGTGAATTGGTAAGGCTAAAAAAAGCACACCAAAAGACAGATGAACAATTAAGGCTGCTGTATCGAGATACTGTTAATGCAGCCGGCTTGGGTTATGCAGAAATGATAGATGTCCACAGGTTAATTTTAAACGACATTGAATTTATTGCTTACGTTGAGAATCAAATAAAAGAGTTTTCTTATTGTGTAGAGCATGCAGTTTTTTTAGCCGGTGAATATTTTGCACAACTTTTAAATGAAACTGCGAGTGACTATATAAAAGCGCGTGCGAGTGATATTAAAGAAGTTTGTTCAAATTTGATTCATAATTTAAAAAGGAAGTGTGATGAAGAAACTCGTTTCAGGTTTTTTCAGGCATTGGTTAACGAAGTTGATGATAAGCCTGTTGTTGTGTGTGCGCGTGAAATTTTCATTTCCGACATGTTGATGTTTAAAAAAATTAATATTGGCGGGTTTATTACAGAAACTGGCAGCAGCATTGCACATGTTTCCATTTTGGCTTGTTCTTTAGAATTAGTTGGTATTGTTGGAGTTGGAGAAAAATTAGAAAAATATAATGGGCAAGAAGTTATTGTTGTTGGTGGCAGTGGAGTTGTAATTATTTCTCCAAATGAAGAAAAAAAGAGAGAATATTTGCAATTAATAGAAGGATGGGGTAGAAAAATTTCATCTTGTAATTTCGATTCAGAAATGAATGAAAATGCCGAACTTATTAAGGTAATGGGAAATGTTTCTTGCCTTCAAGATGTTGAAAAAGTTAGAAAAGCTGCGGCAAGTGGAATCGGATTAGTTAGAAGTGAATTTCTATATTTAGATAAAAAGCAAGCCCCAAACGAGAATGAACAGTTTGAAATATATAAATTTCTGTTGGAGCGCAGTGAAGATGATGTAGTAGTTATTAGAACTTTTGATATTGGTTCTGGTAAAGTGCCAACTTACTTTAAAGCCCAGTTTTTTAAAAATCAAAAATATGAAGAGTGCGGAATTAGATTTTGTTTGCGATTTCCCGAGATACTTAGGTTGCAGTTGCGTGCACTTCTTCGAGCAAGTGTTTATGGAAATTTAAAAATAATGTTGCCAATGGTTACCTCTGTTGCAGAGGTTCTAAAAGTAATCGAGATGCTTAACTCTTTGAAATATGAATTAAATAATTTGAAAATTGCATATAGTAAAGATATTCCACTTGGTGTTATGATAGAAACGCCGGCGGCTGTTATGCTGGCACAGGAATTGGCGAAAGTTGTTGATTTTTTTAGCATTGGAACAAATGATTTGATGCAGCTTACTTTTGCAGTTGACAGAAATTCCAGAGTTACAGAAGATGATTATTTCGATGTTGATGTTATGTTTAAAATGATTGATATTGTTGTGAAAGCGGGAAAAGAGAGGGGGATCCCGGTAGAGGTATGTGGTGTTTATGCAGAAAGAACAGATTTTTTAGAGAAATTTATTGACTTTGGGGTAGATGGATTATCTGTTAGTGCTGAATGTATTGAAGGTGTAAAAGGGAAAGCCAGTGAAATTTTAAAACGAATTAGCAGAACAAGAAATTTTGAGAACTTAAGTATTTGAGAACTAAATACAGGAAGAAGGAAATGCATAGTGAAAGATGTGCTTTTTAAAAAACTAAATGATTGTTCTCTTTTTTTGCAAAATATTTCGCGAACATTAGTGATTCCAATGATGGTGCTGCCATTCATTGTTCTTGGTGATTTTTTAAGTGCGTTTTTAAATATAGAAACAACTTGGAGAGCAAATACATATTATTGTATCCCTATTCTTTTTTCAGTGTGTGTGGCAATGGGGTTAGCTAAAAAGAAAACCGCTTACGCTGGAGTATCGGCAATTTTGATTTTTATGGTTATTCTGTTTACATCACCAAGCCTAACTGCTTCATCATTTTTGCAAGTTATGTTGGGGATTTTTGTTGGTATTTGTGCAGCTACTGTTCAAAATAAATGTGATAAAATTAAACCGTCTTCGTGGTTATTATATATAAATGGTGAAAGTTTCTCTGTATTTTTATCTCTTATTGTTGGTTTGGGTTTGTCTGTTGTAGTGGGAATGCTTGTGCAATATTTAGACAGAATGGGGCTTGCGACATGGAAATTTATGTTTGCCAATCGTGTTGTGTGTGCTGGTATATATGGGGGATTAAACAGACTACTTCTTTTAACAGGAACGCACCATTTGCTAAATAATTTTGTATGCTTCCAAATGGGGCAATATCATGGTGCTTTCGGTGAAACAAAAAGATTTTTAGCGGGTGACCCTCATGCAGGTTATTTTACAGCTGGGATGTTCCCAGTTACGATGTTTGGGTTGCCTGCCGCAGGTTTAGCGATTTTCCTTTGTTTAGAAAAAACGGAACGGAAAAAATGGGCTTTTGCATTTTTTACAACAATTTTAACGACAGCATTTACTGGAGTTACGGAATTAATTGAATTTATGTTTGCTTTTATTTCGCCTTTCCTTTACGGTTTGCATGTGATTTTTACAAGTGCAGCTTGTGCCGTAACATCTTATTTAAAGATTCGAATGGCATATGGTTATTCAGCGGGATTTTTAGACTATTTGACGTTTGCTTCAAAGAATATTAACTATGGGAGCGTGGGCATTTTTTACGTTGGTATGATTTTATTTGCCGTTTATTTTGTGGGATTTTATGCTTCAATCAAATTATTAAAACTTAGCGTAAAACCGTGTTTGTCGCGGTGGAATAACCAAGCACCGAAAAACTTAAATTTACGGGATTCAGTAAAATGTGTGCGGACACACGAATTAGCAAAAAAATATATTTGTGCGTTAGGTGGGGTTGAAAACATAAAGGAGTTGTTTTCTTGCGTTACCAGATTGCGGTTAGTTGTTAACGACGTGAAAAAAGTTGATAAGAGTGCGATTTTAAAAATAGGAGCACTTGGGGTGAGCAATATTGGAAGTAATTATGTTCAAGTTATTATTGGACTGGGCGTGAGTGATCTTTTTGAGGAAATGGATAAGATTATGTTTTGCAGTAAATCCAATGAGTTGGAAAGAGGTAATGTGGGTTATGGATTTGATGAGGTTTGTTAGTAGCGCGCCCATTGAAATTTTGGCACCCGCAGATGGTCGAGTAATTCCACTTTTTGAATTGGAAGATGAAGTTTTTCGGGACAAGATTATTGGAGATGGTTTGGCAATTGAACCATCTGATGGGGTTTTTGTAGCTCCTGTAAATGGTGAAGTGATTCACGTTGCAAAAACACGCCATACCGTTACAATAAAGGTTAATGACAGAATATCCATAATGGTGCATATGGGGTTAGATACAGTTTATTTGGGAAGTGCGGCAATAAAATGTTTTGTTTCGGAAGGACAATGTATTAAGTGTGGAGATGTTATAGCGGAAATGAATTTAGAGGAAGTGATTAAGAGCGAAAAAAAGATTCTCACGCCAATAATTTTAATGGGGAACAAATCTGCTAAACTATGTAAAACAGATAAAATATTCGTTAATAAATTAGATCGGCTGTTTACGATATCGTGATTGCCAGAAAGTGAAGAAGTTATGAATTTGAGTCTATTTACGTCTGAATCGGTTACTGAAGGGCACCCAGATAAGATATGTGATCAAATTTCTGATGCAATTTTAGATGCGATTTTGGAAGTTGACCCTGATGGGCGTGTTGCTTGCGAAACCATGGTAACAACAGGTGCGGTTTTTGTGGTGGGGGAGATAACAACCCGTGAGTATGTTGATATCCCCAAAATTGTGAGAAACACGTTGAAGTTGATTGGGTATGATGGAAGCACTTGTGGTTTTGGATTCGATACTTGTGCAATAATTACTTCAATTGGGGAACAATCTGTTGATATTTCTGGTGGTGTTGATAAGTCAATTGAGCAGCGAGAAGATGGGATTGGAAGTAGCAATGGGGCTGGTGACCAGGGAATGATGTTTGGATTTGCATGCAATGAAACAGCAGAATTAATGCCATTACCCATTTTGTTAGCACATGCTTTAACAAAAAGATTAACGAAAGTAAGAAAAGAAGGAATTATTCCGTATTTGAAGCCAGATGGCAAGTCGCAAGTTACAGTGCTTTATGAGGATGGTAAGCCAATTGGAGTTGAAACCGTGGTGATTTCTTCTCAACATGAAGCCAACATTGAAAATAAACAAATTAAAAAAGATATTATTGAAAAAGTAATTAGAGTTGCTATTCCGGCAGGTTTTTTGTCTGAGAAAACAAAATTTCATATTAACCCCACAGGCCGATTTGTTTTTGGTGGGCCGCAAGCAGACAGTGGACTTACAGGCAGAAAAATTATCGTTGATACATATGGTGGTTATTCACGGCATGGTGGTGGTGCATTTTCTGGCAAGGACCCAACAAAAGTTGACAGATCAGCTGCATATATGGCACGCTATGTGGCGAAGAATATAGTTGCAAGTGGTTTGGCGGAAAAGTGTGAGTTACAGCTTGCTTATGCAATTGGTGTTGCCAATCCTGTTTCTGTGTTGGTTAATACATTTGGAACTGGGAAATTAGCTGATAGCCAACTTGTTGAGGTCATAAATGAATTGTTTGATTTTAGACCTTCGGCGATTATTACAGCTTTAGATTTAAAAAAACCAATATATAGAAAACTTGCTGCTTATGGGCATTTTGGCAGGGAAGATATCGGGGTTTTGTGGGAAAAGCGAGATAAAGTTTTAGAGATACAAAGTTTAGTTCTATCGAAATTTGATTTTGTATGTAGCAGTTGAAAAAGAATTAGTATTTATGTGAAAAGTGAGATACAGTTTGAAAACGGGTATTGTGTTTTGACAATGTCCGTTTTATTTTTTTGCTTATCTATTATAGCTAAATAAAACTTACGGTGCAATTTGCTAAAATATTTTCAAATATGATTGAAAAATTATGGAATATATGTTATTATACAAATTAACAATGCATCTATTTTCAGGTAGGGGTGAGGAAGGAATGAAAATGTGGGCAGAGATTATATTATTGCTTGAACGGTTGAAAAAAAGATTTCT
Source organism: Oscillospiraceae bacterium (assembly GCA_031266415.1). Taxonomy (GTDB): domain Bacteria; phylum Bacillota; class Clostridia; order Oscillospirales; family Ruminococcaceae; genus BNZN01. The sequence continues at coordinate 123,874 of JAISBB010000001.1, read as the reverse complement.
AGCTACTTTTTTATCTGTTTGTGTATCTGTGAGTTTACTTCCCTCGCAAAGTTTTGCTTTGAGGAACGGCGTGAATGTTGCAACTGCTGTGGAGCTTCAAAATGCAATTAATAGTGCTGAATCTTATGTAAGAACAGAAATTGTGCTTACTGCGAATGTTGAATTAACAGGGGAGATAAATGTGCCTGTTGGCAAATTTATTCTCATAACGGGTCAAAATTCAGGTGTTGAAATTAGCCGTAATGAAGAAGTATTAAGCCCATTTACAGGATCTTTTTTTGATGTTCATGGAATATTGTTCTTAGATGGAGTGCACTTAAATGGTGCAATTCCTTGCCGGAGTGATGGGCCATTTTTTTGTCAACCAGAAGTAACTGTAAAATTTGGTGGAGTTTTTGTTGCAAGAGAGTGTGTTTTTAGTGGTAATGAAGTACAGGGTGATGGTGGTACGATTCATAATAGCGGCTGGACTTGGTTATATGGTTGTAAGGTAAAGAATAACGTGGCATATGGAGACGGTGGTGGGATTTACAACAGAGGACGACTGTTTTTAATTAAATCTTCCGTTAACGGGAACCAGGCCAAAGGTCGTATGGAGAATAACGATTATTGTGCAGGAAATGGCGGTGGAATTGCAAATGAAGGAGCTTTTTATTCTTTTGAACTTGCAATTCACGGGAACATGGCAAGTGGGAATGGTGGCGGACTTTTCAATGGATGTTCGACTTTACTTGAAGAAATAAATGAAGAACTAGAACCTTCGAAGAAAGAGTTAGAAGATTTTTGGGGCATTAATTCAGGAAGTACCGGCGATGGAGGAATAGACAAAATTTTGTCTGTTTTTCGTTTATTTAACTTGGGGAAAGAACGTGCCAAGAAAAAAGCGTTACTTGTGCAGCCGTTGCTAGCGTTTTCTGAATATAACCGTAGGTGCAAAGATCTTAGCCTTTTTAATTTAGCACTCCCACAAACAAACAATCGCAGTATTGTAAATATGGCGGACAAAGATAGTCTTCTTTGCATTGTGGATTTCTTTGAAAAAGCTTTCAATGTTAATTTTTCTAGTGATTCTCACTTTTTGCGTTTGTTGTTTGCAATTTACAATTATTACGATTTAATTGGTGTTAACCCTGCCAAGTTGGAAAAAGCCGCGGAAATTTTAGAAAAACAACTTAGTGAATCTGCAGATTTTTCTGATTTAATAAGTAGTGTAAAAGATTTGAAAATTGATACAGTAAATGTACCAACTATTAAAGATTTGATGGGAATGGAAAGCAATTTCACAGACGTGCAAAGCCTTAAAGGATTGTTGAATGGTGCTGTAACTGATGGCGCAAACATGTTAAACACGAAAGGTTTGATGGAAGCGGCAGGCTTAAGTTCCACAAACGTGAAAAACCTTAAAGAATTATTAGCTGGTGCTATAATTAGCGGTACAATACCAAATATGAAAGATGTTTTGGGAACCGCTGGCTTTAGTGCTACAGATTTGCAAAGCCTTAAAGGATTGTTGAATGGTGCTGTAACTGGTGGCACAAATATACCCAATATTGAAAGTTTGTTGAAAGCTGTAGGCTTTAGTGATACAGGTGCGCAAAGTTTTACTAATTTGCTTAAAACAGGGAATTTAGCTGATTTAAATATGCTAAATATTAAGAAGGTATTAAGAAAAGAGCTGCCAAATATATTGTCAAACATGCCGAAACCAGTTTTACTTTACGGTTTGGTAGATAAGTTAAGTGGAGTGCCAGATTGTATTTGTTCTCTTACGAAAACGCAATTTAGTGAGAATGTGGAAAGTGAAACGGGTTTGCAAGCACTAGCCGCTTCACAATTTTCAGTAGGTGTGAGTGTTTTAAATCAAGCGAAAAACGATTGGATTGAAATTAATGTCCGGGATGCACAAAATATAGCAAAGTCGCGCCACAGTAAAATTGCTTACATGAATTTCCCATGGTTTATAGATTCATCTACTGTTGGTGCGGTAGAAGATGAAGTGAAACGCATTGTTGATGCTTGGGATAATTGGTTACTTGGACCGGTAGGGTCAAGTAATATGGTTGAGCTTTACTTTTTCGACCGTGATCAACTTGATTGGGGCTCAGGATTTTCTTCTTTCGATTTTACAAACCCAGTGGATGTGGAGAGCGCACATCTGTTGTGCGAAGCAGAAAAAGCCCACCTTGGGGTTGGGCCAAACATGGCTGCCCAGGGTAATGACATATATAATTCTGCCCCTTGTATTTTTGACAGTTGTCAATTCCATGGGAATAAAATAACAAGTGATTATGTTCAAGATGAAAATTTTGACATATTTTTGCAGGGCGTAACACCGCGGATTTACGGCGAATTGAAGTTAGAAGATGGTGTGAACCTTCACAAAATAGTGTATGAAAACAAATCGAATGTTTTGTTTGGTTTGCCACCTGTGTGGAGGGCTGCAACTAATTGGGGTTTGCGTACCGATTTGGGCCCAAGTGATTTGATTTGTAATTTACTGCCGACCTATTCACTTAAACAAACAACAAAGGCACACATAGTGTTGCCGGATGCTGATGTTTATTCTGACGAAAGCCTGCAGTTGACTGCAAGTGGTCATTTAGCAGAAACCGTTACGCTAGCAAATGGAATTCATCCAGAGTCGCCGAGATTTTGGACCAATGCAACTGTGTATGTTGCAACAAATGGAATTGAACCGGTAAGCGCTAAATTGCTTGATTTTCGCTCTGCACGGCCTGTTTCTCTTGCTAGTGATATTCACATATCGAAAAGTGAACCCACTAGAGTAACACGCGATGTTTCTGCTTTTGACGGTTTACTTACGCTTTCGGCCGCAGAAAAAACATTCCCCACCACTAGCACAGGGGTTTACAGAGTTAATGTACCGGTGGTGAAAGAAAATCATTACTGGTTGGCGTTATATGATGTCAATAATCACCTTTGTGGAAAAACTCACATATACTTAAATGAGGCTGGGTTAGTTATTTTTGCATATAAGGTTGACGAAGATGGGACTATGACCCCAATTGATCCGAACAATCCAACTAACTTTGAGCCTGGAGACTCTGTGAAATTTGTTGTTATAGGTGCAGAAGAAGGTAAGCCCCCTGAGCTCGTTGATTCCAATGGTAACCCAATTATTTGGGAATTGAAAAATGTTGGTTCTCATTTTGAGGTTTTCTTTACACCAGAAGAGAGCGGTTCATATACTGTTTCTGCCTCAAACCCCATGGGTAATTTTGAGTTTACTGTTAACGTAAAGTTGTTGCCCTCTGGTGATTCTTCTGGTGGCTCTGGTGATTCTTCTGGCAGCTCTGGTGGTTCTTCTGGCAGCTCTGCCAATGCTAGTGGCGCCGGTGGGATAGCGAACCCAGATAGAACACATCTTATAATCGACGGTAAGTCGGTTAAGAATAATGACCATGGTGAATTTGCGCTTTCTGAATTTAGAAAGTCTTTTGAAAAGATATTGCGTAACCCGAACAGTAAGAGTATCTTTGGTTCCCAGTCCATTAATAAAGAGGAAAGTCGTATTTCGGGTTTTGACTTATCTGTGGAAAGTCTGTTGGAAGCCGCAAAAGAACGTATAGCTGCTGAGAATGCTGCTGCAGCAGCAAAAACAGCTGGTAAAACAGCAACAAAAGCAACGGTGGCAACAGTTAAAACAACAACAACGAAGGCAGCAACGGCAGTTAAAATAGGGATGCAAGTTAGTGCGAATGTAAATTCACATCGATATTTTGAACCAGACTTGACTTTTCCTAGAGGAAATAGCCTACGTTTTGCAACAACACCAGCTAAAACAACAACCACCACAACTACGGCAGCGACAAAAACAACGGCAACAGCCAAGACGACGGCTCAAGAAAAGCAAGCAGTGGGAATTACAGAAGAAGAAATAAAGAAAGCACTAGAAATACTTGAACAAGGGCTGATAAATTTAAATACAAACGTAGTTTCATCAAGCTCAGTTATTGAAAATGCAAAAAAAAGATATCCCCAAAACGTTGTGAATGGAACAAATTTGCAATTATTAACATTCGGCAGGAAACAAACTTTTCCATTTAAGTTTGAAGTTTTTGTTTTGTTAGATCCCGCTTCACAAGCCCTTAAGATAAATTTACCGTGCACAGTTTATCAAATTGATTCTACTGGTAAAATAGTTGCCGTGTTGAGCAGTAAAGAAATGAGTAACGGCAAAGTTACTTTTAAAATTAAGGATACACATTACAGTTACATAGTGAAAGAATGTCCAATAGCATTAAATTTGCCAAATAAGAGCTATAAAGAATCGAAAATTAAAAGTTTTGTTTTGGATTTTAAAACATTGCAAGAAGAGGTGAAAGCGACTGGAGCCTCCAGAGTCGTTTTGAATGAGCAAAATACCATGGCTTTTGTTTTTGCCTCAGAGATTTTGGCTTCTAAGGCAACAGGGACTGTTGATTTAAAAATGTGGATGCTGGATCCAAAAGATTATGGTCTTAGTGCTAACATTATGTTATTGGATTTGGGAAATCTTGGCAAAATTAGTTGCGGAGCTACAATATATTTAGAGGGAAAAGCAGCAGATAAAAATAAAAAATTTACAGTTTGTGCACTTAACTCAGCCGGAAAAATTGTTAAAATTGGCACATGCACGGCAAATGCGAATTCACTAATGAAGTTATCTGTCTCTGCCAAGGTAACAAAAGCAGTTGGGAAGGCAAAGTTGAAAACCGCTTCTGCAGTAACCACAACAGCAAAAGCTACTACTACCATAACACCAAGTAAGGCTACAGTAACGACAGCAAGTAAAACTGCAACCACAACAACAGGGGAAAAAGCTTAGCGGAACGACCAATCGTGTTGAGAAGTGTTTTTTGCAAGTGAATTGTAAGTTTTTGCAACAGTGCCAACGCCAGGAATTGCAAATATTTAGTGCCGTTGATTTTGTGGTTTTCAATTTTGTGGTTTTGGACCGAAAAAATGATTTTAAAAGTTGTAAAAATGTGTTATACTAAAAAAACAAATATACTATGTTGCGAGAGGGATATTAAAATCTGCCGTGAAAAAATTAAAGATTGTTTTAACAGGTGGAGGTACGGCTGGGCACATTAGTCCATTGCTTGTAGTTTTTCAAGAGTTGAGGAAGCGGTGTGTGAGTCTCGATGTTCTTTACATTGGGAAAAAGGCATCGCTGGAAGAAAAATTAGCAAAAAAAGAACAGGTGGCTTTTGCAGGGCTTCCTGTTTCTGGCTTTACTCGCAAATTTAGTGTAAAAGATCAGATTAATAACATGAAGACCTTTTGTGATTATGTAAAGTCAGTTAATAAGGCCCGTTGCCTTTTGCAGCAATTTCAACCGGATTTAGTTTTTGCTTCCGGTGGGTATGTATGTGCACCTGTGTTACATGCAGCTTGCCAACTGAAAATTAAAACTATTATACACGAGCAAAATGAAATATTGGGGTTAACAACAAGGCTTTTTAAAAATAAAGTGGATGTGCTTTTGTTGGCTTCAGCAACTGCAAGGGTGCAGATTAAACGTAATTTTAATGTTTTTGTTGTGGGGAATCCAGTTGACAGTTCATTTCAGGTTGCTGCAGCAGGGGGAAAAAAGGAAGAGCTTGGCTTTGCGGAAGGTGAATTTTTAATTGTTTCGTTTGGTGGGAGCCTTGGGGCAAGGAATTTAAATAATGCTGTTGCAGATGTGTTTTTAAAAATAGAGAAACTGGGGAAAGTTAATTGGGTTCATGCAACTGGAGAAATCGGTTATCATGATTTTATTGCAAAGTTGCGAAATAATAGATTTGATTGGAGTGCTCACAAAAATCTAGATGTGCGAAAATATATTTTCAATTTGCCTTCATTGATTTCTGCCGCAGACCTTGTTATTTCAAGGGCAGGGGCAATGACAATTGCGGAGTTGCAAGTTGCTGGCAAAGCGTGTATTTTAATTCCATCGCCTAATGTGGCTAACAATCATCAACTTTTTAATGCTACAGCAATCGCTAAGTCAGGGGCGGGTTTGGTTTTAGAAGAGAAAGATTTGTTGAACGAAAGATTACTTTGCGAGATAAATTTATTAATGACGAATCGTAAAATTTTGGATTGTTTGGGCGAAAAAATGGCGGCCATGGCAATTTCAGATGCTGCAGAAAAGATTTGTAAAATAATTGAAAATTTATTTGGAGAAACTTAGCAATGGAAAATACACTACAAATAGAGGAGCATTTAGCAAAAAAACGGCGAAAAATAATCATGAGAAAACGAAGGAAGCGTAATCGAATTGTTTTTCGATTAATGTCTTTGTTTTTTTTCTTTATTGCAGTGTTAGCGGCTGTATATTTCTCTCTGGGATTTTTTCTAAAAGTAGAACGTGTTATTATTGAAAATGAAAGTAGATATACTAACAAGCAAATTATTGAAGCTAGTAAAGTGAAAATTAATGAAAATATATTTGGTGTGAGTGTTGTGAATCTTAAGAGAAATATAGAAAAAAAACTACTCTTTGTGGAGAATGTTATTGTGAAGAAAAAATTTCCAGTTTCAATTTTGATTATTGTTCATAAATCAAAGCCAGCATATGCAGTAAAAACGGGAGAAAAATATGTGATTCTTAGTGAAGGATTGAAAATTTTAGATGCGGGGGCTTTGACAATTGATGAAAGTTTGGATATAATAGATGGTGTAAAGCTTGAAGACCCAATTTCGGGAGAAAAAGTTGATAGTGGAGAGGAGGTTGACAAGTTAATTAAACTTACTGAATTAAGAGCAGGCATAAAAAAATCGAAACTGCGTTCAGAATTTAAAAACATAAAGAAATATGATTTATCTGACCCACAAAATGTCAAGTTCTTTTACCGTTGCAAAAAACCAAAAAATCAAATAACAGTTAAGTTTGGGAATTTTGATCAAATGCCGCATAAAATAAAATTTTTGGAGAAAATGATTGATAAAAATAATATTGACGAAGAGGTGCCTGGAGAAATAGATTTAACAGATCTTATTTCGACAAAAAGAGCAATTTGGAAACCGTTGATTGAAAACATTGAAAATAAAGGTAACGAAAAAATAAGTAATTAGCGTGAAATTATGGTGAATGTAAACATAAAAAAACATTAAAATTGTTTGAGCTGAGGAGGCCCGGTTGAATGTCTGTTAACAATAGCAAATCCAATTTGGATGAAAATGTGGTTACTTTAAAAATAGTTGGTGTTGGTGGTGGCGGCGGAAATGCGATCAATAGAATGATAGATAGTGGAATTATTGGCGATATTGATAGTTGTGGTTCAACAAAAGATGGCAGTGTTCAATTCTTGGCGGTTAACACAGACAGACAGGCATTGAAACATTCGCTTGCGGGAGTAAAAATAGTTATTGGTGAAAAATCTACAAAAGGGCGTGGAGCTGGCGGCAACCCAGAAAGAGGGCAAAAGGCGGCAGAAGAAAGCCGAGAAGAAGTAGAAATGGCTTTGCAAAATGCGCAAATGGTTTTTGTTACTGCCGGTATGGGCGGTGGTACTGGAACTGGTGCTGCACCGATTGTTGCTGAAATTGCAAAAGAAAAAGGTGCTCTTACAGTTGCAATTGTGACCAAGCCATTTGAATTTGAAGGTAGAGATAGAATGGAACAAGCTGAGCTTGGGATTTTGGAACTTCGTCAGCATGTTGATTCTTTGCTGGTTATTCCAAATGACCGCTTAAGTTTATTGCCAGATGCAAATTTAACTTTGGCAAATGCATTTAGGGCGGCAGATAACATTTTAAAGCAGGCAACTTCTTGTATTTCTAAGATTGTAACAGATACAGGCCTTATTAACCTTGATTTTGCTGACCTTGCCGCTGTTATGCAAGATGCTGGTGATGCTCACATGGGTGTGGGAAAAGGTTCTGGAAAAGATAAAGCACGAGAGGCTGTGGAAATGGCAGTTTCTAGTCCGTTGCTTGAAACTTCAATTGATGGTGCGCGCGCATTGCTTGTTAATTTTGTTGCGTCACCTGATATTGGGCTTTCTGAAACAGCATTAGCTAATTCAATGATAAAAGAAGCGGCACACCCAGCCGCAAAAATTTTTTGGGGGGTTACTTTCGACGATAAGATGAAAGATGAAGTCGAAATAACGGTTATTGCAACAAAATTTGAAAAAGGCGATGATAAAAGTTTATTGCGATCAAAAAATAAAGGAAGCAAGATTAACAATGCATTAAAAACCGATGATATTCGTGATGATGATTTTTTCGTTCATTTGACAAATAAATTAAATAGTTTTACTTAAAAGTAGTTTAATTGTTTATTTATTGTTTAAGAGAGTGAGAATTTTTGCTATATTTTCATAAAAGTGTGTTGTTAACGGAATCGATTCACGCATTAAATATCAAAAGTGATGGTATTTATGTTGATGCAACTGGTGGCGCTGGGGGGCACGCAGCTGAAATTTTACCGCAGTTGACTGATGGCGGGCAGCTTGTTATAATAGATTGTGACCCAGATGCCATAAAAGTTTTGAAAGAAAGATTTAAAGCGCACAGGAATGTGTTTGTAGTTTTGGCAAATTTCAGAGAACTTGAAAGTGTGCTAAATGCTTTGAATTTCCCTTTAATAGATGGCGTATTAATGGATTTAGGTGTTTCTTCATATCAAATTGATAATCCAGAGCGTGGTTTTTGTTACAAAGTATGTGCCAATTTAGATATGAGAATGGGTAAAAAAGGTAATTCAGCCAAAGAAATTGTGAATAATTATTCTGTTCGCGAGCTTGTTAATATATTTAAATGGTATGGGGAGGAAAAATCTGCTGTTGTGATTGCAAAAAGAATAGAAAAGTGTAGGTTAATTAAACCAATTGAAACAACCTTTGAATTAGTTGAAATTATTGAGAAATCTATTCCGAGTGTATTGCGAAGGCATGGCGGCAACCCTGCGAAAAGAGTGTTTCAAGCCATTAGAATTGAAGTAAATAATGAGCTGGAGTCTTTGAAATGTGGCTTAAATGCAGGGTTTTTTCGATTGAAGTGTGGTGGAAGATTGTGTGTGGTTACTTTTCATTCGCTGGAAGATAGTTTGGTGAAAAGCCATTTTCGAAAGTTTGTTGGTGGTTGTGTTTGCTCTGCAAAATTTCCAATTTGTTCTTGTGGGAAAGAAAATACCGCTGAAATAATTACAACCAGGCCTATTGTTCCAAGTGAGAATGAAATTAGTATGAATAAACGTGCCAAGAGTGCAAAGTTGCGAGTTTTAAAAAAGCTGTGACGTATTTTAAACTTAAAAAATTTTAATTAAGTTGATGACTCGAAGGGGGAAATTTATTGACTGGCGTTGCACAAACGAAAATTGATCCTATGCGTCAAGTGCGTCAAAATTATGTGGCTCAAGAGAATGGTCGCGTTAATTTGCGAGTTGTTGAGGGTTCCCCTAAGAACACTTTTCTGAGCCTTAGGTTGTATGCGGCTATGTTTGCTTTGACTTTGGTTGTGATTGGTGCAATATTCAGCCGAGTTCAACTTACTGAGATTACAGAGAAAATGGGGCGTGATGCAAAAAAACTAGAAATTTTAGAAAGCGATGAATTGATTTTGCGCACGAAGTTGGAAGATAAAGTTAGTGCGGTAAACGTAGAAGAACGTGCAATGGCATTGGGGATGGAAAAACTGCGCAAATATCAAGTGGAATATGTTAATGTCCCTTTTGATGGTAAAGATGAGATTAATGCAAGTAAATTAAATGCCAAATGAATGGAGAAGGATGTTTTTGTGGCGGGCAAAACCGGAACATTAGTAATATTAACGGGGCCATCTGGAGTTGGCAAAGGTTCAATTGTTGCGGAACTTGTGAAATTCAGAGAAAATTTAAAGCTTTCAACGTCAGTAACAACCAGAGAAAAACGTTCAAAAGAGAAAGATGGCGTTGATTATTTTTTTAGAACGAAAAATGAATTCATGGGTATGGTTAATGCAGGTGAGTTCTTGGAATATGCCGATTACAACTCAAATTATTATGGAACTCCAGTGAATTATGTTTTTGACAATATTAATGCGGGTTTTAATGTTATTTTAGAAATTGAAGTGAAAGGTGCTTTTCAAGTAAAAAGGAAACATCCAAGTGCTGTGTTGATTTTTGTGGTGCCACCTTCAATGGCAGAGCTTGTTTTAAGGCTGAGGAACAGAAGAACAAACACAGAAGATGATATTATGCGGCGTCTTGCGATTGCAGAAAGTGAGCTAGTAAAAGCGTGTGAATTTGATTATATTGTGGTTAACGACAAAATTGAAAATGCTGTGGATGAAATTTTGAAACTGATTTGAAAGTAATATTTTAATGTTTTTAGGAGGAACTTTAATGAAAAATTTTAATGTAGAGAGCATTTGTGGCAGCGAAGTGAATCTTTATTGCTTCGTGGTTGTGGTTGCAAAACGTGCAAGAGCTATTTCTAGAGAACGTAATTTTGAACAAAAAGATGATGGAACCCCTGTTGGTGCTGCTGTGCAAGGGTTTATAGATAATCAGTGGCAGTGGGTTGGTTCTGTGAAGAAATGAATTGCTTAATGTTAGCCGGCAAACACGCAGTTTTAGAAGCTTTAAGTGCAGGCCGTGAAATTGTTGAAATTCAGTTTCTTCGTGGAACCAGAAAAAATTTAGGAGTTCTTTTGAATTTAGCTGAACAAAAAGGCATAAAGATTCGTGAAGTTGGGACAAAGGAACTAGATTTGCTTTACGTTGGAGTTCATCAAGGGGTTGTGGCAAAGTTAAGCAAATTTAAATATGCATTATTAGATGATGTTGTGAGTGAAGTCCTCGGTCGTGGGGCTTTTTTTGTAGTTTTAGACCATTTAACCGATCCACATAATTTTGGTGCTATAATAAGAACGGCAGCTGTTTTTGGTGTGGATGGAATAATTATTCCTAGAGATAGAAGTGTGCAAATAACCTCAACTGTTTTGAAGGTTGCTTCTGGGGGCTGTGAATATGTTCCGATTATTATGGTACGTAATATTGCTGAAACAATAGATAAGTTAAAGCGGGAAGGAGTTGTGGTTTATGCTGCTGACTTGCAAGGAGAGAGTCTTTTTGAATTTAAATTTTCAGGAGATTTAGCAATTGTTTTTGGAGCAGAAGGGAAAGGTGTTAGCCGGTTGGCAAAGGAACGAAGTAATGCCCTTCTAACCATTCCCATGTTTGGGGAATCACTTTCACTTAATGTTTCTGTTGCTGCGGGAATAATAATCGCAGAAATTGCGAAACAAAAACAACGAAGTTCTTGTTGATGTGGATGGAGAGAGATTAAATATGCCGAGAAATAATTTCAGTGTAGACGATATATTGCAAGAGATAAGGGCAAAAAGAAATGCAGTCTCTGAGTCGCAGGTTGTGGATGAAAATCCGAATGATGTCACTCCAGAGATTTGCAGTAACACAGCCACAGAATTTAGTGCGGTTGACAAAAATGAAGAAATCATGGATTTTAAAGCAACATCTAGATGTGAGTTGCGTTTTAAAAGAGAAACTTTAACAAATGAATTTATTGAAAATAACGATATCCAAATTGATGGTTTTGAAGAGGCAGAAGTCGAAGAGCCTGATTTAGAGAAACTACTTGAAGATGATAATTTTTTGCCACTTTCGCCAGAACCAGATTCTGAAATTGTTGAAAAAACAACTAAATTGAAAACGAGTATTGAAGTTGATCGTTCAACTAAAGAAAAAGATTTTTGGGGTGCACAATTAATTGTTAGTGCGAGTTCGTTTTTGGTTTTAATGTGGTTATTTTTGCTGAATGTCAAGCCAACCTTTTTACCTTCGTTTTTAAAAGTTGTTTTAGACCAGCCTGTATCAGTTTTAATTAATCTTTTGTTTTTAATTATTCCTATTGCCACAAATATTGAGTTGATGCTTTTTGGATTAAAATGTTTTGTGAAATTCAAAGCGGATGCCAGTAGTTTAGTTTGCATTTCGGTTTTAGGTGCACTTGGGCAGAATATTGTTGGACTTCTAAATTCATATGTTACTGTACATAATTTCGCGAATATTTATAGTGTTGTGGCAATTGGCGCGTGGTTTTTTTATTCACTTAGTAGATATATGCTTGGGTGCGTTGAGGAGCGAAATCAGCAGTTGCTGGCCAAAGGCAATGTATATATGTTTAAGAAACTTAAAATTGAATCGGCAGAGCAATTGCGCTATCTTGTGGGGAACGATGATGGGAATGTTAGTATTTTAGAAGAAGGGAATGGATGGGAGTCCGCATCAGAAAAGCTGCCGGATTATTTTGATAACGTGTGTCGAATTTTCACTCCAATTCTATTTCTTATTGCTGGAGTGAGTGCAGTTTTTTTTGCTTTTAAGGAAGATTATCAGCTTGGAATAACAATTTTCAGTGGACTTTTAACAATGGGGGCTCCATTTGCCGGTTCTTTTTGTTGTGGACTGGTTTTTTTGAATTTTGCAAAGCAGTTGTGTCGTGGAGGAGGAGGAATAAGCTCTCTTTCAGCATTAAATCTTGCAACTTCTGTAGATGCGGCAATTGTAGACGGTTGCGATTTGATTTCCAACACACATACGAAGCTTCTGAAAATGGAACTTTTCGAAAAAAAATTGGTGGATTTTGCAATTTTGAGTGCAGCCAGTATCTTGAGTGCGGCACTTGTGGAAGCGGTTGATGTTTTTACTTGTATGCTTGCCAGCAAAGATATGCTGAAGCCAGTAGAAGGTTTAAATTTTGAGGGAGATATGGGGTTTTCTGGTTGGATAGATGGGAAGCGGATTTTGTTTGGGTCACGTGAGCTTATGATAAACCACGGAGTGCGAACACCTTCCAGAGAATTCGAAAAAATACGCCTCATCGCAAAGCCTGGAGAAATTATTTCAAGAGCACAATATGTTGCTGTGGATGGCGTTTTGCTTGCAATGTTTATTGTTGGGTATAAGCCTCTTGTAAAGGTCAGAAGAATGCTTGCACATTTGCAAAAAAATAAGGTTGGGATTTTTGTTAACGTAAAAGATGTTACTTTTTCACACGAGTTTTTTTCTACGCTTTACGGACTTGAAAAAAACTCAATGGCGGTTGTTCCGTTAGCTTTATCAAAGAATTTGGAAATAAGTGAAGAATCGCAAGTTTTTGTTAAAGAAAAACTATTTGGTTTGAACTTAATTTTAACAGAAGCAAAACGGGCGCAAAATACTGCTAAGGTTACAGTTTTCGTGCAAATGTTGGGTGCGGTGATTGGTTTAGGATTGGTGAATTATTTTGTGTTGTGTGGAAACCTTAGTATGATTTCTGCTACAAATGTATTGGGGTACCACATGTTGTGGCTGTTGCTGTGTTTTGTGATTGTATTATTTCGAAGTATTTAAATTGATACTTGAAAGTGGATTGGGGTTGGTATAAATGTGCGGAATTGTTGGTTATGTTGGCAATAAAAAAGCGTGTGATGTAATAATTAAACAGCTAAAAAAAGTGGAATATAGAGGTTATGACTCTGTTGGTCTTTCTGTTGTGAATGATGGGAAAATTACCACCATTAAAACTGTGGGAATGGTTTCTGAAATAGAAGCATTAGTTCGAGATATGACAATTGAGGGAATTTGTGGAATTGGGCACACAAGGTGGGCAACACACGGAACCCCATCTGTAAAAAATGCACATCCACACAGTACCAAAAGAGTTGCCGTGGTTCATAATGGAATTATTGAAAATAGTGCAAAGTTAAAAGATTTGCTTGAAATGAAAGGATATAGTTTCGACGGAGAAACAGATACCGAGACAATTGCGAAATTATTGGATTTATATTATGAAGGGGACCCTATTGAAACTCTGCAAAAGGTCGCGCAGATGTTGTGTGGGTCCTATGCACTGGGGCTTGTGTTTTTTGATACACCAGATAATCTTTTTGCTTTAAAAAAAGAGGCGTCACTTATTATTGGAATTTGCGACAATGAAAAATTTTTGAGCTCAGACGTTAATGCGGTATTAGAATACACAAACAAATATTATTTGCTGCAAGATGGTGAAATTGCTGTTATTGGGAAGCGTAATGTTACGATTTTTGATAAAAACAACAAAGAAATAAATAAAGTGGAAAATATTGCAGATTGGAAAGTGGATTCGCAGGATAAAGGTATTTTTTCACATTTTATGAATAAAGAAATTTTCGAGCAACCATGGGTGGTTTCTAATCTAATAAATAAAAACATTAAAGCTGGTTCTCCAGATTTTGCAGTGGATGGAATTTCTGACTCTTATTTGAAAAAATTTAACCGTATCCACATTGTTGCGTGTGGAACGGCTAGGTATGCAGGTTTAGTTGGTAAGAATTGGATTGAGAAGTTTGCGCGAATCCCTGTTGAAGTTACTGTTGCAAGTGAGTTTAGGTATCTTTTGCCGATTTTAACGAAAGATACTCTTGTTATTTTTATTTCACAGTCTGGAGAAACGGCAGATACACTTGCCGCAGTAAGATTGGTTTGCGGCCTTGGAATTGCTACTGTTGGGATTGTAAATGTTAAAGGTTCCAGCATCAGTAGGGAAGTAGACCAAGTTATTTTCACAGAAGCTGGTGTTGAAGTAGCAGTTGCCAGCACAAAAGCTTATTTGGCACAGTTAACAGTTTTGTTTTTGTTAGGGTTAAAATTGGGTTTTTTAAACGAAAAATTGACACAAGATAATCTACACCTTTTTTGCAATGAATTAATTGATATTCCAGGACATTTAAAACGGTTTTTAGCTGAAGGTGAAAATAAAATAAAAAAAATAGCCAAATTTTGCGCTGATTTTGAAACGATTTTTTTTATTGGGCGTGGATTAGATTACCTGTTGGCACAGGAAGGTGCATTGAAATTGAAAGAAATTTCATACATAAATGCGCAGGCTTACGCTGCTGGCGAATTGAAACATGGGCCGATCTCTTTAGTGACAAGTAAAGTGTTGGCTATAACTCTCGCAACTCAAGAGCATATTTTGGAAAAAACACTAAGCAATGCAAGTGAAGTTTGCGCTCGCGGCGGAAATATCTTATTAATATTTAAGTCTGGTACGGTGGACATCCCCAAAAAGTTTTTAAAAAACTCGATTGAACTTCCACATTCTGAAGGAGGTTTAATGCCTTTTTTTCTTGCGGTTAGTTTACAGTTGTTGGCTTACCATGTTGCATGTGCAAAGGCTATCGATGTAGATAAGCCGCGCAATTTAGCAAAATCTGTTACAGTTGAGTAGCAGGGAACTTCTTTGTTGTGGTGCGAAAAGGTACGAATGAAGCCCACTTACGAAGAGCAGTTTAAAGTGTTAGTGATGAATCCACAAAGACATGTGTGTTTTTGTGGTTGTGGCAGTTAAAAAAGTCATATAAAAGATTCCGCAGGAAAGACCTAAACGCGGAATCGTTTTTATGTTTAATGACTATTTTGTACCTGAAATTTGAGTTTAGTTGAAATGTGTTTGCTGGGATTGGTGGAGTTACATTTATTTTCTCTATTATCATTTTGTGAAAAAAACAAGCTGCGTTATAAGCCAAGTTTTGATTTTTGCTTACAAACCCAATAACAATGAGATCGCAAAATGGTGGTAAATTTAACGTTTTTCTTAAGATGAGTTCATGTTCAAAAAAGGCAAGGTAATCTTTTTGTTGTATGAATTTCCAAAATTTATCAGTTGGAAGGCTGGTTTGTAAAATTATTTGGCTATCTTTTGTTTGCATTTGTTTAGCAATTTGCATAATTAAAGAAAACGTTTGTTCGGTTCCTCTATAATCATTGCTTAAAAGGTTTTGGTCTAGTCCCAAAACGTAAACTAGCATTACATTTGGTGCTGAAATGCATTTTAAAACAGCTTGAGTTCCCACTAAAATATCATATTGGTGCTCAAAAAAATGCTGGAGCCCCATTTCTAAATCTTGGGTGTTATTTTCGGCATCTAATTTTAATATCCTGGCGTTAAAAAATTTAGAGAGTTGCGCTGTTACCTTTTCAATGCCAAAGCCCAGATATTCAATAAATTCGCTGCCGCATGCATCACAAATCGATTTACTTTCTGTTTTATAGTTACAGCGGTGGCAGTGCAGGAAGCCTGTGCGATTGTGGTAAACTAGGTTAGAACTACAGTGCGGGCAACAAAGAACATTTTTGCAATTTGAACATCTTATAATGGTACTGTATCCCTTTTGGTTTAGTACGATAATACTTTGTTTGTTATTTTTCATGTTAGCAGATAATGTGTTAATTAATTCAGGGGCAAATATTGTTGCATTGTTTTCTTTTCCTACCAATGTAATTTTTGCTGTTGTTTCTTGTGGTAACTGCAGTAGTTTAAAGCGCCCTTGCTTCGCCTTATATAAATTTATGACAGAAGGGGTTGGGGATGCAAAAACAAGTAAGCAATTATTAAATTTTGCACGGAACTTGGCCACTTCTAATGCATTGTAAAAGGGATTATGTTCAGATATATATGACGTTCCTGATTCTTCTGTGACGATAATTGCGCCAAGGTTGTTTATTGGTGTAAAAACGGCTAAACGGGTACCAACAACTAAAATTGTGCTGCTGCTTTTTATTTGTTGCCACCTGATTACACGTTCTTTGTTTGTAAGGTTGCGGTGAATAACGATGAAATTATTGCCAAAATACTTGATTAACAGTGGATGTAGTTGCTCGATTATTTCTATTTCTGGAACTAAAAGTAACGTTGATTTTCCAGAGCTTAATACTTTTTTTGCCAACTTAAAGAACAATAAAGTGTCACAAAAACTTGGTCCAAACAGCAATGCAGCTGCGAGTTTTTGCTTTTTAAATTCTGATATGAGTTGCTCATAGATTTTTTTATCTGTTGGTCCTAATGAAATTTCGGTTGCTAGCATGGGTGAAAGTGCAAGTGGTTGCACATTTTGCGAGGTGTAAAGTTCAGAAATAATAACGCCTTTTTTTTCTAAAGTATTTATCACCGATCTTGTGGTGCATGTTTTTATAAGTTTTGATAATGGTTGCGTTTGCCCGTTAGATAGCTGTTTTATTATGGCTAGCTGTTTGCTTGTGAGCTTAAAATGCGAGATGGTTTGTGTAGGGTTAAGCCGAACAGTGATTTGTTTTTTACTTTTCCACAAACAACTCGGGAATATTGTACCAACAGCTTCAAAGTAAGTGCAAAAGACCGTTTTAGAGAGCCAGGTGGCTAGTCTAATAAGTTCTGTGGTTAAAATTGGCTGCTCGTTGTTAATTTCGCAGATGTTTTTAAGATTTAGCGGTTTGCTGGGCGAAAAATCGGCAATTAGTTTAAAAACAAGTCCCTTTCTTTGTTCGTTTTTGTTGCCAAATGGGACTAAAACTTGTTGCCCAATTTTAATTTTCTTTTCTAGGTTTTTGGGAATTTTATAGATGAACAATTTGTCGTATGAATAGGCGGTGTTTTCCACAGCTACTTCCGCTACAAGCAAACAGAATCATCTCCTAAAATAAAGGCTTAAACGGCTTTAGAAACAAATTTGCCAACTTGATTCCAAGATCATTTACACAATTTTCCATAGTGAGCTCGCTGCACTGTTTTAATGTTTCTTTGCAATCTTTTGAAAATTGCTTAACGGCTTCTGTTTTATGCATAACAACACCAATTTCAAATTGTGAATAAAAACTTCGGTAGTCAATGTTTGCTGTTCCAACAACAGCCCAAACATCATCAACAATCATAGATTTTGCATGAATAAACCCTGACATATATTTATATATTTTTACCCCCGACTTAAGCAATTGCGGGAAATAAGATTTGGAAAGAATGTTTGTGTACCAGTGATCTGCTTTTTGTGGGTACACTATTTTAATATTAATTCCGCTTTTTGATGCATCTTGACACGCGGCAAGGAAGCCGGCACTGGGGACAAGATATGGTGTAAAAATGCAAACTTCTTTGGTTGCAGAATTTAACAGATTCAAGTAAACATTTTCATAAATTCGTGTAGTTGAAAACGGTTCACAGCAAAATGGTTGCACAAGGTCGCTAGATTCAGAATTGCTGTTCACTTCGGTTTTTATGTATTTTTTAAAATCGTGGTCCGAAGCTTTCCTTAAATTCCACATTTGCAAAAACATAACAACCACACTCTTTACTGCGGTCCCTGTGATCATTATTGAGTTATCTTTCCAATGGTCAAGGTTTGATGATTTTACGTTAATATATTCGTCGCAAATGTTAAAGCTGTTAATAAACGCAGTAATTCCATCAATTATAACCAGTTTTCTGTGGTCTCTAATGGAAATTGATGAGTCTATGATTAATGGAACCCGATTAAAACTCCGGCACAAAATCCCTTTCTTATTTAACTTTTTTGGGTAATTAAACGGCAGCCGTTTAACACAACCAATATCGTCATAAAGAATGCGGACTTCTACTCCAGATTCCGCTTTTTTTTCTAGCACTTTTAGCATTTCTGCCCACATATAGCCCTCTTCCAGAATAAAACTCTCTATAAATATATATGATTGCGCCTCGCTAAGTTTTTTCATCATTTCGTTAAACACGAGGTCTGCTTCTGGAAAATATTTTGTTGTTGTTTGATTATATGCAGGGAATGAGTTCCCACTAAGGTAACGAATTATTCGAGGCTGCTTTGCATCTAAACTTAATGATGCATCTGTTTTTGCATTTTGCAATACATGTTTGTGCAATTTTTTAGATTGAATGTGTTTGCTTTGAAGGGCGTTTCGTGAACCCACAACAAGATATAAAACACTGCCAAACTTGCGTGAAAGTAAAACGCACGCAAACCACGCAAGTTTGTGTGCGTCTGTGCTTTTGCTGTTAATAATCATAATGGCGGCAATAACATTTAACCCGGTGACTATGATAGGGAACTTTTCTTCTAACAGAAAAGCGGCAACAAGCACCAAAATTATTTGGAAGCTGACCATCAAAAAAACTAAACACAGGCGGCTAAACAGTAAATTTACTATTTTTTTAATATTTTTTTTCATAGCGACTTTCATCGGACCCTTAAAAATTTTAAAGTTGCCGCATGTAATTTTGCACCATCATCTGTAATAATTCGTCGCGGTCTATTTTTTTTATATAACTACGCGCATTATTATATGTGGTTATGTAAGTTGGGTCTTCCGATAAAATATAGCCCACAATTTGATTTATTGGATTGTAGCCTTTTTCTTTCAATGCATCATAAACAACTTTTAAACTGCGTTTAATTTCATCTTCTTTTTCAGACGCCAACGAAAACGCAATAGTGTGATCATTCATTTGTTTATTCTCCCCCCGCAATTGCGATGTTGTTTTTTATATTTTGTTTCCTTTGTTTTTTCGCATGCTTTGTAATTGATCTAGTATGGCAATTGTTTTAGTGGTTTTGTGAACAATAAACACTTGGTTACTTTTACTGCTAACAACATATGCTATTTCGTTTTCCCAAATTGTGTTGATTTCTTCTAGTAACATTGTAATTGGTTCTTTTGTTGTTTCAACAAGCCGGTCGTTGAAAAGGTCTAATTTAGCACAATGAAGTGAATAATTGTCGTGTGAATAAACTTTCTTAGATGAAAAGTTCAGCCATTTTTTTAAACCAAAAAGTCCAAACAGAAAATTCAAAAAAACTGGGATCCACAGAGCAAGCAGTAATACGGTTTGTTTATTTGGCATTTTGGGTTCGCTTTTTAAAACAACAAAAAAGAAGTAAGCCGCCATCACAGAAGATAGCAATAAAAAACTTCTGATTGCGGAGTTCCTGGTTTTTTTTAATTTTGGTCCCGCGAGAGTAAAATTATAGGCACGAAAATCTGCAAGAGATACGAAATAAGCAGCGGAAAGGATTGGTGCGGTGGCGTCGTTTTGCTTTTGTTCCATAAATCCATTCGACCTTTCGTTTGTGCGTTTAATCGCTTTCGGTTCTAATGGGGAGCACCAAAAATAAAAAATTATTGCTTTCATCTGCGGATTCAATAATAACTGGTGAAAGATTCCCAGAAAATTTAAGGCTAACTTCATTTGTTCCACAGGCACGTAATGCATCTAAAAGTAATCTGCTATTGAACCCAATTTTCAGTTCTGCACCATGAACGCTACAGGGAAGTTCGTCGCTTGCGCAGCCTGTTGGCCCTTCACAATTTAAACATATACTTGCTGTACTTACATTTAATAATATGGGGGCTTTTAATTTGTCTTGCACAACAATAGATGTTCGTTCTACACAATTTATTAAGTTTTCGGTGTTTGCAACCACATGTGTTCCAAATTCTTCAGGGATTGTTGCCCCATAGTCTAAAAATGTTCCTTCTAATAATTTAGATATAACTTTATAATCACCTATGCGAAACATGATGATGTTTGTTGCTATATTTATAAACACCTCTTGATTTGAGTGTGAAATTAACCGCGCAACTTCTTGCAAAGATCTACTGGGGCAAATAACACTAATGGTTTCTTTTGTATTCACAATTTCTGTTTTTTTTGCCAATCGAAATCCATCTAAAGCAACTATTGTCATTTGTTCTTTTTCGATCTTTAAAAGGGCACCTGTATAGGTTAATTTTGTTTCATCTGTTGAAGCTGCATAAACAGTTTTGTTAACCAAGTCTTTGAATTTTTCTGCAGGTAAAATTACTTCCGTTTGGCTGGCGACATCTGGTAATTCTGGGTACTCTTGTGCATTAATTCCGATAATGTCGAACTTCAGATTATTGTTTGTGATTTTAAAGTGCAAGTCATTAACTTCAGCGGTAACAACACCTTCTGGAATATGACGCATTATGTCTGTGAGTAATTTTGCTCCCAGGACTATGCGGCCTGGGGTTTCTATTTTTGCCGGGATTTTTGCGGTTATTGCGATGTCGAAGTTATAACCAACAAGTGACACATGATCTTCTGTGGTTTCCAGCAAAATGCCACCAACCGCAGATAAACTTGAGCGAATTGCTACAACTCTTGCGGTGTTTTGCAGCGCTGTTGCAAGGTCATTTGCGAGACACGAAAATTTCATGGTTTTGTCACCTTGCCTTTTATTAAGAATAATTCTGAAAGCATTTAAATGTTAGTTAATCAACTAAGTTGCTACTCTTTTGCAATCAATTATATCACAATTACCGTTAATTTTCTATGGGATTTCTGCTGTGGTTGAATCAATGAGCTCAAATTTATATCCTACTCCCCAAACAGTTTTTAAGTCCCATTGTTGCGAAATGCCGCGCAATTTTTCTCGAAGGCGCTTGATGTGCACATCTACAGTTCTGGAATCCCCATAATATTCAAAACCCCAGACTTCATCTAACAATTGATTGCGAGTGTAAACTTTATTTGGATTGCTTGCGAGCAAAAACAACAATTCCATTTCTTTTGGTGGTAAAGTTATTTTGTTTGAATTAATAACTAATTCATATCGTGCCATGTCAATTGATAAATTCTCGAAGTTTACGTTTGATTTGTTGAGATTTCTGATGTTGTACATAACTGCTCTTCTTACGTGCGCTTTTATGCGTGCCATTAATTCTTTTACATCGAATGGTTTAACAACATAATCGTCTGCACCAAGTTCAAACCCTAAAATTTTAGTAAAAACATCGTTTTTATAACTTAAGATTATGATGGGGCAGTTTGAATATGCACGAATATCTTTGCAAATTTGCCAGCCATCAGCCATTTGGAAAATAATATCCATTACAACGATATCTGGTGCAAATGACGTAAATTGTTCTTGCCATCTGTTTGGATTGTATACAATTTCGGTTTCATTGTTTTCACGTTCTAAATGGATTCTTAAGAGTTCGGATGTATTTTTATCTGTATCAATTATTAAAACTTTTCTGATTGGCATTTTAAACTTCCTTTCAGATAGTTTTTAAACAATTACATTCTAACAGATACTTCATGTTTTTTCAATAGTTAGATAAAATTATATTCAAAGAATAGTTATTAAGCGGTTTGCAAAAGATCACAAAAGCTGTTACAATGATGATAATGAACTTAGTTTAATGTTGGGAAGGAATGGTTTAATAGCATGGAAAATTCCCTTCAAAAATATGACGAAAATCAGATTCAGATCCTTGAAGGGCTTGAAGCAGTAAGAAAACGCCCCGGCATGTATATTGGTTCGACTGGGCCTAGAGGGTTGCACCATTTGGTTTATGAGATTGTAGATAATGCTGTAGATGAAGCACTTGCTGGTTTTTGCAAAAATATCGACGTAAAAATTTTGGAAAATGATGTGATTTGTATTGTTGATGATGGGCGTGGGATTCCGGTTGGAAAGCACCCCAAACTTGGAATTTCGGCACTTACTGTAGTGTTTACAATTCTTCATGCAGGTGGAAAATTTGGCAACGATGGCGGATATAAAGTTGCGGGAGGGTTGCACGGAGTTGGGTCTTCGGTTGTTAATGCCCTTTCGGAATGGCTTAAAGTTGAGGTTTGTGATGGAAAAAATGTATATGAGCAAAGTTTTAAACGTGGGAAGAGTTCCAGTGATTTGAAAATTATTGGTGAAGGAATGCAGACTTATACTAAAGTAACTTTTAAGCCAGATTGTGATATTTTTGAAGAACTTGAATTTGATCCAGAAATATTATTAAAACGGCTTAGAGAACAGGCTTTTTTAAATGCCGGATTAAACATTGTTTTTTCTGATTTGCGTGTTAAAGGGCAAGAAAAAACAGAAATGTTGTGTTATGAGGGTGGCATAATAAGTTTGGTAGATTATATTCATGAAAGAAGAAGTTTGGCTTGCATTAACGATGGTGTAATTTATTTTAAAAATGTTAAAAATGAGCAGGTAATTGAAATTGCATTACAGTATAATACAAGTTACAACGAATTGATTCTTTCGTTTGCAAATAATATTCACACAGTGGAAGGCGGTGTGCATGAGGTTGGATTTAAAACGGCATTAACAAGGGTTTTTAATGATTATGCAAAAAAATTGGGAGTCCTTAAAGAAAACGAAAAACCTTTCATTGGTGAAGATGTTCGGGAAGGGTTAACTGCTGTGATCAGTGTGAAATTGATGGATGCACAGTTTGAAGGGCAAACTAAAACGAAACTTGGCAATACCGAAATTAAAAAGGTAGTTGATTCGTTAGTTTATGAAAAGCTCTCGGAATTTTTTGAAGAAAACCCGATGCAAGCACGTGCGATTTTTGAAAAAACATTAAACGCCAGCAAAGCAAGAGAAGCTGCAAAAAGAGCGAGGGAATTAACAAGGCGCAAAAGTGTACTTGAAGCGTGGTCGTTGCCGGGGAAATTGGCGGATTGTTCCGACCGAAACAATGAATACACGGAAATATATATTGTGGAGGGTGATTCTGCTGGTGGTTCGGCAAAAACTGCTAGAGACCGCACTTTTCAGGCTATTTTACCACTGTGGGGTAAAATGTTAAATGTTGAAAAAGCTAGGTTGGATAGAGTTTATGGCAATGATAAATTGTTGCCAGTTGTGATGGCTTTGGGCTGTGGAATAGGTGCGGATTTAGATGTTTCAAAAATT
Organism: Oscillospiraceae bacterium; assembly: GCA_031266415.1. Classification (GTDB taxonomy): domain Bacteria; phylum Bacillota; class Clostridia; order Oscillospirales; family Ruminococcaceae; genus BNZN01. Next base: position 100,441 of record JAISBB010000001.1, on the reverse strand, counting down.
CGTTATGGAAAAGTAATTATTATGGCGGATGCCGATGTTGATGGTTCGCACATCAGAACGTTGCTGCTTACTTTTTTCTTCCGCTATATGAGGCCAATTATAGAGCACGGGCATGTGTATATTGCGCAGCCACCTTTGTTTAAAGTTAGCCGAGGGAAAAATGTTAGATATGTTTTTTCTGATGTGCAACGTGATGAAAGTATAAAAGAGTTGGCTGGAGAAAGCGATGCCAAACTAGATATCCAAAGGTACAAAGGCTTGGGGGAAATGAATCCGGAACAACTTTGGGAAACTACAATGGACCCGCAAACTAGAACTATGCTTAAGGTTTATGTGGAAGATGCAGAGAAGGCAGACGAAATATTCACAATTTTGATGGGAGATAAAGTTGAGCCGAGACGATTATTCATAGAAAAGAATGCGAGATATGTTAGGAACCTTGATGTGTGAGGAGTGGTTTGAAATAGAGAAGTGGGGCTGAAAACAAAGTATGGTGAAAATTTTAGCGGTTAATGTAGGTAGCTCCTCATTTAAGTATCAGCTTTTTAATATGGATTCAGATGAGGTTTTGGTGAAAGGAAATTGTGAGAAAATTGGCGAGCCTAAAGGGATTATAACGCATGTTGTAATTGACCGCGTGGGAGCGAAAAGAAAAAAGGTAAAAGAACAAAACTTTGAAAACCATGAAGATGCTTTGCGTGTTGTGCTTGCTCTTCTTGAAGATGAAAATTTTGGTTCAATTAAGCACACAAATGAAATTAGTGCGATTGGGCACCGTGTGGTGCAGGATAGAAATATTTTTGGTGCTAGTGTTTTATTAAACGAAAAAGTAATAAAAGAAATTGAGCATCTTTCAGAATTGTCGCCGCTTCACAATAAAGAAAGTGCCGCTATAATTAAAGCTTGCATGAACGTGTTTGAAGGAATTCCAGAGATTGCGGTATTTGATAGTGAATTTCACAAAACGATCCCAGATTATGCATATATGTATGGGTTACCGTACAAATATTACGAGAAATATGGAATTAGAAAATATGGATTCCATGGGATTTCATATAAATATATTGCCCAGAAATGCAGTAAAGTTATTGGTAAAGATCTTGAAGAGTTGAAAATAATATGTTGCCATTTGGGGAGTGGGTGTTCTGTTGTGGCGATTTCTGGTGGGGGCTCGGTTGACACTAGTATGGGGTTTACGCCACTTGATGGACTTTTTATGGCAACTCGTTGCGGAGAAGTCGATGTCTCTGCAGTGCTTTATTTAATGAAGCAGGAAAAGTTTTCTGTTGACCAAATGATTGATATTCTAAACAAAGAATCTGGGTATTTCGGTGTTAGTGAGATTTCTGGTGATTCTAGATTGGTTGTTGAAGCTGCGGCAAGAGAAAACGCGTTGGCAAAACTTTTGCTGAAAATGCAAAGTTACAAGATTAAGAAATATATAGGGGCATATGCCGCAGCCATGAACGGATTTGAGGTGCTTATTTTTACTGGCGGGATTGGTGAAAACTCAGTGCAAACGAGAGAGCTTGTGTGTGCTGATATGGATTTTTTTTCTTTGCGGTTAGATAAAGAATTAAATTCATTTAAAACTGATGGGTGCCGGCGGATATCTGCAGAAAATTCAAAAGATATTTGGATTATTCCGGCGGGTGAAGAGAAAATGATTGCGCAAGAAGTAAAAGAAGTGTTGATTAAAGAGGGGTTGCTTTGACATGGTAGTGGTATGAAATAAAAATTTAGTGCTTTATTGGTGATTTCTTTGACAAAGCATTGCAATCAGATATAAAAAGTTATATAATGTAATTGCATGATGCACAATTGTAACGAGTGAGTAATGACCTAAAATAAAGGGGGCACAGCGAAATGTCAAATAAACTTTTCCAAGGAATAATTCATCAAATGAAAGATGCAATGGACAGAACAGTTGGAGTTATTGATGCAGAAGGAATAATAATCGCATGCAGTGATGTGGATAGACTTGGAGAGCCCAACAATCATGTTACAAATGAGCTTTTGGAATCTTGTGAGACAGTGTGTGTTGATAATTATACTTATAAGCCATTTGCATTAAAACGTTCTAAATGTGAATATGTTGCTTTTTCACGAGGTAACGATGAAACTGCTGCACGGTATTGTAGTTTAATATCAATTGCACTGGAAAACATAAAATTTTATTACGATGAGAAATACGACAGAGTTAGTTTTTTAAAAAATGTAGTTTTAGATAATATTTTGCCAGGGGATATTTATGTAAAATCGCGAGAATTGCACTTCAATTCGGATGTTCAAAGAGTTGTTCTTATAGTTAAAGTTTTAACAGCAACAGATGTTGTAGTGCATGACATTTTGGCACGCATTTTCCCAGATAGACAAAAAGATTACCTATTTAACATAAGTGAAAACGAAATTGTTATTGTAAAGGAAGTCAAAGAAGACATAAATAATAAAGACTTAGAGAAACTGGCAAGGTCGATTGTGGATACATTAAACGGCGAATTTTATACAAAAGTGGTTGTTGGCATTGGGAAAGCCGTTGTTGGAATTAAAGAGATTACTCGTTCTTTTAGAGAAGCACAATCGGCGATTGAAATTGGGAAAGTTTTTGATACAGAAAAGCCAATTGTAAGTTATGATAATCTTGGAATTGCGCGATTGATATATCAATTGCCACCAACACTTTGTGAGATGTATTTAAGAGAAATTTTCAAGAGAGGGTCCATAGATAGCTTGGAATATGAAACTCTTTTTACCATTCAGCGTTTTTTTGAAAACAATCTAAATGTTTCAGAAACAGCAAGGAATCTTTTCGTGCACAGGAACACATTAGTTTATCGATTGGAAAAAATAAAAAAGATTACGGGACTTGACCTAAGAGAGTTTGAGCAAGCAATGGTGTTTAAAGTTGCCTTAATGGTAAAAAAGTATTTGGTCGCAAATAAAAGTAAATTTTAACACTGCGTAATGCGGTGATAATACAACCAGGAGAAGAAGTAATGATATCATTTTCCAATGTATCGAAAGAGTATCCTAATGGGACTAAGGCGCTGGACCGAATTGAATTTTTTGTAAACAATGGGGAATTTGTATTTATTATTGGACCCTCTGGAGCCGGGAAAAGTACGCTTATGAAATTGATAATGCATGAAGAACAGGCAACATCTGGCCAAATTGATGTTAATGGATACAATCTTAGAAAAATAAAAAACCGGCAAATCTCAAAATATCGAAGATCACTTGGAATGGTTTTTCAAGATTTTAGATTAATTAATCAAATGACAGTTTATGATAATGTTGCATTTGCACTTAGGGTTACTGGTGTTGGTGGGCGAGATATTAGGCGCCGGGTTTTTTATATTTTAGATTTGGTTAATCTTTTGCAAAAAGCAGAGAGTTTTCCCAACCAGATTTCTGGAGGGGAACAGCAACGAGTAGCGTTAGCAAGAGCTTTAGTTAACAATCCCGCAATTATTATTGCAGATGAACCGACCGGTAATATAGACCCAGAACTCTCAACCGGTGTAATGGAGCTCTTGTGTGAAATTAACAGATGTGGGCCAACTGTTGTTGTTGTTTCTCATGAACATGATTTGGTTAAAAAGCTTGATAAGCGAGTAATAAATATTGAAAAGGGGCAAATAGTTTCAGATTCAAGTTGCAACGCAACAACTGGACCCGCAATTGACAACAACAATAAAAAGCGAGGATTAAATGAAAAATGAAATTGCATAGTCTGTGGTATCTTTTAGGGCAAGGGATTAAAAATGTTTGGGTTAATCAGTTGTTGTCAATTGCATCTGTTGGAGTTTTAACTGTTTGTTTTTTGTTGATTGGTGTGGCTACTCTTTTTTCATATAATTTACAATCTTTTGCGCATGGTGTTGAAAAAAAGAATGAGGTTGTTGTTTTTGTGGGTGATGGAATGGCACCCTCTGTTGCAGTAAACTTAAAAAAAATCAAGAATGTGGCCAGTTTTGTATTTGTTTCGAAAGAAACTGCTTTAAAAGAGCAACTTTCTCAATTAGATGAAGGTGGTGCTCTTTTTGAAGAATTGGGGCAAAACAACCCATTACCGGATTCTTACAGAGTTGCGCTTCACGATGTTGATATTGTAAATAAAACCATTAAAAAAATTGGAACAATAACCGGAGTTGAAAAGGTAAATTCACCAACGGAAGTAGCAAAAGTAATTACCACAATCAAAAATACGGTCAGCTATGCTGGAGTTTTTATTGTTGGGTTTTTATTGTTGGTTTCTTTATTCATTATTGCAACAACAATCGAAATGACAATTTACAATCGTCGCCGAGAGATAAACATTATGAAATTTGTTGGTGCAAGTAACGCTTTTATTCGTGTGCCATTTGTGGTTGAAGGAATGGTTTTAGGAATTGTTTCGGCGTTTTTGGCTTATGCAGTGTTGCATTTAGGGTACGTTTATATGTTCGATGTGATGGCGAAATTCGAAATAGATGTTCTTCCAATGATCCGCGAGAATATAGTTCCATTTGCCGAACTGGGGACTTATTTACTTGCTGGGTTTTTGTGTAGTGGCCCTATTATTGGTATGTTTGGAAGTGTGTTTTTTGTTCGAAAACACCTAAAAGTCTAATTAAGGTAGAGGCCGTTTAAATATGTTGAAAAAATTATTAATTATTTGTGTGTTTTTGAGCATACTGGTTTTATATGGTTTTATGTTCCCCGGTTATTGTGCTTTACAAGATTCTAGCGTTGGGGATGATTACTATGTTGATTCTAAAAAATATGCCGAAGGTGAGGATTATGATGAAGATTGGGTCTTGTTAGACTCGGATGATGATGTTGAAGAAGTAACGAAATCTTCTAGTTCTGAGAGTGATGATTCTAAAGAAAAAGATGAAGAAAGTGGAGAAGAGAAAGAAAAAAGTAGATTAGAAAAAGAAATGGAAAAAGTTAAAAAGGATTTAGACACGGCTAAAGAAGAGGTAGCAGAAAGAAAAAAAAGTTGGTATGCACAGAAGAGAAAACTCGAAAATGAAGAAAAAGAACAGCAAAGAATAGCAAGTGAAATTGGGGCATTACAAAATCAGGTAAGCTTATTAGAGAAGAAGCGTGTGTTGCTTGAAAAAGATATTGATAGAACTCAGCAATCTCTTACGCGAGTGCAAAAAGAAATAAGTTCAGAACGTATCGTTTTAACAAAGAGATTTAAAGAAATTTACCTTAGTGCTGGAGCTCAAAATGCAGAAGTTTTGGGCTTGTTGTTTGGGCGTGAAAATTATTTCAAAATATTAACGCGTGCCGAATTTGCAAGAAGAATTATGTACCAAAATCAGCTTTTGATTAAAAAAATTAAAGAGGAAGAGGCTAAAATAGAAAGAGAAAAGGCCGTGTTGGAAATTAAAAAGTCGGAATTATTTGCAACGAAAAAAGAAATCGAAGGTAAGAAAAAGCAGCTAGATGTTGAATATAATGTAGCCGAAAAGCAGGTATATGACAGTAAAATGCACGAGAAACTGTTGCTGGAGCGATATGAGGAATGCATGAAACAGGAAGAAGAGTATCAGGCAGAAATCAGCAGAATTTTATCACGGTTAAAATCAATGAGTGATAAATATGTTGGTGGGGATTTGTGTTGGCCAACTCCTGGGTTTTATTTAATATCGTCACCATATGGGAATAGAGTGTTCTGTGGCAGGAAAGAATTCCATGGTGGGATTGATATTACCGGGCCAAAAATGTATGGGAAAAATGTAGTTGCCGCTAACAGCGGCAAGGTTATTTTTGTAAATTTTTCTGATAGCAAAGGTTATGGGAGTTATGGAAAGTATATAATCGTTGATCATGGTGGCAACATCACTACTTTATATGCGCACTTGAGTTTTATTGTAGTACGCGTGGGTGATATGGTAGTTAAAGGGCAGAAGATTGGTGAAATTGGGTCTACTGGTTATTCAACAGGACCACATTTACACTTTGAACGCAGAGAAAACGGTGTGAGGAAAAATCCAATGCCATTTTTTGAGAAAAGAGAAGAAGAGCAAACTGATAGCGAAGAAAACCCTTTAAGTGAAGAAGAGTTAACAAAACAAGCGGCGGATTAAAGTCCGCCGCTTGCTTAACTTGGGGAAGTAAATGATTAATAAAGGAAATAGTGGATTTATTCTAACATGTACTAATTTAAAAACGCAATAATTACAGAGAGTTATTTCTCGACAACATTCGACAATGTTTTTCTCAATTGTTGATATTTAAAACTAGTATCAATGTAATTTTTCTATTGTAACTTCAATTGAGGTATTTTTTTAGATATGTTGCGGTGTGGGAAGAATTGCACGCAATTATTTCTTCTGGTGTTCCCTGGCAAACCAAAAAACCGCCAGAATTGCCCCCTTCCGGCCCAAGGTCAATTATGTGGTCGGCATTTTTTATTACGTCTAGGTTATGTTCGATTATTATTACAGTTTCTCCTGTATCTACGAATTTGTGTAACACAGAAATTAAGCGGTGTACATCAGCAACATGTAGGCCTGTTGTGGGTTCATCAAGAATATATACATTGCCGGCAGTGAATCGTTTTGAGAGTTCTGTTGAGAGTTTAACACGTTGTGCTTCGCCACCAGAAAGTGTAGTTGCTGGTTGCCCGAGTTTTATGTAGCCAAGTCCCACATCAAACAAAGATTGTAGTTTGTTCTTAATTTTAGGAATGTTTTTAAAAAAATCCAAATTTTCTTCAACTGTCATTTCCAGTACGTTGTGAATGTTTTTATTTTTATATTTTACTTTGAGTGTTTCTTGATTGTACCTTTTTCCAGCGCAGACTTCACAGGGAATGAATACGTCTGGCAGGAAATGCATTTCTATTTTCACTATCCCATCTCCAGAGCAAGCTTCGCACCTTCCGCCGGAGACATTGAATGAAAATCTACTCATGTTATAGCCTTTTGCTTTTGCATCTGTTGTTTCGGCAAACAGGGCACGAATGTTGGTAAAAACACCTGTGTATGTTGCCGGATTTGAGCGTGGAGTTCGCCCGATTGGGGATTGATTGATACATATTACCTTGTTAACATTTTCCATTCCTTCTATTCTTTCACATGCACCAACTGGAAGGTTCCCCATATTTTTTGTGTTATATAAAGCTTTGTATAGAATTCCATTGATTAAAGTGCTTTTGCCGGAACCAGAAACACCTGTGACCACAACAAGTTTCCCAAGTGGGAGCATTACATCTATATTTTTTAAATTATTTGCACGTGCGCCAATAATATTAATACATTTCCCGTTTCCGCTGCGGCGGGTAGCAGGTACTGGTATTTTTTTTGTGCCGCTAAGATAGGCTCCGGTTAATGATTTTTTGCAGGCTTTAATTTCCTTTAGACTCCCCTGGCAAACAATTTCGCCTCCGTTTACTCCTGCACCAGGGCCGACATCAACGATGTAATCTGCGGCATAGATGGTTTCTTCGTCATGTTCCACCACAATGAGAGTATTCCCGGTATCTTTCAGATGTTTTAGTGTTAAAATTAATTGAGTATTATCTTTAGGGTGTAACCCAATACTTGGTTCATCAAGGATATATAAAACACCAACAAGTCCGGTACCAATTTGCGTTGCCAGCCGAAGCCTTTGACTCTCGCCGCCAGAAATAGTTGTAGCCGAACGCCCCAAGGTTAAGTATGGTAATCCTACATTTTTTAAAAAAGAAAGCCGTCCTTTAATTTCTTTGATAATGGGTGCGGCAATAAGCGATGTGATTGTGTTAAATTGAAGCGAATTAATAAACCTAAATGCTTCTTCAACTGACATTTGGCAAACTTCATTGATATTTTTGCTTCCAACCGTAACCGCCAGCATTTCAGGTTTAAGTCTTGCACCTTTACATGTTGGGCAATCAAGTTCCTGCATATATTTTTTAAGTTCGTCTTTCATTAAAGCACTAGGTAATTCGCGAAATCGGCGCTCAATGTTATTGGCAATTCCTTCAAATTTACTGCTGAATGGAATGTGTTTATCACCAAATAGCCGTTCAAATTTAATTTTTTCTTTAGTGCCAAAGAGAATAATGTCTATAATGTTTTGCGAAAGAGTTGAAATTGGAGCATCAAGAGAAAACCCAAAATGTGCGGCAAGTCCATTAAGATACATAGTTGAGATGCGGCCACCAAACCAACCTGGGGCACGAATGGCACCACAATTAATGCTTAAATTTTTGTTTGGAATTAATTTTTCTGGAACTGCTTTTAGCAAAACACCTAGCCCGGTACATGCTTGGCAGGCGCCCAAAGGATTGTTGAAGGAAAACATGCGTGGTTCCGGTTTTTCAATTTCAATATTGTGGTCCGGGCAAGCGTAATCTTTTGAGAAAGAAAATTCTTTTCCATTAATAACACTTACTATTACCGTCGAAATTTTCAAACTAAAAGCATGTTCAAGTGATTCTGTGAGTCTAGGTATTGTTGCTTTTGTAACGGTTAGCCTATCTATAACCACTTCAATGGTGTGTTTTTTATTTTTTTCTAACGAGATTCCCTCACTCAAGTCAAATAATGCGCCGTTAATTCGTAACCACACATAACCACTTTTTCGCAAGTCCGCTATCACTGCGCTATATGTTCCTTTTTCTCTTTTTGCTACTGGTGCTAAAATTTGGATTTTTTGATTGTTTGCAACTTCAAAAACTTTATCCACAATTTGGTCTATTGTTTGGTAGTGAATTTCTTTTCCACAAACGCAGCAATGTATAATTCCAACTCGTGCATAAAGAAGCCGCAAATAGTCGTAGATTTCTGTTATTGTTCCCACTGTTGACCTGGGATTATGTGATGTAGTTTTTTGATCGATTGAGATGGCAGGTGCAAGTCCTTCAATCGATTCTACATTGGCTTTTTCCACTTGCCCCAAAAATTGCCTAGCATATGATGAAAGACTCTCAACATATCTTCTTTGACCTTCTGCGTAAATGGTGTCAAATGCCAGTGACGATTTCCCAGATCCGGAAACACCAGTGAAAACAATAAATTTATTCCGTGGAATAGTTAAATTTACATTTTTTAAGTTGTTGTCTTTAGCTCCTTTGATTTTTATTTCTTTCTGTTCTATAGTTAATTCCACCACCTTTTCTGTGTGCCTGTTTTTTTGCAATTTCCGCTGTTGCCTTCAACATTGTATCACAGTTTTATATCCACCAACAAAAGGTAAATTCCCCAAAGAATTGTAAAAAATGTAAATCATATTATAAAAATATCGGTTGAAAATTTCTGAATTTAAGTTGTATTTGACGAGTTTGTAAAAATATAGTAATATCAATATGTGCATCTGAGCTTTTAAAGACATAATAGAAAAGGAACGATAGATGTAATGATCACAAAGGAATTAGAAGCTAGTTTAAATTTAATAGGTTTCGATCTTTACAATGCAGCAGTGCTAATAGACTCTCATCTCCAGATATTGTGGCTAAATCGGCGTTACCAGAATATATTTAAGCAAAAAAAAGGTGTCACAATCCCTGTTTGGGGCAATTTAATTAAAGAAAATGTTGCATTAGGTGGTGTGCACACAGTAGAATGTTATGTTCCAGCTACTGCCATTAATTTCAAAATTAAAATTTTCCCAATTTCAGACCAAGAAAAAACTTTTCACATGCTTGAATTTGTGATCCCAGATGATGTTATTAGTATTCTTGACAACAACATTGGTGATATTTTGCGGGCATTTTCTTTCCAGTTTCGTGCGCCAGTAAGTAAAATCGTAAATATTACAGATGCTATTGAAGAACAATTAAACAGTGTGTCTAAAGTAAATAAAAAAAGTATTTGCGAACAAGTACATGAAATTAATCACAGTTGTATGCAAATCCTTCGAAATTTTGCTAATTTTCTTGACATTGCAAAATATAGCGCGGGGTTGCATGAACTTGAACTTCGAATTGTTGAGGTTAATGAGTTTATTAAATCCATTGTTTCTGCGTGTTCAGAATTAGTTCAGTCTAAAGGTGCCGAAATATCTTTTGTTGCCCCATCACCAGAAGAGCGTTTTTTTGCCGCTATCGACGCAGAGAAAATAACATTGGCGTTGGTTAATGTTATTTTAAATTCTTGTATATATACGCGTGAGGGCAACCAAGTTATTGTGACTGTTGCAGTTGATTCAGATCAAGAAAATTTTTGCATTTCTGTTCAAGATTTTGGAATGGGAATGGACCAAGAAACGTTGCGGAAAGCAACAACGGTGTATTATGCTGGTAGTTTTAATCGGCCATATTCTCAAGGGTTGGGTTTAGCACTGGTGAAATATATTGTTGATCTTCACAGCGGAGAATTGTGGTTAAATTCAGAAAAAAATTTGGGGACAATTGTGAAAATTACACTACCTTTTAATTTAAGCGAACGTGATCAGCTTGTTTTGCATAGCCCAACAATTAATCAAGCTGCGGATAGGTATTCGATTATTAAAGTTCAATTTTCTTAAATTATTTCGATCTTTAATTGAAGTTTGTGATATATAGCGCTGGATTTGTGTTAAAATAGATATAAGTTAATGTGAAATTGAAAGTTGGTCATAAAGAAAGGAACAAGCATGGTCCCAGAGATAAATGGAAAGTTAGAGAACCGCATGATCAAAGTTCCAGAAGAAATTGAGCAAGTTTGTGGCATTAAAATTTTCGGGAAGTTGATTCGTGCGGTTGTTTTTTCAACAGACATTGCAATAATAAGAAATGTCAATGCAGATGCTGTGATTGCTGTTTACCCATTTCCTGCGCAACCAATTATTACACAAGCTATAATGATGGCAGCAGATATCCCAATTTTTATGGGTGTTGGTGGCGGCACAACAAAGGGGCAGCGAGCAGTGAACATGGCAATGCAGGCGGAATATCAAGGTGCACGTGGTGTTGTTTTAAATGCACCAATTGAAAACGATGTTCTTTTTGAAATTCACAATATAATTGATATCCCCATAATTGTGACAATTTGCGTTGAAGATATGAATGAGGTTGCAAAACGACTGGAGTCGCATGTTTCTATTTTGAACGTTTCTGCTGCAGAAAAAACGCCACAGATTGTTGCAAAAATCAAGTTGAAATTTCCACATGCCGCTGTTGTGGCAACAGGTGGACCGACCAAAGAAACAATTTTGGCAACAATTGAAGCTGGTGCTGATGCCATTTCTTGGACCCCACCAACAACAGGCCAGATTTTTAAAAATATAATGAATGGTTACCGAAATATGTGAGATGCTTTTTAGTTCTCACATGCTGGTGATAGATGTAAGGGAGATGATGTGTGTGCTTAAGCATGATTACTTAGAGGCCCAAATTGAAGCTTTGTGCAAAACCATAGCAGCTGTGATTTTTGGTTCCGAAGCGATAAAAAAAATCTTTAAGAAATATGAAGATGAAAAAGAAGCCTCTGACCCAATGCATGAGAAATTTTTAGAATTAAAGCTACTTGATTTATTAAAACAAAACCAAACAGAAGAAGCGCGTGCTTGGATTTTTTCTGCAGTTTCAAAGGCTCCGAACATTCGCCGACTTATATTTGCATTAGATGGCTACAACAAACTTCGCGAGGCTAAATGTTTGTCGGAATCTGAAATCGAAAGAGATTTGTCACAAATCCGCAGCCTGTATGATGCTGGCGATTGATTTTTCAACTAATTGTAAAAAACCCTCTGAGTTAATAATCTCAAAGGGTTTCGTTTTGTCACGGATTTTGCGCTCCTGTTTTTGATTTTTCAACTAATTGCAAGAACCCTTGGGGGTCAGCAACAGCAATCTCAGAGAGCATTTTGCGGTTAAGTTCTGTGCCGGATTTTTTTAGTCCATTTATGAATCTGGAGTAATTAGTGTTGTTTAATTTGCAAGCTGCTGAAATCCGCAAAATCCAAAGGCGCCTAAAATCGCGTTTTTTATTTTTTCTACCAATATATGCGTGAAGTCCCGCTCTCATTACAGTTTGCTTGGCCGTTCTAAATTGTTTACTTTTTGCGCCGTAATAACCTTTGGAAAGTTTTAGGATTTTTTTTCTTCTTTTGTGCGATAATATGCCAGTTTTTATTCGCGCCATTTTTTACCCTCCAAATAAAACTTCTTGGTTGTTAGTTCCCATATGGAATTAACAGCTTAATTGCTTTAACGTTGGTTTTATCTGCATATGTTGCCTTCCTTAAATGTCGTTTGCGCTTGCTGGTTCTTTTTGTTAATAGGTGCCCGCGATTTGCGGAAACTCGTTTTATTTTCCCTGTTTTTGAAAATTTAAATCGTTTTTTTGCGCTTTTGTTTGTTTTGATTTTATAAGTCAATTAAAAACACCCTTTCATTTTCAGCGCTTGCCCGAAAGAAACATAATTATGCTGCGGCCTTCTGCTTTTGGTACCCGTTCTGGGGCACCATGTTCGCTGCATTTTTCTGCGAACTGCTGCAAAAGATTCTCTCCCAGTTTTGTGTGTACAACTTCACGGCCGCGGAATCTAATGCTGACTTTGACTTTGTTGCCGGCTTTTAAAAATTTTATTGCGTTTTTTACTTTTGTTATTAAATCACTTGCATCTATACTCAGTGAAAGCCGAATTTCTTTCACTTCTACAGTTTTTTGCTTCTTCTTTGACTCACGTTCTTTTTTGGTTTGCTCAAAGCAAAACTTGCCGTAATCTATTATGCGGCAAACTGGCGGGGTTGCATTGGGTGCGATTTTAACGAGGTCTAAGTTGTTTTTTTCTGCCAGTTCCATTGCTTTTGCTGTTGGTATAACAGAATCTTCTAAGTCTTTAAAGCCAACAAGCCTAATTTTTTCATCTTTTATTTCTCCATTTATCTGCAAATTCTTTGTGCTAATATTTAAACACCTCCGGCTGAATCAACTTTAACAACAAGAAGAGTGTGAACTCCAACTTACTGGTTCACACTCTTTCAAATTTTTCAAAGCAAAATTAAGAACAAAAGCCCCTTGAAACGACCTCCGCTCGAAAGCAAATGCTCCTACATCTGAAGGTGAGAACCGAATTTTCTCTTATCGCTTTTGCCTTTGATTCTAGCATATGGATTTGCAGATGTCAAGGGTGTTGGTCTATTTTTCAATTTTGCAGCGCTTATTGGGTGCTCTAAGTAATTTATTAATATTTAATGAAAAACTCAGTATAATTAACAAATAAAAATGTGCGTGATAGCTAAGATTTTCTTATAGGCGCACATTTTTATCTAAAATATGATATAATTATACATAAATTTAAGTGTGAGGTTTTGCGAGGTGATGAGAGGTGATGAATTGATGCGAATGTTGAAAAAGGCGTCTTTAGGTTTAACTTTATCTTTGTTATTAGTTTTCCAGTTGCTGGTTGGTTTTGTGGCGGCAGAAGAAATTGATGCAATTACACATATTCAAGTTCCAGAAAAAACCAGGTCATATGAACTCTTAAGCAAAAACAAGAAAATAGAAAAAGAGTATCTTACAAAGGTTGTTAAATGGCCTAGTTTTTTAGCAATGAGTACGTTTTTATTTGCGTTTGAAGACGCTGTTTCTCCTTTGAGACAGGCAGAAGAGAGAGGGTTACTTGATGGACTTTCTTCATTTGCCTCCCCTGATAAAAATGTTTCATTGGGAGACGCAATAGAATTTTTGTTTAAAATGACGAGACTTTGTGTTGATGTGAATATTGAAAACTGGTTTTGGTGGTTTCAGCACAATGGGAGTATTCCAGAAACAAAAAAAATCACAGATATATTTAGTTGGAGTGTTGCGATAAATATTTTCGAAGAAATAAGGAATGAAAGAGCTAAGTATTTTAGTTTAACAACAGATCTGGAACTGCCATTGCAGGAATTAGTTTTTGTTCCTAAAGAAAAAAGTGATTACACTTGGTCACCTGATGGAAAATATGGTGCTTTTTTGGCGGAATGGTCAGGGGTTTTTAATGTTTTTGTTTATAATTCTATTACGAAGTCAATAAGGAGGGTTTCTAGCGCAACTACTTCGGATGTTACTCGTGTGATATGGGGCGACAATGGTAACTATTTGTTTTATGTGAGAGATGATGGTTATGATGAGTGTAACCATATTTGGATGTCTAGATTTAATGGAAAGAGGGAAAAAGATCTTACACCAACTCCGAAAAAATGTAGCTATCATTTTGAGGGGCAGCTGTGGAAAGGTGACATGTATTACATGTGTGTTTCCCATTACGACAAAGCAGTGCGTGCGTATGTTTACGACGCAATTGATGTTGAATCTGGGGAAATGATCCCGGATGAAATTCCCAGTGAGAAATTTTTACCATTTTACTTAAGTATCCCAGGTGACAGTGCTAATCGTATTAAGGTAATTGACGAAGGCAATCATGGGGAAAATGCAAAAGTATATATGCAGGATAGAGAAACGTATGCCGAAGACTTGATTTTTAAAACAAATCATTGGCGCCGATTTATTCCGCTGTTTGTGAGTGAAGATGGTTTAAAATTATATGGGCTTTCTGACAATAGCACGCAAACAATTTGTCCAGTGGCTTTGGATTTGCGTACAGGGAAATTAAAGGTGCTATTTGAAGATTTCAACTATGATACTCTTGATGCTGGTTTGAACGTGGATTACGGAAAAATAGTTTGTGATTTTGGAACAGGTGTGCCGTTAGTTGTGCAATATTATGCCAAAACTTTTAAATCTGCAGGATTAGTGCCAAAAGTTCAAAATGCATTGAATACCGTGAAAGAAAAATTGGGTTTTAGCGAAGTTAGAGTTTTGGACATTTCTAGTGATTTAGAAATATATACACTGCAAAGAGAATTGCCATGTGGAAACGGTGCAAAATATGGTTATGATCATGTAACTGGGAATTTGTGGTATGTTGATGCCACGGAAGAAGAAAAAGACGACAAATATTTGACCAATTGGATTTTTTGTACGCAAATGATACCAATTTCATATGTAGCCCGTGACGGAATAAAAATAGAGGGTTATTTAAGTTTGCCAAGCGGAAAAGCGCCAGAAAATCTGCCAACAGTAGTTATGGTGCATGGTGGACCACAAAGTTGTGATATGTGGGTAACTTCGAGTCTATCAGAATTTTTTAGAAGATTGGGCTGTGCTGTTTTTCAAATAAATTTCAGAGGTTCAACTGGACGTGGTCATAAATTTATGAATTTAGGAAATAAGCAATGGGGTACAACAATGCAATATGATATTGTAGATGGTACAAAATGGCTTATTAAAAAAGGAGTTGCAAATAAAGATCGCATTTGTATTTATGGGGCCTCGTTTGGGGGATTTTCTGTGCTTTGGGGCCTTGCTTTCACGCCAAATCTTTATGCTTGTGGTGTTGATAAATGCGGCATTTCTGATATTGTTTCCCATCTCTCAAATTTTAAAGATGATTGGCTATACGGACGTTCAGCAGATAATTTCCATATTGGAGATCCCGTGAAAGATGCAAACGAATTAAAAGCGGTCTCTCCATATTATCATTTGGATAATATAACCAAGCCACTTTTATTAGTGCACGGTGCTAATGACACTAGAGTTAAAAGAGATGAATCAGATAGGGTTTGGAAGAGTTTGTGGAATAGAAATGCAGATGTAATTTACATGGTCCGGGAAAACGAAGGTCATGGGTTTAGTCATTCAAAAAATTTGCTAGATTTTTACACTTTATTAAGAAAATTTATTATAAAACACTTAGATTTAAAACCTGGAGAAAAATTGGCTGCTTGATTTGTGTGATTGGGGAATTCATTCAATAAAAAAACATACAAAAGGTGTGAAATTTTAACTAAATAAGTCGAAGTCGACATGGTTTATTATTGACTAAAACCAAAATTGAGTGTTAGACTACCTGCTGTAGGAAGATATTAAATTATAAAGAGACTAATGATGAATTGATTTTTATTTAGTGAATGAGGTTTATTATGAAAATTGCAGACCGAATTTACATTAAAAATCGGATTTTGTGCTAATTTTTTGGAGCGGGGCAGAATTTTTTAAATTAATCTTAGATAGTTGTATTTATTTAGAAGATAGTGTATAATCGTTGAGGTTGTAAAAGAGGGCCGTGCTGATGTAGCTCAGCAGGCAGAGCACTTCCTTGGTAAGGAAGAGGTCGGCAGTTCGAATCTGCTCATCAGCTCCAATAAAATTTGGCGTCTGTTAAAATCCGGGTGTGGCACAGTTTGGTAGCGCGCTAGAATGGGGTTCTAGAGGTCGTGGGTTCGAATCCCGCCACTCGGACCATTGTGGTTTTTGGTGGGTTTTTTTAATGTTTCTACTTTTTTATGGAGGGATTTAGCAAGTGAGAGTGTATAAAATAATCGTAGCAAATAAACAAAAACGAATTAAAATTCCCACAGGTTTGCAATTACTAATCAGAAGATGTTGCAATGCAGTTTTAAGAGAAGAGCAAGTAAAGCCACCAGCAGAACTTAGCGTAACTTTCCTTAACGACGTGCAGATACAAGAACTTAATAGAGAATATCGTAACATTGATTTGCCAACAGATGTTCTTGCTTTCCCCTTGGGAGAGGGAGGGGTTTATGAAAAAAATCTTGAAACAGGTTGCACCATGTTGGGAGATGTTGTCATATCTATAGAAATGGCAAAAATGCAAGCTGATGTTTATAATCATTCATTTGAGAGAGAAATAGGGTTCTTAACTGTGCATGGAGTTTTGCATATTTTGGGTTATGACCACGAACGAAGCATAAAAGAAGCCGACATTATGAGAGAAAAAGAGAGAGAAATTATTACTAAAGTGGGGCTTTGTGTGCACGAAATTTCGCCTGTGAGTAAGTTCTTGAAAGTGTGATTTGAAGTAATGGGGGATACACAAGCGGCATTTATTGCAATTGTTGGCAAGCCAAATGTTGGCAAGTCATCTTTATTGAACCGTTTAATTGGGGCGAAGATTGCTATTGTAACAAACAAACCTCAAACAACGCGAATGCGCATATCTGGAGTTTTAACAACTGGCAAGATGCAGTTTGTATTTACAGATACGCCAGGTTTGTGCAAGCCAAAAACGCAATTAGGCAATTACATGGTTTCGCAGGTGTTTAAGTCGATTTCTGATGTTGATTTGGTCGCGTTTGTTGCAGAAGCAATTGGAGATAAAATAGCCAGTTCTGAGTTGACTTTGTTAAACGAAATTCAAAAACAGAAGCAAAAAGTGATTTTAATTCTCTCAAAAATCGATAAACTTAAAGATAAATCTAAAATTCTGCATCGGATGGAATTATTTAAAACGGAATACGATTTTAGTGAAATTATTCCCGTTTCTGCTTTCACTGGCGATGGAATTGCGGATTTATTAAATGTGTTTGAAAGTTACTCAACAAAAGGACCGCATTTTTTCCCAGAAGGTTCTGTAACAAATCAGCCAGAGAAGTTTATTGTTGCGGAAATAGTTCGTGAGCGAATTTTGATGAATCTTAGCGAAGAAGTCCCTCATTCGGTTGCTGTGGTAACTGAAAAAATAAAAAAGAGGTCAAAATCCGAATTAATTGATATTGATGTTCATATTTTGTGTGATAAAAAAAATCATAAGGGGATTATTATTGGAAAAAACGGAGAGATGTTAAAAAAAATAGCAACAGAAAGTCGGCTAGAAATCGTTTTTTTTTTAGGGCGGAAAGTAAATTTACAGTGCTGGGTAAAAGTAAAAGAAGGTTGGCGGAACAAAAAACAACTTTTTGAAAGTCTTGGGTTAACTTAAAGGTGCTAGGGTTTGGAATTTGTTAGTTTGTTATAAACTGCTTTTGTCGTATTGTGATTTACGACGAGAGTGGTTATTTTTTTAAAATTTGTAAGGCAAGGGTGTTTGAATGGAAAAATTTGCAAATCTTCATCTTCACAGTGAATTTAGTTTGTTGGATGGCGCTTGCAGGATAAATCAAATTGTTACGCGAACAAAGGAGTTACAGCAGGTTGCATCTGCAATTACAGACCACGGTGTGATGTACGGTGTTATTGATTTTTATAAAGCTGCGAAAAAAGAGGGAATAAAACCATTAATTGGTTGTGAAGTTTATGTGGCGCAACGAACAAGGTTTGATAAAGAATTTAAATTAGATGGAAAAAGTAATCACTTGATTTTGCTGTGCAAAGATAACGAGGGTTATAAAAATTTAATAAAGATGGTTTCGCTTTCTTTTACCGAAGGATTTTATGTTAAGCCGCGTATTGATAAGGAATTACTTCAAAAATATCACAATGGGTTGATTTGCCTTTCCGCTTGTATGGCTGGAGAGCTTCCCAGAAGGATATTGGCAAATGATTACAATGAAGCATTGAATGTTGCTCAGTTCTATAAAGGGCTTTTTGGTGGTGATTATTATCTTGAGTTGCAAAATTATAATACTCCAGAGTGCCAGATTATTAATGAGCATTTGATTAAGCTTTCAAAGCAACTTGAAATAAAGGCAGTTGCAACCAATGATGTTCACTATATTAAAAAAGAAGACTACAATATGCATATGGTGTTGCTTTGCATTCAAACTAATTCAACTGTTGATGCCCCAAACATGAAATTTTCTTCAGATGAGTTTTATATGAAAAGTGAATCCCAAATGTATGAAGCTTTTAATGAGTTCCCAGAAGCAGTGTTTAACACTATGGAAGTAGTTGAAAAATGTGATATTGATTTTGAATTTCACATAACAAAACTTCCCAGTTTTGAGATTTCGGGTGAAGAAACAAATGAACATTTTTTTGTGAAGCTTTGCCAAGATGGACTTGCTAGAATTTATGGTGAAAACTGTGACCAAAGTTTGAAAGATCGTTTAGAATATGAAATTTCTGTAATTAAAAGTATGGGATATGTTGATTATTTTTTGATAGTTATGGATTTTGTTAAATATGCAAAAGAAAACGGGATTCCTGTAGGTCCGGGAAGAGGTTCTGGTGCTGGCAGTTTGGTTGCCTATTGCATAGGAATAACGGGAATTGACCCAATAAAATATAGCCTATTTTTTGAACGATTTTTAAATCCAGAGAGGATAAGCATGCCTGATTTCGATATTGATTTTTGCTATGAACGTCGTCAAGAAGTAATAGATTATGTAATTAGCAAATATGGGGAAGATCATGTTTCTCAAATTGCCACATTTGGAACGATGGCGGCAAAATTGGCGATTCGAGATGTTGCCAGAGCAATGAATTTTTCTTATTCTTTGGCAGATAGTGTTGCAAAACTTATTCCAACTGAAATTGGGATTTCAATTGAAAAATCCATTTCAATTGTGCCAGAATTGAAAGAAATGTATGAAACTAATCCGGAAGTAAAAGAGATTATAGATATGGCAATGAAACTAGAAGGAATGCCAAGGCACTGCTCTACTCATGCCGCTGGTGTTGTTATTACCAAAGAACCCGTGGATACGATTGTGCCATTGCAAAAGATACAAGAAAATATAATTACTCAGTTCCCAATGGTTACTTTGGATGAGTTGGGGCTTCTTAAAATGGATTTCTTAGGTCTTAAATGTTTAACTGTGATTAGCGATACCGAGAAATTAATAAAAAAGAAGAAGCCAGAATTTTGCATTGAATCCATTTCTTATGAAGAAACAGATGTTTTTAAAATGCTTTCACTTGGGTTGGGGAAGGGGGTGTTTCAGTTTGAAGCGTCAAGTGGAATCCGGCAAGTTTTGATTAACCTGAAACCAGAATCAATTGAAGATATTATGGCCATTGTTGCACTTTTTCGGCCGGGGCCAATTGATTCTATTCCCACATATATTAAAAATAAAGAAAACAAAAAGGGAATTCGCTATAAACATATGTTATTGCAGCCAATTCTAGAGGTTACATACGGTTGCATTGTCTACCAAGAGCAAGTTATGGAAATTTTTCGGAAACTTGCCGGATATTCATATGCCGGCGCGGATTTGGTGCGGCGTGCAATGGCAAAAAAGAAAGCAGATGTTTTGGAAAAGGAACGCCACAATTTTATTTATGGAAAAGAAGGCAAAGGCAGTATTTTGTGTGTGGGTGCAATTGCAAATGGGGTCCCCGAAAAAGTAGCAAATGAGATTTTTGATGATATGAGTAGTTTCGCTTCATATGCATTTAATAAGTCACATGCCGCAGCGTATGCAACAATTTCTTACCAAACAGCATATCTTAAATGTTTTTATCCGTATGAGTATTTTGCGTCGTTATTCACTAGTGTTGCATATAATCAAGACAAATTAAAGGAATATGTTGCGGAGTGCGCGAAGCTGAAAATAAAAGTTTTGCCGCCGGATATAAATGCTAGTGGGGCCGAATTTAGAGTTGAAGGAGAGCAAATTCGATTTGGATTGTTTGCCGTTAAGAGTGCGGGGCGTAAATTTGTGGAACAAGTTGGGAAGCAACAACAAGTGGCGAAATTTAAAAATTTTAGAAATTTTTGTGAGCGTATGTACGGTTTTGACTTAAATAAACGTGCAGTAGAAAATCTTGTTAAGGCAGGATGTTTTGATTCACTGGGGGAAACAAGGAAAGAACTTTTGGGGTGTTTTGAGCAAATTTTAGATAATGTTGGAAATGATGCAAAAAGTAAAGTAAAGGGCCAAATTAGTTTGTTTGGAGTTACAGAAGAAGAAGTGAAGGTAAATTCTTGCAAGGAAGAGTTCTCTATTAAGGAAGAGTTCTCTATTGCGGAATTGGCTAATTTAGAAAAAGAATCGCTTGGCATTTATCTTTCTTCTCACCCGTTAAGTAAATATGAAGGAAAGCTTGATAAATCTAGGATTTCTGAAATTTCTGCCTTAGAGTCTTCCGAAACAGCAACGATTGTTGGAGTGGTTGTTTCAGTGCAGCGAATTTTGACTCGCGGCGGTGAAGAAATGGCATTTTGTGTTGCTGAAGATCAAACGGCCAGTATTGAATTGGTGTTATTTCCCAAGGTATATAATCCTTTTCGGCATCTTGTGAATACGGGGGCCATTGTTGTTGCAACAGGAAAGGTAGAGGCAAAAGAAGAATCCACTCCTAAAATTTTAGTTTTAAAATTACAAACTCTGGAAGAATTTTTACTTATGCCACAATCAACTACTAGAAAAGGGTTGTACCTTAAAATTGATACCATGGATTCGCCGTCATATAAAAAAGTTGAGAATTTACTGGAAATTTTCAACGGAACAACAAAGGTATATATGTTATTTGAAGGCGAAAAAAATGCAAAGTTGGTGCCCAATCGGTTGTGGATTGCACAAAATTTAACTTTAATAGAAGAACTTGGAAAAATTTTGGGTGAAAAAAATGTAAGGTTTGTTGACTGATTTTAAACATGTTTTGTAAACTGGTGATTGTGTGAAAGGCGATACTGTTCTAAATTTTGGAAACGAAGCTAATGTGTTGATTTGTGGTGGCTTTATTTTAAGCAGCGGGAGTAGAAATGCAGTATGGATTTTTGGCTGTGTGGGAGCAATTGCAGTTGCTGTGTTTTAAAATAAAAGTAATTTGTAAAAAAATAAAATATTTTAGGTTGAGGGTATTGCTTTTTTAAATTTGTTCGTGTAGAATGGTCTGGTGTGATTAATTTGGGCGGGGAATTTTTTGTGTTGTTAAAAAAACACGTGGAACGGTTTTGAACTTTTGAACCTGGGGGGCGAATTGCATTGATTGACGGTAAAAAGATGAGAATAAAATTAAAAAGTTATGATCACAATTTAGTAGATCAAGCGGTAGAGAAAATTTTAGAGGTAGGGAACCGTTTTGGTGCTGTAATTTCGGGGCCGATTCCCTTGCCAACCAAAAAAGAAATCATTACAATTCTTAGAGCGGTTCATAAATATAAAGATAGTAGAGAGCAATTTGAAATCAGAACTCACAAACGATTTATAGACATGTTTAACTTAACAAACGAGGCGATGAAAGCATTAACTAGTTTGGAGTTGCCAGCAGGAGTTGAAGTTGCAGTTACAATGTAGATTCTATATGAGGTAATGTCGAGGTGACTCTCAACCAATAACCAGGAGGAATATGGAATGAAAAAATTTATTGTAGCAAAGAAGCTTGGAATGACGCAAATTTTTGTAGAAGGTAAAGTAATTCCAGTCACTGTGTTAGAGGCAGGGCCTTGTGTTGTAACACAGAAAAAAAGTCAAGAAAAAGAAGGGTACAATGCAATTCAGATTGGATTTGGAGATGTTTCTCTTGGAGTGCTTTCAAAGCCCTGCCGTGGTCTTTTTGAAAAAAATAATCTTGGTGGAAAAAGATTTTTAAAAGAATTTAGATTGGATGATTGTTCGCCGTTTAATGTTGGTGATATTGTTAAAGTAGATGGCTTTGAGATGGGCGATAGCGTTGATGTGTGGGGTATAAGCAAGGGTAAAGGGTATGCGGGGCCTATTAAAAGGTGGAATTCACAAAGGCTGAAAGAAACTCACGGAACTGGACCTGTTCATCGACACGGGGGTTCTTTGGGTTCTTGTAGTACTCCTGGTAGGGTAATGAAAGGCAAGAAAATGGCCGGCCACCTTGGTGCAAAGCGGGTTACAGTTCAAAATTTAAAAGTTGTGGATATTGATGTTGAGAATAATCTTTTGGTTGTTAAGGGTGCGGTTCCTGGTTCGTGTGGCAGCGTAATTTGTGTTACCGACAGTAAAAAATCGTGAGGGGGGATTATGGTGCCGAAGATTGATGTTCTAGACAGGAATGGGAATTCTGTGGGTGCTGTTGACCTTTCTGCCGATATTTTTGGGAGAGCACCAAATGTCATTGTAATGCACATGGCTGTTGTGAATTATTTAGCCAATCAGCGCCAGGGAACACAATCTACCTTAACACGCGCCGAAGTTCGTGGTGGTGGGAAAAAACCTTGGCGACAGAAAGGAACTGGGCGTGCTCGGCAGGGATCAATTAGAGCGCCGCAGTGGTACCATGGTGGTGTTGCGTTAGGGCCCAAGCCAAGAAGCTATAGATATTCATTAACTAAAAAAACACGTAGATTAGCATTAAAGTCCGCGTTTTCAAGTAAGTTTTTAAGCAAAGAATTAATAGTTTTAGATGAATTGCAGTTTGAGCGATATAAAACGCAGGAAATGGCATCGATTTTGAAAGCATTAAAGGTCAGAAAGGCATTGATTGTACTTCCGGCAGTTGATAATTTTGTGGTACGCAGTGCGCGAAACATTGAAGGAGTTAAAACTGCTTGTGTTAACACTTTAAATGTTTATGATATATTGAATTTTGACACTCTTGTTATTGTAAAAACCGCCGTTGCTAAAATTGAGGAGGTGTATGCTTGAGTGAAAAAAAGTGCTTACGATATCATCGATAAACCTATTGTTACAGAAGCTAGTATAAAACTTTTGCCGGAAAAGAAATATACCTTTAAGGTTGACAAAGGTGCCAATAAAATCGAAATTGCAAAAGCAATTGAAGAAATATTCGGTGTTAAAGTTAAGAAAGTAAATACCATGAATGTGTGGGGCCGACAAAAACGATTTGGGAAAAATATTGGGTTCCGGTCAGATTGGAAGAAAGCAATTGTTTCCCTTACTGCTGATTCAAAAGGAATAGAGTTTTTTGATAATTTGAATTGATTTTAAGTTTAGGTGTTTGCAAAAGGGGTTTTATTGAAAGGGTGGTTAGGTTTGGCAGTAAAAAAATATAAGCCAGTTACTCCTTCAAGGCGTCAGATGACGGTTGTGGACTATTCTGAGCTTTCGAAAACTGCTCCGGAGAAGAGTTTACTTCGAAAATTGAAAAAAAAATCAGGGCGAAATAGCTATGGAAGAATAACGGTTAGGCATCATGGTGGTGGTAACCGAGTTAAGTATCGTGTGATTGATTTCAAAAGAGATAAGGTTGGTGTGAAAGCAACAGTTGTTTCTTTAGAATATGACCCTAACAGAACGGCCTTTATTTCTTTGGTTAAATATGAAGATGGTGAAAAAAGATATATTGTTGCACCGCATGAGGTTAGAGTTGGTTCCACTCTTGAAACGGGTGAAGAGTCTGACGTTAAGTCAGGGAATGCTTTGCGGTTATGTGATATGCCTGTTGGAACTTTTATCCACAATATTGAATTGCACCCGGGAAGAGGTGCTCAATTGGTCAGGTCAGCAGGTGTTTTTGCGCAGTTAATGGCAAAGGAAGGAGATTATGCTTTAATTAAATTACCTTCCGGAGAACTTAGAAAAATTAGAGTGATTTGTATGGCCACAATTGGCCAGGTTGGCAATTTAGACCACGAAAATGTTAATATCGGAAAAGCTGGAAGAAAAAGGCATATGGGGTGGCGGCCGACAGTTCGTGGTTCCGCAATGAATCCTTGTGATCACCCACATGGTGGAGGCGAGGGGAAGGCTCCAATTGGGAAGCCGGGGCCGCGAACTCCTTGGGGGAAACCGACCTTGGGATATAAAACAAGGAACAAACATCACAGAACAAATAAATTTATTGTGAAACGTTGTAATGCGAAATAAGGGGAGATTAAAGAGTGAGCCGAAGTGTTAAGAAGGGGCCATTTGTGCACCCTAAACTCTTGAAACGGGCGCAGGAAATGAATAAAACAGGTGAAAAAAAAATATTAAGAACTTGGAGTCGCGCCTCAACAATTTTCCCTGAGTTTGTGGGGATCACAATTGCGATCCACGATGGTCGAAAACATGTGCCAATATATATGACCGAGGATATGGTAGGGCATAAACTAGGCGAATTTGTTCCAACGCGAACTTTTAAAAGGCATGCGGGAACGAAAAAGTCAAACACAGGTTAAATGAAATTAATGTAACACAAGAGTTGATTTTGCTATTGTTTTTTTTGAAAATTGGAAAAATTAAAATAATGTTGTGGATTATTATGGGCAATAGCGGGAACAAATTGTTTGCAGGTGAAATTGTTTGCAGGTGAGGAGGAAAGCAGTTTTTATGGAGGCGATAGCGCATCTTAAATCCCTTAGAATTGCGCCGCGAAAAGTGCAAATTGTTTTAGATCAGATTCGAAATAAACCAATTAATGTTGCCGCAGCAATTTTGATTCACACTAGAAAATCCGCTTGTGAACCGTTGCTTAAGCTTTTGAGGTCGGCAGCAGCGAATGCAGGGAATAATTTGAATATGAATGTTGAAAATTTATATGTTGCTAAATGCTTTGTGTGCCCGGGGTCGATTTTAAAACGAATGAGGCCATTGTCTCATGGGAGATCAACTAGGATTTTAAAAAGGACTTCGCACATTACAATAGTTCTTAAAGAGAAGAGTTAGGGAGGCAAAAAATGGGGCAGAAAGTTAATCCACGTGCTTTACGCATTGGTATAAATCAACCTTGGGTTTCACATTGGCTTGGCAACAAAAAAAATTTTAGCAAATGGTTAATAGAGGATTATAAAATTCGAAAATTTTTAAAAAACAAGTTGTTTGAATCTGGTGTGCCACAGATAGAAATAAGGCGAGATTCTGATAAAGTGTGGATTAATATTTTTTGCGCGAAGCCAGGTAGAGTAATTGGCGAGGGCGGTAAAAATATTGAGCAAGTGCGTTTGGCGTGCGAACAGTTGATTAATCAAAACAACGATGAAAAGAAATCAATCTATATTAATGTTGTGGAAGTTAAAAATATCGATACTGTTGCACAGTTAATTGCAGAAGGCGTTGCTCTGCAACTAGAAAAAAGGGCTTCGTTTCGACGTGTGATGAAGCAATCTATTCAACGTGCTATGAGTGCAGGAACGCTTGGAATTAAAATTATGGTTTCTGGGCGACTTGGTGGGGCCGAAATTGCTAGAACGGAGCATTACCACGAAGGAACGATTCCGCTGCACACTTTGCGGGCGGATATTGACTATGGTTTTGCGGAAGCAAATACTACATATGGTAAAATTGGTGTTCGTGTTTGGGTTTACCGTGGAATGGTTTTAAAAAAAACGGTTCTGAGGAAAAATGAAAGTAAGGTACGGGAGGAAGGAGGTCGTGGTTGATGTTATTACCAAAGCGGCCGAAGTACAGAAAGATTCACAGAGGTAGAATGAAAGGAATTGCTAGAAGAGGAAACAAAGTAACTTATGGTGATTATGGTTTGCAAAGTTTAGAGCCTGCTTGGATAACTTCTGCGCAAATTGAAGCGGCTCGTATTGCAATGACGCGTTATATTAAGCGTGGCGGGCAAGTTTGGATTAAGATATTCCCAGATAAATCGGCAACGAAAAAACCAGCAGGTGTTCGCATGGGGTCTGGGAAGGGTAATCCGGAGTATTGGGTTGCTGTGGTTAAGCCTGGTAGAGTTATGTTCGAGATGAACGGGGTACCTGAGGAAAGTGCCAAAGAAGCAATGAGGCTTGCTAGCCATAAACTTCCTGTAAAGTGCAAATTTGTTAAAAGGGCAAATTTGGAAGGAGGGGGCAGTGAGTGAAAAAGGCTGACGACTTTCGTAAACAAACAATAGATCAACTTAACGCGAAATTAGCAGAATTAAAAGTAGAGCTTTTTAACTTGCGCTTCCAATATGTAATAAATCAACTTGAAAATCCTATGAAAATAAGTGTGATAAAAAAAGATATTGCAAGGATAAAAACAATAATTACTCAAAAAATTAATTCAGAAAAGGGGGAGAGGGTCTAGACTATGGCCGAAAGAAACCTTAGAAAGATTAGAATTGGCAAAGTTGTAAGCAACAAAATGGAAAAAACTATTGTGGTTGCGGTAGAAGATAGTGTGAAAGATCCTCTTTATAAAAAAATTGTTAAAAAGACAGTTAAGTTCAAAGTGCACGATGAAAAAAACGAATGCAGTGTTGGTGACCGTGTTTCAGTTATGGAAACTAGACCATATTCAAGAGAGAAAAAATGGCGCTTAGTTAAAATACTAGAGAAGGCGAAATAAAACAAGTAAGGCTTATTGACTTGTGTGTAGGTGTGGTGCCATCAATATTGGAAATGTTATTGTTAATTTTATAAGGTTTTCAAGATTACAAGCTTTTATTTGATTCTTCTAAAAAATATTATGATATTTGAAAATTGAGATGTGGTTTGGCAGGAAGGGAGGTTTGCTTTGTGGTACAGATGCAAAGTCGTCTTAAAGTTGCTGATAATACTGGTGCAAAAGAACTTATGTGTATTAAAGTGCTGGGAGGGACTCGCAGGCGTTATGCTAATGTAGGCGATGTTATTGTTGCTTCTGTAAAAAAAGCAATTCCAGATGGTGTGGTTTCTAAAGGCGATGTGGTTTACGCTGTTATTGTTCGAACTACCAGAACAATTAAGCGCCAAGATGGAACTTGCATTCGATTTGATGAAAATGCAGCAGTTATAGTAAAAAAGGAAGATAAAATGCCAAGAGGGACTCGTGTTTTCGGGCCGGTTGCAAGGGAGCTGCGGAATAAGAAAGATTTTATGAAAATTTTGAGTTTGGCTCCGGAAGTACTTTAAGGTTTAAGGTGGAGGATGTTGCGGTTGATGAACAGATCACATGTTAAAAAGGGAGACACAGTTGCCATTATTTCTGGGAAAGAGAAGGGTAAGCGTGGTAAAATCTTAGAAATCAGTAAAAAAGAAAAGAAAGTTATTGTTGCTGGGTGCAATATAGCTACTAAGCATATTAAGCCGCGAAAGCAAGGGGAAACGGGCGGGATTGCAAAGGTAGAAGCGCCGCTTTATATTTGTAAAGTGATGCCAGTGTGTCCGAAATGCAAAAAGCCAACACGAGTGGGGTATATGCTACCAGAAGGTGGTAAAAAACAAAGAATTTGTAGGCACAAAAATTGTGGTGGAACTTTCTGAGAAGGGGGCAAAGTGTGGTGGCGAGCAAATTAAAAGAAAAATATGAAAATGAAATTGTTCCCGCACTTATGGAAAAATTTGGATACACAAATGTTATGCAAGTACCAAAGTTAGAAAAAGTTGTAGTTAATGTTAGTGATGGCGAAGCGCGCGATGGACAAAAAATAATAGATGCAATTGTTTCTGACCTTACAGCTATCACAGGCCAGAAGGCAGTTATTTGTAGAGCTAAAAAAGCAGTTGCCAATTTTAAGTTGCGAATTGGGATGAAAATTGGAGCAAAAGTAACTCTTCGGCGTGACAAAATGTATGAGTTTGTTAATAAGTTTTTTAGTGTAGGGTTGCCACGAGTTAGAGATTTTAGAGGCATTAACCCCAATTCTTTTGATGGGCGAGGAAATTTCAATTTAGGTGTTAAAGAACAATTGATTTTTCCAGAAATAGATTATGAAAAAATTGATAAGTTAAGGGGTATGGATATTTGTTTTGTGACAACAGCAAAAACCGATGAAGAGGCACGTGAGCTTCTTTCTTTAATGGGAGCACCGTTTAAAAAAGTTTAGCAGGAGGGTATGTTGTGGCGAAAAAATCAATGATTGCAAAACAAAAAAGGCCGGCAAAATTTTCAACTCGTGAATATACAAGGTGCCAGATTTGCGGAAGGCCACATGCTGTACTTAGGAAATTTGGAGTTTGCCGCATATGTTTTAGAGAATTAGCATATAAAGGGTATATTCCTGGACTTCGAAAAGCAAGTTGGTAGTTTGTGTTGGGTTGGTTGCGAACTCAGCAAAGGAGGGTAACTAATGCAGATAACGGATGCGATTGCCGATATGTTAACGCGAATAAGAAACGCCAATGCTGCTAAACATAATGCGGTAGAAATCCCTGCATCAAAAATAAAAAAGGCAATAGCTGAGATTCTTCTTAATGAAGGATATATAAGAAAATTTGAAGTTATGAACGATAAAAAGCAAGGAATTATTAGAATAATTTTGAAATATGGTGAGGGGCGTAAGCAGGTTATTACGGGGTTGCGCCGAGTTTCAAAACCAGGACTTCGAATTTATACCGGTTGTGCGGATATCCCCAAAGTATTAAAGGGGTTAGGAGTGGCTATTCTTTCAACTCCTAAAGGCGTTATGACAGATAAAGAAGCACGTAGCGCAAATGTTGGTGGCGAAGTGCTTGCGTTTGTGTGGTAAAGGGGTGTTTTTGTGTCGCGTATTGGAAGATTGCCGATTCCAGTTCCTGCCGGAGTTAATGTGAGTATTGATTCTGATTCTGTTTGTGTTTCTGGCCCGAAAGGGAAATTGAATTTAAACTATGTTAAAGATATGATTGTTGAACTTGCTGATGGTTTTGTGACGGTGAAAAGGCCTTCAGACGCAAAGAAGCACAAAAGTTTGCATGGGTTAACAAGAACTTTAATTGCGAACATGATAGAAGGCGTTACCAAGGGATTTGCCAAAGAATTAGATGTTAATGGTGTTGGGTACCGTGTTTCTAAACAAGGTGACAAATTAATTATGGTGCTTGGGTATTCGCATCAAGTGATTATTCCAGCGATAGACGGAATTAACATTGATGTCCCAAATCAAAATAAAATTATTGTTAGTGGAATTGACAAGCAAGAGGTTGGGCAAGTTGCTGCCGAAATTCGCCGTAAGAGGTTACCGGAACCATATAAAGGAAAAGGAATTAAATACAGTAATGAAGTAATTCGGAGGAAAGCTGGGAAAGCTGGCAAAGGGAAGAAATAAGGAGTGTTGAGGTATGCCCAAATCAATTGCTGCGCGAAAAAAACGACATTTTGTTGTCCGAAAAAAAATAAAAGGAACTAAAGAAAGACCGCGACTTAATGTGTTTAAGTCTGCGAAACATATTTATGTGCAAATTATAGATGATGATAAAGGTGTTACACTGGCTTGTGCTTCAACAATGGAACCCGAATTTAATGGGTATGGCGGGGACAAAAACGCTGCGCATGCAATTGGCTTATTGGTTGCGAAAAAAGCAAAAAATATTGGTATAAGTGCTGTTGTTTTTGACCGTGGTGGGTACCTTTACCATGGCCGCGTGAAAGAATTGGCGGATGGAGCACGCGAAGGTGGACTTGAATTTTAGTTGTTTGATTGTTGAAAAGTTTTGAATGCGGGAGGTGGTGATTTTTGGCAATGTCAGACAAGAAAAACGTTGATGTAAAGTTGCTGAAAGAAAAAGTAGTAGCTGTTAATAGAGTTGCGAAAACGGTTAAAGGTGGCCGAATTTTCAAGTTTTCTGCTTTGGTTGTTGTGGGTGACGAAAGTGGTTCGGTTGGCTTTGGTATGGGGAAGGCTGCAGAAGTACCGGAAGCTGTTAGAAAAGGAATTGAAGAAGCAAAAAAAAATTTGATTAAAATCCCATTGCGTGGGAAAACCATTCCACATGAAGTGATTGGGTGTTTTTGTGCTGGTAGGGTGTTGATGAAACCAGCTGGAGAAGGAACCGGCGTAATTGCTGGAGGTTCTATGCGTGCGGTGTTAGAGGTTTTGGGTGTTAAAGATATTAGAACGAAATCTTTGAGAACAAACAACCCTTGCAATGTTGTTCGTGCGACTTTTGAGGGTCTTAAGCAACTTAGAAGTCCAGAGCAAGTGGCGGCAATGAGAGAAAAATCTGTTAAAGATATTTTAGTGCGAAAGAGGTGAAAGATATGAAGCAAGAAGAATCTGTAGTGTGTGGTAGTTTGCAAATTAAATTGGTAAAGAGTTTAATAGGCAGAAAAAAAAGTCATGTTACAACAGTTCACTCTTTAGGGTTGCACAAAATTGGAGATAAAGTTATTCATGTGGAAAATAATGCCCTTAATGGGAAAATTGCTAAAATTTTGCACCTGGTTAAAGTTAGCTGCTCGCAAGGAGGATTATGAGGATGAGGTTGCATGAACTTTCGCCTGCTGTTGGTTCGCGTAAAAAAGCATTTAGAAAAGGTAGAGGGCCGGGTTCTGGAAATGGGAAAACAGCAGGGAAGGGGCACAAAGGTCAAAATGCAAGATCCGGTGGTGGTGTTCGCCCTGGGTTTGAGGGTGGCCAGATGCCGCTTTATAGAAGATTGCCGAAAAGAGGGTTCGTAAATATTTTTTCAACTAAATATGCAATCTTAAATGTGCAAGATCTTAATGAAAAATTTAATGATGGAGATGTTGTGGACACACAAAAAATATTAAAAATGGGTCTAGTTAAAAAATTGCTATCAGGAGTAAAAATTCTTGGGAATGGAGAACTTAGCAAAAAACTGGAGATTAGAGTAGCTGCATTTTCAAAATCCGCAAAAGAGAAAATAGAAAAAGCAGGCGGCAGAATTGAGGTGAAATGATTGTTTAACGTTTTAAAAAATATATTTAAACTTCCGGATTTGAGAAAAAAGTTATTGTATACTATTTTAATAATTTTGGTTTTTAGAATAGGATCAACAATTCCGGTTCCTTTTCTCAAATTTGATGCAATAAAGCGAATTACCCTCGATCAAAATAATTTTTTTAGTTATATAGATGCATTTACCGGAGGAGCTTTTTCTCGGGTTACAATCTTTTCAATGTCGATTTCACCTTACATAACTGCTTCAATTGTTATTCAATTGTTAACTTTCGGAATCCCAGCGTTAGAGCGAATTGCAAGAGAAGGTGCCCAGGGGCAAAAAAAATTAAATAAGGCAACGCGTTATTTTACTGTGGTGTTGGGGCTTGTTCAATCTGTTGCTTTTTGGTTTTTGCTAAAAGGCGGGAATACAATGTTTTCAGATCGGGTTTTGGCTTATTATGGTGGTTTTGCTGGTTTTTTTGCCGCGGTTGTTATTGTTACTGTTTTCACTGCTGGAAGTGCTTTGGTGATGTGGCTTGGCGAACGGATAAATGAAAAGGGAATTGGGAATGGGGTTTCAGTTGTTCTGTTTGCTGGGATTCTTTCTAGGGGACCTGCAGCGATTGGCAAGATTTATGAGTTGATGCAAGGTGGCGCAACACAGATTATTTTGGCAATTTTATTAGTGTTGGCTTTCATATTAATTACTGCTTTCACCGTGTTTATGACAAATGCAGAACGTAGGTTGCCAATTCAATATGCCCAAAGAGTTGTTGGAAAAAAAATGTATGGTGGACAAAACTCGCACATCCCAATAAAAGTTAACATGGCAGGTGTTATGCCAATTATATTTGCTTCCTCATTTTTGGCGTTTTTTAGTTTATTAAAGGCTTTTATTGATGTGGAAGAAAAAAAATGGCTAGGGAAGTTTTTGGGGATTTTGGAGCACGGAACATTAATTTATTCCGTTCTTTATTTCCTTTTAATTATTGGGTTTAATTATTTTTATGTTTCTATGCAATATAATCCGATTGAAATAGCGAATAATTTGAGAAAAAACAATGGGACTATTCCTGGGATTCGCCCGGGGGCACAAACGGCCGAATTTTTAAATAAAGTTATTTCAAAAGTAACTTTAGTAGGTGCAATTTTTTTAGGAGTTATTGCCATTTTACCGATGATAATAGGAATGTTTACGAGAGTGAATATTTCTTTAGGAGGAACAACCATCCTTATTGTTATTGGAGTTGCATTAGATACAATGAAACAATTAGAATCCATGACGATGATGAAGCAATATAAAGGGTTTTTAGAATGATGTTAAGTGAATGAGGAGTTGAAAACACATGAAATTAATATTGTTGGGGGCACCAGGAGCTGGGAAAGGAGTTCAAAGTCGTATTATTTCAGAACGATTTGGAATGCCGATTGTTGCCTCTGGTGATATTCTTCGAAGGTGTTTAAAATCAGGAATTGCGAATGACGAACTTGCTGGTTTAAGCAATGGACGGTTTGCTTCTGACGAATTTGTGGTAAGATTAGTTATTGAAGAATTAAAAAAATTAGTATGCGAGGAATATATTTTAGATGGAGTGCCAAGAACAATAGAACAAGTGGGCATCCTTGAAAATAATGGTGTGCATTTAGATTGTGTTATTTATATAACTGTTTCAGATGAGGTGGCGAAAAAGCGGATTCAAAGTCGATTAATTTGTTGTAAATGTGGTGCCCCGTATATTGCGGGAGGTCCAAAAGTATGTGAGTGCTGTGGTGGTATTTTAGAAAAACGAGCAGATGACAATGAAGGAGTGATCCAAGAAAGGCTCAATTTATATCATAAATGTACAGAGCCTTTAGTTAGTTATTATGAAGAGAAAAATTTGCTGAAAAGAATTGAAGGAGACTGTGAGATTGAAAAGGTAACGGAGTCTTTAGTGAAGTGTATTGGGGAACTTATGAGATGATTATTGTAAAATCGGCGGAAGAAATAGAAATTATGAGAGAATCTTGCCGAATTGCGGCGCAAGCACTTAAAATAGCTGGCGAAAGTGTAGCGCCGGGAATTACAACAGCTTACATTAATAAAGTTGTTCATGATTATATAATTTCACAAAAAGCAACTCCATCGTTTTTAAATTACAGCGGATTCCCTGCAAGTGCTTGTGTTTCTGTTAATGAAGAAGTAATTCATGGCATCCCTTCGGCAACACGAGTACTTAAAGAAGGAGACATTGTTAGTGTTGATGTTGGTGCATTTTTTAATGGGTTTCACAGCGACAATGCTGCAACATTTGCCGTTGGAAGAATTTGCGAAGAGGTGGCACGATTGCTTGCCACAACCAAAAGGTGTTTGCAATGTGGAATTGATATGGCGGTAGTTGGTGGTTATGTTGGTGATATATCACATGCCGTTCAGTTAAATGCAGAAAGCGCTGGTTTTTCTGTGGTTAAAGAGTATGTTGGGCATGGAGTTGGTAGAAATCTTCACGAAGAACCTCCTGTTCCAAATTGTGGCGAACTAAGACAGGGAGCGCAATTGGTTGCCGGGATGACTTTGGCGGTGGAACCGATGATAAATATGGGGAAAAGTTACGTAAAGATGCAAAAAAATGGCTGGGGTGTTGTAACGCGCGACAGTAGTTTTTCCGCACATTTTGAACATACAATCTTAATCACAGATTTGGGACCGCAGGTATTAACGAGGGTTTAAGAATGGAAAAAGGTAGAGTGGTTAAGTCTCTTGCCGGTAGAGATAAGGGTGCTTTTTTTGCTGTTGTTGATTTTGACAATATATATTGTTTTTTGGTGGATGGAGATTTGCGAAAACTGGAAAAGCCGAAAAAGAAAAAAATAAAGCACGTTAGTGAAACAAAAATTGTTTTAAGCAACGATTGTTTTTTAGGCAACAAGAGGTTAAAAGAATCTTTGAAGAGGTTTGCATAAAAAATTTGCGTGTTTGTGGGGGTTGTTGTGTTTGGCGAAAACAGATGTTATTGAAGTTGAAGGGAAAGTTTTGGAAACATTACCAAATGCTTGGTTTGTTGTTGAATTGGAAAACGGACATAAAATTCTTGCACACATCTCTGGAAAGCTTAGAATGAATTACATTAGGATATTGGCAGGAGATAAGGTGATTGTTGAAATGTCACCATATGATCTTGATAAAGGGCGAATAACCTGGCGCTCTAAGTGATGTTGTAGCTTGAAAGGAGATTAAAAAATGAAAGTCAGGCCTTCAGTAAAGTCAATGTGTGAAAAATGTAAAATAATAAAACGAAAAGGTCGAATTATGGTTATATGCAAAAATCCAAAACATAAACAAAGACAAGGCTAAAGGAGGTGTTTTTTTATGGCGCGAATTGCAGGGGTTGATTTGCCACGGAATAAAAGGATTGCGATAGGGTTGACTTACATTTATGGGATTGGGAGATCTTTATCTAGTGCAATCTTATTAAAAGTTGGAGTTAACCCAGATATACGCGTGAAAGATATTAATGATGGTGATTTGGCAAAGATAAGAGAATATATTAGTAAGAATCTCTCTGTGGAAGGTGACCTTAGAAGGCAAGTTGCTTTAAATGTAAAGCGTTTGATCGAAATTGGTTGTTACCGTGGAATTCGGCACAGAAAAGGCTTGCCAGTGCGTGGGCAACGAACGAAAACGAATGCAAGAACAGCGAAGGGTCCGCGCAAAACAGTGGCAAACAAGAAAAAGTAGGGAATAGGAGGTGATTTCATGGCAAGGGCTTCGGCCAAGAAAAATCTGCGTGCTAAAAGAGCAGTAAAAAGAAGAAATATTGATAAGGGAATTGCACATATCCAATCAACATTTAACAATACAATCGTTTCCATTTCTGACGTTCAAGGGAATGTGATTTCTTGGGCTAGTGCTGGGAATTTGGGGTTTAAAGGTTCTAGAAAGTCAACACCATTTGCGGCGCAGATGGCGGCGGAATCTGCTGCAAAATCAGCAATGGAATGCGGTCTTAAGTCTGTGGAAGTATTTGTTAAAGGAGCAGGTTCTGGAAGGGAAGCTGCCATTAGAGCTTTACAATCTGCAGGACTTGAAATTAATGTAATTAAAGATGTTACCCCAATTCCCCACAACGGTTGCCGAGCGCCAAAACGAAGAAGAGTTTAAGTTGAAGAATGGATAAAAATATGGCAATTTGTGGTAATTAAGAATGTTTAGAGTTAGTTCCCCACAATGGTTGCCGGGCACAAAAACGAAGGAAAGTTTAAGTTGAAGCAAGGGGTGAAAAGATGGCAAGATATATTGGAGCAATGTGTAAGCTTTGTAGAAGAGAAGCGCAAAAATTATTTTTGAAGGGCGAGCGATGTTATTCTTCGAAATGTGCAATTACACGGCGCAACAGTTTGCCGGGTCAACATGGCAAGGGAAGGAAAAAACAATCTGAATATGGATTGCAGTTGCGTGAAAAACAGAAAGCGCGACGTTTTTATGGAATTTTGGAGAGTCAATTTTCCAAATATTTTGATATGGCGGAGCGAAAACAAGGAATAACTGGTGAGAATTTTTTGCGACTTTTGGAGAGTAGATTAGATAACGTAGTTTATAGGGCTGGTTTTGCATTTTCTCGTAAAGAAGCACGGCAACTTGTGCGCCATGGGCATTTTACTGTTAATGGGAACAAAGCAAATATCCCTTCAATTTTGCTTAAATGTGGAGATGTTGTTGCAGTTAAACCCAAAAGTGCCGAAAATGCCAAAATGAAAATTTTATTGGATAAAAAAAGATTAGTTACTGTTCCTCAATGGATTTCAGTGGATGAAATGAAAGCAACAGTGTTAACGCTTCCAAACCGAGAAGATATTGATTTGGAAGTTTCTGAACATTTGATTGTTGAGCTTTATTCAAAGTAATTTAAGAACTGTTAGTATGCCTTAAGAGGAGGATATCGGTTGATAGACTTAGATAATGTAAGAGTTGATGTTTTAGAAGTGGCTGCTGATGGTAAATATGGCAAAGTTATTATTGGACCTTTAGGGCCTGGGTTTGGTATTACTTTAGGGAACAGTCTTAGGCGTGTGCTACTTTCTTCACTGCCTGGAGTTGCGGTTACTTCGGTGAAAATAGAGGGTGTTTCACATGAATTTTCTACAATCTCGGGAATCAAAGAAGATGTGGCGGAAATTATTTTAAACATAAAAGGGATAAGATTCAAATTTTATGGATCTGCGCCAAAAGTACTGTATTTGGAAGCCCATAGTAAGGGCGAGTTAACGGCTGGAATGATAAAATATGATCCCGAAGTTGATATTTTAAATCCAGATTTACACATTGCAACCCTTTCTGATGATGCGACGATTTCTATGGAGCTGGTGGTTAACGAAGGGATTGGTTATTTGCCAGCAGAAAAAAATAAGCAACGGGTGTGCCAAGAAATTGGAAGTATTGCAATAGACAGTATATTTACACCGGTTTGTAGAGTTAATTATTTTGTTGAAAACACGCGTGTTGGTCAGGTAACAGATTATGATAAATTAGTT
Organism: Oscillospiraceae bacterium; assembly: GCA_031266415.1. Taxonomy (GTDB): domain Bacteria; phylum Bacillota; class Clostridia; order Oscillospirales; family Ruminococcaceae; genus BNZN01. The sequence goes on along the minus strand of JAISBB010000001.1, from coordinate 63,923 downwards.
CTTGAGCTTTGGGTAGATGGAAGTATACAAATTAACGAGGCTGTTTCTAATGCCGCAAAAATACTCATGGACCACTTGAACTTACTTGTGGGGATTTCTGAATCGGGTTCTAGTTGTAGTGGTGCTTCTGTATTGCTTAGCGAAAAAGATAAAGTGCAAAACTTGACCTTGGAAGAAATGGAACTTTCTGTTCGTGCGTTTAATTGCCTTAAACGTGTTGGAATTAATTGTTTGAGGGATTTGCTGAAAGTGAAAGAAGAAAATTTCTTTAAAATAAAAAACTTGGGGAAAAAGTCCATGGATGAAGTGTTTGAAAAAGTGCATGCTTTGGGTTTTGATATGTTTGTTTGCGAAGATGCGCATGATTCCAGGCTTGGCAGAAACGGGAAATAAAAAAATTAAAAATGGGAATTTTATTATGTGTATTTATTTGGTTGGAAGGGAGCGAACGTACTTGTGGCTAGGAAATTAGGCAGAACCGCAAATCACAGAAGGGCGATGCTTCGGGGATTAGTGACGTTTTTGCTTGAAAAAGGTAAAATAGAAACAACGCTTACGCGCGCAAAAGAAATTAGGTCTGCGGCAGAAAAAATTATTTCAATCGGGAAAAATGCCAGTCTTAATTCTAAAAGAAAGGTTTTTTCTTACTTAACAAAAGAGAATGTTGTGAAGAGATTATTTGATGAGATTGTGCCAAAATATATGGAAGTTAACGGCGGCTACACAAGAATTACTAGGCTTGGCCCCAGAAAGGGCGATGCCGCTGAAATGGTAATAATCGAGCTGATTTAATCAAACGGGTGACTCAAGGTGTGTGAAGAGCGCACCTTTTTCGTTATGTCTTTCGCGTGAGGCGAGTCCAAGTTTGTCGACGTTTTGGAATGACAAAATCATCATCGGATCGCATTGTGGTCCCGGATAGACATTTAAGGTTCGTTTGTAAAACCCCAAAACTTTCTATTTATACGCGGTAACAAACCTATCAAAATCATGTGAGAATGTGAATCAAATTTAAAATGGATCGGTTTCCAACCGGAACCCCGCATGCTAATATTCCCATATGGCTTCGAACGGAGCATCAAGATGCAAAACGAGGAGAACACTTGGTCAACGGAAATAACCATTGAAATCACGGCTTTTTGTGCAAAAAAGTGGGTGTGCAGACGAAATGTGCGTCCATTTTTTGGTTCACCATAAGGAAAACGAATCCTTTGATTTCGGTGATGGAATGCGTAATTTGCTGCCGTAGAAGAAGGTGCGCAAGCAAAATACACATTCATTTTTGGTGACCCGTAAGGGAATCGAACCCTTGATTCCGGCGTGAGAGGCCAGCGTCTTTACCTCTTGACCAACGGGCCAAGTTGATTTTTGGCAGGGGTAGAAGGACTCGAACCCTCGGCACGTGGTTTTGGAGACCACTGCTCTACCAACTGAGCTATACCCCTAAGTTTGCATGTTGCCAGTAATATTAACATGAATCGAATGTCATTGTCAAATTGTTTGGGTAGTAAAATTATTATTGCGAACTTTGCTTTTTGGCGCTATTGTTTGCCAGTTCTGTGTGGTTTACAAAATGCAAAGAATATGATAGAATAAATGAAGTTAACTGGTTATTGCGCAATATAAAAGAGTCCTCTTTACTCTTTATGTTGGGTTAGTTGGCTTTTTAAATTTAAAAAGGGGAAGGCGTTTTTTTAATGATAAAAAAAGAGGTAAAACAACAAATAATTGAGGAAAATCGTTCACATAAAAATGATACAGGGTCGCCTGAAGTTCAAATTGCTCTTCTTAGCAAAAGAATCCTTGATCTTACAGAGCATTTGAAACTCAACAAAAAAGATCATCACAGCAGAAGAGGGTTGTTGCAGATGGTAGGGCAAAGAAGGCGAATGTTGAACTACCTGAAAAAAATAGATGTGGAAAGGTACCGCAATATAATAAGTAAGCTTGGGCTTAGAAAATAACCCCTGAAAGCCTCTGGATTTGTTCCGGGGGCTGTTTGCCGTTTGTTTTGGGCAAGAGGAAGGATTTGCACGATGCATTGGTGGTTAGATTGATAAATCTTAGGGAATTGAACATATGTGAATTAACAGATGTTGTAATTAATGCGGGTTACCAAAAGTTTAGAGCTAAGCAAATATGGGATTGGCTTGGTACGGGTGTGCATAATTTCAATCAAATGACTAACTTGCCGTGTGATTTGCGTAAGTTTTTGTGTGAAAAATTCAAATTAAATTCACTAGAAATCGAAAAAGTACTGACTTTAAAAAATGAAGAGGTAAAAAAGATACTGTTTAGGCTGGTGGATGGGAATTTTATAGAAACGGCATTAATGAAATATAAGTACGGATATAGCGTTTGTGTTTCGACCCAGGTTGGTTGTAAAATGCACTGCAGGTTTTGCGTTTCTGGAATGAATGGGTTTGTGCGGAATTTAACCGTTTCTGAAATTTTAGAGCAAGTGATTTTAGCGCAACAAATTGCTGAAAAACGGATTGGGCACGTGGTTTTAATGGGGATTGGAGAACCGCTTGATAATTTTAACAATGTTGTAAAATTTATAGAGTTGGTTTCCTGTCCTGGTAGTGTTGGTGTTGGGCAGCGGAATATATCACTTTCGACGGTTGGGCTTGTAGATGGGATTTATGCATTAATGAAATTGAAATTGAAAATTACGCTTTCTGTTTCGTTGCATGCGCCAAATGATGAGTTGCGTTGCAACTTGATGCCGGTGAATAAACGGTGGAATATTCAACAATTAATAACCGCGTGTAAAGAATATTTTGAAGTTACTCACCGCCGAGTTTCTTTTGAATATATTATGTTGGCTGGTGTTAATGATAGTTTTGAGCATGCAAAGAGTTTGAAGAATTTATTTGCGGGATTCCCTGTTCACATTAATTTAATTCCTGCTAATAGTGGTGTAGGATGGTTCAAAGCTTCTGGCCGTATGGTAATTGAAAGGTTTAAAAAAAGGCTTGAAGATGGAGGATTTTCCGTTACAGTAAGAAGGACTTTGGGGATAGAGATAGGTGCAGCGTGTGGGCAAATGAGATGTTGTTCAAGCAGAAGCAACGGTCTTGAAAGAGGGTGAGGTCTGTGTTTTTAATTTATGGAAAGACCGATATTGGGAAAAAACGCTTAATTAACCAAGATGCATTTGCTTTTGGGAAAGAAAAAGATAAATTGTGGGTTGTTGTTTGTGATGGTTTAGGTGGCGAAAATGCTGGAGAAGTTGCAAGTAAAACAGCTGTTGCATATGCAAGTGATTTCATAAAAGAAAGCATTGCGTTAACACTTGATGACAATGCAGTAAAGCAGGTAGTTATAGAGTCGATTAAACGTGCAAACGATGCCGTGCTGGCAAAGGCAAATGAAGATAGTAAATTCAGTGGAATGAGTACAACAATTGTTAGTATGGTGTTGTTTAATGGAATACTGCAGGCTGCAAATGTTGGCGACAGCAGAATTTATTTGATTTCTGGTGGAACAGCAAAACAATTAACGAAAGATCATTCGGTGGTTCAAGTTTTGCTTGACAGTGGGCAAATTTCACCTAAAGAAGCAAGTAAACATCCTAATAAAAATTGCTTAGTTAAGGTCTTGGGGTTAAAGCCAAAGGTAATTCCAAGTTATGCTTGTTGTGAGATTACTGCAGATGATAAAATTTTGATTTGTTCAGATGGATTGTATAGCTGTGTTACAAAAAAAGAAATGATTGCTGTTATTGAAAAATGCGAGATTCAAAAGGCAGTGGATGAACTTGTTAATTTGGCTCTTGTGCGTGGGGGGAACGACAATATTACAGTGGTACTTGCAAAAGAATAATTAGATTTCTTTTATTTGAAAAGAACGAGCTTTAAAAAGCATGAAAGAAAAATGATAAACTGTTTTTTAATTGTTATTTTAAAGTTGTAATTCGTTTAATCAAACGTCGAGAGGATTAAAATCTATGGACAAATATGTGGGGAAAAGGCTCAGTGGTAGGTACTTAATTAAGGAATTAATAGGTGTTGGTGGAATGTCAAATGTCTATAAGGCAACTGACGAAATCAATGAAGCTACTGTTGCTGTGAAAATATTGCGAGATGAATATTTAACAAACCCAGAATTCCTTAAACGATTTAAAAACGAGTCCAAAGCGATTGCTACCCTTTCAAGTCCCAACATTGTTCGTATTTTTGATGTGAGTTTTAATGAATCTTCTCAATGGATTGTGATGGAATATATTGATGGAATAACTTTAGATGAGTATCTTAAAAAGAAAAAGGTACTTTCCTGGCAAGAGGCAGTTTATTTTGTCATCCCAATTTTGAAAGCACTTCAGCACGCGCACGACAAAGGTGTTGTTCACAGAGACGTAAAACCGCAAAACATAATGTTGCTGAGAAATGGTTTAGTGAAAGTAATGGATTTTGGAATTGCGCGTTTTGCTAGAAATGACACTAGAACTATTACAGAGAAAGCAATCGGGTCGGTTCACTATATTAGTCCAGAGCAGGCAAAAGGTGGAAATGTTGATGAAAAAACCGATATATATTCAATTGGTGTAATGCTTTTTGAGATGGTAACAGGGAAATTACCATTTGAAGCAGATAACCCCGTTTCTGTGGCATTGAAACAAATACAATCACAACCAATATATCCACGGCAACTTAATAAAACACTGCCAGTTGGAATAGAACAGATTATAATGAGGGCGTTGCAAAAAGATCCACGAAATAGATACCAATCGGCCGCTGATATGTTAAATGCCGTGGTGTTACTTAAGCAAAACCCAGCTAAAGTTTTTACATATGATAAGGGACAGCAGATGCAAGCTGGCAAATTAAAACAAAGGGAATCAATTGAAAAAAGTACAAAAAATAAAGATGTAACGAATGAAAAAGAAGAAGGGATCTCTTGGATAAAGTTGCTTATGATGATATCAATGGGATGTTGCTTTGTGGCGGTTGCAATTGTTGTTGGAGCAATGTTTTTAAGTGGATTGTTTTCTTCAGCGCAAGATGTTGTGGTTCCGAATTTGTTAGGTGAGAAGTTTGAATATGTGAAAGGTGCTAGCGAATATTCTGATTTTGTAATTCAGGCAGAAACAACAGAATACAGCGACAAATATGCAGAAGGTGAAATATGTGACCAAATACCGAAAGCAGGGCGCTGTGTAAAAAAAGGTACTGGTATCTCAATAAAAATAAGTCTAGGTCAGAAAATTATAAAAATGCCGGATGTTATTGGAAAAGAATATAATGCGGCAATGGCAGAATTAAAAAATTTAGGAATCGATGTAAAAGAAATTAGAAGTTTTAGCGATGAAGTTAACGAGGGGCTTGTTATGAGGACACATCCAACAGTTGGGGTGGATGTGTTGGTTGGTTCTGAGGTTACGGTTTATGTTAGTGGTGGTGTTGAAGAAAAAATGGTGAAGACCCCCAATCTCAGCAAATTTGTACTTTCAAGTGCAACAACACTTTTAGAGGGGATGAAGTTGCGTTTGGGCGATGTTACTTACGTGAATAGTGAAGAACCCAAAGATATTGTTTTGCGCCAAAATCCAGAGCCTGGGGTTGAAATTGAGGTGGGAACGCAAGTTGATGTGCAAGCAAGTTCTGGTATTACAGATGCAAAAACATTAACATTAACCGTAGTTTTACCAAAAATGAATAAAGAAGTTGCCTTAACGGCGATTATGGATGATAAGGTGATTACAGAGGAAACAATTGATATAACAGATGTTCGAAATTGGAAACCGCAATTTACAGCGAAAGGAATTCACACAGTGCAAGTTTTGATAAATGGAGATATTTTTAAGGAATGTGAGTTTGATTTTGATGAAAAGAAGGTAAAGTGGACTATTAACAATACGGCGAATTTTGTAACCCAAGGTGCAGAAAATACGGCTGACTTGGGAGAATAGGTATGAGGTCGCTGTAAGCGAAGGGCCGAGGCTCAATTTTTTTTGAAAAGTGCCGATAATTTCAATATAACATTGATGACGGGGGGTTTTTGGAATGTTAATTAATAAATACAATGTGACACAAAGTAATTTCATAGCAGATGTTCCCAATGTTGATAAAAAGAAAAAACGGCGTAAAGTTTCCTCTGGCATGTCGGATTTGAGTGTGGACGAGTGTGTATTTTCAAATGAACTTGTGGAAATTTTGAACATGACAAGTAGAATTGTAAGTGATATTCGTGAGCACCCTGGGAGTTCTAAATTAAACCAAATTAAGAATTTAGTGCGAAGTGGTCAATATTTTGTTGATCCACAAAAGGTAGCTTTTGATATGATTGCGTTAGCATGAGGAGGCTTCTTGATGAGTATGTTGGCGTTTATTGAAGAATTAACAGCGTTTTACAGTGAATATTTAGCTTTTCAAGAAGAAAAGAAGAAAGTATTAATTTCTCGCAATCAAAATTCTTTAAAAAATATTGCAGTTAGAGAGCAGCCTTTTTTTATGCGTGCGAAAGGATTTGACAGAAAATATCGGGATCTTTTAAAAACATGGAAAATAAAAAATGTGAAGTTAAGTGATGTGATACAAAATATGAAATTTGTAAATGAAGATGAAAAAATAAAAACGCAGCAGGCATATGCAAAATTTAAAACAATTTTTAAAAAATTTGAAGATTTATTAAACGAATTGATTAGAATAACAAAAGGGCAGTTGGAATGTTGCGGTAACTTTGCAGAGTTGGTTTCCGCTGCCAAAGGCGAACAAGTTGATATTATTTTTTAAAAAAGAAGGTGAAAGAAATGCCAAAGGGAATTGGTGCAGCTGGGCGCACATTAAAGCTTAACCTTGAGGCGATGCAACGGATTGCTGATGATGTATCGCGGATGGACACATCAGGTGCACATGGTGCCGAAATTATGTTTGTGGAATCAGGAAGCGGTATTATTAAACTGCATGCCGAACGACTTGAAGATCATCAAATGGAGGGGCAGTTACGTTCCCAAAATGCAATGAACGCGTTGTTTGAGATTCAGCAAGACGCAATGTCAAGAGTTCTTAACTTGTTGGGAAATTCGACAATGGTTGTTGACCCTGCTAACCCTCGTGATCCTGTAAAGTTGGCAGCTTGTTTCTCTGATTTTAATGATGCCCTTATAGAATGTAGGGACGATGATACAGCGCCTGGTGTTAAAGAAAAAGTATTAATCGCAGCGCAGCAATTGTGTTTCACTTTTAATGAAATAATTGTGGGAATTGAGCGCATAACCGGACAAGTGGAACAGAAAATCGCGGCGGATGTTGCTAAAATTAATGATTTGTTGCACCAAATTCGGCGCATTGATGATGCAATTGTGACAACTTGGCTCCCTGAGGTGCCACCTGTTAACCTTGAAGATGAACGCGACCGTTTATTAGATCAACTTCGGGAGATAATTCCGTTTGAAACTGAGTTTTCGTCCGAAGAGCCTAATGGTCCGGAACGTGTAGTTTTACGTTTAGAGGGCGGGCCTCTTTTGGATCCCGCCGTTGATCCGCCCCGAGCTTTAACGCAAAATGAACGAGTTTTGCTTGGCCCGAATGGCCAACACATTCGTTTTGAATGGGACAAACGGCAGAACGAAACAGCTGTTGAAGCTTGTTTGCGTTTGTTTTGTGTTAAGCCAAGTGGGGAAGAACAAGAAATTGAAGTGAACCTAGGAGCCGGAAGAACCAAAGTTGGTAATTTTTATTTCCAACGAGCCTCAGAGTATGGTGGTGCGTTGCCAGGATTGTTGAATTCTTTAGACAGAACGGAAAACAGAAATCGCACTCTTGGCCCTGGCGCGTCACAGCCATTGCAAAGAGATTTGGACATTGACTTTGCGGAAATCAGAGAGATGTTAAGTCGTTGGGGGCTTTTTTTGGCGACCGCGACTAATAATGTTGTGGGTGGCGGTGTTCCTACAAGTTTGATTAGTTTCGGGGCAGACGATTTGATCTCTGTTGATGATGCTTGGGCTGCCAATCCAGCTTTGGTGGGCCAAGCAGTTACCACCCGGCTTTTTCAAAACATTGATGGGCCGCATAATCACATTGATTTGGGATTTGGCGAATTTTCTTGTGCAGAGGTCCCGGGACAAATTTTTTTGAGATTGGCGTATGGTGTTGAGCGGCTGCGAGAAAAACAAAAGTTAGGCCAAGAAGTCTACCAAACGTTAGCGGTTAGCGCGCGTGAAAAATTTACAATTTCAAAAAATGAGTTGCAGCTGCGGCAGCAGAGATTTTCCGTTACCGTTGCTTCCTTGCAGCAAGTGTTGGAAATACTCCTGCAAACATTAAAAATTATTGCAGGGTTGGGAAGATAAAGGATTGTTAAAAAAAGAGGTGTTTTTTAATGCGATCTAGTTCTTGTGGTGGAGATTGGAGTTTGCCATATCAGAATTTCAGGTCAATATTTCTTAATATTGACCTGAAAAAAAACAGACTGAGTTCAAAACAGTCGCGTAGTGATGCTGCCGGTGATGTAGAAGCGGAAGGAGCTTCCCGTGTGTGGTTGAAAACTCTTTGTGAGGGCAACCAAGATCTGAAAAAAATTAGTGAGGTAGGCATTTTTCATTCACAAAGAGAGCGAATAATTCAGACTGATTTGTTTCCATTTTATGAGAAAGTTGCAAGTGAAATGATGGAATTCATGACGATGGATGAACCCCCTGATAATTTTAATGCTATCATAGATAGTTTTAAATCGACTTTACTGAAAGTATTCAATACTTCTTTGGGTGGTGTTTCTTTTTTCGGAGGCCGTGGGTTAGATGAGGGACCGATTTTTGGTGTTTCTCCAGCAAACGAGGGTTATGTGATGACATATAAGGGTATTGCTGTGCGTGGTGATGGCGGAGGTGCGAATGGACAAATGCCTGGTGTTGTTACTTCTGAGGATGTTGCTGTTGTTACAACAAAAGCGGAAAAATTTTTGATAAATATTGGTGGCAAATCGATTGATTTTGGTGTTTGTGGGGCGCTTCTTTTCGACCAAACAAAAATTTCAATGACAGGCGGCGAGATGCATCAGGCGGCCGATGTGGACCCACTAGGAGAGCCTGTTGACCTTGTTTTCAATCAACCCATAGCTCTTTTGGAGGCTCTTTGCGCCGTTTGGGCAGGGCATGTTGCCAGAGTGCCAGGTGGCGGTAGTTATAACGATGAAGAGAGAGGTAAAATTCGCATCTTGGCTTCGACTTGTTCCAACTCTGTTTCGCAACTAATTCAAAAAGCTATCGGTTATGTTGATACTATTAAATTAAAATTAGAAGAGGCAAAAAAAGGAGCAGAAGAAAAACTCGCAGATGCAATAGAGCGGCTAAAGAACATGAACATTCTCGGAGAAGAAGAAGTGGTTTTTGAACTTGACGAGCTAGGCCGGCAAGAACATTTTTTGGTTATGTCTCTTTCTATGTTAATGCAGGCACAAAAGCAAGCAGCAGCATTTCGTTTTTGATTTATCATTGGTTATTGGTTTTCTGCTGATTTTGGTTTTTTTGTTAATTGCCTGAGGAGGTTGATTTCAAATGGGTTATGGATTGGGATATGTTGGTGGTTCACGATTTGCTGGGCGCCCAGGACCAGGGTCGACATTTGGTTCCGGGAAACTGCCAACTGTAGAGCTATGTCGTAGCAATGAAAAAAAAAGTTGGACTGCCAAAATTAATGCACGAAAAACAACCGAGTATGTTTCAGTGGCCAAATCTGCGGCAGAAGGTGCGCGTCAGGCAATGACTGCTTTAATTCAAAAAAACCGGACTGTTGGGCAATTAACGGATGAACAAAAAAAAGCTTTGGCTGTCCCTTTCAGTGTTTTTGGAGATAAAATAGAAAACAAATCAGATTCTGTTGAGATTACCGTTAACTCTCCTTTGGACGAACTTTTGTTAACTTTTAGTCTGGCTCAAGGTGGTGCTTCTCTTGGTAACAGCATGGATTTTGATCCTGAGCCTGATACTTTTGAAGATACTTATCCAGAAATTGGTAAAGCCGGGTTATTAGCTGTGCGCCTTGCGATGGACAATTTGGTTGACACTTCAAGGTCGTGCGAAAGTTTGCGGTTTGCTTTAGTAACACAGCCTGTTGGAGTTTTTACTAGGGAATTAGAACGTTTGCCCGATTTACTGCAAGCATTTTTTGACGAATATCAAAGGGAACAAAAGGCAGCGGAAAGTGCAGGCGTACACCCAATTGCTCCAGTTAACCATGTGGCTATCGCAAAATTAGTAGATTTTTGTGTGGAAAATCAGGAGGCGATTCGCGAACTTTTTAAGAAAAAAACTGTGAATAATTTACCTCCCAGATTTAATGTTTTTTTTGAAGAAGTGAAACCTATTTTTCACAAGATTGATTTTGACGAAACAATACATAAAACAAGTGCCGAACTTGTTCATGCTTTGGCTACTCCAGATTTTTCCCCCTGGGTGGGGGACGATCGTTTTTTTTGTGTTAAAGTAACTATCGCAATTAATGGTCACCAGTGCAAGTATACCATTTTCCCAAATTCTGATGGTCGCGTCATTAATTTTTGTTGGTTTGGTGATTTGCAAACGGCCGATGACCGCTTGTTGCAGAAGGTCGGTATTACAATAAAAGATGCCAACGCCGCACGTGGCTTTAATGTTTGCACCTACACAGATTTAGAGTGGATGGCAAGTAGAGTTGATGGTTTGAAAAGTTTCAGGGATTTTTGGGGGAACGTAACAAAAGCAGTTGTTGATTTTTTTGATGTGGGTTGGCAGGCTCGTAGGGCGGAGAATGAATTAATTTTTGAGCAACGGCTGGGTGTTGTGCCGCATGTAATTTCAATTTCAGCGGGCGGTGTTGACGCTGGGATGCCAAGCGTTACTCTATCCCATACTGTTGTTCCTGCTGCTGTGCCTGTTGTTTTTGTTGATGGAAAAAAAGTTGATGGTCCCGGTTTGTTTCCGGTTAATGTACAAAAAGGTTCTTCTTGGGTTGTGGGCGATCTTTGCTTTAATCTGCGTGATAATCCTTGCAAGAAAATACGAGGTGCGGAAGAAATAGTGGGCGATGTTGTTACTGCTGTTGACTTTTTGAATTCTGTTTTGGCGGGGACGAAAAGAACATTTTCCACTTCACAAATCACCTCTGTACTTGATTATGAAGTTCGCAAAAAGTTCAGTGCCGAGGAGTTGCAGACTCACATCGAAAGCTATGGAAGTCTTTCGCAAGCTACCATTAGTTGTTTTAACGAATTCCGTAGCCAATTTTCAAAAAGTGTTAATTTACAAACACAATTTAAACTGGGGGCGGTGGGAATTAATTTTAGAGCTGATTTCGGGGCTTCTTTCGGAAATTTTGAAATTGATGTTACTCCGGAAAAATTACGAAGTGCTTTGGAAGATGGTGTTTCTTTTCAGGGGAGAGACTCCACACCTGAGGAAGTTCATGGATGGTTGTTCGGTGGAGATGGACTTTTCAATAAGATCCAACCTGTTGTGGTATCTTTTTGTAATACTATTTCGACTTTGATGATCAAGACAACCGCAGAACAGAAACAAGCAGAGAGCAATTATGCGGTTGCGGTGGACTCTTTAAATACAAGTATAGCTGGAGAGAAAGCATCCGCGAAGCGCATAAAAGATCTGAAAAAAGACGCTACTGCAAGGAGTAAACTACTCAATGGACTTGTGTAAGAAAAGTAGAAAAAATGTACTTTGTAAATTGAAAGTTTGGTTAGGGAATTGTATTTTTGTTTTCTTGAAAAGTCAACAAATTTTGATGTTAGGCGTATAATAAATGTTTTTGTTTATGGTTAAACTTCAACTTTCTCTATTTTGAGAGTTTTGAAAATTTCTGGTGAGTCGAATCTTAATGCAACGGAGGTTTTTTGTGGTAGGTAACATGAAAGAGAACGAATTATTGAAAAAATATAAAAAAATAGCACCTGAAACTGTGCAGCCACTGGAGTTTTTTTTGCATGCTTTTGAAGAGGTTTTGAATTCTTTGCATGCTGCAGAGGCTGCAGATAAAAAAGCGGATTTATCAGTGTTTTATAATGAAAGCACGAAAGCTTGTGAGTCTTTTGCTACTATTTCGAACACTTTTCTTGATTTATATTATAAAGCAGACGAGCAAACGCAAATATCTCTTAAAAATATACAGGATATGTTTATTTCAACGCGAATTGTTATTATTAAGATTTTGGGGGAATCTGACCCGAAGAGTTTTGAAAAGGCCATCTGCGCCGTGGAAGCATTAAAAACAATTTGGATTAATGCAGAAGAAGTTTCATAAATTGGAAATTTTCTTTGTGAGTGATAATGTTGAATGTCTGTTAAAATTATTTGACGATATATTAAAACAAACGGAAGTCTGAGTTTTTGAAAAATAAAATAAAGGTTTTAGTTTTAAAGTTTGAATGACGTAAATGTGTAATTAGAAAAAGTGAAATAAAATTTGTGAAAATAAGCCTTAAAAAAATCCGAAGCAACCGCGTTTGTAAAGTTTACCAAAGAAAGAGAGTTTGAGTAAATTTGAAGAAGAAAGTTGTATTAACAGACGAAGGATTTAGAAAATTAGAAAAAGAGCTTACTGAATTGAAAACCACAGGAAGAAAAGAAGTAGCAGAAAAAATCAGAACGGCACTTTCATTTGGTGATCTTTCGGAAAACAGCGAATATGAGGAAGCAAAAAATGAGCAGGCGATGATGGAGTCGCGAATTGCGCAATTGGAATCGGTTTTGCGTGATGTTCAGATTTTGGAGAAAAATGAAATTTCTACAGATGCTGTTTCTGTTGGTGTGCGTGTCTTAGTTGAAAACAAAGACAATGGTGAAAAAGTTTTATATCACATTGTGAGTTCATCTGAAGCTGACCCATTTAACTTTAAAATATCGGATAAATCTCCAATTGGGAAAGCTTTATTAATGCGTGGTGTTGGTGATAACGTTTTAGTGGATACACCTGCTGGGCTGTTAACGTTGCGAGTTTTAGAAATTTCACAATAAATAGATTAAGCTATATAAATTCCAAAATTTTTTGTGTTTTTGCAGTCGATCTTTATGTTTATTGGAGTGAATGAAAATTATTGGTGGAATAAAGGGGATGAAAAATAAGAAAATTTCGGGGTTCTGGCAATGTGCTTTTTCAGTTTTTGTTGTATTCACAACAAGTGTTTTGGGTATGCAAGTGAACCCATAGCAGATTGTTGTGGAGGCTGCTGCCAGAACTGCTTTTTGAAACTTTATCCCAGTTCATTAACAAAAAACCTATTTTGGCCAGCAGTTGACTGCGGAGGACTTGTTGACAAAGTTTTAAAAATAGTTTAAGGTTCAAGTTGCAAATGTACAGAAGAAACAGTAGTCAAGACAGTTTATTCTGCGGATTCCGCAATTGCTACAATGAACCAAAGGGGAGGCCGCTTTGTATCAAGCAAATCAACTTTTTGAGTTTTGAGCGAGAGAGTGTGCTGTGCAACTTGTTAATTGCGGTTGTTGACCATTTCCCCCCCTTGTTGCCAGATTTGGTTCCCTTTTTCGTTGATTTTGGGGGATGTAACCTCCTACACCTTGCCGTGGCTTGGCTTTTTGGGCGTCCGCAAATATCAACCAACCGATGATCTGGTGCTCAGAAAATTGATTACTAACTTTATCGTTTGTTTGAGAACACGATCGCTTTTTAACAAAGAATAGAGTTTTGGAAATATTTGATGCTGTTTTTGTTTGTCTTGATTATGCAACATTATTCAAAGGGATTTGGGATTAAGAAATTCCAAAGTGTGATATAAAATGGCAGATCAAATGCTGAGGTAAGTGTTAGCCATTTTTGTTTTCACACATTCAAGGAGCCAACTTTTCAGAATAGAAAGGTTGGCTCCTTGAATTTTTATTCAGCGATTTGTGTTTCGTTTTTCTTGGAACTAATTTCATTATTAAGTAACTTTATAAATTCCGAAATGTTTAAATGTTCTTTTTGATTTTCTGTTCTTCTGTTACGTACTGTGATTTCTTTAGTCTTTACTTCTTGTTCTCCTAAAATTACACTGTATGGAATGCGCTTGTTGATTGATTCTCGCAGTTTTTTGCCAAGTTTTTCGTTGCTGGAATCTATTTCTGCGCGAATTCCTGTGGCTTTTAGTTGACTCACAACCCCTAATGCATACTCTGTTTGTTTTTCTGAAATAGGAAGAACTGAAACCTGAATTGGAGCTAGCCACAGAGGGAAACAACCGCCACAGTGTTCCGTTAAAATTCCAATAAATCGTTCAATGCTGCCAAAAACTACACGGTGTATCATCACAGGTATTTCTTTTTTGCCATTTGGGCTTACATATTCCAGATTGAACCTTTCTGGCATTTGAAAATCTAGCTGGACTGTGCCACATTGCCACACACGACCAAGTGAATCGTGAAGGTGAAAGTCGATTTTGGGCCCATAAAATGCGCCATCTCCCTCATTGATTTTATACTCCGAGCCGTGTGCTTCTAATGCTTGTTTTAATCCATTTGTGGCAATCTCCCATTGCTCGTCTGTTCCCATTGAATCTGCTGGCCGTGTAGAGAGTTCAATGTTATATTTGAAGCCAAAAACACCATAGAAATACTCAATTAAATTTATGACCTTAATAATCTCTTCTTTGGTTTGTTCTGGCATCATCATAATGTGGGCGTCGTCTTGTGTGAAGCACCGAACTCGCATTAAGCCATGGAGATTTCCGGAATTTTCATGCCGGTGAACTATGCCCATTTCTGCGAGGCGCATTGGCAATTCCCTATATGAGCGTGGTTTCAGTTTATATACTAAAATTGATCCGGGACAGTTCATTGGTTTAAGCCCGAATGTTCGTTCGTCAATTGTAGAGAAGTACATGTTATCTTTATAATGGTCCCAATGTCCAGAGCACTGCCACAGGTTTTCATCTAGCAGAATTGGTGTGCGGATTTCTTGGTAAGAGTGTTTTGCATGTTCCTTTCGCCAAAACTTCTCTAATTCGTTTCGTAAAATGCTCCCATTTGGCAAAAAAAATGGGAACCCAGGGCCTTCTTCCAATAATGTGAAAAGTCCTAATTCTGCGCCTAGTTTTCTGTGGTCGCGTTTTTTTGCTTCCTCAATTTGATATAAATACTTATTTAGGTCTTCTTGTGTAAAAAACGCAGTGCCATAAATTCGTTGCAACATTTTGTTTTTTTCATTTCCGCGCCAATAAGCACCCGCAACAGACATAAGCTTAAATGCCCCAACTAGCCCGGTTCTTTCTATATGTGGACCCGCACATAAATCTGTAAAATCGCCTTGTGTGTGTATATATATCTTTTCATCAGTTGGCAAATTTTCAATTAGCTCAATTTTATATGGTTGATCATGCATTATTTTTAGCGCTTCTTGCTTTGAAATTTGTGCCATCTCAAACTTAAGATTTTGCTTAATTATTGTTGCCATTTCTTTCTCAATTGCAACAAAATCATCTGTAGAAAGCTTATGTTCCATGTCTAAATCATAATAAAATCCGGCTTCTGTAGCTGGTCCAATTGCAAATTTAACGTTTGGAAACAGATTTTTAATTGCCTGTGCCATTATGTGCGACGTGGAATGCCTTAGTGTCCGCACGTCAAGATCGGGCGGCATGCTTAACAACTCCTTTAAAAATCATTTTTGCTATTTTTTGCCAGATCCTCTGCGATTGCTTCGTCGATTATTTTGTGTTTTTAACAATGATAATTTTTCATCGCTTACTTGTTTAAATTTGCTCATCATATCTTCAAAACTTGGGTGAGTGCTGCAACTTCGTTTTTGTTTGCCATCTGATATGTTTGTTGTTCTATTTGTGCTTGTGCGTTTTTTATGGGGTTGAGAATCTTGTGGTGCGCCTGGGATTGCTCGCTTTATTGAAAAATTCAGTTCGTTTTGAGTACTTGGCAGCACAATTACCTTAACCTGGTCACCGATTTTTAAATAATCGTTGATTTCTCTAACGTAATTTTGTGATATTTCTGAAATGTGAACCATTCCAAAGCGACCGTCTGCAAGTTTAATAAAGGCGCCGTATGGCATGATTTTTGTTACTTTCCCTTCCAATATTTCGGGGATACTCAACGCTTTGCTCCTCCCTAGCATGGTTTTTAATAGTTTCCAGAAACATCAATAAAAACATGTTCTTCTGGATATCCATAGTCCATTTTTCTTGCTTGTTGCTCAACATATTTATCTTCAGAGCTTTCGTTATATTGATTTCTTAATTGTGCGTTTAGTTGGAGTTGATGAATGTATTTAACTTCAAATTTATTATATTCGGCTGTTTTTTGGTTTTTCTCATGTTGTAAGCGAATAATGTCTATAAGCCCAAAGATAATGAAATAAAGAATAACAAGAATCAATACACCTTCAAATTTAAAAAAACGTTTAAATTTTCTCACAAACAACCTCCAAAACTGAATATTTTTCAGTGTAGACATAGTTTATCTGGTGAATTATACCACATTTCAAAAAGTTATGCAACAGCCCTAAATTACAAAGTTAATTAAACTAGCAGGTACATAAATTTCTTTTTTAAGTTCGTGATTTTGCAAAATTTCTTGAATAGCTGGTAACCCTTTTGCAAGTTTTATAATTGCTTCTTTTGTTGCCGTTGTTTCAACGAATATTTTTTCTTTTATTTTTCCGTTTATTTGAATGGCAATTTCAATGTGGCTTTCGTGACATGCGCTTTCATTAAATTCTGGCCAACTGCTAGTGCAAGCCATTCCGTTGAATTTAAGTATTTCCCAAAGTTCTTCTGAAAGATGTGGGGCAAACAAGCAAAGCAATATTAAAAAAGTTTTGAATTCAAACCGATTGATTTTACCTGCGGCATAAATCTCATTTAAAAGACTCATGAGTGCGGCAATTGCCGTGTTAAATTTCAAGATTTCAACATCTTCAGAGACTTTTTTAATGGTTTTGTGAAAATTTGAATTAAGCTCTGGGCTAAAATTTGAGGAATCTTCACAATGAAGCTGAAGGAATCCATAAACACGCTCTAAAAATCTGGAACAGCCTCTAATTGAGCTTGTGTTCCAAGATGCAGCGCTTTCAAAGTCGCCAATAAACATTTCATAAAGTCGCATTGTATCTGCGCCAAATTTATCAAGGACTTCGTCGGGGTTAACAACATTTCCGCGTGACTTGCTCATTTTTTCGTTGTTTTCGCCTAAGATCATTCCGTGGCTTGTTCGTTTTGCATAGGGTTCTTTTGTTTCTACCACACCAATGTCATAAAGAAATTTATGCCAAAATCTGGAATAAAGAAGATGTAAAGTTGTGTGTTCCATTCCACCGTTATACCAATCAACTGGCATCCAATATTTAAGTGTCTCTGGTGCGGCCAATTCTTCGTTATTGTGGGGGTCGCAATATCTTAAAAAGTACCAAGAAGAGCCAGCCCATTGTGGCATTGTGTCGGTTTCTCGTTTCGCATCAGCATCGCAAAGAGGACATTTAACATTCACCCAACTTTCAATAGCAGCAAGTGGCGATTCACCATTTTTTGAGGTTTTTAAAGTTTCAATTACTGGCAATTTAAGTGGCAATTTTGATTCATCAATGGGAACAAAGCCACACTTTTCACAATGAATAATTGGAATTGGCTCTCCCCAATACCGTTGCCGCGAAAACCCCCAATCTCTGAGCTTGAAATTTATTTTTTTCTGACCCAAATTGTTGGTTTCGATCCAGTTTATAATTTTTTCTTGCGCATCTTTCACTCTAAGGCCGTTTAGAATCCCAGAATTTATCATTACGCCATCTTCACATGAAGTGAATGGAAGTTTATTTTCACCTTTATCAACCACTTCAATAACTGGCAGCGAATATTTTTGGCTAAATTCAAAATCACGCAAATCATGTGCAGGTACTGCCATAATCACACCGGTCCCATAAGAAGTAAGCACATAATCTGAAACAAAAATGGAAATTTGCGTTTGATTCATTGGATTAATTGCGGCTATTCCTTTAATTTGGACTCCTGTTTTATCTTTATTTAAATTTGTGCGGTCAATTTCTGTTTTTTTTGCAGCATTTGCCACATAATTATTTATTTCATTTGAATTTGTGGCAATATTAAGCCATTTTTCAATCAGCTTATGCTCTGGTGAAATTACCATATATGTTACGCCGTAAATAGTATCTGGTCTGGTTGTGAAAACTTCTAATAAATCACCGGTTGTGATTTGAAATTTAATGTTTGCACCTTCGGATTTCCCAATCCAATTTATTTGTGAATTCTTGACTTTAGGTGGGTAATTTACGTTTTCCAAATCATCTATCAATCTTTGCGCATATTCTGTAATTTTTAAAACCCATTGTTTTTTTCGCTTTTGAATCACATTGGAAGAGCAGCGTTCACAGCACCCATCAATAACTTCTTCATTTGCTAATACAACGTTGCAGCCAGTGCACCAATTTACCATTGCTTCAGATTTATATGCCAGCCCTTTTTTAAACAATTGTAAAAATATCCATTGGGTCCACTTGTAGTATTTTTCATCGGTAGTATCAATTTCACGGCTCCAGTCAAACGAAATTCCAAGCCTTTGAATTTGGCTGCGGAAGCGATTTATGTTTTGTTTGCTTACAATTTTAGGATGAATGCCATTTTTTAGTGCATAGTTTTCTGTTGGTAGTCCAAAAGCGTCCCAACCAATGCAATAAAGTACGTTAAATCCTTGCATTCTTCGTTTGCGTGCAATTACGTCAAGCGCGATATATGGTCTGGGGTGTCCAACGTGTAATCCATTGCCAGAAGGGTAAGGGAACTCAATGAGCGGGTAATATTTAGGAAGAGTTTTGTCGTTTTTAGCCTGAAATAAATTTGAAGAAGCCCACCTTTCTTGCCATTTTTTTTCTATTTCCGCAAAATTGTACAAATTAATTCCTCCATTAATTAATTTTTGGTTGCTGTGTTATTTATTTTCAAACGATTGAAGCAAACAAACAGCGTGTGCTGCAATGCCGTTGCTGCAACCAGTGAATCCAAGACCTTCTTCTGTTGTTGCTTTTACATTCACCTGATTTAATAAACAGTTTAAACTTTTTGCAATATTTTGCTTCATTTGGGTTATAAATGGAGCTAAACTAGGTGTTTGTGCCACAATAGTTGCATCGATATTGACCACTGCCAATTTATTGTTTTCTAAGAGTTTTTTAATTTGGCCAAGAAGTTTTAAACTGCTGATATTTTTATACTTTTCATCGGTTGTAGGAAAAATCTCCCCAATGTCTTTAAAGCCGCCGGCACCTAAAATGGAATCTATGATTGCATGTATTAATACATCCGCATCTGAGTGGCCTTCTAACCCCAAATTGTAATTAATATCAACGCCGCCCAAAATGAGTTTCCTTTCCGCCATCAAGCGGTGCACATCATACCCGTGCCCGATTCGAAAGGTTGGATTTTCCACTTTTTGAATCATTAAGAGATCTTCATATGTAGTGATTTTAATATTAGATTTTTCACCTTGAATTATTTGAATTTTTTGATTTGAGGCTCCAATTTCAAAAACATGGCTGTCATCTGTAAATTCTATTTTTTGCTTTTTTGCGATTGAAGCGGCTTGCATGTAGTCAATTCTTTTAAAAACTTGTGGAGTTTGAACGCGAAATATTTTATTTCTGTCTAGTGTTTTTTTAATAAAATTTTTATTAACCGTTTTTAAAGTATCTTCAGAATTTAAAACTGGAACAGCAGCGCCGGATTCGAGGGCGGCAACCAAACAATTTTCAATAAATTGTTTGGTTGCAAACGGACGTGCTGCATCGTGAATACATAAAAAATTAGATTGAGTGTTCGTGGCAGCTGCTCCAAGTAAAACTGAATCAAATCGAGTTTTGCCGCCCTCAACAACCTTAATACATTTGCTTTCAAACTGGTTTTTAAAATCGGCAAGTAATTCTTTGCTTGCAACAATAATAATTTCGTCTATTAATTTGGAGCAGATAAATGGTTCTAAACATGTTTCAATTACTGTTTTTCCATTTACTAACCGCATTGTTATTTTGTTGCAGGAGCCCATTCTTGTTGATTGCCCTGCGCCAACAATTATTGCGCTAATAAATTGTTTCAAAGTTTGGTTTTCTCCTTATTTAGATGATAGTTAATTCTTCCTTAGGGCTTTTTGTTATGTTTTTAATCCCGTCTTTTGTAACAAAGATAGTATCTTCAATTCGAACTCCGAACTGGTTTGCAAAATAAACGCCAGGTTCCACTGTAAAAACATTTCCTTCCTGAATAATTTCTTTACTTTGAGGTGAAAGAGTTGGCTCTTCGTGAATATTAAGTCCAAGGCTGTGTCCAAGCCCATGCCCAAAATAATCACCATAACCTGCAGCCACAATAATATTTCTTGCTGTTTCGTCAATTTCGCGGCAGCTTTTTCCTGGTGCAATGGCATTTATTGCTGATTTTTGGGCAGCGAGTACTAGTTTATAAATTTCCTTTTGCTTTTGAGAATATTTTGAAACTGCAACGGTTCTTGTCATATCT
This sequence comes from Oscillospiraceae bacterium, assembly GCA_031266415.1. Lineage (GTDB taxonomy): Bacteria > Bacillota > Clostridia > Oscillospirales > Ruminococcaceae > BNZN01. Next base: position 43,466 of record JAISBB010000001.1, on the reverse strand, counting down.
GAACAATAATGATTATATACAACTCCAAAATCAAGCGTTACTAAATCACCAGCTTGAATTTGTTTGCTGCTTGGTTTTCCGTGTGGCAGTGCAGTATTTAACCCCGAAACCACAATAAATTCAAATGCTGTTTTTTCTGCACCGTGTTTCCTTAAAAAAAATTCAAGGTTAATTGCAATCTCGCGTTCAGAAATTCCTGGCTGAATTTGTTTTAAAATATATGAGAATCCCGCATCAATTAATTTTTGACTTTCCTCTATGCATTTTTGCTCATATTTATCTTTTAAAGCTCTCATGTTTTTTATTTTTGTATCTAAAGAATCTGAATCTAGCAAATTTAGTTCAGAAAATTTTAAAGAAAGTTGTTTGAATTTTTTTGCATCAACACTTGAAATATCTACTTCGATTTTTTTTGTTTTGCCTAACTTTGCAAGATCGTTTATTTGTTGCTCTTGATTTTTAAGAAGAATAACATTGCAATTTTTAACAACATTTTTGCAATAAGATATATATCTTGAATCAACTAGCAGAAAAGCTTCTTTCTTGTTGATGAACAAAATTCCTTCACTTGTTTTTGCACCACTGAAGTAAAGGCGATTTGCAGCGCCAAAAATTAAACAAGCGTCTATCTCAACTTGGGTGCGAAGAAATTCGATTATTGAATTTATGCGCATTAAAATCAACCTTTCTGTGGGGTTAAAGTTCTCCGAAATGCTTAAGCACAGCATCGCGTCGTTCAAGAATCCCGTCTATCATTGCTTCTTTATGAGCATTCATATCATGAGTTTTTGTAACAATTTCTTCCAACCTTTCTTTTGTTAAACTTTTTAAAATTGGAATAGTGTTCTTCGGAAGGGTATCTGGGTACAGCAAAAATGAATAAGCTACGTCTTCAATGAATTGAAGCCAATAATATCCGTTGAATATAATGTAATTGTGAACCCGCCTATTGGGGAAGTAGCCGTATTGTTTTTTGATTGTTTTTCGTGTTTCTGCGGTAACTTCTTTCGCTTTATCAAAAGGAAATGGAGAATCAGAATTGGCGTCGAATAATCGGTGCCATCTTATAAACGGTAAATCTCCATATTTTACCTTTTGTAGCCACAATAAACACTCGTTATCTATAAGAATGGGGAACTGTTTATTATCTCGGTTCAGCAGTAATATGTTAAGTGGGCCTGCATCGTAATTTCCGAAGACAAAATTAAAAATGCTATAGTTTGATTTGTTTGGTTCTGGGATTTCATTTAACCAATTTTTAAATTCTTGAAATTTTAAAGATCCGGCATCGATATCGGTTTTAACAAACAAGCTTAAAAAACCATTTTTTTCTTGGGTGCTTTGTGGTAGTTTAACAGACCTGAACACAATTGGTGGTAAATATGCAAGTTTTGTGTAAACTGAAAAATTAAATGCCAGTTCTTCCGTGTGACATTTTGGTGCAATTTTGAAAACAGCTTCTGTACCATCTTCTAACGTTACTTTATAAACCTCGCTGGAATATGAACTTTTCCTTCCATTGTCTTCCAAATATTTATGCATTGGTTCGGCTTTTATAATTTTTTGTTCCATTAACCGCGCTTTTATTTCTTCCGCGTATTCGTGCCAGTTCAAAGGATTATATATGTCATTGAGAGAAATAGTTTTTTTAGTTTGTTGTTGCCTTTGTTTTGTTTGTTTTTTTATTCTTGCAGTTTTTGTTATTATTGTGTTATTATTGTGTTTGTATTGTGTTTTATGATGGTGATGTAAATTTTTTATCAAAAAAATAATACTAGCAACAATTATTATCAACGTAATTAATCTTCGCAACATTCGTTTGCGCTTTCTATTTCTCATTTTTTACTATTCCTTCTTAAATTTTCACCATATAATTTTCCACAAGTTTTGTTTTAGATTAAGATATTTTAAGCAAGTGATAATACTTTATTGGTGTATATTCTCTTGTTGAAACTGCCCCAATTATTTTTGTGTAAAGTTAAAATGACAGCATTCTTTGTCCCAATTTGTTAAATCTTTTATTGCTCGGTTTGAAAGTGCCATATATTTTTCTTTTTTTGATTTTATATTCATTTTTAATGGTGGCAAAATCCCCATATTACTGTTCATTGGCTGAAAATCTTTCGTTTCACTACTAATATATTTAGCAAGTGCACCAATCATTGTTGTTTGTGGAAGTGGAACAAGTCGTTTCCTTTGAATTATTTTCATCAAGTTCAAGCCGGCAACAATACCGCTTGCGGCAGATTCCAAATAACCTTCAACACCTGTTATTTGACCGGCAAAAAACAAAGTTGGCCTGATTTTGGTTCTGAAATATGCATCGAGTATTTTGGGACTGTTTATAAAAGTGTTTCTATGCATAACGCCGTATCTAACAAATTCGGCATTTTTTAGTCCCGGAATTAGCCCGAACACGCGTTTTTGTTCGCTCCATTTAAGATTTGTTTGGAATCCAACTAAGTTAAATAGGTTCCCGTTGCAATCTTCTTTGCGTAGTTGCACAATTGCGTAGGCATTTTCATTTGTTTGGGGGTTCCTAATTCCAACTGGCTTCAATGGACCAAACCGCAAAGTTTGGTGGCCCTTTTTTGCCATTGCCTCAATTGGCATGCAACCAAAGAAAAAGTTTGGCACTTCAAAATCATGAAGTGAGGCAGTTTCCGCATTAATTAAAGCGTTTTGGAAATCATTGTATTCGGTTTCTGTTAACGGGCAGTTAAGGTAATCTGCTTCACCTTTATTATATCGTGCGGCGAAATATATCTTTGACGTATCTAAACTTTCACTGGTAACAATGGGTGATGCAGCATCAAAAAATTTGAAATTTTCTTCACCAAATAGTTCTTCGATTTCATTTGAAAGTGTGGGCGTTGTGAGTGGTCCTGTTGCAACAATACAATAATCAGTGGCAGGTAAATTTACTTGCTCTTTTGTGTGAATTTGAATTTTTGGATGTTCTTTAATTTGTTTTGTTATATATTGTGAAAAATGTTCTCGGTTTACAGCCAATGCATTTCCTGCCGGGACTCTTGTATGATTGGCTGCTTCAATAGTAACAGAACCAAGAAGTTTCATTTCTTCTTTTAATAAGCCTGTGGCTGTTTCAATCCCTATGGATTTAAGAGAATTAGAGCAAACAAGTTCGGCAAAATTCGGATTGTGGTGTGCTGGTGTGAATTTTTTTGGTTTCATTTCAATTAATTCAACATTGATGTTATGTTTTGCAAGTATTAAAGCTGCTTCACAACCGGCTAGTCCAGCGCCGAGAATCAACACTTTTGACAAATTATATCTCTCCTTATTGCAGTTAAATAACTTTTTTTTGAGATATGAAAGACATTAGGCCTTACAAAAATCACAACCTTCAACTAAACAAATAATTTTACTGTTTTTACCTTTTGTTCTAAACAATGTAGCATTGCATTTTGGACACTGGTCTGTAATTGGTTGATTCCAAGTCATGAAATCACAAGTGGGGTTATGCTCACATCCATAATAAATTTTGCCAGTTTTAGATCGTTTCAATATAATTTTGCCTCTGCATTTATTGCAAATTCCACCAGTTGGCTTAAGATATTTCTTTTTGTTGTTACACTCTGGATATTTTGCGCAGGAAAGAAATTTACCAAATTTGCCAAATTTAACAACCATATTTGCACCACAAACATCACAGATTTCTTCAGTTTGTTCTTCTGGGATAAGTATTTTATTGCGGTCCATGTTGGTTTCGGCAAATTCCAAAGCAACCACGAAATCTGCATAAAAATTTTTAAGTACTGCAAGCATATTTAATTCACCAGTTTCAATTAAGTCGAGTTCAGATTCCATGTTTGAAGTGAATTTTTCGTCTACAAATTTATTAAAATACTCAATTAGAACGTTGTTAATTCCTTCGCCAAGTCCGGTTGGCTTTAGCGATTTTCCTTCTTTAATTACATATTCACGTGCCAAAATTGTTGAAATAATCGGAGCGTAAGTACTTGGTCGCCCAATTCCTTGTTCTTCAAGTGCTTTAATTAAAGAAGCTTCGGTGAATCTTGCAGGCGGTTGCGTAAAGTGTTGAAGCTTTTCCAATGCTTTTGTGGTGAGTATTTCACCTTCTATTAAAGCAAACAGTGCGGTTGCGTTACTGTCGTTTTTGATAAAAGAGGATATTGTGTTAAAACCATTGAACTTTACCAAATAACCACTTGCAACGAATTTATAATTTGCGGCGTTAATTTCTACAGAAGCAGTATCTAAAATTGTGTCTGCCATGCAACTGGCAATAAAACGTTCCCAAATTAGCTTGTAAAGCTTATATTGTTCTGGTGTTAAATTATCTTTAATTAAGTCGGGGATTATGTTAATGTCGGTGGGGCGGATGGCTTCGTGCGCATCTTGTATATTTGCTTTTTTCTTGATTTTTTTCTCTTGCCCGAGGTATTTTTCGCCATATTTTTCAATTATATATGCACGTGTTGCTGTTTTTGCATCATCAGATATTCTAAGTGAATCGGTTCGCATGTAGGTTATTAATCCTTGTGTTCCAAATTTTTTTGTGTTAATTCCTTCGTAAAGCTCTTGTGCTATTTTCATGGTTTTTTTTGCGGAATAAGAAAGGCGATTATATGCTTCTTGTTGTAATGTTGAGGTAATAAATGGCAATGGGGAACTACGCTTACTGGTTCCAATTTTGATATTACCAACAATGAAAGTAGCCTCTTTTAAGTTAGTCAAAATTTCATTTGCTTCTTTTTCTAAATTGATTTCTGTTTTTTTCCCAGCAATAGCTTCAAGTTTTGCCGTGATTTGTTTTTTTTCTGCACTTAGTAATAAAGCTTCAATTGTCCAATATTCTTGTGAAACGAATTCACGAATTTTGCATTCTCTGTCGACAATGATTTTAACGGCAACAGATTGAACTCGGCCAGCAGAAAGCCCACGCCTAATTTTGCGCCAAAGTAATGGACTGATTTTATAACCTACAATGCGGTCTAAAATTCTCCGGGCTTGTTGTGCATCAACTAGGTTTAAATTAATTTTTCGCGGGTTTTTAATTCCATTTTGAATTCCTTTTGGTGTAATTTCGTTGAATACTACGCGATTGATTTCATTAAGGTCAATTTTTAAAATTTGAGCTAAATGCCAAGATATAGCTTCACCCTCACGATCTGGATCTGTGGCTAAAAATACTTTGGGGCATTTTTTTGCATGTTCTTTAAGGTTTTTTATTAGATCTTTTCTTGCTTTAATTATTGAATATTTTGGTGTGAAACCATTTTCAATGTCAACGCCAAATCGGCTTTTGGGCAAGTCTCTGATGTGTCCGACTGATGCTACAACATTGTAGTTGTGCTTTAGGTATTTTTCGATTGTTTTTGCTTTTGCTGGAGATTCAACAATCACCAGATTTTTCATTTTTGTTTCACCCTTCAATTTTGAAATTGGCTAATTTAAGAACTACTAACAACCGAAAGGACCGATTTTTCTTCTTCCACATTATCTTTAAATAGCTTTTCTAGTTCATTAATTTGAAGTTTAGAGATTGATTCGAAAAGGGAATTAAAGTCTAATCCAACTGTGGCAAGATCAAAGAGTACATTTGCGAGAGCATCTGGTTGCTCCCAAGTTTTAACAAGACTTGAAAAAGCATCTTTTTTATGGCAGCGAAAATCATCTGAATTCAAGCCTGAAACATGTTTTTGGCCAATTTCATTTAAAATTCCCTCATAAAGTTTTTCTGGAGTGATTGTTTTTGCGCCAATGAGTAATGAAACAAATCCATTGCCACTTAATGCTTGAAGCTCAAATGGTTCGGTAACAAGGCCTGTCTCGTAGCATTTTTTAAAAAATGCCGATGTCTCTCCAAATAACATTTTTAACAACATATCATATTTAAATTTATTTGTAAAATTTTCTACTTTGTTTCCTGATTTGCACTTAAAACCAACAGTTATTAATGGAATTGAAACGGGAAGGCATTTTCGAATAATTTTTTTGTTAATATTAGTTGGTTCTTCTGGCATGATATTCTCAAATGAGATTTGCTTAAACTCTTTACTGTTGTACAGCTCGTTAACGCAAGTAACAACACTTTCTGGCTCAACATTGCCGGTAGCAACCAATATCATATTATTAGGTGCATAATAGGTACCATAACACGTGTAAAGAAGTTCTTTTGTTATTTTTGAAATGGACTGAATTGTTCCGGCAATGTCTGTTCGTATCGGGTGTTTTATGTAAATGGCAGCAAGTGTGTTAAAAAATACTTGCCAATCTGGGTCGTCATTGTACATTTTGATTTCTTGCGCTATAATGTCCTGTTCTTTTTCAATGGTTTTTTCTGTGAAATATGGTGAGTTTACAAACTCCAATAGGATTTTGAGATTTTTTAAAAATGAACTGGTTCCAGAAAAAAAATAACATGTTTTTTCAAATGATGTAAATGCATTAACATCTGCTCCGGTTTCAGAAAACAATTCAAAGGTGTCGCGGCCAGATTTATCTTCAAATAATTTGTGTTCCAGAAAATGTGCAATTCCTTCTGGAACTGTGTTTAAATCACCGTTTAATGTTCCAAAACAATTATTAACCGAGCCATAAACTGTTCCTAAAATAGCATGCGACGACGTGTAGTTTTTCATTGGGCAAATAATTATTTTCAGTCCTGTTGGGTGATTAATTTCGAAATATTTTTCAGCAAGCTCTTTAATTTTTATTTCTTTTAAATTAGTCAATTAAGCCACCGCCTTTCAAAACATAAATTGTTGTTAAAGTAAATTTTTCTGCTTGTTGCACTAACTCTTGCGGAGTAATTTGGTCGATTAATTCCATGAAAAATTCTGGTGATTTGAAAGTTTGGTCTAAAATTCTGGCAAGGTACCAATGGTTCAATTTATTACTGGAATCTGAAAGTGCATGTAATTTTTGTTTAAATGTTAATTTGGCTGTGGTTAGATTTTTATCTGTAAAATCGCCGTTTTGCATGGTTTTAAATTCAGAGCAAATAACATTCTTGGCTTTTTCAAGATTTTTCTGTTCAATTCCTGCCGCCACACACAAACTGCCCACAGATTTGTTAAACATCGCACTGCAGTAATAGCAAAGTCCCATTTTTTCTCTAACGTTAACAAATAGTTTTGAGGTAGGTGAACCACCATAAATTATGCTCATAAGTTTAGTGGCCGCTTCTTCTTTTTCTGTGTGTGGGTAGCCGCCAATGAACAAAAGTGCAAGTTTTGTTTGGTTAATGTTCATTTCTTGTGTTTCTTCTTTTAATTGTGTGCGGAAATTGAATTCTTGAGGTACTAATTTCAAGCTCGGGGATCCTTTAAAATTTTCAAAGGCCTTTTTTAGTTTGTTTTTTGCCATCTCTAAAGTGGGCACATGTCCAATGCCCAAAATTTCTATGTGCGCATGTTTTAGCATATTAAAATAAGATTCTGAAACAGTTTTTGTTGTTAAGTTTTCAATCCCTGAGATGGTTCCGTTTGAGTTAACGGCGCAATTTGTTCCCTCAAAAGCAATTTCATGGCACCTGTTTAGAGTATAAATGTATTTATCGTTTAACTCTGAAAGAACAATTTCTTTAAGCACTTCTTTTTGTTTTTTTAAAATTTGCTCACAAAAAATATTGTTTTTTTCCATTATAGGGCAAAATACAGAAGAAATTAAAAGTTCAATTGCGCGCTCTGAAATTTTTTCTGGGACAAATTCATCTTCAATAAATTCAATTCCCATGCTTATTATTTGGTATGCACCAACTTTTTTAACGCTTGTGATTATTGTTGCACTGTAAAGATCCATTAATTTTTTATGAAATTCTGTAATATCTGGGCATTCTTTGAATCCGTTGTGTAACATATATGGCAAGATGGCTTGTTGACAAGCAGTTTCTGCTGTTAGTGGTAAAACAAAATTTATGATAATTGAACTTGATTTGAATTTAGTTTCACTAATGCCGTTGAAAAACACGCCGTCGTGTAATTGAATACGTTCTAACATAAAAAAATCCTCTTTTCGCTGTAAACAATAAGGTGTGATATAATGCTTTTGTAATGAAATTAATTATACCAGCAGTTTAGATTAAAGACAACTGTTATTGTGAAGGAGGTATTATGTTTGTTGAAAACTAAACACATTGTAATTTTTTCCGTTTTTATTACAATAATAACTGGTGTGCGTTGTTTTTTTGTTTCAGCTTTTGTGAACCCGCAGACAGGATTTTATGGTGTGGAAAATATTTGGACCACGATTTTTAATCTAAGTCTGTTAATTATTGGTTCTGTTGGTGCTGTTTTTGTTCTTTTCTATTCAACGAACGATGACTCATCTGTGGAAATAAAGTTTTCAAAAAAGTGGGGAATTATTTTTGCCATTGTCTCAGTTTTGTTTGGTGTTTTTTTTCTTTATGATTTTTTAAAACACAAAGAGCAAATAGTTGGGTTTTTACCTTCTGGCATTGCAAATGTTTCGTTTCAGTTATTTCCTGGTTCCAGTATGGGGACTATTCGGCAGTACTTTGGTCTTGTTTCTGGGATTGTTTTTATTATTCAAGGGGTACTTTTTTTAATGGGGCAACATGCAATGTTGAAAACGAATCTTATGAAATTAGTGCAAGTTCTGCCGATATTGTGGGCCATTGCAAAGGTAATGCAAGTGCTTGATGCCTATGTGACAATATATTATATAAGCGAACATATTATTGCAATTTTTGCCTTAGTATTTATAATGAGAGCTTTATATTCACAAGCAACTTTGTTGGCATTTAATACAAACACGCGTGGATTTGTTAAAACACATATTGTTGCTAGCCTTTTGGCCATATTTTTCAGTTGTTTGGTTGTGGTTCCATTTTACATATTCCCGGCGTTTGGAAATTTTCATGGAAGCGAATTTTACTATGGCACGATAAATGCATTTATTCTTTTTGCGGCACTGTACGTTTGTGGTTTTTTGATTAGTTTTTCTTTAGAAAGAGGGGCGTAAATAAAATGGTGAAGATGGTCAAATGGTGTTTAAAAACTAAAATTTAACTCTAATATTTCGTTCGACGTAAAATTGACATAGATGGTATTTTCTGGTAAATTAAGACGGTAAATTGCAAAAAGCACAACACGTGTTAATGTAAAAAGCGGCAACATTTCTTAAGTAGATCAACCTCAAGAAAGTGGATAACGATTGCTCGAATGAAGAAAATAACACCACGAAAGACCAACTTTAAGAAAAAGTATGTTGTATCAATAGTAAATCTAAGGGGGCATTATGAAATTCAAGTCAAGCATGGTAAAATTGAGAAAATTAAATAGAAATATTATGAATATTCAAATTTTTAAGCAGGCAAAGAGGAAGATTTGCGCGCTGCTATTAAGTCTTTTTTGTTTTGTATCCATTTTTTCTAACATTACACTCGCAGAGAAAAGAGTAACCAGTTATGATCCATGGAGCGATTACAGAAATGGAACAAATCGTTGGTTTTTAGAACAGGGAAATGTGCCGTGGTGCGCAGTCACGTGCTCTAAAATAGTGTTATGGGATATACTGCGAAAAAGAATAGCTGACGGCAACCAGGACGTTGTTGCTTTGCGGGCATTTTTCGAACTGCCGGGCGTCCTCCCGTCCCTCGGGACCCCGATTAACAGACCTGCTGGCGCTGCTGCTGGGGCTGGCCAAGCCGTGGGCCCAGACATCTGGAATTACGACGAAAAATTTATGGAGAATGTTTTTTTACACAGGTCGGCAATGGTCACACTCGAGGAGTACTATAAGGCATCAGACGCTGTTCAAACAGAGCTTCTGGAAAAAATTCACGATTTTTTGAGCGACCAGAGCACCCATTTCTCGACCAGCTGCCCGGTTTTGTTGGCAGCTGCCGGCGCAGCTCCCGCCGAGCAGCCGGAAGATGGCGGCGATGACGTGGAAGAGGCAGGTGGGCGGACCGACGCAAACCCTCCCGCGGGTCTTGGCGGTGACCGACCCCCCGACGGTCAACTGGCCCCCCCCGGGGTTCCAGTTGATCTTGCAGAAGGCCTCGCCATCCCGGCCCCCCCACCTGGCACAGCGGCGATTGGGACCCCCCCGTTATGTACTTGCTGTTTAGGTCCCGCGCTCTTGAGAGATGTTCTTGGGAATGTTTCCCCAATAAGGCAGCTCTTCCTGTTCAATTGTTTAATTGGCGCGGCGGATAATGCGAAATTAACGAATACATGGGGAGCATTATCGCCTATGTGTCAGCGAATGTTTGTCGGAGAAAATGGCGATGCTGTAAACGTTGTGATGCGTACTATTGGTGGGATATCAACTGTAAGCACGTCTGTAGATCCGGCAAACAAAGCAGCTGTAAAAGATGCTTTTGAGGCCATTTACAATGAAGTTTTTAACAACAGGCGAATGGTAGTTGCTTCGTTTAAAAACCCTGCGGGGCCGGTAGCACATGCTTGTGTTGTATACGGAGCAGAGGATATTTCTGCCGGTCCTTTTTCCATTAAGTTCCTGTATGGGTATAATCCTTGGGGTAATGACTTTAAAATTAATTTGGCAATTCCTGGTTCAAAATGTAATATAGGTAGTGGGCATAGCTGGGACTTTTATCAATACACGACATTTGATTCCTATTGATTATCTAAAATTAAGAATCAAAATAATAGAAAGGATGTTTTTTATGAATAAGTTTTTAGTAAGATTAATATCAACTTTGGTGGCGGTGAGTAGTTTTGTTTCTGTTGGTGTTTGTATGAGTAGGCAAACAAAAGATAGTGTATATTTATCAAATGTTGAGCCAGGCGAGTGGCTTAGTGAGGCATTAAATTTACAACTTGCGACACAGTTTCTGAAATTGAAGGATGGATGGAATAGCCAAATAATGGTGTTTCGTAGAATTGTGGAGAGCAGGCCACCAGTTGCCCAAGAAGATCAGACGATAAATGTTAACATGGTTATACAGGACGAGACGGAATTCAATTTACTTGTCCCTGTAGAATTTAAACTCCCTGAAGGATGTGAACTCCCTGAAGGACAAGAAGTAGCATCGTTCTACATAAGGCTAGCAGCAAATGGAAGGACCTTGGAAGATATATTAAAAGACAAGGTGAAGCCAGATGTGAAGGAGGTTAAGGAACTACGGTTTACGAATACCTTGTCACCGGTACCTTATAATGTAGATGTAGAAGAGATGGAAAAATTTGTGCGTGAGGGAGATCCTCAACTGAATTTTGATTTTTTTCAGGAAAGTAATCAAAGTTCAAAAATAATTCTTATTAATATTGAGCATCGTGCCTCTGGGTACATTGCAACGCCATCCGGCGATGCGTCTTTAGATGCTGCGCAAATTTGGTTTTCCCGTCCGTTGCCGGGGTATGAAGCAAAAAAATTTTATCCATTAGCTACTGTTCTAAATGATTACTGGGAAGGGAATCAGAGAGTAGCGCAGGCTGGGTGCTGGTATTGTTAGGTCTAGTTAAAAAAAGAACCCACCTTCTTTGTGGATAGGCTATGCTAACTTTTTAATTGGCAAAGATCTTGATTTGTTCTTGTAATCTTTGGGGGTATGGGAATGAAGGTAAAGAAAGGCTTGAAACTGACTTAACTGGAGCTTTTTGGCTCAATACCACCTTATTCTATCCGTATATTACCTCAAGTGGTCAAACAGGCAGGTGATTTGCTCATTTGTTATTTTACATTGCCAGTCAGCATACAAATAAATACAATAGATATTTAGACAATAATCAGGTCCCATTTAGGGGCCTTTGTTTCTGCCAATTCCAGGAATTTCGTGCTTTGGCCTCTGGGGTGGGATGGGGATTACAAGCTCACAAAACAATGTTTTGTTTTCAACTATTGACATTGAGGGTTCGCTGTGCCACAATTTAGCTATGAAAACATGTAAATTTTTGAGAGCCTTGTGTTTGCTCTTGTAAAAATGTCTTAAATATAGACGGAAAGAGTTTAATTCCTTAATGAAAATGAGAAAATAAAAAAGGGAGTTTTATGAGTAAAAGAAGAAAAAAGGCAGTTTACGTGAGTATGATTACTGCAATTGTTGTGATTGCAGGTAGTTTGTTTTTTGTGTTTAGAAATCCGCCAGGGTTGATGCGGGTAGCAGCGGTAAAACAAACAGTCTCCTTAATGGTTGATGAAATGATGCAGCAGGTTATTGGAGAATTAAAACTCTCAAATGAAAAACGCGAGGCAGTTGCTGTTGTTGTTGAGGCAATAGTAAAATTAAAGAATAAACAAAATTTAAGTAAATTAGAAAAACGCGAGTTAAACAAATGCAATAAGAAATTAAGTAATATTTTAAACCAATATACAAAAGATCAGTTTTTACAAAATCCAATGGAAGATATTGAATTAATTGCAGATACGTGGAAAACTTACATTAATGCCCAGGTGGATGTTAATAGCGAATGGGAAGAAGATGCACAATATAAAATAAATGCTAATTTAACTTTAGAGCGAGGGGAAGACCTACCAGCGGTAGCGGAAAAAATAGGAATTATTAAGCCAGTTGAATCGGTGTTAATTTCCCCTGAAGAAAAGGAAAGGAAACAAGAAACGGTTTGGGAACAAACAAAAAAGATATTGCCATCTAGGGTTTTACAATGCATAGATTATTTTTCTCCTTTTTATTATGTACTATTACCGCAGGGCAACGGTTTTGCGCCTGCCTTCTGTGGGTCTTTTAAAGTTACAACTGAAGTTACAACTGAAGTTACAACGAATGAAAATGAAGTTGCATATTCTGTGTTGGGTGTGGATATTTCTGTTTTAGAAGAAGAGAGTTTAGCGATGTTTGCGTATCAGTTGTGCCATGAGTTTGGGCATTTTATTTCGCTTTATAGTGAACCTGAACCCTCAGAAAATTCCGCCGCGATGGTGATAGATGTCCCACCGTATGTTGCTATTAGGTTTAGAGAGAATTCTTACATGAAAGCTTTTGTTGATCGGTTTTATAAATATACATTAGATGATAAGCACAATGATGAAAACGGTTATTTGTTTTATTTGCGGCACAGAAAAGATTTTGTTTCGCTATATGCAAGTACACATATTTTTGACGATTTTGCTGAGTCGTTTGCTAGTTTTATTACCGAAGAGGAATTAAAAGAGAATCGAGGAAGAGAGAAAGTTGAATTTTTTGAGGGCTACCCGGAATTTGTAACCTTGAAAGATGAAATACAAGTGTGGTATAAACTGCATGGAATTTCACCATCTCGCAGTATGGGGTCAAGTGAAATCGGCACGATGTAACTTGGGCGGTGTTTTTGCCTGTTTGTGGTATGCAGCGGCCAAGAGATGGAGAAAGGGATTACCAGCTCGTGGTGCACAAGGTCCGAGTGGAGGGAATTGGGTATTATTAAGTAGCTTGTTTGTGAAAAAGTTGGGTGGATACGAATTTGTTCAATGTAAGTGGTAGTGAATTAATAAAAGGAACGGTTAAAGTTCCTCCTTCCAAAAGCATATTGCACCGTGCTTTATTTTTGGCGGCTTTGAGTGTTGAAAACTGTGAACTTGTGGGAATTAATTTGTGTAGCGATATAATAGCAACAATAAATGTGTTGAATGCCTTGGGCATTGGTGTTAAAGTGGGTGCCAATTCAATATTTATTTCTTCTTCCATCAATTGTGAATTTTTGAATGCTGATTGTGCCAACTCTGGAAGTACATTGAGATTTTTAATTTGTATCCTTGCAGCTTTGAAAATAAAGGCAAAGCTTCTTTGCGGCGAACAGCTTTTAAAACGTTTGTCAAAAAATGAGTTAGAACGCCTGAAAGATTTTGGAATAAACTGTTGCATGGAAAAGAACACGGTTTATGTATCTGAAGAGCTTAAGAGTGGTGAATATTGTGTGGCAGAACAAACAACTTCGCAGTTTATTAGTGGTCTTATGATGGCTTCCCCACTGCTTGAGCAAAGTTCGAAGCTTAAAATAAGTGTAAATCAAGGTTCACTTTCATATGTATTGTTAACTAGTGAGATTATGAAAAGTTTTGGTGTGGATGTGCAAATTAAAGAATGTGAAATTTATATACCTAATGCAAAATATCATGCACCGGCCAAATTTCAAGTTGAATGCGATTATTCTGCGGCTTCTTTTTGGTTTGTTGCTGCGGCTCTTGGGTTTGAGATCACAGTTCAAATAAAAACGCCCTCTGTTCAGGGCGATTTTTCAATTTTGAGATTACTTGAAAAATTTGGTGCGATTCCTATTGTGTGTGAAAGTGGAATTAGTTTTTCTGTAGCGGTACTTTCTGGGTGCAGTATAGATGCAAGACATATTCCAGATTTGGTCCCAATATTAATGGTTTTGGGTGCACTAGTACCTGGACAAACTAAAATTATGAATGTTGAAAGATTAAGATTCAAAGAATCTGATAGGGTTGTTTCAATGGTAATGAATTTGTTAGCAATTGGTGGCGATGCGAGATATGAAAATGGGGAAATTTTAATAAATGGAAAAGAAGGATTTGTTGGTGGGGAAGTAAAAAGTTTTGGTGACCACAGAATTGCGATGGCGATGTGCATAGCAGCACTGAAGGCCAAATCTGGTATTGAAATAGATGATATTTCTTGCATAAAAAAATCATACCCCACGTTTATTGCTGATTTTTTGAGTTTGGGCGGTGTGATTCATGGTGTATAATAGTTTCGGAGAAAATGTTGTAGTTACTTTGTTTGGGGAGTCACATGCAGAAGCTGTTGGTGTTTCAGTTAGTGGATTTAAATCGGGTTTTGAGATTAATTTCGCAGAATTAGAAAAACAGTTGTTGCGCCGCAAAACAAATCAAAATGATTTTTGTTCATTGCGAAATGAACCAGATTGTTATGAGTTGCTTTGCGGGATTAAAAATGGAATTACTACAGGTGCAAATTTAACAGCTATTTTTCACAATAAAGACGTAAACGGTGAGGGATATATACCTTACATTCCAAGGCCTTCTACTTCAGATTACCCAGCGTGGGTAAAATATTGTGGGGAAAATGTAAGCGGTGGTGGGGAGTTTTCTGCCAGGTTGACTGTTGGTTTGGTTTTTGCTGGTTCTGTTGCGCGGCAACTGCTTAAAGAAAAGTGGGGGATCGAAATCTATAGTCATGTGAGTAGTATATATAGCTATAAAGATGTGGTGTTTGGGCCTGTATTTTCGAAGGAATTAAAAGAATCCCTCCAATATGATGCAATGCCAGTGATTTGCAAGAACGTGCGCCTGCATTATTTGAAGGTTTTAAATAATGCTAAAATGGGAAGGGATAGTGTTGGTGGTTGTATTGAAACGGCTATTTTAGGTGTACCGCCTGGAATTGGCAGCCCATTATTTGGTTCAATTGAAAGTAAGCTGGCTTTAGTAATGTTTGGAGTTCCGGCAGTGAAGGGAATTGAATTTGGGAAAGGGTTTGAAATAACAACATTAAAAGGCAGCGAAGCGAACGACCCGCTATTTTACGATGATATTCAACAAGTGAGAAGTAAGAGAAACAATTCTGGTGGGATTTGTGGTGGCCTTTCAACTGGAATGCCCATAATATTTAACACTGCATTTAAACCAATTCCTTCAATTGGTAAAGAGCAAGAAACGATTAATCTTGAGGCGAAATCAAACGCAAAAATAAAAATTATCGGCAAACACGATGTTTCGCCGGTTGCAAGAAGTGCTGTGATTGTTGAATCTGTTGCTGCGCTTGTGATTTTAGACATTTGTTCAAAAGGAGCCGGCTAAAATGATTTTGTAAAGTATTTAAAAATGAATAAGATTCATAGCTTCTTTAACGTTTTTGACGGTTTCATTGCCGATTTGGTTGGCTTTTTGTGTGCCGCTATTTAAAATTTCTTGAATTAGCTTGGGGCGTTCTTCATAAAATTTTCGTTTTTCTCTTAAAGGTGCCAGGAGTTCATTTAAAACATTGCAAAGAATTTGTTTGCAACTTACACAACTGATCCTTGCCGCTTTGCAATTTTCGCAAATTTCGGCAACTTGTTCCTTTTTGTTGAAAATCTGGTGGTAGTTGTAAACTGAACAAATATCTGGGTGCCCTTTATCTTGAACGCTAATTCTTTGTGGGTCGGTTATTGCGGAAGTGATTTTTGTTTTAATAGTTTCACTGGAGTCGCACAAAAAAATTGCATTGTTTAGACTTTTGCCCATTTTTGTGTTCCCATCAAGGCCGGCAAGCCTTGGACAGTTGCTGAGCATGGTTTGCGGTTCTTTTAAAACATTTGTGTTATAAATTTCATTAAATCGCCGGACAATTTTTCGTGTCAACTCCATGTGTGGAACTTGGTCTTCGCCAACAGGGACTAAATTTGCATTACAAAATGTTATGTCTGCTGTTTGGCTTACAGGGTACCCGAGAAATCCATAGGTTAAGTCATTGTACCCATAATTTGCAGCCTCTGTTTTTATGGTTGGGTTGTGACGTAAAACATTCACGCTCACAAGCATGGAATAGAAGATTGTGAGTTCTGCAATTGCCGGAACCATAGATTGAATAAAAAAAGTTGAAATTTCGGGGTCAATCCCAATTGACAGATTGTCGAGTACCACATTGTATATATTTTCTTTAATTTTTTCAGGGTGAGTGAAGTGGGTTGTTAATGCTTGAATATCTGCAACAATGATAAATGTATCATATTTATTTTGTAGTTCTACTCGGCTTAATAAGCTACCAACAAAATGCCCCAAGTGTAAATTCCCAGTAGGTCTGTCTCCGGTTAAAATGCATTCTTTCATTCAGGCCACCACTTCCTTTTTTAATTTAACAAGGTCTATTATAGCACTCCATTTTGAAAAAGGCAAAATCATTTGCAATAAACTGAAACTTGTGCAATAATTGAGAGGTATGTTTTAAAGGAATTGTGGAGTTGAAAAGTAGTGGAAGACCTTGTTTATTGGGTGTGGTTAAATCAAGCTATTGAGGTAGGCCGAACTCAAGCTATTGATGTTTTGGCTGAACATGGTGAGGGATTACCACAAGTGTTGTTTGAAAAAAGCATAAATAATGAATTTTGTGGTGAATTGTTTAAATTAAAACAGGTTTCTTTAAATAAAGCCAAATCTCTTCTGAAAAAATGCAATGAGACTGGGTGTGAAATTATTACTTGCAATTCGCCTGTTTACCCAAGGTGCCTAAAACATATTTATGCTGCTCCACCTGTGTTATATGCTAAAGGTAATCTTTCTTTTTTAAACGAATTGGAGGAATCTCCCGCCATTTGTATTGTTGGTTCAAGAAAAAACAGCGCATATGGTGAGATGGTTACCAAAGAGTTAACAAGGGGGCTTGTGGAAGCTGGGATTATGACTATTAGTGGTTTTGCAGTTGGTGTTGATACAGTTGTTCATAAAGAAACATTACTATCCAATGGTAAAACAATCGCTGTTTTAGGTTGTGGCATTGACATTGATTACCCACAGCAAAACATCGGGTTAAAGCAAGAAATTTTAATGAGTAACGGGTTATTTCTTTCAGAATATCCGCCAGGTGTTGCGGCAACCAAAATTAATTTTCCAGTTAGAAATCGAATTATGGCAGCATTAAGTGATGGTGTTTTGGTAACAGAGGCAAAATTGAGAAGCGGTTCGTTAATTACGGCACACCGCTGTTTAGAACAAGGTAAAGATGTTTTTAGTGTGCCGCACAATATAAACACCCAGGGAGGAAAAGGCTGTAATAAATTATTGAAAGATGGCGCAACAGTTGTAACACATGTTAATGATATTTTAATCTCACTTCAAACTAAATATTCACACATTAAGTTAGATTTAAACCACGAAGAAGAAAAAGAATTAAAGTCACAAAAAGAATTGCCGCTGTTGCAACCACTTGATGTAAGTGAGCTGAGTGATAAAGCAATTAAAGTTCTTTCTGTTTTACGTTCTGCGCCAAAAGAATTAGATGCCTTGGTTTTAGAACTGAAGATGCACCTTGGTGATTTACTGAGTTCAATAACGGAGCTTGAGCTTGTTGGTGCAATTAAAACTTATCCAGGGGCTGCTTATGGAATTTAGATTTCATGTAAATAATTTGCGCGTTTTGCAATGCAATGGGGTGAAAAGATGAGAAAAAGAATAGCGGTTTTAACAAGTGGCGGTGATGCACCGGGAATGAATGCTATTATTCGTAGTGTTGTGCGTTTTGCGTGCCGTGAAGGATTTGAGATTTGGGGTGTTGAAGGTGGCTACCGAGGGCTTATAAATGGTGAGTTAAATGAAATTGACGCATTAACAGTAACAAATATTATACATAAAGGCGGGACTATTCTTTATACTGAAAGATGTGAAGCTTTTAAAACAGAAGCAGGGCAGTTAGCTGCTAAAAGTACTTGCCAAAAATTTGAAATAGATGCATTAATTATTATTGGTGGTGATGGGTCATTAACTGGTGCCATGGAATTTGCAGACCTTGGTGTTCCATGCATTGGTCTTCCAGCAACAATAGATAACGATGTGGTTTCTTCTGAATATTCAATTGGATTTGATACTGCCACTAATACAGCAATAGAGATGGTCGACAAATTAAGAGATACCACACAGTCTCACAATAGGTGCCTTGTGGTAGAGGTAATGGGCAGAAATTCAGGGAACCTTGCACTTAACGTTGCTGTAGCTTGTGGTGCTGTGGCGGTGTTGGTGCCAGAACGTGATACCACCGAGTCAGAAAGAATTTTAATCAGGAATATTAAGGCTTATAAAAAAGCCGGGATGCACAATTTATTAGTGATTGTATCGGAAGGTTATAAAAATAAGCAGCTTCTTGTTGAATTAATTTCAAAAGAAGTTAATTGCGAGATTAGAACGTCGGTCCTGGGATATGTGCAGCGTGGTGGAACACCAACAAGTAAAGATAGAATCCTTGCAAGTCAGATGGGTGAGTTGGCGGTTGAACTTGTTAAGAATGAAAAGTTGAATAAAGTAATAGTTGCAATTAGTGGTGAAATTGCGGCAATTCCTTTAAGTAAGGTTCTAGAACCAACAGAAAAAACCTCTGCAAATTTTTTCGAATTGGTGAATAATTTAGTAAATATGTTTTGAAAAGGAAATTTTATGAGGACAGTTAAAAAGTTTTGTTTTTTAGTGCTTTCTTTTTTATTTTTTTTTATTTGTTTAATTACAAATGCAATACCAAAACTTGCGGTTTGGTTCTCTTGTTATGATATTTCAAGAACTTTAGTAGCTTCAACAGAACGCGAGTTTAGAGTTAAGGCAACGAAAGTGTTAGACACCATAAAAAATCTTGGAATTAAGGTAATTGGATTTCATGTTGTGAGTCATGCAGATGCAAATTACCCTTCTGAAATTTATCCACTTTCCAAGTTCATATGCGGAGTTCGGGGAGGCACATTACCTTTTGATCCTTTTGCAATTATTCTTGAATTGACATGTGAAAGAGGTATTGATGTTTATGCCTGGTTTAATCCATTTAGAATTGGCCGTTCTTTGGATGATTTAATTCCAAACCATCCAGCTAAAATATTGTATGAGCGTACACCAGGTGCATTTTTAGTTGCAACATCAGGAGTTTGGTTTAATCCAGGTTGTCCTGAAGCAGTAGAATTGATTAAGCAGCCGATAATAGAAGTGGCAAAAAAATACGGAGACAGAATTCGTGGCATAATTTTCGACGATTATTTTTATCCGTTGGGGTATGTTGTGGAAGCTCAAGAAGCGCAAAACAATATAAGTGCTTTTATATCATCTGTGGGGAAGGAAATAAAGAATATAGCACCCAATTGTCAATTTGTGATTTCACCAACAGGGAACTTCGTTGAAAATGCAAGAATGGGTGTAGATATACAAGCATGGCTTAAATATGTTGATGTAATTGTGCCGCAGCTTTATTATGGGCGTAAAAATGCTGCATGCCCATTTGAAAAAACTGAAGACAAGTGGGGATTGTGTATAACTGGAAAAGATGAGAATGGTATGCCTGTGGCTGAACAAATTCGTTGGAGATTTCTTACAGAAAAAGGTTTACCGTTGCGTGAATTCACGGAATTAAAAAAAACTGGATATGGTGCTGCGTTAGCTGTTTATAAAGTGGGGCGGGAAGATAAATATGCTGGAGTAGCTGGTCAAAACGAATGGATAGAAGACGGTTTGAGGCTACTTTTGTGGCAAATTGAATTTTTATCTCGTGATTCTAGGTGCGAAATGATTTGGCTTTTTAATTTTGATTCGGTGCTAAAACTATTCCAAACTCGACCTGTAGACGAAATATGTGATTTTATGAAAGTTTTGCAAAGATTTGGAGGAAACATAGAAACGTTGCAAAGGATTTTGGGGGTTAATATTGAACTCGGTGCTTGAAAAACGTGAGAATATGTGTTACAATGTGCATCGGTTTATTGTTTTGAAATAGGGGTTTCAAGAAAGGGAGTTAATTGGTTTATGAGTTTAATTGATATTGTGAAAAAGAAATATATGAAAGAAAGTTTGCCTGCTTTCAACGTTGGAGATGTTATTAAAGTTCACGTTAAAGTTAAAGAGGGAGAACGTGTTCGAATTCAAAATTTTGAAGGCACTGTGATCGCAAAAAAACATGGACAAATTGAAGAAACCTTCACTGTTAGAAAAATATCGCATGGAGTTGGTGTTGAAAGAGTATTTCCAATTCATTCACCGGTTATTGAGAATATTGAAGTAATTAGAAAAGGGAAGGTTAGAAGGTGCAAACTCTATTACCTTCGCGGGAAAGTCGGGAAGGCTGCGAAAGTTAAAGAGTTGATTTGATAAATATTATTCCCGAATAGAGATGGAGTTTGAGGAGTAATTATAATTTATGGTTAAAAAAAATGTTTTGATTGAAGTGAAGGGAATTCGCAAAGTTTATAAAATGGCTTCAGAAAAAGTTATTGCTTTAAATAAAATTGATTTGGCAATTAATAAAGGTGAAATTTGTTGCATTTTAGGTACTTCTGGGTCTGGGAAATCTACGCTTTTGAATATGATGGCAGGTTTAGAGAAGCCAACAAAGGGAAGTGTGATAATTGCAGGCCACAATGTTTCAAAAATGAGTGAAAAAAAACTGGCAATTTTGCGCCAAAAATATATAGGATTTGTTTTTCAATCGTATAATTTGTTGCCATCGTTAACAGCTCAAGAAAATGTGGCGTTGCCCTTAATGTTTAAAGGAATAGGGAAGGGGAAACGTAATGTAACAGCAAGAAAAATGCTAAAAGCTGTTAAATTAGGTGAACGCTGGAAACACAAGCCAAATGAGATGAGTGGAGGGCAACAACAGCGTGTTGGTATTGCGCGTGCATTTGTTGCAAAACCAATGGTTGTTTTTGCAGATGAACCAACTGGTAATTTAGACACAAAAACAACAAAAGAGGTTATGGAATTGATTTTGGGAGTAGCAAGGGACCATAACCAAACCTTGGTGATTGTTACTCACGACCGCTCTATTGCTTCTTACACAGATAGAATTATTACCATTAGTGATGGGAATGTTGTTGGTGATGAAAAAGTAGAACAGCAAGTAAAAAACTAAATATTGTTGCGAAGTCAAAGAGGAAAGGGATTATTTAAAAATGGTTAAAAAGCGAATATCGTTATTATTTGTGTTTTTGTTTATGATGCTTTTGTGTTTTCAGTTTGTTCCTGTGGTGAATGCAATTGATGTTGACGGTGTTTTGCTTTCTGCCGAAGGGCTTCCAACTAAAAAACCAACTGTTGGTGAAACATTTGTTTTCAAAGTGACGGTAAGTGTTGTTGAATTTGGTTCGGCTGAACAAATTGCATCAAAATCTTTGGTTGCAAAAGTTAACATAACAAATTTTAAAATAACAAAAACAACCACAAAAAACATTTCAAAAGTATCCACACAAGGGAATTTAATTATTGAAGTAACGATAAACGCTGTTTATTTGGGGCAGCCAGCCGCAACGGTGATGCCAGTAACTCAGCAGGGGACTGCGCAACCAGCCGCGCAGGATAATTATGGAGTGTTAACGAGTTCCATTCGATTTAGGCGCGGAGACAACGATGAAATAGTTCGAGTAGCAGTTGCTGATATTCCAATTTATCAAGAAAGAGATGAAGAAAGCAAACGAACTGCAAAAATACAAAGACCAGAAATACCACATTTAATGGTTCTGGGCAAAGAAAACAGCACAGCTATTGTGGGAGAATCACGCAAATGTAGTATTGTGGTTAGAAATTTAAGTTCTGTTGAACCCATTTTTAACGTAATCTTAACAGCTTCAAGTTTGGGGGTGTTATTCCCCAAAACCAATGTAATAGAGATCCCACAAATAGGGCCAAAGGGTGAATATGTTGTTAATTTAGACACTCAAGCCAGACCGGAACAAAAAGCAGGTATTTGTTCAATTAACTGGGAAGTAAGTGGCGAATATCAAGATGCAAGCGGTTCGGCAAAGCAAATATTGCAAAAATTTGAAACTACCATTCAAGTTGAAACAATGTTACCGAAAATTGTTATGGCTTTGCGTGGTTTCCCATCTAAGAAAAAATTAGTAGATGGCGAGGAAATGAACGCAAAAATCGTTATAAGAAACGAGTCATTGCCAGCTTCTCAACCTACAACAGTTGTTGCTGACAGCAACAAACAAACCGCATTTAATGGTGTAGTAACAATTACACCTGGGCCTGGCTTTGACTTTGCAGAGCCGTTGAATCCAATTTATCTTAATCAAGTTTTAGCTGGTGGAGTTGTTGAAAAACAGATTGCTTTTGCGCCAACTTTTCCGCAGCCAGAAGCACCGGTGGCAGGGGACCAAAATCAAAAGGCTTTGGATGGTTTGCCCGCCGAAGTTCCTGCCATGCCGGCGGCTGTTTTTGTGCCAACAGAACCTGTTACTTGTTCTTGTACTGTAACTCTCACTTATGTTGATATTGAAGACAAAGAACATTCCGTTTCTTCAGAATTTGTGTTCGTTTTGGAGCCAAAGCCGCAAGATCCACTTGCTGCAGATGGGGAGGGAGCAGCTGCTTTGCCACCAGAGTTGTCGTCAATACCAGAAGAGCAAGAACAAAAAAAGGGGAGCACTAAGAAGAAATGGATTTTCGTTGGTATTGGTTTTGTTGTAACTGTTGGAAGTAGTATTTTGGTAGTCAAAAAGATTAAAGCAAAGAGGAGTTTAGAAGCAGATGAAGACATCTGACATAATAACGTTTTGCTTTAGCAACTTAATTCGAAGTAAATTACGAACATTTTTGACTATTTGTGGGATTATGTTAGGAACTGGTTCAATTGTTTTGACGCTGGGGTTTAGTTATACAACAACGGTTAATATAGAAGAAGCTATGAAAAATAGCGGTGATATCAAAAAAATTAAAGTACAAAAAGCCGAATACAAACCCAAACAACAAAATTCTTTGTTGAATTCAAAATCTAGCGAAGCTTCTGAGCCGGATTTTGGGCCGGCACTAGTGAAAAAACTTTCTACAGTGCCTGGTGTTGATTTTGTTTTTCCTCGAGATTCGTTTTACCTTTGGGGAGATGGTGTGATTTGTTTTGGCGATAATTTCATTTGGATGGATAGTATTTTGGGCCTTGATTTTAGCAAGCCAGAAAATTTAAATAAAGCGGGTTTTTCTGTTTTACCTGGTGGAAAATTCCGAAAAAATGCAAAGGGAAGCAAATTTAAGAATGTTGTTGTTGGCTGTTTATTTGACTATGAATTCTGTAATGTAAAAGGAAAAAATTGGCGTGAATTTTCTAATGGTTCGGCACTTTGGGATTTTTTGAAGGAGCGTAAAGGTAAAGGGGTTGCGCCAAAACCTTTTGTGAACATTGAAAAAACGAATCAAATGCAACTATTAATTCCCAATTTTTCTGGAAGAAAGCAGATGAAAAAAATTTTAGATAAAATGTTTGAACGGATATGGAACGAAGGGGGTCAGTCATATGAAGATGATGAGCAAGATGAAAAAGAAAACAACGAAACGGTAGAAATTGCAACTGTAAGTAAATTTTCTGACGTACTTGGCAAAAAATTCAATATAAATATTACAGGGATGTTGGATTTTGATGGTTTTAACCCAAAAATTCAAAACTGGGAAGTACTTGCATCTATTTACGATGATTGGGATAAAAGAGAGTTTATGACAAGTGTTGTTGTAGATTTGGAAACACTTCGCGAACTGAAGGATTTGCTTTCAGAAGGAGAAATGGACAAGGCGAAAAGTAAAAAAGATAAATATGCGTATAAAGAGATTGATGTTTACGCAAGAGACTGGGAAAACGTTGGAGGGATTGTGGATGTTATTCAAAATCAGCTAAATTACCGCACAAGCAGCTTGCTTGGTGATATTAAAGAAAAACAAAAACAATCTGCAGGTTTAAGGGCAATGTTGGGTGCTCTTGGTGTTATTACAGTTGTTGTTTCTGCATTAGGGATAGCCAACATGATGTTTATGTCAATTTCTGAAAGAACGCGTGAAATTGGAATTATGAAAGTGCTGGGTTGCAAAATCAATACAATACGGATTATGTTTTTAACAGAAGCTGGAATTGTTGGATTATTGGGTGGAATTTTGGGTGTTGTGGGCTCTTGGGGTGTTGCCAAAGGTCTTTCTAAAGTGGTTCAAATTGTAAGTTCTGCAGAGTTTTTGGAGAAGGCACGTGATAACGAATTATTTGCCAAGGTTTCAGAAGGAGTTAATAATTTTGCGAATATGTTTAATTTAATTGAAGGAAAAGATGTTATTATGTTGCCGTTTGTTCTTATTTGGGGTGGTATTTTGTTTGGTACATTAGTTGGTTTGGTTTCTGGGTTTGCACCTGCAAATAGGGCGGTTAAAATCAGTGCACTTTCTGCAATTAAATCAGATTAGCAGCATAGTGCGGCTGCCGAAATCAAATAGGTGTTTTGATTTGTGTGTGCAATGGGCCAAAACTTATTTGGGCACAAGGCTGGAATGGTCGTCAAGCGTTTCAGGGGCCGCCAAACGTTGCTGGTGTGTGTATTTCTCCCTCTGGTTTGGTTGCGGCAAGAACACACAGAGAAACACACACCACCGCACTAAATAAAAATTTAACGCGGCATGGGGGATATCCATTTTCGACAGTTGCAATGTGATTGATTAAAGAATATTGAAAACAACATTTGGCAAACGTTAAAAAGGAGAAAAACAAGATGGCACATTATAAGGAATGTGGCGAACTTGTGGAGCATTTTCTTTCTTATGTGCTTACAATAAAAGGTCGCTCTCTTGGAACAGTTGATGGTTATTACCAAGATCTAAAATTGTTTTTTAAATTTATGGTGCGGCACCTTGGATTTGTAGAAGGTGTGGAATTTAACGAAATAAATACAGCACTTGTGGATATAGAATTTATAAGAAAAATTACACAGGATGATATATATGCATTCTTTTTTTTCATTAATCTTGAACGGCACAACAAAAACACAACCCGTGCAAGAAAGGTCTCTGCAATTAAAAGTTTATTTAAATATTTAATAAATAACAAAAAACTTTTGGATGTAAACCCGACTGAAAATTTAGATGCACCCAAACTTAAAGGAACTCTACCCAAACATTTGAGTTTGGAGCAAAGTGAGCAAATGTTAGAGCATGTTGACGGGAATTTTGCAGAGAGAGATTATTGCATTATTATGCTTTTTTTGAATTGTGGAATGCGGCTTGCTGAACTAGTTTCATTAAACTTTTCAGATATATCTTCAAACCCGATTAAAATTACGGGTAAGGGAAATCGCGAAAGAATAATTTATTTAAATTCAGCTTGTCAAGAGGCTATTAAAAATTATATTAAAAAGCGTATTTCTAAAAAATCAGAAGTGGCGTTTTTTTTAAATAAAAATGGAACGAGAATCAGTAAAAGACGAGTTCAAGAGATAGTGGAGTTTAATCTTAAGAAAAATAATTTTTTTGGATTCTCTGTACACAAATTACGGCATACTGCTGCTACTTTAATGTTTCAACACGGAAATGTTGATATTAGAACACTGCAAGAAATTTTAGGACATAAGAACCTCTCTACTACTCAAATTTACACACACGTTTCAAGTGCTCAAATCGAAAAAGCAACGGGTTTGAACCCGTTGTCAAATTTCAAAAAAACTTTTGAAGGATGATTAAAATTGATATTTTATACCAATGACTTAGTTGAAAAATACAAGCAAGAAATTAAGCAAGAAATTAAGCACTTTAAAAAAAAACAAGGAATAACTCCAGTATTAAGTGTTGTTCAAATTGGGAACGATTTTGCTTCGAACATTTATGTTCGAAATAAACAAAAGGCGTGTTTAGACGTTGGAATAGATTGCAAACTTCACAATTTTGCAGAGAAAGAAATAACTCCCCTTCAATTAGTAAAATTTATAAAAGAATTAAATGATAATAAACGGGTTCATGCGATTTTAATTCAACTTCCCCTTCCCTCTTCTTTTTTTAATGTTAATAATATTTTGAATGTGATTGATAAAACAAAAGATGTTGATGGTTTTTGTCCATATAATATTGGTGCACTTGTTTTGGGAGTTCCTTCAGTTATTCCGTGTACCCCACTTGCTGTTTTAAATATATTGAAAAGCCAAAATTTCGAAATTCGCGGGAAACATTGTGTAATACTTGGCCGCAGTAATATCGTGGGGAAACCAATGGCTGCGCTCATGTTAAGCGAATCTGCAACAATTACTGTTTGCCATACGGGAACAAAAAACCTTGCAGATTTCTGCCGTAGTGCCGACATTTTAATTTGTGCAACTGGGTGCCCTAAATTTGTAACGCAGGAAATGGTTAAGCCTGGTTGTATTGTTATTGATGTTGGAATTTCACGTGATGAAAACCAAAATTGTTGCGGTGATGTTGATTTCGAAAACGTTAAAAATAAAGCAAGTTTTATTACTCCTGTTCCTGGTGGTGTGGGACCAATGACAATTGCCATGTTATTAAAAAATACATTGGATTTGTACCGCACTTCAATTTTGCATTCCCCCGCGCAATTAAACTAATGCAGAATGTGTTTTAAAAATGTGAAGTTTATATGTTTACCAGTGTTTGCCTGCTTTTGTGGGCATTTTTTTGTTTAATTACTTTGGTGTTTTGTGCAATGCTACTTCAATGCCAATTCTTATTCCATTAATTATTTTTTTTACGTCACTTTTTTCGAGTAAGGTGCCATTGAATATCAAATTTTCTTGGCTCAGTAAAGTTCGTTCAAAATTTTCAATAAGCTCTAAAAATTCCTTGCTGCCGGTATCAGAATCTTCTTGTTTAAGAATATAATCTACGGAAACACCGAATAATTTGCAAATATTCAACAAAGTTTTGTGGTTGGGTTCTCGCCTTCCCTGTTCATACATGCCAACTGTACTGGTTGCGATTTCCAGTTTTTGTGCCAGTTGTTTTTGAGTCATTCTGTTTTGCTGCCGTAAAATTCGCAATTTATTCTTAATCATCGATTTTACTCCTTTACCGTAAGTTGTGGATGTAGTCTGGAGAAGTTAAAATCAAGCTGAGTAGAAGATTCTTCGCCCAAGAGTGGTTAAGGTCCCTCATTGTACGCAAATATATTGCGGTATTGCGGCCGCTTAAATTTTCTTACCAAACATGTGAATTGATGGTTTTTTATCATAATGCTTTTTTAGCTATTTCATCAGGGGGATCCAAAACATAAAATTAGCACTTTAAACAAAATAATATAAATTAAAATAGATATTAGTAAGATTTTCAACAGAATATGTTGACATTTAGGGGCTCATATGGTATTATTTGAAATGTGTTGTACACATAATATGAAGTTGAAACAACTAAGAAGTCAAATCAAATAAAGGATGGTATTTAATGTCGATATTGAAACTTAGAGACGAATATAGACTGGCAGCAGAAAAGTTACATTTGCGTGTTGTAGAACTTACTCAGCGCTATAAAATGGTTTGCCGGAAAGAAAAACTTGATATTAAACGACGAATAATTTGCCTTTATACTGAAATTAGAGAATTGCTTAATGTTGCCAAAAATATTGATTGTTACTGCAAAAGAAATATGGTATTAGGAGGGTAAATCGTGCCAAGAGTGTCTTTTTATGACGATGTTTGGATTAATCAAATTGCTTATAAAAAAGCAATTGAAGAAAGTGGCGAAACGAATGTTCAATTTTTGCATCGGCTAAGAAAACTGATTCCCAAAGTGATTAAAGACGATTTAACTCCTAAACAGAAAGAAATTTTAATACTTTATTATTATGAAAAGTTAAATATTCCACAAATTGCGAGTTTAAAATCATTGAATAAATCAACGATTTCACGCCACATTAAAGGAGGTAAAAGAAAAATCAAACAACTACTTAAATATGTACTAGAATTACAATAAACCTTCCTCAATGAAGTTTTTAAGTGTTAAAAAGTCTTTAAAAGCCACTTCTTTGTTTTGTGGTGAACGTAACAAGGCGGCTGGGTGAAAAACTCCCATTAAGTATTTGCCGCATTTTTTAGTTATTTTGCCATGATCTTTCGTCATCTTGAACCTCGGATCAATTAAACTGCTAGCAGCAATTCGGCCAACGCAAACAATCACTTTGGGGCTAATTATCTCGATTTGCCGTTCTAAATATTTAAGACATGCATTTTGTTGCTCTTGAGTTGGGTCTGCATTATTGGGTGGTCGGCATTTTACAATGTTTGTAATAAACATGTTTTGTGTTCTATATATGCCAACAGCGGCGAGCATTTTGTTAAGTAGTTGCCCAGAACGCCCAACAAATGGTAAGCCCAGTTCATCTTCTGTTTGCCCTGGAGCTTCACCCACAAAAAGCACTTGTGCTTCACTAATTCCTTCACCAAAAACAATATTTTTGCGAGTTTTGAACAATTCACATTTCTGACATTGCTGCATTTCTTCCTGCAAAGACGCTAAATCTTTTTTCAAAATGTAACCTCCATTAATTAGACAACATCCATTAAAATCAATTTATCACCATTCAAAAATATGTAATTAGAAAACTTATCAAATGTGGTGATAAGGCCATTTTCATGAAGAATGCCGAAAAGTAGTTTTGATTTACCGCTTTTATATTCTGCAACGTTTCGACTTATATATGTTTTTGGAAGATTTTCTTTAGAAAAATTTATTGTTGTTTGACCAAAATTAATAGCTTCAACCTTATTTTTAATTAATGCTGTTTCCATCGAAGCGACCGTGATACTGGTTGAGCAAACAGTGAAAAAGTCATAGTCTGAGTACAGTTTTCTTCGCAATGGGTCTTGAATTCTGGCAACAACATGCTTAACAGAAAAGATTTTTTTTGCAATTTGCGCAACAGTAAGATTCACATTGTCATCACTTGTAATAATTGCGATTGCATCACAACCTTCAATGCCAGCTTTTTTGAGCGTGTCTAAATCAATGGGGATTCCTGGGGTTGTGAGCCCAGAAAAATTAGAATCCAAATTTTCAAAGTTCTTTGGCTTTCTGTCAATAACGGAAATTGAATGCCCTTTTCTCCAAAGAAGGTTTGCTAATTGCGCCCCTGTTTTTCCGCAACCAACCACTAAAATGTTCATCAGCATTACTCCTTTTTGAGTAAATTTTGTTGATACTTTAGGAATTTTTCTGCTTCTTGATGGTTGTTTTGCATTAAATTTCTAATCAAACTGGAACTTATAATAGTTTCATTAACTTTTAAAAGTGGCTTCACAATTAATTGAAGCTGCTTTTGTTTGCAAAATTTTTGCATTAAGTTAATATCTCCTGTTCGTTTATAACCGAATTTGAAATTTTCGCCACAAACTAGTACTTTTGCATTTAATTTGTCGATGATAATTTGTTGAAAAAATTCGTTTGGATGCATTTTGAAGAACTCTTTGAAGTTAAGTGAAATAACTTTCTCAACACCCAATAGTTTCAATTTTTCTAGTTTTTGTTTGTTGCTAATTATTAAAGAAATGTTTTGTTTGGTTTGCGGTTGAACAGTTGTTATTTCATATGTGAAAACTGTTGGAGTTAACTTGGAATATTGTGGCTTAAACATCTCTTGAATTATGCTTTGGTGACCAAGATGAACGCCATCAAAAAATCCAAGGGCAACAATAGCACCAATTCGCGCCAAAGTTTATCTCACCTATTCCCTTCTTATTTCATTCAGTTAAAAACCCTTCCAAGATTTAATTTTAGACAAGTAATTTACCTACACTTAATATGTTTTGTGAATCAATTATTCCCAAGCCCAAAAACGTATCGTCGGAACCATAAACACGAACATATCCCATTGCTGATTGCGTTAAAATATTTAACTTTACACCGTTTTGAAATTTTAATGTGTTTTGTTGTGATAATTTAATTGGTGCATAGTCATTAAAAAAGTAATCTGCGCACAGCAAATATTTGTGAAGTTGTTTTGCTTTTTCAAGCTGTTCCACTTCTGCAATAGTGATGGTTTGATCTAAATTTATTCCATAATTTTTAGTACGTACAAGTGTTGTCATGGTGGCACCGCAATGTAAATCACGGCCAATGTCAGAAACAAGGGCACGCACATATGTTCCAGTCAAACAGCCAATTAATAAAGTTCCTTCTTGATTTTGGTAATTGTAATTTAGAAGTTCAAGTTGTTTTATTGTGACTTTACGAATCGGCAGCTCTGTGGGTTCACCTTTGCGTGCCCTTTCGTAAAGTTTTTTGCCATTTATTTTCACTGCCGAATAGCTTGGTACGATTTGTAAAATCTCACCGTAAAACTTAGGTAAGCAAACACTTAGACTTGTCGAATCAATCATGATTTTTGAATTACTTAAAATGTTGCCAGTTATATCTAAAGTGTCAGTTGTTAAGCCAAATTTAAACCCCGCAATGTATTCTTTAAAGTGATTTGGAGCAAGATGAAAAAGTTTTGTTGACTTACCAATTGTCACTAATAACACACCTGTTGTTATTGGGTCCAGAGTCCCCATGTGACCGATTTTTTTTATTTTTAGAATATTGCGTATTTTGGCAACAACATCAAATGAAGTCCAGCCAGATGGCTTATTTATTGGTAATACTCCGTTCATAATAAAATTCCGGCAAGAACATTAACTATGGATTGTTTGGCATCTTCAATTGAGCATTTCATAATGCAGCCACCAGCGCGTTTGTGGCCGCCACCATTATTCCAAATTCCTGCTATTTCATTAGCATTATATTGCTCATTTGTTCGGAATGAAACCTTCACAAAATCATCTGTTTCGCGTAAAACGGCGCTAACGCAAACCCCTTCGATTTTAATTAGTTCAGAATAAAGTCCATTGTCAATTTGTTCGGAACCCAATTCAAGTTTTTTTAACATCTCGCCTGTAATTGTGCTTGTTACTAGTTTTTTATTGTGAAAGAATTCAGCGTTGGCAAAAAATAATTTTTTAAGTTTGAAATCTTTCAGCGATTCAAAGCCAAAAAATTTTCGAGTTATCATAAGATAGTCCATTCCTGGAATATTCATTAACTTCGATGCGATGGTATGTGAATTTGCTGTTGTGTTTGCTTGCCTAAAACAGCCGGTGTCTGTTGCAATTGCTGCATATAAGCAGTTTGCTATATTTTTGTTTATGTTAATTCCAAGCATAGTAATCAAATCATAAATTATTTCGCCAGTTGCAGAAGCTTCTGGGCGAACAAGTTTAAGCTCAGCCTCTATTTTGTTATTAATGTGGTGATCTATGCATATATCCACTTCAGGAGAGTTTGCAGGCAACAAATCGGGAGTTGCCACATCAACCGAAACAAATAATTTTCCTTCAAAATTGGGATCTGAATAGTCTTTAAACAAAAATTCATATTTGGAAGAGAAATTAATATCGTGTATGATTTTCACTTGTTTCCCTAAGCTGTGCAAGGCGTGGTAAAGTGCTAATGCCGACCCTAATGTATCTGGGTCTGGGGATTTATGTGTAATGATATGAATATTATCAGATATTTTAAGTCTCTCTACGATTTTTTTCTCAACATTTAATGTTTCATTCACTTTTTTCTAACCTCCATTTCCTTTAATTTTTGTTCTAAACGCTTGCCATGGTGTGCTGATTTATCGATAACAAACACCAGTTTGGGTATTCGCTTTAATTTAAGTTTTTGCCCAAGTTGTACACGAACAAATCCGGTTGCGCTATTAAGCCCATTTAACATGGTTGGTTCTTCATTTTCTTGCAAAAGTGACCTAATATATATTTTAGCATACGCAAAATCCGCGCTTAAAACAACATCAACAATGCTAACCATGTTGTTTGCTACTCTGTGGTCCTTAATGTTTCGCAAGATATCTGTTAATTCACGTTTTATATTTTCCTCTGTTCGTTGCAGGCCAAAATTTGGCATTTTTTTTATATTCTCCCCTCGCAGAGTCGTTCTAAAATTGCTTTCACGAGCTTAAATGTTTGTTCTATATCTTCTTGACTTGCAACAGAAGCGCTTGAGTGTGAATATCTTGTTGCAACGCTAACTGCAAGTGTTTTAACTCTTGATGTGTGGATTACTTTCGCGTCATTTGTTCCGGAAATTCCTCGTTTATATTGAATTTTTAACCCGGCCATTTGTGCTGTGGAAAATGCGAAATCTACCATCTCACGATTATATATAGTGCCTTTATCCATAAAACTTATAACGGGGCCATGCCCCAGGCAGCAAACTGTGTTTTCTGGGGTTGTTAGCGGGGTATCTGCGGCGGTTGTAGATTCCAACACAATTGCAAAGTCTGGTTTAATGCGATTTAGTGTTGCTTTTACACCACTATTTCCGGTTTCTTCCATTGTGGTAAATGCAGCGCAAAAATCGAATTTGGTAAAAGTTTTCAAAAGTTCAATTAAAATGGCACAACCAATTCTATCATCTAATGCTTTTGAAATTAATAAATTATCGCCAAATTGATTAAAATTTGCGTGGAAACAAACAATTGCACCGAGATTAACTATTTCAGCTGCTTCTTTTTTCGAATTGCAGCCTATGTTTAGCTTAATGTCTTTAATTTGTAGATTTTCGCAGCGTTTTTCTGCACTTTGCAGGTGAATTGGTGGAGTTTCAACAACACCGAAAATTGTTCCCCTTTTGGTTTTTATCACAAGTGATTTCCCTGCCAAAATGTTTGCATCAATGCACCCAACTGTGGCAAGGCTAAGTAAGCCGTTTTCAGTGATATTATTCACAAGAAAGCCAACCTCATCCATGTGCGCAAAAACGGCGACTTTTTTTTAGAAGTGAAAATTCCTTCTTTAAAACATATCAAGTTCCCAATTCCATCTGTTGTGTGTTTGCAATAGGGGGTAATTTCCGAGGCAATGAATTCTGCAACAGCTTCTTCATGTCCAGAGATTCCATGTAAGGAACAAAGCTGTTTAAGATTGTTTTTCATTTTTCTGCTCCTGATTTTTTGTTATTGCCAGGCGGTTTTTTTATTTTTTTTCGTTGGTTAATAACTGAGACATTGTGGCCTGACTTTTGATTTGTTGTTAGGGGCTTGCTTTTTTTGTTTTGAATCTTTTGCACTGGTGTTTCATTTGGCTTTTTTGGTTTTTTGTTGATGGTTGTTAATTCTTTTTTTTGGGTTCTTTTGGATTCTTTTTTGGAGGTTTCAGAAGTCAATTGAATTGAAGATGGTGATTCAAATTGAAAACAACACATAATCCGGCCGCAAATACCAGAAATTTTGTCTGAAATTCCAAATTGTTTTTGCACGTTTTTTATGGAAGTCCCACGAAATTTACACCAAGAAAAACGGCAACAAAGTTCGCGGCCACAAAGACCAATGCCGCCTATAATTTTTGCTTGATCTCTAGGTCCAATTTGCCGGAATTCTATTTTTGCTTTCAATTTACTGGCAAGATTTTTTGCAATTTGTCTGAAATCTACACGTGTTTCCGCTTTAAAATAAAAGAGGTATTTATTGTTGTGCTGAGTATATTCGGTATCTAACAATTTCATGTTGATTTTATTTTCTAAAATTATGGTTACACATTGTTTGTGTGCTTTGATTGCCATGTTTTTCATTTCACGAAGTTTTTTCTTATCTTCCGTGTTTGCCACTCGTAATATTTTTGGCAAGTTTGTATTTGTTGAACTTAGCATTAAATTTTTCGAAATTACCAAAGCATAAATCGGGCCATTACTTTCAACACAAACGTAAGAGTCAGTTGGAATATCTTCAGAAGATTTAAATTGCATTAAATCGCCATATTTTGAAACTTTGACCGATAAAATATACAAAGGAGCACCATCCATTTAAATTTTAGATTAAGCGTACAATGAAGCTAAAAGCCACCCTGTTGTTAAATTGACATTTGTATTTTGGTTTAGTTTTTCTAGAGTTTTATTTATTACCGTTAGTGCCAAAAAAAATTTATGGGGTTCAATTTTTTTGTTTTCATTGCGAAGTTTTTGCCACAAAATAAATTTCAGACAATTCAAAAAAAGAATTAAATTTTCACGGTCGCTGATTTTACACAATTCAAGAGATAATTTGTATAGTTTGTTTTTTTCAATATAAGTGCCCAGTTTTTCAACAATTGTTAACATTTTATTGGTGGTTCCGAGTTCTGCAAATTTCACGCACCATTCTAAATTTCCATCGAACAAATTACTTAAGTGATTTGCTTGTTGTTGTGAGCACTCTGTAATTAACTGTGGCAAGATTTGTGCGCAATCTCCTCGTGATATTGGTTTTAAATAAATTTTTGTAACTCTAGAAACAATTGTGTTTAACAATTCAATTACATTTGGTGCGGTAAAAATAAAATATGTGTCCCCGGGGGGGTCTTCAATTAATTTTAAAATTGCATTTTGAGCTTGCCGTGTCATTTTTTGCATTGATTCAATCAAGCAAATTTTTTGTGAGAAAACAGCTTTTTTTTGTGCTGTTTGTTTGAATTCTCGAATATCATCAATTGAGATAGTTCCTAAATTTTCAGGTAATTCTGATACGTCTGTGTGTATGTATGGATTTTTTGCGTATTCAAGAGGATTTTTATCTAATATTTTCGCAATCATAAACCTGGCAAAAATACTACATTTATGTGAATCTCCCAACAATAGCACAGCATGTGGCATGTTATTTTGCATTAAAGTTGAAAAAACATTTTCGTTTTTAAGTTGATTATAAAAAATTTTTATCATAAGTTATATTTTTTCAAATCTTTCCACATTTAAAACAAAAACGGTAGCGCCACCAAATTCAATATCCGTTGGGAATGCAGCATATACGCCTACGCCATAAGAAGCAGATGTTGGCACAACTTTTTTGCGTTTTTTGCTTTTTTCTTCAATAATTTTAAGTACCTCATTTACCTTTGCATCTTCAATTCCAATAATTAGTGTTGTGTTCCCAGAAAAAAGGAATCCACCAGTTGTAGATAGTTTAGTAACGGAATAGCCGGCGGTTGTTAACGCTTTTATTAGGTTATTGCTATCGTCACTAGAAATCACAGCCATAATAAGTTTCATAAATTCACCCTCCACGCATTTATTAATTTATATTTACATACTTTCAAAACATGAATTACTTCCTGTGTTACTATTTCTCCTGGCATTATAATTGGAACACAAGGTGGACACATTACCACAGCCGGACCTGCAGCCATCATTTTCTCACTTTCCTCAATTAATGTGGGTGTGAAGTTCATAAAACTAGCAGCAGAAATTTTTTCTTGTGAAACTAGTTTTTGTCTTAAAGAATAATTGACTTTGGTTTGTGCTATTTTGGGCTTAATTTCCTTTAAAGCTTCTGTCAACCTACAAAAATCTTCAGGGGAGTTTTGTGGCCCAACCATGAAAACAACGCAATTGTGATCACAGTATTCTGAATGTATGTTACGGTTTGTTAAGTGTGCTGCTAGTTCAAATCCGGTTAAACCCAGGTTTAAACTAGAAATTGTTAACTTTAAACTGTTTTCTTCACAATTTAAAATTTCAAAGCCTAATTTTATTAGTTTGTTTTTTAATTGGGTTAATTTTGGCAATAAAACAGATAAATCGCGTGAAAAATTAGATTTAAGGTATGCTAAACATCTATCTATAGAAAGCATTGTTAAATAGCTGGGACTACTCGAACCAAACATTTGCATTCTTTGTTTAACGTAGTTTTCATTAAATTGTTCAGTCATGTTAAGAACGGCAGCGCCAGTTAAGGCGGGGAATGTTTTGTGCCAAGAGTCGCAGCACAAGTCAGCACCAAGGTGAATGGGATGTTTATTTTTGGGAAGAAATTTCAAATAAGCACCATGTGCATTGTCTACTAAAAGTTTGGCCCCATACTTTTTGCACACACCAGCAAGTGCAGGGATATTAGGTGCCATTCCATAATAATCTTCGCCAGTAATGAAAACACATTTAGCATCTTTGTTGGTTTTAAGGGTGAGGTCTAATTGTTTTTCTTCAATTGGCTGCCCAAATGGTGCTTGTGTTGAATGTTTTCGATATACCCAAATTGGGTCTGCATTGAGTAGTATTAGTGCATTTAGAACCGAGATGTGGATATGGCGGTCTATTACAATTTTTTCACCTGGTTTAAGTGAACTAGCTATCATTGCTTGAATGCAGAGAGTTGAGCCGCCAACACTGATTATGCTTTTACATTCGTAAAGTTCCCCGATTTCAGTTTCTAAATTTTTTATGCAATTGCAGCTACTGTATAAACTATCTAGTTTTGGAATTTCTGTTAAATCGTATTTCTCTAATTTTAATTTCCCTTTATGCCCAGGAACGTGAAATCGAATGGGTTGTGACTCAATATAAGATTTGATTGCATCAAATAAAGTTTTCATAAATATTTATTCAATTGAAATAATGAATGGATAAATTGGTTGCCCACCGTTTATAATATTTATTTCGAAGTTGTTATGCTTAGTTTTCACCTGATTTTCTAGGTTTTCTGCAGTCGCTTTGTCTATGTTTTGACCACAGAAAATAGTGATGTAATTGTTGTGTTTTTTCACCATACTTTTTATCAGTTTTAAACATGCTTTTAAATAATCTTCTGCCACAAATTTTATTTTCCCATTCTCTATTGCAATAACATCACCAGCCTTAATTTCATTGCCAGCAATTTTAGAATTTTTCACAGCGTTTGTTATTAACCCTGTTTTTACTTTTTCAATAGCCTCTAGCATTACCAACTGGTTCTTTTTTGTTTCAATTGATTCATCAAACGAAAGAAGCGCCGCAATTCCATGCGGCACAGTTCGGCTTGGTAAAACAATCACTGCCCTATCTGCCAAATTAATAGTTTGCTCTGCTGTCATTATAACATTTTTATTGTTGGGGAGCACAAATACAGTTTTTGAAGGAGTTGCTTCAATTGCTTGCAAAATTTCTTCTGTGCTGGGGTTCATTGTTTGGCCGCCTTGAACAATATTGTTAACCCCAAGACTTTGAAACAAGTCGCAAATCCCAGGTCCAGAAGCAACGGCAACAAACCCGTAATTAATATTTTCATCAACTGTTTTATATACAAATTGATTTTTTTCGGTATTGGTAGTTTTTTTTACGGCAGCAGATTCATTGTCTATTTTTATGCTGTTTAAAGGTCCTAATTCCAAGGCTTTTTCTAAAATCAACCCAGGATGGTTTGTGTGAACGTGCACTTTAATTACATTGTTGTCATCTACTAAAATAACACTGTCGCCAAGTTTATTTAAATATTCTTCTAATTGTTTTGTGTTTAGGTCTTTTTTAAGTTTTTCAACTAAGAATTCAGTACAATAACAAAATGCATTTTCATTTTGTACGCTGCTAATTGTAACTTTTTCAGAAATGGTTTCTTCTTGTGTTAACTTGATTATTTCAGTGTTTTCAAATACACTTTTCATGCCCTCAAATATAATTACTAAACCTTGTGCGCCGGAATCAACAACTCCAGATTCGGCTAGAATTGGTAATAAGTCTGGTGTTGTTTCAAGTACTTCTTGTGCTTTTTCACAAACTTTAGCCCAAAATTCTTGGAAATTGTTGCTTTCTTTCGCAAATTTTTCAGATTCGTTTGCAACCAACCTGATTACTGTAAGCATAGTGCCCTCTGTTGGTTTTGAAACGGCACCATATGCAATATCTGCCGCACACTTTAAGGCTTTTGAAAAATCAAGTGCGGTTGCCATTTTTTTCTTTTCCAGTGCTTTATTAAATCCTCTGAAAATTAAAGAAATAATTGCGCCTGAATTTCCGCGTGCACCACGCAACAATGAAGAAGCGGTTACTTTTATTACATCGCATACATTAACGTCATTGTGCAAGCTAACAAGCACG
Source organism: Oscillospiraceae bacterium (assembly GCA_031266415.1). Lineage (GTDB taxonomy): Bacteria > Bacillota > Clostridia > Oscillospirales > Ruminococcaceae > BNZN01. The sequence goes on along the minus strand of JAISBB010000001.1, from coordinate 5,303 downwards.
GTTTTTGCTGCATTCATTGTTTTCGCAATGTTAAAACCTGTGTCTCCGTCTGGAATCGGGAATACATTTAATGAATTAACGAACTTTTTCTGGTTACTTATGTTATTTGCGGCAGATATTATACTATCTTTAAAAATTTGCCCATTGATCACTGAAAGGTCCTCCTGTTTTAAACTAATCAGAAACCATTTTGTCTACACACACATCTATGTTTTTAACGCACATGCCCACATCATAATTTTCAATGGTATAACGAATTTTTTCTACAAGATTTTTCACCGCTTCTGATATGTTAACGCCATATTTTACTTTTATGTGCAGTTCTATGAAAAGGTTTTGATCGTGCTTTTCTATTAATATACCGGAATTATTTATTTTTTGTTTAATAAACGATTTTATTTTCTGTTCGACGTTCTCTATTGTTCCAACAACTCCTAAACTTTCGGCAACAACAGATTTAATAACATCTATGAAAAATTCTTCTGAAACGGTTATTTCCCCCAGTTCATTTTCTTCAAGAGCCATGTTTTTAACACCTCTTTCCTTGCTTAACTAGTTATTCAAGGATATTTTAAATTAAATTTGATTTAAAAGCAAGTCACTGGAACTTTCTGATATTTGTTTGCCAATTTTAAGATATTTTTTTAGTTTTTCCACGTCAATGTCTGGGTTATCTTTTGCAACACGAACGTAATAAACGTAATCTTTGTCGCTTTCAAACATAACAAATTCATTTTTAGTGTTTTCATTTTTGGAAATTGCATATATACATAAATATTCTTCATCGGTAACATGGTCGTAAATTGTTAATCGGTTTTTATTTTCTTCCACTTTGAATTCGTATTTTACCCCAATACTTGCTTCTTTTAACGTAAATTTGTTGCCATTAAGATGTTTTGTTTGGAATTTAATCCATTTTTCTGGTAACTCTAAAGTATATGGTGTCAATGAATTGACTAATGTTACTTTTTTTGTTTCAAGTGCGTTTTCCGAAAATGTTAGCCAATTTATTTGTTTTAAGTCTTTTCCTTCTACTTGGTCTGCTATATAAACTTCACGAGGAATTTCGAGGCAACCATCATTATCAACATCACGAAGTTCAATGCCAACATCTCTTTGTGTTAATTCTGTTATATCATAATCTGTTTCATTTTGATAATCCCATACTTTATACGTTTGATTGTATATTTTTCGTTTAGAAAATTCCAAAATTTCTGTTAGCAACATTTCAGATTTAAATTTTTCACTGTAAACGACTTCATCAACAAAAATAGCAAAATTCCCGTTTTTAAGCGGACCAATTGTAATTTTGTGATGTCCGATTAGTTTTTTATCTTGTTTCAGTACAGTAGAGTAACGTTTTAACTTATTTTTAGAGTTGGTGTCAAACTTTAGCACTTGTACATCAGCACTTTGCCGATCAACACAAATCAATTCCCAAAGCCCATCTTTATCAATATCATACGCCACTGCATCTGTGCAGTCTTCTGTTGTCACGTTTTCCATATGTGTTTGGTCATATTTAAAAAGTGCAATCTTTTTAGCTTGTTTGTTTGTTGCGCTTCCGTTAATAACAAGAAGTTTGTTCTCATTTTCGCTCATTTTTAAAAAAGCAACTTTTTCAATTTCTATGTTGTAACTTTCAAAAATTGTTTCGTCACTTATAACTTTCCAGGAATCATTTGTTTTCTTTAACATCCCAATTTTTGCAACAGCTCGCCGATTTTCTTTATCTGAATATAATACGAAAAACATATTGTTTTTACCATCAGTTTTTTGGCGAAAAAATGGCGTCATATATTCACCTTTGTGAGGGTAAATTAATTTTATTGGACGCCCATTTGTGTGTTCTTTAAGTGCGGCTTTTAAGCCTTTTTGTTCGTTTGAAAGAAGTGGTGCATGGATTGCCCCTTTAATATCCAGGTTAATTTCAGTACACCCATGCAGAAATACACTACAAGCGATGAGAAAAAGAAGTTTCAAATGCTTTTTCATTTGATCACGTACCTTAAACATATATCTGTTCGCCTCGTACTCCAAAGCACGCCAACGAAAGAAGACCGATGTAAATGAATAAAATTGGAGTTCCCCTCATGCACTTTGGGATTTTGTTGTTTTTAATATATTTGATATCAAATTGAATTAAATGGGAACAAAAAACATACCCCAAACAGCCGACAATTAGGAAAAATATGCTGTAAAAAAAATCATAGCTTCTGTAAATGCAAATTAAGTTTATTCCCCAAACCAGTGGGTCAAAAAATATATTTAGCAACTTAACACCAAGTAATTCCATTTTTCTGAATTTTCGCTTGCTTAATTTTATGATTGCGGTTAATGTGGAAAAACCCACTAAACTACAAATCAATAAAACAAATGGAATAATTGCATAAGGAATTCCTTCTGTTTTTAATTTAAAAATTAGTTTGACAATGTTAAAATAAATGAATATGTGAATTGAAGAAGCTGATAATAACCCTGCGGTTTTCATCGCATTAAATTGAGAATATTCATCATTTAATGTTGCAATTAATCTTTTTACTCCTAACCCATGAATAAATAGAAAATTATCGCAGAACAAGCAGAGCAATAACATATTAGATATTGCCACTGGCCTACACTCCTTAATAAGTAGTTACCTCTTTGTTAATAAAACGCTGGAGCTGAGGGTGGGATTTGAACCCACGACCTGCTGATTACGAATCAGCTGCTCTACCAACTGAGCTACCACAGCAATTGCCAATACATTGATAATGACGTAAGTAATTATAGACTAAAAGAAAATTAATTGCAATAAAAGAGTAAGTGTTTGCTTTTTTACTTTTTTCAACAGATAATCTACTAAAGAAAAAGGTAAAAAATTGACAACGTTGTAAGAAGGCTCTATAATTACAAAGTGTTTGTTTGATTTTGTCTAGGTTAACACATAGAAGCTAAAAGGAGTGTAAATAAATGGCAGTACCAAAAAGAAAAACCTCAAAAGCGAGGAAAAATAAAAGACGGTCCAATGTTTGGAAGCTTCCTGTTTTAAACCTTGCTGTTTGTCCGCATTGTAAAAGTTTTAAGTTGCCGCACAGAGTTTGTAAAACTTGCGGTTACTACAAAGGTAGAGAGATCATTAAAATTACAGAAGAAGCTTCTTAAATTTAAAAAGGTGGCATTAATAAATGAATAGTCTTGATGTACCAACCCCACATATAGGGGCGCCACCGGGCAGTTTTGCGAAAAATGTATTAATGCCAGGTGACCCACTGCGAGCGAAATTTATTGCAGAATCTTTTTTAGATGAAGCGGTTTTAGTAACGCAAGTACGTGGTATGCTTGGTTACACGGGTTACTTCAACGGACAACATGTTTCTGTTATGGCAAGTGGTATGGGAGTCCCTTCCATTTGTATATATGCACATGAATTATTTGCTTTTTATGATGTTGAAAATATCATAAGAGTTGGGTCTGCTGGTGCCATTAACTCAAGTCTTAATTTGTATGATATTGTTGTTGCTGTTGGTGCTTGTTCGGATGTTGATTATTCGCATGTTTTTGGTGTTAGCGGCTATTTCGCGCCAATTGCTTCTTTTAAGCTCATTTCAAGCGCTATAAGAATTGCGCAAAAATTGGGGATCCCAATTACTGTTGGTAATATTTTGTCTTCCAGTTTATTTTATAGTAAAACTGATTTCAGTAGTTGGCAAAACATTGGGATTTTAGCAGTAGAAATGGAAGCAGCTGGTCTTTACAGTGTTGCAGCCCAAAATGAAAAGAACGCGCTTTGTATTTGCACTATTTCTGATATTATTGGCACTGAAAAAGCACTTTGTTCAGAAGAAAGGCAATTGGGATTTAAAAATATGATAAAAATCGCATTAAACACTATTCAATGTTGATGAGGAAAAACAGAGAGGAAAAAATAAAAATTATGAAGAAGAACTTGATTTTACCATTAATCATTGGCATTGTAATTGTAATTTGTGCTTTTCACTTTTTTAAAAAACAAACACAGCAAGAACTTCACTCTTCAAAATTTTCGATAATTCTTTTAACTCAAGAGGGTGGAATTGCAGATAAGTCTTTTAATGAGGGTGTTTGGTCTGGTTTGTTAAAAGCAAAAAATGAATTGAGCGCAGAAATTTCATATATTGAAACAGAAAAAGAGGCTGACTTTGGCGACAATCTAAGGCGTGCAACAGATCAAAAGCCAAGCCTTATTTTGTGCATTGGTTTTAAATTTGCCTCGTTAATAAAGGAAGAGGCAGAAAACAACCCTAATCAAAAATATGTGTTACTTGATTGCAGTGTTGATTCAATTCCACCAAATTTAGCATGTATAACGTTTAAAGAACACGAAGTTGCATTCCTTGCTGGAATTTTGGCAGGTAACTTAACACAAAGCAACAAAGTTGCATTTATTGGAGGGATGCATGCACCGGCTATTGAAAGATTTAAAAGTGGATTTGAAGCTGGAGTTAAGCATATTGCCACAGAGAAAAAACAAGAAATTGAAGTTTTAGTTCAATTTGCTGGAACTTTTACAGACACAGCCAAGGGGAAAGACCTCGCCACTGTGTTAATTGCAGAAGGTTGCGACGTTTTGTTTCACGCTGCTGGATTTGCAGGGTCCGGAGCAATAGAAGCGGCCAAAGAACAAAATTGTAAAATAATTGGTGTAGATACAGATCAAAGTTGCCTTGCACCACAAAATGTTATTGCTTCTGCCGCAAAAAAAGTTGATGTTGCAATTTTTGATTTGGTGCGCAATGTTGCTTCTGGCAAGCAGCACGAGTTTGGGTCTGAGATTATCTTTGGGGTTAAGGAAAATGGCGTTGACCTTATTGGTATTTCGGCAAATATACCTAATGAAGTTTTGCAAAAACTTGAAGAAACAAAGCAAAAATTCATTGATGGCGATTTGGTTGTTTCGGAAATGGAGTAAAGTGGCAGCTGTGTTGCTGACTTTCAAGTTTGAGGTTAGATTGAGTTACCCACTTTATCTATCTTTTTAGTACTGCCTCTTGTTATACCCTACTAGGCGGCCACACACACATTCTTTTGCTGGGTTCGATTAGTTTGGTGAAAATCTTGTAAGGAAGTAAAGAATAGAAAAGGCTAGCGATTTGCGAAGTGCAATCAGACAGTCTTTTTTATTCTTTTAAATTATATTTATTGTTCGACTACATGTTTGCAATATTTAGTATTTTACAATATAATATCTTTTAAATAATGCAAAGTTATGTTAATATAGTAATAAACATAAAGGTAAGTAAGGCGGGAATAAAAAAAGAAAAGGATGTGGTTTAGTTTGGGAA
>JAISBB010000002.1 GCA_031266415.1 Oscillospiraceae bacterium | reverse complement strand
TTCTGGAAGATCATTTGCGCAACCAATTGGAACATGAACCAAATTCACAGCAATCAAAAAACTTAAAACCCGTGTGAAAACTTTCTTCTTTCCCAAACTAAACCACATCCTTTTCTTTTAAATTTTGAAAAATGTTAATGTGGTGGTGACAAAGCGGCAAGAGTCAAAGAAGCTGCAAAGTTTGCAGCTTCTTTTTCCGCCCGAAATTGTTTGCGGTAATTAGATGTTACCCACCAAGACCAAGGGTACATCAACCACCCATAAGCCTACTAGAGATGCTGGACAGTGCCTGTGATGCGCCACCACCAGTGTATTCATCCGCTTTACCCATAAACGACGATGCTTTATCCATAACTTTGCTACCAAAACTCTTTGCTTTATCTAAGAGACCACCAAGACTAAAACCCATAATAAATTCCCCCTTAATTTAAAAAATTTAATGTTTGTAAACTACAAATTAAAAAATTCTCACCCCTTTCTTAGTAACAAAAATGGTAATCACTCAAATTCACCGCAATATTGCGGGAAATTTACATAATTAAAAATACTAAATGGACTCTCAACAATAAAAATATTCACTGGGAACAACCTTACCTAATTTTTGATATTCATATTTAATGGCATTTATCACTAGCTCTTGTGTTATTTTTTTACCCTCACTAACAGCTAAATACGCTGCAAAAAGTGCCACAGATTTTATACTGCTGCCACTTAGATCGAATTTTTCTGCTAAAATTTCGGGGTCAAAATCATCATCAAGTGGTGCTTTTTTCGGAAATATCTTCGTCCAAAGTAATTTTCTCATTGAAACAGAAGGTAGTGGAAAATTAACAAAAAATTTGATTCTTCTTCTAAATGCATTATCAAAGTTATTAAATTTATTTGTTGTTAAAATTGAAACGCCATCATATTCTTCCATTTGTTGAAGCAAAAATGAAATTTCGTTATTCGAGAATTTATCGTTGGAATCTTTAACATCTGTGCGTTTCCCAAACAATGAATCTGCTTCATCAAACAATAAAATGGCATTACTTGTCTTTGCCTCCGCAAATATGCCTTTAAGATTTTTTTCAGTCTCTCCTACATATTTATTCATAATTTGTGAAACATCTACTCTATATAGTTGTAAATCTAATTCATTGGCAATAATTTGCGCTCCCATGGTTTTTCCTGTCCCTGGTGGCCCGTAAAAAATCATGCTAAGCCCTCTGCCATAAGCTATTTTGGAGCTAAAATCCCAACTTTCGTAAATAATATCTTTGTATTTAATGTAATTACATACATCTTTCAGCAATTTTTTTTGATCTTCTTCAATAACAAGGTCGTCAAAAGTATATTTACAATCTATCAACGTGGCTTTACTTTCAAGGTTGTGAATCGAAAAATTTTTACAAACGTCAGATAAAACATTCCCTTTAATTTGTCCACCAGAAATAACACTGGCTTTGTGAAAAATTGCCTGTATTTGGCCAGGGGTGTAATTAAATTTGTTGCTTATGTTTTTAAAGTCAATCTCATCTTGAAACTCATATTTTTTTGACATTTTGTCCCACATTTTCAGACGTTCTCGCATACTAAGTGGCTTAATTTCAATATCTTCAAATGATTTATGTCTGTTGTGATCTGAAATAGGTAATTTTGCAGTATTATTCAAAATGAAAATTAAATTACCGTAGTCTAATAGTTCATCAAGAATGCGGTTTTGTATTACTATTTCTTCATCTGTTAATATTGCATTATATAAAACTATAAATTTATACTCAAATAACGCTTCAAGAGCCAAAGTTTCAACTAAGTTAATAGCAGTTTCAAGCCCCGTACACAATAAGTAAGAGAAATCAATAAATACAATAGGGGTTCTCAATTTTTTTGCCACATGTTTCAAATGGAACCTCTTCCCCACCCCATTTTCACCAAAAATATGAATCAAATTACAAGCGGGCTTTGATTTTAAAGTTTCGCTAACTATGTGGCTTAATTTTTCATTGAATTCTTCTCTTATTGCAAGAGGATCTAGTTCATCTGTTGGGCAGTAATAATTCGTAAACTTTTTCATTAATGGATTTTTTTCAAAATTCCCAGCGAATAAACTAACAACTTTACCTTTTAATAATATGTTTGTCATCAACACGGAACATTTATTTTTTTTAACACCATCATCTAATATAGCAAAAATTAAAGGGTTATTCCAAGCCTCATAAACATTCACACGCTCAATTGGTTCTGTTATTAAAATTAAAGCTAAAACCAAGCCATATGTCGGGAATTTTGCAGTATTGTCATCTTGTATATATGCGAACAGCCGTTCATATTTTCTATCTAACTCTATTGCCATTCCAATAATAATATATAACTTCTCGAATCTTGAAAAATCATGCGTTGTTAAAAATTTTGCTAAAGGGATTTTAACCCCTTTTGTTTTGGCTACACGATTTTCTAAATGCACCCAAGCGCGATTAAAATCATCTATTTGTTCAAGAGTAAGTTTGCGTTCTTTGTTTTTCTTCCCAAACTCAAGCATAATATTTTCTACTTCAGTGTCGGTTATAACTATCCCTTTAAATGAAAATCTACTTAGTAATTTTTGGGAATCTCCAGGTTCTCGATTTTCTTTATTTAAATGCAAAACAACAGAAATATACATGTCTAGTAAAGCTCTAACTTCACCTAAAAACTCGTTGTTGGAAGAATAAGCTTTTTCAAAAGCAGATGCGTTGAAAAAAAAATTATATTGGTCTGAAATATTCCCGAAATTCACCGTATTCCCTCCATTTTACTTTGCTCAATCCAATCAGGAAGTTCGCCGGCTAAAATTTTAGATTTTCTTTCCTCTAAATTTTTTTCCAATTGATTTAAGCAATCCAAATATTCACTATTTTTCAAGGTTATGCTTTCATCCATAACAGCTTGCAATGCATTGTTTGCCCGGTAGTAAGCTTCCTTCATTAATTCTTCCTGTTTTAAAGTTATTTTTTTTTGTTCTCCTGAAATTAAGTTCTTAAATAAAAGCGTCCATTTAATAGTAAATCACCTACCTTTTTTTAAAATAGCCGCGATTTAGGCGACAGTAGTGGTTAAGGCGAGAAGCTTTCACAAAAAACCCTCTGATATGTTTGTTGTTTTATTTACTACAAGTATCAGCAGGTCAAAAGGTGGGTTAATCATCCAATTCCCCCAATTATTTATTAAATCTTCAAAGAATCTGCTAATTCCGCTGCCTCGGCTTCTATCATGGTTGTAATTTCAAAGCTTTCCGATTTCCAAAAACAAGTTTGAACTTAGCCTATAGCATCTGCAAAGATCCCACACAGGACCTTGCGTCACCAAAAAACGGCCGTAGCCTGCAAGAGGAACCCACAATCGGCCCTTCCTCGGTTCCCCACGCTTCCCTCGAAGGTGGCGGACTGCCTGGTGCCACCGCCCTCACTCAGCACATAGTCATCCATCCAAAGATGGTAACATTTCATGTGGATCTTGCGTCGGGGTTGATGTTTCAGGTTCTGCATTAGGCGTTGTTATGCCGCCATTTGGACATTTTGAAGCGGGGTTCCTATTTGTCTGCCAATCAATCGGCGAAAATTGGTAAAAAATAGGCATTCATTGCAGCATCTTGTGTCCTACTTTGGGAAATCGTTCGCGCAAACAATTGGCACATTAATAAGATTCGCCTAAAAACTTTCTTCTGCTCCAAACCGAGCCATTCTTTTAATTTATGAATATAATATATAGTCAAATATATAATACTAAAATATTATAGCATAAGTGCCCATTTTTTGCAAATGTATAGTGTAAAAAAGAAGCTCTTTATCCCCCCAAATGAGACAAAAGAGCTCTAAGTTTTCCAGTTTGGTAGCCGTGTTGACACTCTGAACAGTGGTGGATAAATTCTACCCGTCCTCAGGGCAAAGCATTTGGAATAAGATTTTATTAGTTCTCTGTTAATGGCAGTGGGGTTTGCGTAACAACAACCAAAATAATTTGTTCCGTTGTAACACTAACTGCAACTCGTTGAGCGGGCCCAAAATTTTCAACCCAAATTAAGTCTAATTCATCTTGCAGCAGCAAATATTTTTCCCTTTTTTGAGCTGGAATTTTATGTTCTAAAAACAATTTTTTTAAAGTTTTTGTGCACCCATAGCGGTTCAGCTTAATTTTATCTCCATTTTTTTTTGTCCGCAATTTAAGAAATTTTGTAATTTTATCTTTAGCCAAAACATTTGCTTTAATATCCATTTTATTTTTCAAACAGTCATATTCTTTTCGGTTAAGTATTGTAAATTCAACTTGTTTTCCATTAAACACATTATAAACACCTGGGATATCCACTTTTAAACTTATTGGCAGCTCAGGTTGTGGTTTTTCTTCTTGCTGCAATGAAAAGACCTCATTTGCAACATTCGCATAAACGCCTTTTTTCAGTTCTAGCTTCCCTGACCCCATGTCAAGCATTTCTTTTATTAATTTTATCTTCTTTTGTTCATATGGAACTTTATATTGCCTTAAAATTTGCTTTATCACACGGAATTTAAGGCAATCTGGTAGTAATTTAATTTTTTGAAGTCTATAATTATCACTTTCCAAATCAACATCTATTTGTGAATTTTTTGCATGTTGCTCAAGAAACTCTTCATCTTTTCTTAAATTCAAACACATTCGCTCAAAAACTGTTTCAAACGCCCCATTTAATTCATAAAACTTAGGAATAATATAATGCCTTACAAAATTCCGTGTGTACTTGGTTTCGCTATTTGTTTTATCTTCAACGTGTGGTAATTTATTTTCATTCATATATCTTTCAATTTGCCTTCTTGGAACAAAAATCAATGGCCGAATAATATTTCCTCTTACTGGTGTAATTCCGCACAATCCACGCAAACCTGTTCCCCGGCTAATATTTATAAATACTGTTTCCATACTATCATTTAAAGTATGTGCTGTGACTATTTTTGAACCTAGTTCTTTTGCATATTCTTCAAAAACTTGGTATCTTATATTTCTTGCACACTCTTCAATTGAAATTTTTTGATCTTTGGCAATCTGTGGGACATCTATTTTATGCACGAACAATTTTACACCCAAGCACTCACAAAAATCTCTCACAAAAATCTCATCACGGTTGGCATCTTCTCCACGAATTCCGTGATTGATGTGGCAACCATAAAGATCAAGTTTCATGTTAAAATCAAAATTTGCCAAAAAATGCAAAAGAGAAATAGAATCCATACCACCAGAAACACCAATCAAGAGTCTATTCCTTTTTCCCAATAAATTATATTTTAAAATGGTTTCTGTTGCCTTAGTTTTCACTTCTGTTCCACTCCACATTTTCAAATCTTGTGTAACGGCTATCCCACCCAAGCACAACTTTATTTGTTTCTCCGTGGCGATTTTTAGCAATAATGCACTCAACTATATTAGGATGCTTGCTTGCCTTGTTATAATAAGACTCCCGGTAAAGGAACAACACAACATCTGCATCTTGTTCAATTGAACCAGATTCACGCAAATCAGAAAGGCGAGGTTCATGCTCCATTCTGATATCAGGGCTTCGTGAAAGTTGCGAAAGAGTTAGCACCGGCACATTTAATTCTTTTGCCATAATTTTTAAACTCCTTGTTAGTTCCGAAATCTCTTGCACACGATTGTCGTTTCTTTTAATTCCGGAAGACATAAGCTGCAAATAATCAATAATAATTAGGTCTACTCCACCCATTCGTCGAACTTTAGCTTTCATTTCTTGAATTGTGACGTTCGCCGTGTCGTCTATATAAATTAACGCATCCGAAAGCTCGTGAGTTGCTGTTGCCAAATCATTCCAATCTTCCATTTCTAATGTACCCATTTTTAAAACAGAACTTGGAATCCTTGCCGTATATGAAAGAACCCTGTTTACTAATTGTTCCTTGCTCATCTCCAATGAAAAAATAGCAACTTTTTTTTTCTGAGTAAGCGCAACATTTGTTGCAATGTTTAAAGCAAAAGCAGTTTTCCCCATTGCTGGCCTTGCGGCAAGCAAAATCAAGTCGGACTTGTTAAATCCCATCAAAATCCCATCAAGTAATTTGTATCCCGTTAAAAGTCCCAATCTATCACTTTGGTCTAAACTACAAAGACGCTGCAAATTATCATAAGCACCAATAATTATTTCACTTATAATTTGCAATCCTTTGCCTGTATCCTGCCGAATATCATAAATTAGTTGTTCGGCCCAATCCAATAATGCTCTTGGTTCATTCCCAATGGCATTGGCGCGATCAATAATTTCGCGCGCCGCTGTAATTAATGCGCGAATATAATATTTTTCTTTTAAGATTTTTGCGTAATTTTCGATATTTGCCGTTGTTGGAACAAAATTTACAAGTTCGGTCAAATAGATTTTTGCATCTTCTTCACTGCCAAAAATTCCAGCAGCATTTACTTCATGCAAAACCGTAACAATATCTATAGGGGTTGCTGTTGTAAACATACTAACAAAAACAGAATAAAGCTCTTTATTTACCTTTACATAAAAATAATCTGGCCTTATAATATCTATAACGTTCAATAATGCCTGATTTTCCAATAAAATCGAGCCCAAGACAGACTGCTCTGCTTCTGCACTAAATGACCACTGTAGGTCAAAGTTGCTTTCATCCATTGTTTTAACCCCCACCCCCAACAACTACTCCGTAATTAATACCCAAAAACTAGTTTCTACTTCTGACATTAATTTCGCAGTTACGTTGAAACTGCCGAAACTTTTAATTTCAAATCCCAATATTAGTTTTCGTTTGTCTAGGTCAATATTAAATTGTTCTTTGATTTTTAATGAGATATCTTTTGTGGTTACCGAACCAAATAATTTACCGTTTGAGCCCGCTTTCCTCGAAAATTTAATAGTTTTACCATTCAGTATGTTTGCTGCAGCTTGCGCTTCTTTTTTTATTTCTGCGCTTTTAAATTTCTGCGCTTCTTTTTGTCCTTGAAGATCATTCATGCCTTTTTTGTCTGCCAACACAGCAAGCCCATTTCGCAGTAAAAAATTTTTAGCATAGCCGTCTGAAACATCAAGAAGTGCACCAGCTTTTTTTCCGTTAACATCTTTTTTTAAAATCACCTTCATTTTTAATTACCTCCTTGCTCCCACCAAAAATCTAATAATGTTTCAATCTCAACCTTTTCTACAACACAGTTTTTCACGCCATTGCTACACACTGTAATTAAATACTCTTCATATTCCAGCTGTTCGAAATAATAAAACTCGCCAAATGCAAACATTTTGAATTTTAGGTTTGCTTGTTTCCCAGCAAAAGAAATACTATTTAAATCCAAAAGTTTATTGCATTTTTTAAAAAAACTTTCTTTAAAAGTCCAAAATTGAAGAAACCACCGTGACTTTAAAGGTTGTGCAACTTCGTGTAAAATTTCAATTTCAAGAGGTGCAAAAAAACGCTCTGCCAAAGCATCTGCCCGCTTCACCAATTTAATTTTTTCAACATCAATGCCAATAGGGAAACTATCAAATACACAAGCTACTAAATTACCACTATGTGCCAAATTAAATTCAAGTGCACCGAAAACAAGCTGCGGTTTACCTCTAAATCCAGATTTAATTATGTTTGTTCTTGCTTGTTTATTTAATAAAAAACGCACCAAAAGGTCACCAACCAAGCTTGTGGCAAAATTGGGCTTGCGCAACAAATTAGCTTGTTTATAATCACTTGCAAATTTTATATAATTACTTAAATTTACAGTTTCTGTTAATTCTGTAACATAAACCCTGTGCATTTCAATTCGAAATTTCTGGTTCAATTAGACCATAGGCACCATCGTATCTTTTATAAACCACATTAACTTTATTCGTTTCAATATCCGCAAAAATGTAAAATTTATGCGCCATGAGATTCATTTGCAATATCGCTTCTTGAACCTCCATTGTCTCAACAAAAAACTTTTTTTTCTTTGCAACATTAAATTCCAAGTCTTCTTGCTCTTCGGCATCCTCCTGCGACAACCATTTTTTATATTGATTGCAGGCACTTAATTCAATGCGTTTTTCAAGTTTTGTCTTATTTTTATGTAATTGCTTAATAATTGCACTAAATGCCAAATCAAAAGATTCTATGAAATCTGTAGTCACTTTTTGTGCACGCAAAATTAAATTCCCAACTTTTATTGTAAGTTCTACAACTTTTTGTGTCCCCTCTTCAGTAACAACAATATTGACAACTGCCGTTCCTTTAAAAAAAATTGCAAGTTTATTTAGCTTTTTATCAATTCGCTCTTTAAAAACTTCGTTCATTTGAGTTTTTCGAGATATAATATTAATCTCCATTTAAGGCCCCCCTCTTCCGCATCTTTTATTAATTTAATTAATCACCAGTAATGCAATTACCATCTCTTTCACTTCAGGCAATGTAGATCAAATCATTTTATATGGAATGAATCACAACATTCCATTCCCCAGCTGTTATCAATCAATATTCATGACAACAGCCATTTTATCTTAAACTTTACCCGGTCTAAATTACTGTCATTTAAAAGTGGGATCAATTTCTAAATGTTTTTAACTGATTTTGTTCAACCATTGATACACTTAATAAAAACACAATTAGTTCATCATTAAAGCGTTTGCGGATTGGTTTCGTTGGATTCCTCTTCAACGATTGTATATGGTTAACATCTACTTCCAATAACGCTACTTACCCCAATAATTATGCCACTTTCAATGTGAACACCTGGTAAAATTTAGCATTCTAATCCACACATCATTTCCCAACAACCAATGTTCCCTTTGAGGAGCATTCACAACAAATGAGGGTATTCACAACAAAACATGGACTTTCTGCTGCAAGTGATCTAAAATGTAAAATGGGAAAGTACTCACACCCTTCATCTTGTAGTTTGCACTATTTGCATAATTCATAATGAACACCACACCAGATGCAATCTGGCAAAACTTGCCAATAATCAGCTTGTCGCCGTAAAAATCATATTGTGAAATTACCGACCTCAATGTTTTTGTACATACTACTGGGTTTAAAATAGGGGAACAGTTATGTTAGACGCAGGGTACGTTGCTGTTTGGGTAGGTTGCGTTATTGCATTACCCTCTTCAAAATATTCTGTTGATTTGTAATCCCTAAAATTACAATTAAAGATTTACGGCAATTTTGGCGGAGAGAGAGGGATTCGAACCCTCGGAGCTTATCACTCACACGATTTCCAATCGTGCGCCTTAAACCGCTCGGCCATCTCTCCACAAAAAATCTATTTGCGGTTTTTCAGGTCTGCTAATTTTCGGCTGACTTGATTGCGTCTTTTGGCAGTTAATTCAAAATCAACAAGATAATCCTTGCCATTAGTTTGCAACCTTAAAACATCGCCTTCACTTATATTCCCAATTAATCGATTCTTTTTAATATTTACCATGTTTTCGCTTTCAAAAATTTCACAAACAGCAAAATCACTTTCAAAGCGGTCCACAATCAACAATTGCAAATTTTTATTTTGTTCCAGTTGACCCAAAACCACCACCACCCCGTTGCGTATCTGCCAATTCATCAACTTCTTCTAACATAAAACTAACAATTGGAACAATCACCATTTGCGCAATTCGCTCACCAGGAACCACAAAATAATCTGTTGCCAAATAATTGCGAAGAGCAACCACTACCTCACCGCGGTAATCACTGTCAATCACCCCAACACCATTCGCCAAACTCACACCAACCTTAACACTCAACCCACTTCTGGCAAAAACCAATGCCACAAATTCTGCATTCGGCAATTCCAAACATAAGCCCGTTGGTACTTTGGCAATTGCTCCGGCAGAAATTTGTAGATCCTCTTTAATTGCTGCACATAAATCATAACCAGCACTCCCGGGAGTTGCTTTTTTTGGTATTTGTGCCAAGTTGTTTAACTTTTTTATTTTAATTTTGTTCATCATTGTGCCCTTTCAATTGTTAAATATCAAACATTATATTACGGGCCTGTAATTTATTACGATGAAAGTACATTACCTGCCAAGACACTGCTTAGCCGAACCTAATATATTTATTTTTTCTTTGATTAATTCTATCATCATATCACGTGCCCTACCGCACAATTTTCTTACATCATATCTTTCTAGCCGTGTTAACAAAATTTCTTTACATGCTTCTCCAAACACTTGCATTAAGTCGGTGTTGATATTAACCTTGCCAATTCCACAAATAATTGCCTGCTTTAAATCATTTTGGTTAAGCCCAGAAGCACCATGCAAAACAAGCGGCACATGAACTAATTCTTTTATTTTCTTTAATTGTTCAAAATCCAAGCGTGGTCTCATCCCCATATTATATTGACCATGTGAATTCCCAATTGCAATTGCCAATGAATCAATACCGGTTTCACTCACAAAAAATGCCGCCTCTTCCGGAGTGGTTAAAGTGGAATTTTCAACTAAAACATTAAAATTATCTTCATGGCCGGTAATTTGGCCAAGTTCTGCTTCAACAGAAACACCGCATGCATGTGCTACCTTAACAACTTCTGCTGTTTTTTTAATATTATCTTCAAGTGGCAAATCAGAAGTATCAATCATAACAGATGTTAAACCATTACGAATACATTGAACAACAATATCATATGTTTTTCCATGGTCCAAATGAAACACAATCGGAATAAAACTCTGTTCCGCTAAATTAATAATAAGTTTACTTAAACAATGCAGACCTGCATATTTTATTGCACTTTCAGATATCTGAATAACAACTGGGGCCAATTTTTGTTCTGCTGCACTTATTACCGCTTGAATTTGTTCCATATTATTAACATTAAATGCACCAACTGCATAACCTTGCCGATTAGCCGCAGCTAAAATATCTCTTCCATGAACTAGCATTTTCTCATCTCCATATTTAATTAAACAACTGCCCTTAATTATAACTGAAATTTCAATTTATTACAACACGCAAATAAAAAACGAGAAAAAGCATTAAGCCTTTACTCGTTTTGATTTGCATATCGTTTGTGCAGATTAATTCTGCAACAATCAAACATTTGATTAGGTTAATTTACTTGCCATCAAGAGCTATGTTACACAAATTCTTTCCCCTAAAAAGTCTTGATCACTGCACTTTTACTTTACATTTATTTTAATATTTCGAACAACATTTAAAATGCATTCACCCGTTTTTCTATTCATTGCACTAATTTGTGCTTCACCTTTATATTTTCCTTTTGACAATTGATTTTCTACTTTAACACAATTCAAAAAATCCCCTGGTTTGATTACGTTAGAAAAATATAATATAGTGTTATTTGCCACAATTTTAATTCTCATATTGTATTTGTTAGTTCTTGGATTCTTAGCTAAAATATTCAGTTCATTATTTTTCAACACAAGATGCGAATTGACAATAAATCGAAATCCTGTTTCTTTTTTGAATACATGAAATCCAATTAAAAGACCCCCTATTGTTAAGCAAAATAATACGGATATGGTTTTTATTTTTAAAATATTGCAAAAATTGGTACTGGATGTTAGCATATTAATTTCATTCCTCTGTTTGAACATCATCAACAACAGCTTTTTCTGTGCTGGAAAGATCGGCATGATCAAGGTCGGATTTCGTTTCTTGTAATACTTTAATAGACATTTTAACTCTTTGCGCTTCATTGTCCATTTCTATAATTTTCGCTTTTACAATATCTCCAACGTGAAAATTTTGAAATGGGTCTTTTGTGAAGTTTTTAGCAAGTTCCGAAATATGTATAAATCCATCAATTCCGGGAAAAACACCAACAAAAATCCCAAATTTTTTTACGGCAACAATATCTGACTCAACAACATCTCCGGTTTTAAATTTAGAACAAAAACGAAGCCAAGGATTATCTTCTTCTTTTTTATAAACAAGGGCTATTTGTTTCTTTTCTTCATCAAGCGATTTTATTTTCACTTCAATTGTTTCACCAACATTAAAAAAACCTTCGGCGCTTGAAAGCTTATCCCAAGAGAGTTCTGAAATGTGAATAAGACCATTCACACCACCAATATCAACAAAAACACCATAACTAACAAGAGATTTCACAACTGCCGTACGTACTTGCCCCACTTCTAATTCGTTCCATATTTTTTGTGCATTTTTTTCTTTTTGTGCTTGTTTTGCAACGCGAACTGAGCCCTTTGCAGATTTCCGCCGCTCATCTATAAAAGAAACTTTAAAAGGTACTTCTGTCCACAATAATTTTCTGCGATCTTCCGTTGCCTCCAGCTGCGAATTATGTATAAAAATATCAACACCTTTATATTCCACAATAACGCCAACATCTAAAATTTTAACAATCTTCCCTGTTAAAATAATGCCAGTATTTACTGCCGCTTTTACTTCATCAAACCCTACCTGGTTTACAATATCTCTAACAGAAAGCTCAACAAAACCTTCTGCATCATTAATTTTTTTAATAACAGCCTCCAAATTACCTCCAACATGAACATCCATTTCAAGTAATTTACTATCTGTAAATTCTGAAGCTGGAATGTAAGCTGCATATTTTGCATTTATATCAAGCTGTATTTCAGACTGCGTAATTTTTACAACACAACCTGTAATCTGCTCCCCAACATGCAATTTTCTGCACGAGCGTTCCAATTCTTCCATAAAATCAAAATAAACTTCTTTTTCATTTAATGACCCCATGTATTCCTTCACCTCCTCAAACAACTCCAAGGGCGCAGATGCTCCTGTAACAATCCCAATTCGTTTAAAAATAGTAAAATCCAATTTGGCCAAATCAGACAGTTTTTCAATTAACACCGCTTTTTTTGCCCTTTGACACACATTTAATAACTCGACCGTATTATTGCTTTTTTTAGAGCCAAGCACAAGAACCAAATCACTTTTATCTGCAATTTCATTGCTTTCTGCTTGTCGTAGCTTAGTTTCATTGCATATTGTATCAAAGAATTCGCAATTTGCATATTGGCTTTTTGCACAATTTCTACATTTTTTCTCTTCATTGTGATTGAAAGTTGTTTGAAATACCACTGCAATTGGCTTAGTATTCTGAAATTTTAAATGAATCAAAAAATTTTCAAAATCGGAAATATTTGGAAAAACGAAAGCACTGCCACTTGCATAACTAACAATTCCTTCGACCTCACAATGACTTTTGTTACCCAAAACAACCAAAATTTTTTCTTTTGAAATTTCTGAAACTATTTTATGTATTCGCGCAACAAAAGGGCAAACAGCATCAAAAAAATATTTTTCTGAAAGAGAACTCAAAGTTTTAGTTTTCGGCAGTGGTATAATTTTTAATGCTTTCAATTGCAAATGAAAACCCTTCGAGCTTCCGTGGGCACCAAGAATTAATATTTCACCGGGCATTAAATCATTCACATCGTTTATAACACGCATGCCCAAAGCTTGAAGATATTTTAGTACCAACTCACTATGAACCACTTCCGTTAACATACACAAGGCATACCCTTTATTAAACAGGCTATTTATTGATTCTATACAAAGCTTAACTCCAAAACAAAACCCTACCCTTGTTGATAAAATCAGTTCCAAATTCCCCAGCAACTCCTGTTTCTAGTTTTTTGCAACAATATTTATTTAATCAATTCTTCAATTTTTGCCATTATTAATTTACTAACTCTTTTCAATTCCACACGAGACTCATCTTGCATCATTAAATCTTCATATTTTATCATTTGACCACAACGCAAAATAATCCTTGGTCTTCTAAATTTTCTTCTTTCATATGTAACACCAATTGGTAAAATATCTGCTTTAGTTACAAAGGCAATAAACGCAGCACCACTGCGCGGCATCCCCAATTCGCCAGTACGCGACCGAGTACCTTCTGGGAAAACGCCAAGAACTCCTCCGGAATTTACAACAGAAATAGCAGTTTGAATTGCTGCAGGGTTGCTACGCCCACGTGTTACCGGAATTACCTGCATTTTCTTAAAAATGTAAGTTGAAAAAGCACTTTTGAAAAGCTCCGATTTGCCCAAAAAATGAACAACATCTTTAACTTTCACTAAAACCGCAATTGGATCCAAAAGACTCACATGATTACAACAAATTATGTACCCTTTGTTTCCTTTTATCAATTCATCAAATCCCGAAGTTTCAAATTTACAAACAAACGGGAATAGTCTGCTCACAAACCATTTTACAACACCGTAAAATTTCATTTTTATGCCCACTTTACCAGTTTATATACTTCCTCAACTGTTTCTGCGAAAGTTTTTTCTGAATTGTCAAACAACACTGCACCTTTCGCCATTTTCAGTGGTGCAATGGGACGGTTCATATCATTGTAGTCACGTTCTTGTATTTTCTGTAAAATTTCGTTATAATCGACAATTTGGCCTTTGTGCTTAAGTTGCAACATTCGCCTTTCGGCTCTTATTTCACAAGAAGCAGTTAAAAATAATTTAAAATCAGCATTTGGAAGAACAACCGTTCCAATATCTCTACCATCCATCACCACGTCATGACATTTCGCAGTATGCCGCTGCAAATCTAACAAAAAGTCCCGAACGGATTTAAATCCAGAAACGTAAGAAGCCGCCATTGAAACTTTTTCACTTCCAATGGCATTTGACACATCTTCTTTATTTAAATAAATTTGGGTTTGCCCATCAATTAATTGTTGTTCCAGTTTAATTTCTTTTAGCGCAACTTTTACGTCTTCTTCATCATACGCATCATATTTTTGCAATACATAAAACCCAATTGTGCGATATAGTGCACCTGTGTTTACGTATATATAGTTAAACTTTTCCGCCAGTGATTTTCCAAGTGCACTTTTCCCAGCACCTGCAGGCCCATCAATAGCAATACTTTTAGGCACCAGCGAACACCTCCTTTTGCAAAATTTAAAGAAAAAATTAAAGGATTATTCCGCCACCCACCACAAATTCATATTCATAAAAAACAACATGCTGCCCCGGTGTGATTGCTCTTTGTGGAGCAGAAAACTCAACATGAATTTGGTCTTCGGTAATTGGGTGAACTTTAGCAGAAATTGGTTCTTGATTATACCTGACCTTAGCTTTAACATTTATAGAAGATTTTAAAACATCAAAAGTTATAAAATTAACCGAACCCGCAACCAAACTATTCGAATAAAGATCTTCGTTTTTTCCAAGAACAACCACATTTTTATCCGTTAATTTGTTTACAACATAACGAGGTTCGCCAAACGAAGTTCCCAACCCTTTCCTTTGCCCAATTGTATAATTAATAATTCCACTGTGGCCACCAAGATCCTTTCCATCAACACTCAAAAACCGGCCCGGTTGTGAAACCTTGCCGGAATAATTTTTTATAAATCTAGAATAATTCATTCCTTTAACAAAGCAAATATCTTGACTTTCTGGCTTCTGATGATTTGGCAATCCTTTTTCTTTAGCAAGGGTTCTTACTGTTGTTTTTGTCATTGCCCCCATAGGGAAAGTAATTTTTGAAAGTTGATCTTGTGTTAAAGTATAAAGTACATAACTTTGATCTTTTTGCTTATCTCTTGCTTGCTTTAATAAATAACGCCCCGAAATTTTGTCATATTCCACTTTTGCATAATGTCCAGTTGCCATGCGGTTACAACCTAAGGAAATCGCAAAATCTAATAACTTCCCAAATTTAATTTTCTTATTACAATAAACACACGGGTTGGGAGTTTGCCCATCAAAATATTCGGTTATAAATTTCGCAATTACAGCATCTGCAAACTCTGAAGAAAAATCTAGTACATGGTGATTAATTTTCAAATCTATGGCGATTTTTTGCGCCAATTCACAATCTGAACTATTCCCTTTTGCCTGTGGATTTTCATAAAGCTTTAATGTTGCACCGATCACTTCAAAACCCTGTTCACACAAAATTGCTGCAGTGGTTGAACTATCAACACCACCACTCATTGCCACTAGTACTTTATCCAATTCTTAAGTTCAGCCCCCTCGGTTAAATTGTTTAACTCTTTTCAAATTCTTTGTCTGTAACCACGAAAATTGCACCTTCTCCTGTATGGAACGAAATCCAGCCGTTGTTGCGTGTTACCTCTTGAATTTTCTTTTCGAAAGTACCAGTTGCAGGGTCGAAAGTATATAGGGAAGGCAGAACATTAGGCGAAAGTGCAAGTTCTCCTTCAGGTACGGTCAATTTTGCAACCAAACCCAAAGAACCACGAGTTAACGTTTCAATTACTGTGTATACTTGACCTTTGTGATTTTTATTCATCATCTCTTCTACGGCAGTGTTTTTACGAAAAACATTCACATTAAAATCTTGCGGATCTATTACCTCAAAACCATAAATCTCCCAATAAAATTGTAATTCCTTTGTTTTAGCATCTCGCTTAATAAGTGACAGGAGCTCTCCCGAGCACCTTTGCAACGTTTCCCAAACTGAACTATATATAATATCTCCTGATTTATTTAAATTAATACCTATTTTTTTCGGTTGTTTTTTTACTAATTCACACAACATATCTGTAGTCTTTTGTTTCTTCTGTTCTTTGGCAATTTTAGCACTTTCACTTGATGTTTTTTCAGCACCAGCCATTTTTTCGTTGTCAGCAGAAGCTTCTGCGGTAGAAACATTATCTGCGCCCAAACGCAATGTGTGGTAAATCCAATCACCCGCAGAAGTTTTAAATCCTATTCGCACCAAAACAGATTCAGAGCTTGCCGTAAATTTTTTCGCAAGTTTTTGATATTCTATAGATTCTTTGTCTACAGAAATTTGCTGCGAATTATTGCCTTGAGTCCCATCACTTCCCGGTGACTCAAGTGCACTTAAAAACCATTCAAAAAACGCATCACTCAAACTAGTTTTTAAATCTTTTGGTGTTTTATTAGAAACAAAAAATGCAGTTACTTTTCCATCAACTCCAACAGAAACTGCAACTCTATCTAAACGCCTAATAGCACCCATAGACTCAATTCTGTTCGGTAATCCTGTTACAGTTAACTTTTCTGCTTTTACAGACGAAAAAGCACCAAAAAATATCAACACACTAGTTAAAAAAAAGCATATTGCCATTTTAACTCTAATTTTTTTGTCCAAAATTTTTCCCTCCATTTACTTTTTTTGCCTTCACTCCACTAATAGTATCCTCCAACAATATTCCTAAATTTTTCAATTCTTCCCTTAATTCATCGGCTTTTTTAAAATCTTTCATAAACCTTGCATCTTCTCTTTGTTTTATCAGTTGCCGAACCTCTTCATCTGCACAAAAATCCACATCATCAAATTCCAGCCCTAATATATATAAAAATTCACTAAAAAATTGAGTGGCAACTTCCACATATTCCTGACTTGCATTAGCCAAGTTTGAGTTAACTTGCTTCATAAAATCGAACAACACACCAATTGCAGAAGCCGTATTAAAATCATCTTCCAATTCATTTAAAAATTTATTTTTTAGAGTTTTAAGATCTTCTATGTTTTGCGTGAGGTTTGTTCCCACCTTTACACCATTTAAAAGTTCCCAACAGTTGCGGATTCTTTGAGCAGCAGCCGCACTTTGCTTTATTATGTCTAAATTATAATTTATTGGCGTTCTATAGTGCGCTTGCAACATCAAAAGCCTTATCGGTAAATAACCAAATTCTTCTGCCACAGCACGCACTGTAATGAAATTGTTACGCGATTTTGCCATTTTTTCACTATCAACAGTAACAAATCCATTGTGCATCCAAAATCTAGCAAGCGGCTTCCCACAGTAAGCAAGATATTGTGCCAGCTCATTTTCATGATGCGGGAATATTAAATCTTGACCTCCACAATGAATATCTATTGTGCCGCCAAAAATTTCATCAATCATAGCTGTGCATTCAATATGCCAACCAGGGCGCCCAGCACCCCAAGGTGAATTCCAAGAAGGTTCCCCGGGTTTTGCTGCTTTCCACAATGCAAAATCTAAATCGTCTTCTTTTTGCTCTTCTGTGGGAACTCTAGCTCCAGCCTGCAAAGATTCCAGCACCATTCCAGAAAGATTTCCATATTCTTTCAATTTTCTACTTCTAAAATAAATTGTTCCGCTACGCTCATAAGCAAATCCATTTTCAATTATTTTTTCTATGATTTTTTGCATGGCAGCAATATTTTCTGTCGCTTTTGGCCTATGGGTAACTTCTTCTTTCAACCCCTGTGCATCTTTACAATATTCATTTATTGAACGCTGTGTAACAACAGCACAAGAGATATTCTCGTTTTGAGCTCGGTTTATTATTTTATCATCTACGTCTGTAAAATTTTTAACAAAAACAACATCATACCCTTTATAAGTTAAGTATCTTCTTAAAGTGTCAAACACACAAAGTGGCCGTGCATTTCCAATGTGAATAAAATCATAAACTGTGGGACCACATTCATAAATTTTCACAACTGCACTTTGCTCAGGCTTAAATTGTTCTTTTCGTTTTGTAAGTGTGTTATATATAACCATTACATCACAACTCTTTCAATAACTTGCGATTTTTCCAAACATAATTAATTCCAGAAGCAACCGTAGCAAAAACCATCCACACAATTAACACAAATTTTAAACCTTCTGCCCTAAAAAATATTAACCTTTTTTTTTCACAATGTTTACAGGCAATCATAAAAACAATACATGTCATCTGCAAAATAGTTTTCAATTTCCCGAAAATATCAGCAACAATGACCACTTGATTAGCGGCCAGCAATCGCACAGAAACAACCATAAGTTCACGCACAACAACAATAATTGTAGGAACTGCCCCTATCATTCCTAATTTTATAAAGCAAATTAAACCACAAATCACCAAAATCTTATCTGCCATAGGGTCTAAGACCTTACCAAAGTGCGTAACTTGCCCATATTTTCTTGCAATCCAACCGTCAACAGCATCTGTTGCACACGCTAATAAAAAAATCAACTCAGAAAATAAAAAATTATTTTTGATTGCGGGTGTTAACAAAAAAAACACAAATGGAAAAATTAAAAAAATCCTAAAAATTGTTAACTTATTGGCGCAATTCACACCAGCGCACACCCTTCTAATCGCGAGTTTCAA
Source organism: Oscillospiraceae bacterium (assembly GCA_031266415.1). Lineage (GTDB taxonomy): Bacteria > Bacillota > Clostridia > Oscillospirales > Ruminococcaceae > BNZN01. The sequence continues at coordinate 9,659 of JAISBB010000002.1, read as the reverse complement.
AAGACAAAAAATCTCAAGACCACAAAAGAACTACTAAAATTCTTCTTGCTCAAGGAGTTCTAAGACATTTTTAGTTTGTGCCTCATGGTACCCTAATCTTATTAACATCTTTATAATTTTTTCTTTTTCGTGGTCAATGAACAACCTGCGGCCATATTTCCCAAGAATAATTTGCTTTATATGCCGTTCCTCATAACCAGGATTTAAGCGCTTTATCGCCTCTTCTATAACATTTGATGAGAATTGCCTTTTTTCCAATTCTTTTTTTATTCTATCAATACCAAATTTACGGTCAAAAAATAAGTCCTCACCAATCTTTATCGCATCCTCTGTTTTTTGCAATTGTCTTCCCTCGCTTGTTATTTAATAAAAATTTAGAGTTATTTTCTTCATGCTGTTTTTGTAGCGTTTTCTTTTGAATTGAAAACTCCAAAAAGTTTTTCACTGATCTCTGCCATTAATTGCGGGTCATTTTTCAAATAATCTTTAGCATTATCTCGCCCTTGGCCCAATTTAACATCACCATAATTAAGCCACGAACCACTTTTCATTATTAAATTTCTTTTCAAAGCTAAATCTAAAAGTTCACTCTCTTTAGAGATCCCCCGCCCGTACATAATGTCAAACTCAGCTTCTCTAAACGGAGGCGCAACCTTATTTTTAACAACTTTGCATTTTGTTCTGCTTCCCACCACTTCTGTTCCGTTTTTTAGGTTCTCAATTCGCCTAACATCAAGCCGCACAGAAGAATAAAATTTTAAAGCTCTACCGCCTGGTGTTGTTTCTGGATTACCATAAACTATTCCAACCTTCTCTCGCAATTGATTAATAAATATTGCTACACAGTTTGTTTTAGAAATAATAGCCGTTAACTTTCTTAACGCTTGTGACATCAACCGCGCCTGCAACCCCACATGTGCTGCACCCATTTCTCCTTCAATTTCTTGCTTGGGAACCAATGCTGCCACAGAATCCAAAACAATAGCATCAATGGCACCAGAGCGAACTAAAGTTTCTGTAATTTCCAATGCCTGTTCGCCAGTATCTGGCTGTGAAACTAACAATGAATCAACGTCTACACCCAAGGCCGCAGCATAAATTGGGTCTAATGCATGCTCAACATCAATAAATGCTGCAGTTCCACCCAATTTTTGCGCAGACGCAACCAAATGCAAAGCAACCGTTGTTTTTCCAGAACTTTCTGGACCAAAAATTTCTGTAATTCGCCCACGCGGCAGCCCACCAACACCCAAGGCCAGGTCCAATGAAATGGAACCTGTTGAAATAGCTTCTACATTAAGAGCACTTTGCCCCAAAGTCATGATTGAACCCTTGCCAAATTGCTTTTCAATTTGGTTTATTGCTGTCTCTAAAATACTTTGTTTGTTTCCCATCTAAATAATACTCCTTCAATTTCTCACACAAAATCATGTTTATTGTACGGACCAATTCGGTATTTTTTACCAAGTACCACAGAAATTGCAGTTTTCAAGGATTCTTTAGCCTGTTCATTATTTCTGACTAAATCTAAAAATAAAGCACTTTTGGAATCAATTAATATAACGTCGTCTTTTAAATATGCAACGGAACCAATTAAAGTGCTTCCAAGCATTGGGTTAATTTTTGAAAGATGCCTTAAAATGTTTGACCACTGTTTTAAATTGCAATCGACAGAATCTAAAACAGGGTTTGCCAAACAGCACAACTTAATTACACATAACTCTAACTCCATTTTATGGTTAGCTGCCTTTGCAAGATTTGAATAAGCGGCTTTAAAAACATCTATGTTGGTCAAAATTTCTTCTACAGTTAATTCTTTTGCAAGGTCTTGACTTTTTCGCAAATCTTTTTGTGGTATTTCTAATAATCCATCAATGTTTTCACATAATTTAAGCAATAAAATATTACGATAAGTTTTAATTATTACACTAAACAAATTAATCATGTCAACTGATTTTAAATGGCAACCTTCTATTACACGCAAGCTATCTTCCAATTTTTTTTGTGATACAAAACTAATTAAGTCCAAACAAACAGAACCCGTTGGCAATGCAGCTACTTTTTCAACAGTTTCTTCATCTATTAACTCGCCACCAGAAACGCTGTTGCAAACATCTAGCAAAGAAAGTGCATCTCGCACTCCACCATCGGCTAAAACGGCAATTAACATTGCGCCTTCTTCGCTAATGGATATATTTTCATTATTCGCCACATCAATAATTCGTTCTTTTAGTCGCTGTGAAGAAAGTCTTAAAAAATCAAAGCGCTGGCACCTAGAAAGAACTGTTGGCGGGACTTTATTAACTTGAGTTGTTGCTAAAATAAAAACCACATTTTCTGGTGGGTCTTCCATGATCTTTAAAAGAGCATTAAAAGCACCTGTGCTTAACATATGCGCTTCATCTATAATATAAATTCGAAACTTACCAACAGTGGGTGCAAATTTTGCATCTTCTTTCAATAACCTTATGTTATCAACCCCTGTGCTACTTGCCGCATCAATCTCAAGAACATCAAGAATACTGCCAGAGTCTATTCCGGTGCAAACACTGCAAGCACAACACGGTTCACCATTTTGAAGGTTTAAACAATTTAAAGCTTTTGCTAGAATTTTTGCTGTTGTTGTTTTTCCGGTTCCTCTGCTACCAACAAAAAGATATGCATGTGAAATATTTCCTGTTAAAACTTCACTTTTGATTGTTTTCGAAATATGTTCTTGGCCTATTATTTCACTGAACTTAGCAGGGCGCCATTTTCTGTAAAGCACCTTATACATAAATTTTCGTACGCTCCTAATACCCTCCGCAATGCAGAAAACACCAGCATCTACACACAAAATGTTCGCTTAATGCTGCTCGGTTCCCCGCCTGACATGGTTCACGATATTTTGTTGTGACCGGTATGTTGCCTGCATTGCGGAAGGTACAAAATATTACGGAACAGCCAGCAAATTTAAATTAACTTTTAAACATTTTCATTATCTCGTTCATAAACTATTTTGAATAATATGAAATTTCATTTTCTTTAAGCAAAACTTTAAGAGAAAAAATGTCCAGAGAAAAAGTATTCGAAACTAAATTAAATTTAAATAAGGCATAATCAACTATGCTGTTGCACAGGGCAATTCTCCAATTTTTAGTGGGTAGTCTTTCTACAGAAGAACTTTTGTGTTGTGATGCTTTATATTTGGTAAAACCGATTGATATGATGCACAATCATCCAGATGTGATTCTATGTTAACACGAACTATCAAGTCATCAAAAAATCTACTTCTCTTACAAAGTGAATTTCAATATAGCTCTAATTAGAACCCATACTTCTTTATTCGAAAGCCGGATAACAGCAGACACGTTTGGAACCGCTATAAAACTCAAAACGTACAACACTAAAATTTCAGCAATCATTTTCTTGAACATCTTAATTTCTTTACAGTAAAACCATTCCCGAATAACTTTAACTAAACATTAAATCATCTCTAGAGAAAATGCTAACAAAAAAACAATAATGTAATGGCTATCTTATTTACAAAGTCTGGCCAATTGAGATTTTTTTCTTGCCGCGCAGTTTTTGTGAATGATTCCTTTTTTAACAGATTGGTCTAATTTTTTCATGGCAATCTGTAACACACTTTTCTTATCTTCCGAGCCAGATTTTGCAACCAGGTGAACTTTTTTAACAATCGTTTTAACCTGCGACATTAAAATTTTGTTTTGTAGTTTTTTTTTCTCTATGATTTTAACGCGTTTTTTCGCTGATTTTATGTTGGGCATAACATCAAGCACTCCTTAAATATTAATTTAAAACACAACAAAAATTTCAAGCTATGAAATCTAGGTAAATTATATCACGCCCACCTTAAAAACGTCAACTTCTTGCAACTGAAACAAAACTAAAATTAAGAATATAATTTAAATTTTATTAAGTTGGGTTGTTTTATTGTGTGCAACCACTTAAAAATTTTTCTTCAACGAAGCAGTGTTTGGCTTCTGAAAGTTAGGAGAGGAAATATTTGGACGATATATGTGCTTTAATAGAACCAGACATATTTTTTTTAGCTCCTGTGTTATTTTCCGTATCTCGAACTTTAAAAATGCTAAAAAAAGGCAAAATTTCAAAGATCTCTTTTAGCATATTATATGCATTATGTATTGTTTTAAATCTTTTCTATAAATTTGCTATTAATTTTGAAAATTCGCCAAAAAGCATTTGCCGCCTGTTATTTGAATCTATATACCAAAGCCTATTACTTGGCAGTTTAATATTAAATGGGAAGGATATCAAAACCATTTTAAAAAGGAGATGGAACGGCAACAATGGAGAACAAACTTGCAATCCAAGAAGACTTGATAAAACCCGGGACAAAAGCGCGCCCAGGGGAACACCATTTGAAAAAATGGATTGTAATTCATGAAACGGACAATTTTAAGCACACAGCTGGCGCAAAAAGTCATGCCACATTTATTAAGAATCTTGCCGAACAAAATTCGAAATATCTTTCTTGGCATTACACTGTAGACGATAAAGACATTATTCGGCATATTCCAGATAATGAAATTGCCTGGCACGCCGGAGATGGCAGAAAATCCAATGGTGGAAATATGAGTGGCATTGGCATAGAAATTTGCGTCAACAGCGACTCTAATTTCCGGGTTGCCGTTAGAAATGCTGCTAAACTTGTTGCTTTATTAATGAAAAAGCACAACATGACTGTTAACCAAATTAAACAACACAATTTCTTCAGTGGGAAAAATTGTCCATCTAGTATTCGTAAATATGGCTTTTGGGATACTTTTTTACAAATGTGTAGCAATGAATTTAAGTATTTAAAATAAGTAGGTAGTTCAAAAAAAACAGAAGCTAGCACGCAAAAAAGAAGTGGACCAGGTTTAAAAATCTGGACCCACTTCTTTTCTATTCCCCGAACACAAATATAAATTAATTTCTAAAAAATCACCGCCAGTGGATTTTTTTGTGGTACTCAACGACTTACAAAGCAAAGCTTAAGAATTTCACAGCCGGCTGAAATAGGGTCCTAGGGAATTCAGCGATGGGCTTATCCCCCGTCAACTTTCAAGCCGCCTCCTTCAACGCTTGCCCTTCTTCTTTATTTTAATCTTACAAGTTCGCTCGCACTATCGACTCGGGAGGTGTTAATGCCGTATTCGGAAATGGCGGTGTGTCAACACTTGCAACCGAAATTCGCATCGTTGGGCAACGGAGACAGATTGGCAGAGCGGCTGTCTCTTCGGCGACGTCAACGGTCGAACCGGCGGCCACGGCACCCACACAAATTCCATGAGATAACGCCCCAGTATCAATTGCCAGGCGTTTAGCTACTTCAACCCATAAAGGAAGTTGAAAAATCATCCACTCTGAGATTACGGGTCAGCTTCCCCCAATCCAAAAGCGAACTTGATTTTTCAGCGGTTCTTGCGGATCTACCGCACAAACAATTGGCACGTGAACCAAACTCGCCACAACAAAAAAACTTAAAACTTGCCTAAAAACTTTCTTTTTCCCCAAACCAAAACACACTTTTATTTCTTTAGTAATGCTCAAAAAAACAATACAGCCACGGAAAATTCCATTTGATTCTCTCGATTAAGTTTGTACATTCATAGAATCTGTTAATTTATTTGTCCTTTTGTTTTGGCACAGTACTGAAACATAGCCTCCTCGCCAGCCACATAACATCTACCCAGCCGGACCCCATGCAACTACCCACTTTCCATCGGACGACAATGGAGATTCGGTGGCTCGTCTGAGTGAGAAAACCAAACCTCACACATCTTATTGCCTTTGCGCCCTGCCAAAACTTCAGCCGGGGAAACATCGTCAGGTAGTCGATTCTTGGAGTTAAATGGCGATGCCGGGATCATCACTAAACAGTGGTCTTGAAAAACAGATGTCGGCTCAACAACAAAACATTTTGACTTTGCCACACACGGGCCTGCACCGGATTCTTCGCCCATGCTTTCTTCCAACAAATGGGGCGGTTTCATTCGCTTCCGCGAACACCGTGGCCAAAGATTGACCACAAAACCTAGACTTAAACACTGGCACACTTACAAAAACGCCAACACTGGCTGACAGAAGGCGAAATAAGAAAACACAATGTTGATAATCGACGAAATACCAGCTCCATGCATCTAAATCAAATTGGATCGCTGCAATTCGTTCAGCGAAGTCGTTCGGACGAGCTGACAGTATGTCCTCTCCGCACTTTGCAACAATCTCTAACAACCAGGTCTTTGAGAGCATTCCCACACTTCACGAGTCTGCACTGCGCCTGATACGCCAACTGTTGGCGGCTAGCCGCCTGTGCATCTTTTTTGAACATGGATTCATTGACCAGTTTTCCAGTTTTCCAACCGCTTTTCTCATGGCGTCGTCTGAAAAACCTGCTTTTTCGAGCTTCTCACTCAACGCACTAATCAAACTCGACTTGAATTTGATCTTATCGGTTAGAATAGACCAGAAATACCTATTATCCTCAAAATTTCCCGATCCCAACGAGGGTTTTGCCCACACAAACCAATTAGTATTGTGAATTAAACCCTAGAGCAACGAAGAAACTTAAAAAACCGTTTAAAAATCCTCTTCTTTTCCAAATTAAAACACACCCTTATTTCTTTTAACCTTCAACGCCATAAAAGCTAGAAACAGTCTGAGTAACCATTACGTGCGGACCCTAAGAACCGGCAATTTGACATCAATATATATACACAATGTTTGTTCTCCTTAATAAAACGATATCGATATTCAAATTTATGTCCGGCCCGCACCACCAACAGCGCTGACCAGAACCTTTAGTGTCGCCTTGCTACCTCTCTTTCCGTTTCCTCACAACCGACGCATAGGCCCCGCCTAAGGACCACTGGCCTCCAGAAAAACCATGGCCTTGCGTCGTGACTAATCCTCCGAGGCGAGACCGGCGCATCAATTCCGGCATAGTACTACATTTTGGCGGTCTGCCTTTGTGCATTTGTAGAAGTTGACCATCGGGTTAGTCGTAAACTGCTTACTCACCGCGATTGCCAGAAATGGAGTCGTAGAAATCTCTGCACAAGCCGTGTAGCGGCAAGTCGGCCGGCGGCGACAACGTTCCTTCTCCCACTGCTGCAATCAGTGCCTCGAGAGCCTCCACAAAATCCTCGTCTGAAAAATTTACTGCTGCAAGTTTATTGCCCAAATTTGCCAAAAACGCAGTTGGCGACAAACCATCAGTCACTACCCCCCAGTACCAACAATTCCACACGGTTCCATGGGAGGGAACTCCGTGAGCGCCGCCGGGATTGGGAATGTAGAGACGAAAAACACCAACCAATGGCGAGACAGGAACTGGACTTTGACGATCCGGTGGTCGCCATCCTGCTTCCCCTTCTTGGTAACCGTCGCGGGCGGAAGCCGGTCGTCCTCCTTCAAGGCCCCCGCAAGATGCCCACTCTCCCCAGTCACGGCCGGAAGAAGGTCGGTCTCCGGAAGATCGGCCTGTGCCGCTCAAGGCTGCGCAAATTGTCCCCCTGCTCTTGTGCCCAGACGCCGCAACGGCGACCGCCGTTCCCGGAAACGCAGCGAGAGCCGGCGACTCTTCCGTTTCCTCCAGTTCATCCTCTCCCCCCAAACAGTCCTCACACGGCAACGCCTGCTTTGCCATTGCCAAGAGCCTGGCGTGCGAGCCTCCCCCAAACAGAATGCACGCTGCTTCAACAATTGACGGAGCAGCGGTTTTGGCGGGGCCGGCTGCTGCATAGACAACAGCGGCATTATGCAAAAACACCGAGACAGCGTCAGCGGGAAGCAGACGGGGCGTAAGCTAGCGACCAAGATTTCTTACAGCGAGGAAGCCGGAGCGGCACCTCAAGAACCCGCCATGTGAACGACAAATATCCATAAGCACAACAAAGCTATCGGCAAGATTTCTCCACACTTCATGCATAGCTACATTAGAAAAACCTGTTTCGGTGAGCTTGTCGGTACATTGACTCAAAAGTGGGGTTGAAACTTGACTTCTGATGCAAACGGACCATAAACGCTCATTTTCCGCTGCATCTTCTGACGGGTTGCCCGCACAAACGATTGGCACCTGAATTAAACTTGCCGCAACCAAAAAACTTAAAGCTCGTTTAAAAACCCTCTTCTTTTCCAAATTAAAACACACCTTTCTTTCTTAATTTTACAAAAAATACGTTATCTCTCACATTTCCTAACACTAAATTATATCTCAAAAAGTTATCAAAAATAATCATATCATGCTTGATTGTCGAATTTTTATCATAATTTTTTTTAAAAGTGATCACTCAATTGCAAACTCAACGGAAGGATTTCTCCACGAAACCGAAGGCATGGCATCAAAAAATTTTCGGAAGAAAGCTACTTCAGGACGAAACTTCACAGGTTCTGTTGACTATGTTTGGTGGCGACGCGAGCCAAACAATCTGCGCGTAATTGCACGAAGACCATTCTCAAATGGGTGCCTGTGCCTGCCATCTCTCTCCAGCTGAACGGCGTCGAGTGCTGCTTCCGTGGCGACTACCAAGTCTTCCGTGGCTCTCACCCGGTTCCTCGATTCATCCAGGTCTGCTTGCAGCTGGTCTATTCGGTTGACATCATCGCCATGCCACTCATGAGATTGTTGTAGTCGCTCCTGTAGCGAAGCAATCCTGCGACCGTAGAACTGCTCTTGCTCTTGCTTCACTTGGTGAGAACGGTTCAGCTCTAACTGTAACAAATCGTTACAACATTCCAATCCCGCAACAAGGTTCTGGAGGTATTCTCGAGTCGAATCATAGACTACTAGGGGTTCCCCCCACTGCTGGAATAGGTTCCAGCGGCCCACCTGCGCAAACAATTGGTACATGAACCAAACTCGCCGCAACCAAAAAACCTAAAGCTCGTTTAAAAACCCTCTTATTCAAAGTAAAACACACCTTTCTCTTTACATGATTCCTTCTTTTGGCAGGCAAAATTTAAGTTCAGCATAACGAAACACCTGCTGTATTTAGAAGCCAACAGATGTGATTATATCATACTATATTTATATCGTCAATTTTTATTGTAATTTATCTGAAAATTTAGTGTTTGGGTTTTATTCCCAGTTGTAGCCTTGCTTTTGGCTGGATCGCAGTTGTATTCTTTCCTCTGTTTGCGCTTTTATGGGATGCTGAAGGTGTAATTTTTGTTAAAATTTTATATCTAAAGTACTACTTTTACTTATGTTTTTGTAATAAAAGTGAAAAATCTAATTCATCTAAGTTTGTGAACTCACAGAAACAACTAAGTCCTCTATTTACTATTCCGAAATTGATGGCGAAACAAAACCAGCAAACCCATAAACGTATGTGTAAGTCAGGGCAAACAGGGATCCTCGAAATCAACACCTCGGACGCACATAGCCACTAGCAATCACTTAAGTCGTCCCACCCTCTCGGGCCAGGGGCGAACTCAACAAAATCTCTTGCCCAACATCGAAATATCGGGCAAGAGATTCTGATCGATCTTTTTAGACATTGTCAGGATGACATCAGCCAATTTTCGCAAAAATGATAGCTGCTTCTCTACACTTGCAAACTCTCCAAAGAAGCTGCTAATTCCGCTGCCTCTGTTTCTGTCATCGCGGCGCTAATCCAAGGCCCGGACCATACGCTATTGTGCAAATC
>JAISBB010000006.1 GCA_031266415.1 Oscillospiraceae bacterium | reverse complement strand
ATCCTGGAAGATCACTTGCACAAACAATTGGCGCATTAACCAAACTTGCCGCAACCAAAAAACCTAAAGCTCGTTTAAAAATCCTCTTCTTTTCCAAATTAAAACACACCTTTCTCTTTTTAATTTTTGCCATAGAATCAATACAGTGATGGCACAAACAGTTTGAGATAAACACAAGACTTACACCAAATACAGTTATAAAGGGTTTAGAAAGTCGATCGGTAGTCTAAACATGTTCGACATTTCGGTATTTTATCAAAGATCTCAATCGATATTTTTAGACACAACAAGGTCGCCAGAGTTTGAGCAAACGGGTATTCTCTTTAACGAAAAAGTTAACAAATGCACCGCTATAGCTACAATGGTATTAGATTTGGTTAATTAACAACCAAAAGAAGCAAATACCCCCCTCTGTTTTCAAGCGTTAAACAAACTTGATGTTATGGGGAGGCATATTTTAATAATTCCACATTTACTCCTATATGGCGGAGAAGGAGGGATTCGAACCCTCGCGCCGATCTCTCGACCTATTCCCTTAGCAGGGGAACCTCTTCAACCAAACTTGAGTACTTCTCCAAATACCTTTAAATGCAAAAACAATTAGAATTCTTTCATCTCTCGACCTTATTCTCTATAAGCAAGGGGAACTTCTCCAACCAAAATTTGAGGTTAAATTGAAATACTAGATTTGGCGGAGAGGGAGGGATTCGAACCCTCGGTTCTTTCGAATCACTAGTTTTCAAGACTAGCTCCATAAACCACTCGGACACCTCTCCCTAACCTCAGATGATAGTCAACACAACACGCCGATTCTTTGCGCGACCCTCCTCTGTTTCGTTTGTTGTGGCTGGATTATAGTGAGAGCGGCCCTCAATTGACATTTTTTCTGGGTTTAAACCCATTTTTGTTAACGCATTTAAGACGGCAAGCGCTCGTTCAACAGAAAGCCGCCATGAATTACTTTCTGTCTGTGTGTCGTGGCGCCCAGTATCTGCAGTGTGCCCACTTATTGTAATGTGATTTACCGCGGGGTAGATTTGCGAAAGAATATCTGCAATTGACTGTATTATTATTTCACCTTGAATCATTGTTGCGCTATCTGGAAAAAACAATGCATTCTCTTTTAGTGTTACCAGTAGATAATCATTTGTTAATGTTAGGTCTACTTTATTTTCATTTTGATTTTTAAACATATCTCTTAATGCTTCAAATGCTTCACCTAAACCGCTATCTACAGGCAAAATTACAGGTTCAGGTTCCGCAGCATTATTTTCTTGCGGTTGCTCTTCTTGTTTTTTTTTGTCATTATGCAAACTTCTTTGAAACCCTTCAGAAACCGCGCTCATTTTTTTATAATCCACGGCACTCATTCCATAAAGAATGATAAAAAGGGCCAAAAGTAAAGTTATTACATCTGAATAAGTGAGCAACCACCTTTCAGAATTTTCATGGGATCCTTCGTGTTCTTCATGAGAACGTCTCATTTGTTACGGCCTCCACATTAATTCTCAACGCCTTCTTTGTATTTTTTACGCCCATCTGGAAACGCTTGATAATACAAAGCAAGTTTATTTTGTACATTTCGCGGCATTTCACCTTTTGAAATCATGCACACACCATCTAAAATCATTTCTTTATGAATTCGTTGGCGTTTTAATATCGTTTTCAGCCTATTTGCCATTGGCAAATAGGCTAGGTTGGCCAATGCTATTCCATAAAGAGTGGCAATAAACGCTGTTGCAATTGATTCTGTTAACTTTTCAACGTTACTAAACCCAGCAGCCAAAACCACAACTAATGCCATAACGGTTCCAATAATTCCCAAAGTCGGCGAAAATCCGCCAGCACCTTCGAAAACAGAAATTTCAATTTGCCGCTGCAGCGTGAATGCACGAATATCCGATTCAAGTATATATTGAATTTCCTCTGTGGTTCTTGATTCTTGAATAAGAATAATGCCAGCTTTAAGCATCAAATATTCATCACCATCAAACTCAGCATTATTAATTGCTTCTTCCAAGCCCCTTGTTCCGCCACGTTTATATGCCTCTGAAAGTTCTGAAATTTTTTCGATAATAACAGAGGCATTATCTAACGGCTTTGCCTTAAAACTTTTAAACAAAGATTTAAATGCTTGTATAATATCTTTAAATGAGAAAGAGGATATAATAGTTCCAACCGTACCACCAATAACAATCAAAGCAGGGCTAAACAAGAAAAGTGCTTTAAATGAGCCACCTTCCAACCTAAATCCACACAAAACACAGAAAAACCCAACAATAATCCCTAAAAACAATGAAATATCCACTAAGGTCACTCCTTCACGTAAACAAACACACAAACAAAAAAATGCGGCATGGTTTTTTTAGTTGGTGGAGATGATCGGGTTCGAACCGACCGCCTCTTGAATGCCATTCAAGCGCTCTACCAACTGAGCTACATCCCCAAAAATGATGCCAATCGACAAACAATTTTCGATGGGCACCCTTTGAATTCTTATTTTTTATTTCAATTCTACTTTTGCCCCAACTTCTTCTAGTTTTACTTTCATAGATTCCGCATCTGCTTTTGAAATGTTTTCTTTAAGTGGTTTTGGGGCGCCATCTACAAGTTCTTTTGCTTCTTTAAGACCAAGTCCAGAAATCTCTTTTACCGCTTTAATAACACTCATTTTGTTTTCACCAGCACTCGCCAAAATAACAGTGAATTCTGTTTTCTCTTCTGCGGCCGCTACTGGTGCGGCAGAAACGGCAGAAACGGCAATCGGCGCCGCTGCAGAAACACCAAATTCCTCTTCTAATACTTTCACTAATTCAGAAAGTTCAAGAACTGTTAGGGTTTTTACATCTTCCATCATTTTTTTTACTTTATCGCTAGCCATAAAACAAGTCCGTCAACAAATAAATTGTTGACTACTCCCTCCTTTTGATTTCTTTATTTTATATTAATTAAGCGCGTGTTTTTTTAGTTGCCACCGCACTTAATGCAATTACCAAGCCGCTGATATTCGCATTTAATACAATAACCAACCCAGTTATTGGTGCATTAAAACCACGCAAAAGCATGGTAACAAGTTCTTCTTTGCTGGGTAAATCGGCAAATATTCCCACTGTTTTTACATCAATTACTTTCCCATCGGCAAATCCGGCTTTAATATTAAATTTATTTGTTAGATTTTTTGAATACTTTGAAATAATTTTAGCCGCGGTAACGTAATCTGTTGAGGAAATTGCAACGGCTGTTGGCCCTTTAAAAATTTCTTCTAACCCGTTTATGCCAGCTGCTTTTGCTGCAAAGGCCAGCAAAGTATTTTTTGCCACAAAATAATCTACACCCGCTTGTTGTAACTCCACGCGCAATTGGGTATCATCTTGAACATTAATACCTTTATAATCAACGAAAACACCTGCAACAGCATTGGCAAATTTATTTGAAAATATTTTAACTTTTTCTATTTTTTGAGATAAGACCTTATCGCTTGGCAACTTACATTCACCTCCTTTTTTACTTTTTAAATGAAATAAAAAACACCCTACTTCGACTATTTCCTTAATTAAGGAAACAAAGCAAGGCAGAAAGAAGGCGCATTACTTTCTTCCTTGGCAGGCAAAATTTAAATTCCACACGGAACACCTGCTGTCTTAAGAAGCTATCAGATGTGATTATATCATGCTTAATTGACATTGTCAAATTTTTTATTGTAATTTATTTGAAAAATTGCTGAAGCATTTCAATGAAAGCGCAAGCAGCCCTGTTCACCTAGACTACAATAGCAATTGGGGACTGCTAACAGCTTCAAAGCGCCATTCTTTCATGCTGTAATAACCACAGCGTCAAAATCCTTTTTAGACTGCCGATCGACAAACAAACAGATCTAAATGATAGCTGCTTCTCTACACTTGCAAACTCTCCAAAGAAGCTGCTAATTCCGCTGCCTCTGTTTCTGTCATCGCGGCGCTAATCCAAGGCCCGGACCATACGCTATTGTGCAAATC
>JAISBB010000003.1 GCA_031266415.1 Oscillospiraceae bacterium | reverse complement strand
TGCTTGCCGATTGTTTTCACGTCCCGGTCAAACAGCGTTGCTAATTGTTGGCGGTTGAGCCAGACGGTTTCCTTTTCGAGCATCACATCAAGACGCACCGACTCATTGGGTTGGTATAGGACTATCTCGTTGTTGCCGCTGCCGGTTGATACCTTTACGTTAGATTCGATTTCGCCCATTGGGCAACCTCCGTTTTTCAACCTCCCGAATCGTGAACGAGTGTCGTTCACGATCTGAACCTCCCTTCTATTATAACCTCGCAGCTCCATCTGCGACACTCTTTTTGTCGTCTCGGAGAGAGGTCGGCAACTATTACACATCGACAGGAGTCTCCTATAACACATTGCTGAATTTTGTTTCAGTAGGTACGCGCGCCCGCGTTTTTTCGTTTATCGGTAGGAGGTGGCCGTATGCCCAGACTACAGAAAGACGAGATACCAAGGATGCGCCGCGAAGGGATGAGCTATGCCCAGATAGCGTCTGTCCTCGGCCTGTCCGCCAATACCGTCAAATCATACTGCCAGCGCAACGACCTCGGCGGTGTGGCGGCCATAGGGGCCGGGAGCGGCGCTTGTGCCCATTGCGGAAAGCCCGTCAACCAAACCGTCGGTCGCAAAGAGAAGCGGTTCTGTTCGGACACCTGTCGTATGGCGTGGTGGAGGGAACATCCGGAGCGACTCAACAAGAAGGCCGTATACAAGCTCGTCTGCGCGGGCTGCGGAAAGCCCTTTGAGAGCTACGGGAACAAGAACCGCAAGTACTGCTCGCACGGCTGCTATATCAAAGACCGCTTCGGTGACGGCAGATGACCGCAGGGCAGTTCGAGCGGGAGCGGCGCTATCAGTCCGCCATGTCAGTGCTGCGCGCGATGAGTGCAAAGGGTCTTTTGACAGACAATGAGCTCGCCCAAGCGGACGCGGGCTTGCGTGACAAATATAGCCCAGCCATAGGCTCTCTTTATCCTCAGAATCCCTTGACTTCACAGCCCTCCAGAGTGATGTATGTAAGGGAGAAGGAGGTCTGAGGACTTGAGGAAGATCACAAGGATAGAAGGCATGACGCCATGCTTTCCGAAGCGGAAAAGGGTCTGCGCCTACGCACGGGTGTCGAGCGGCAATGACGCGATGCTGCACTCGCTCTCGGCACAGGTCAGCTACTACAGCGCACTGATACAGAAAAACCCCGAGTGGGCCTACGTCGGCGTATATGCGGATGAGGCCGTCACGGGAACGAAAGACAGCCGTGCGGAGTTCAGCCGGATGCTGGGTGATTGCAGGGCGGGGCATATTGACATGGTGATAACCAAGTCTATCAGCCGTTTCGCCAGAAACACGGTCACGCTGCTTAAGACCGTGCGCGAGCTCAAGGCGCTCGGCATCGGGGTTCGGTTCGAGGAACAAAGCATCGACACGCTCACAGCCGACGGTGAGCTCATGCTCACCATCCTCGCGTCTTATGCCCAAGAGGAAAGCCGCTCGGCAAGCGAGAACTGCCTGTGGAGGATTCGGGAGCGCTTCGAGCGCGGCGAGCCCGTTGGCCTGTTCACTATGTTCGGCTACCGCTACTTCGAAGGCAGACTCGTCATCTGTGAAGAGGAAGCGAAAATCGTGCGCATGATATTTGCGGATTACCTCTCCGGCATGGGCAGCAAGAAAATCGCGGACAAGCTCCGTGCCATGAACGTGCCGACTGTTTTCGGCGGCGTCTGGACTGCCGACCGCGTTGCCGCACTCATCAAAAACGAGAAGTTCACGGGAAACTCCCTTCTGCAGAAAGCCTATACGGTCGACCACCTGAGCAAGCTCAGGCGCATCAACAGAGGCGAGATGCCGAAGTACTATGCCGAGAACACCCATCCCGCAATCATCGACATGGAAACCTTCAAGAGAGCACAGGCAATCATGGAAAGCCGCCGGGTTTCGGATATGGAATACCTCGCGCGTTATCCGTTCAGCTCGAAGGTCGTCTGCGCGGCCTGCGGCAAATCCTACAAGCGCAAAATCACACACGGCATCGCAGCATGGCAGTGCTCAACCTACCTTAACGAGGGGGCGCATGTCTGCCCGTCGGTCAAAATCAGGGAGAGTGTGCTTCAGGGCAAGGCGGCAGAGGCGCTCGGCACGGATGGGTTCGATGCCGATGCCTTTGAGGAACGGGTTGAAAAAGTCATAGTGCCTGAAGCCTGCAGGCTCGTCTTTGTGATGAAGGACGGCAGCGAGGTCGCCCTTGTCTGGAAGCCTCCATCACGAAGGGAGAGTTGGACGAAGGAGATGCGCCTTGCGGCCCGCGAGAGGAGATTGGCGGTGATTGGGAATGCCTAACGTCACCATGATACCCGCCACCGCCCACGCGGTGGCTATGCATACCGGGGCTTTTGGCGCGGCAAAGCGCCGTGTCGCGGCATACGCGAGGGTCTCCACCGACAGCGAAGAGCAACTGACGAGCTACGAGGCTCAGGTCGACTATTACACCCGCTACATCAAAGAACACGACGGATGGGAGTTCGTGGGCATTTACACCGACGAGGGCATATCGGCGACAAGCATCAAGCGCCGCGACGGTTTCAACGAAATGGTAGGAGACGCCCTCGCGGGCAAGATCGACCTCATCGTGACAAAATCGGTCAGCCGTTTTGCGAGGAACACCGTCGACAGCCTCGTCACCGTGAGAAAGCTTAAGGAGAAAGGCGTGGAGGTCTACTTTGAGAAGGAGAGCATCTACACGCTCGACTCCAAAGGCGAGCTGCTCATCACGATAATGTCATCGCTCGCACAGGAAGAGAGCCGCTCCATTTCCGAGAACGTCACATGGGGGCAGCGCAAGCGCATGGCCGACGGCAAGGTGTCGCTTCCCTACAAGCGCTTCCTCGGCTACGACAAGGGAGCAGACAAGCTGCCCGCCATCAACGAGGGCGAGGCGGGCACGGTCAGGCTCATCTACCGGCTGTTCCTTGAAGGCGGCACCCCGCACTCAATCGCCACGCGCCTGACGGAGATGGGCATCCCCACGCCCGGCGGCGGTGCCCGGTGGCACTCAGGCACCGTGAAAAGCATCCTCACCAACGAGAAGTACAAAGGCGACGCAAGGCTGCAAAAGAGTTTCACGGTGGACTTTTTGACGAAGAGGATAAAAGCCAACGAGGGCGAGGTCCCGCAATACTACGTCGAGGACAGCCATCCCGCCATCATCGATTCAGAGACGTGGGATCTTGTGCAGCAGGAGATGATGCGGCGCAAGGAATCACCGGGCCGACACAGCGGGGCCGGGCCTTTCTCCGGCCGCATCGTCTGTGGCGAGTGCGGCGCGTTTTACGGCGCGAAGAGGTGGCACTCGACCGACGAGTACAGCCGTACCGTCTACCAGTGCAACGACAAGTTCAAGGGCGAGCAGCGCTGCGCCACGCCTCACCTGTATGAAGATGACATCAATCGGCAGTTCATCTCTGCGGTAAACAAGCTCATCGCAGACAAAGCCTCTGTCCTCGCGGACGTGGAGGAGACGATAGGAATGCTCCTCGACACTGCGGCGCTCGATGCAGAGGCTGCGAGCCTGAAAGACGAGATGGACGTGGTCGGCGAAATGCTCAAGAAGTGTGTGGAGGAAAACGCCCGCACCGCGCAGGACCAAAGCGAGTACAGCCGCCGCTACGATGCGCTCGTAGAGCGCTTCAATGCCGCAAAGACAAGGTTTGAAGAAGTCGAGTCCCTGCTCCTTGAGAGGAAGGCGCGGACAAGCAAGATACACGCGTTTCTCGCGGAGCTTCGCCGTCAGGATTCCATCATCGCCGAATTCGACGTGAGGCTATGGCATGCCCTCGTCGAGAAGGTCACCGTCTTTTCCAAAGACGACATTCGCTTCACATTCAAAGACGGCTCCGTCATAAAGGTGTGAGGCACCTTTTTTTATCGGGCACATCGCATTCAGACACCAATTTTCAAATGCAGATCTTTCGCTTCCGCGACCGCCGGATCGAGCTTCTCGGCTTCACGACGGGCCGTTCTCCTTGCATCCCTTTCCGCATCGGTGAGCGGAGAGTCAAACTCTTCACGGAAGCCGGGAGTGACATCCTTGATCTCATACGGCTTCAGAGCCTTTATTGCCCGTTCGGGCTTCAGCTTGAAGAACTCACGGCCTCGGTTCGGTCTCTGCTTGGCGAACTTCTCGTGCATAAACCTCTCGACCTTCTCGTTGTTTTCGACTATGCAGGCGTACACGCAGTCGAACGGAAACGGAACGCCTGTCGTATAAAGCTCTTTCATTCGTAAGACGATATCCTTCTTGTCCGTCATTCCAATCTTGAGCAACCCTGACATGCCGGGATTGGAAAGAACGTAAACTATCTCCATAAACATGTTCCTCCTTCGGTGATAGTATATCATCCAGAAAGGCGTAGGGGATATTCCGCACAAGGGCGTAGTCTCTCATTTCGGAATCTCATTTTTGCAGGTACCTCATATAAAGAGTTTCCCACTGATGAGATTTGAGGAGTATAATTTGAAAGGAATGGATACGGTGCTGTGAATTGACAGGGCTTTCCGCTAATGAGAGGTTATAAAGCATGGCGACATACGCTTTCCGAAATGAAGAAAAAACTGATAAGGTTTATGAGGCGGTGTAAATTGTGAGCGTAAATTTGGCGAAGGCTTTGTTTAATAGAGGTGACTATGAAAATAGATTTGAACTTTCTCCCATTTGAAACATCTGCTTTCGTGGTGCCTGTGTTTCGAAGAAAATTTAACGGCGAGAAACGTGAAGACGGTTACTTTGTGGCGAAGTTGCCCATATTTGAAAATGCCCGTGACAATGCGACCTACGATACCTATCGTATTTCACTTTCTCCGTTCGAAGATTCATCTCCCTATTCTTTTCAAGCAAACGAGAATCCTCGTTTGATGAAATCTATCATTTGGTATCAGTTCAAATATCTGATTTTTCAGGCCATAGACGAAAACAAAATTGAAGCTGACGTTGTTGATAAATATGACGGTTTTGTTTCGTTTGTGGTTGAGAATTTCCCCGAAGGTCAAAGAGTTGTGAAAGCATCACCCTACTATTTGGGAATCACGCAGCAGTACGGCTTTCTTCTGGAGTTTTCCTTCAGGAAAAAACATGGAGTACCTTTTAGCAAACGGATTCAGCAGCTGAGTTTTAGCATTGATCGTGTCGGCAAGTCTAATGCCAACTCATACCTTGATAAGTTGAATTATATTACTGCTTTCATCCGCGGTACGTTTGCAACTCTTGCTGTCTTAGATATTGACGGTCAAACGTATCAAATACAGTCGTCTTTTGTCAGTCTTGATTCGCAAGAATTGAACGGACGCACTTACATTTTTGGAGATGGCCATGAAGACTACGATAAAATTCGTGGTATCAAAACACACCCCTACGCGCCTCCCCCCAAAGAACCGATATTCGTATTTGTCTTCAAGAATACAGAAAAGACATCTGGAAATGAGTTATATCGAGCAATGACAGGCAAAGGGTACCCGGCAACTTTTTCAGGAATGAAAGAGTGGTTTAATTGTGACATCAATACCGGTAATGTGAAAAGTATCATTGTGGATTTCGATTCCGGAGATAATGTCTCGGATACTCTGATTTCAGAGCTTAAAAATATAGTTTCGGAGAACCCACAAAAACAGATTATTGGACTGTTCATTGATTCCTATTCTCACATTAATAATCGTTCGGACAATTATGCAAAGGCGAAAATGGCATTCTTCTCTTTGGGCATTCCATTACAGGTTGTTCTTAATGATAGAATAGTTGCTTCAGAAGGTTTAAAGTGGGCTATTTCCGGCATTGGGTTACAAGTATTCTCTAAGATGGGCGGTATTCCGTGGCTTGTAAAGCCAAGCACCGACAATTGCCTGATTTTTGGTATAGGACAGGCCCATGATAAGCGAAAAAACAGCGATGGTTCGACTACTGTGCTGAAGTATTTTGCTTATTCAGTTTGTTTTGACTCATCGGGTGTCTATAGATCCCTCGGTGTGCTATGCGATACTGATAATCGAAAAAAGTACTATGAGGATTTGGAAAATAACATTATCTCACAAATTGAGACGCAGATTAATGAAGGGAAAACAATAACAGATTGTGTCATTCATACTCCGTTTCGCATGCGATACGATGAGATGATGTCCATAAAAAATAGTATTGACCGACTTCGAGAACACCATCAGCAAGTGTCTTTCACTGTTATGCGGATTAATGTCAAGAACAAGTTTTTCGGATTTGCAGATAATAATTTAAAAGTTCCTTTTGAATCATCGTTTGTGAAATTATCTGAAAGGGAATACCTGATTTGGTTTGAGGGGTTACGCCACGGACGAGAGTATCTTAATAAACGTGTTGCAAATCCGACATATATAGAGTTTTTCTATGGTGGCAACGAAAGCGCCAAAGCGATACGACTTTTGCAGGATGCTGTTAATCTTGCGGGTGCAAGCTGGAGAGGCTTTAATGCAAAGCTGGAACCGATTTCTATTTTTTACCCTGAGCTTATCGCTGGATTCATACGTGAATTCCGAAAATTAGATGCTGGGCAGAATATTGGACAAACGCTTTCACAATTCAATACTCCGTGGTTTCTATAATGTGCAGAGGTAGTAAATATGGGACTCATTAAAGCTGATTCGATAATATTCCTCATAGGAGCAGGATGCAGCATGGATGCCGAAATTAAGACATCAAGACAAATGATGGACGAGATAGAGACACTTATCAAAACTAATGATGAATGGATTCCGTTTCGCAATTTGTATTACTATGTCAAAAGCGCAATATTGTATGCAGACGGTATACAAGGAATGTTCGATAATAATATAAACATTGAACGTCTGGTTGGTGTATTGCGTGACCTTAATAAGAAAGAGCGCAATCCCATCTACCCGTTTATAGGCAGTTGGAATGAAAAACTCATTGAGTTGGCAGGTGATGAATTCTCGAATATTGGTAAATTCGATGCATTGCTCAGCAAGAAAATCATCGATTTTGTCACACTGCATAACAATACTATTGCGAGGGTCTCGTACTACAAAAAATTTTATGAATTCCAACAGAGCATTCAGGCAGCAATTAGAGTCTTCTCGCTCAACTACGACCAGTGTTTAGAAAAAGCAAGGCCGAATAATTATGAATTGGAGTGTGGGTTCGGCGAGGACAGTAAATGGTCTTCTGAACGCTTTAACAACACTTCTAACATTAACGCTGGAATTTATCTCTACAAGTTACACGGCTCGATTGATTGGATTCGAGACACCGCTACTGGAGTATTGACTCGTTATGATGCACCACAAGAAAATGCAGAGCTAATATTCGGAACTGATGCAAAATTACAGTCTGTTGACCCATTCCTTTTTAATGTTTACGAACTGCGAAATTACTCGCTTTTATGCAAATTGATTATTGTCATCGGATACAGCTTTGGCGATTCCCATATCAATGGACTTTTGGGGCAGGCACTGAAGGCTTCAGACTGCAAGTTGCTTGTCGTTGATACGAGAGAGGATTATATTGATGCCATTCTCGAAAAACTAATGCTTGATGACAGCCATCGCAATCAAGTTAATCATTCGAAATCGACCGCAAAACAGTTTTTGGAGACAGAGCTCACAAAAGAACGCATTGAGAGTCTTATTCCTGATGATGACGCAATATTTCAGTAAAATGGAAATGCTGCACTTTATTCTCGCTCTTATATCTGGCGGCGTTGGACTTTATCATGCTTTCCGGTCCGACAGTTTGATAGATTATCATGATTGCAATAATGTGCGCAATACCAAATACGGTTAATGCTTTTATTTGGGTTCACCAATACACTCTCGTAAGTTTCTTGACGATTTTGTAAATGTCAGCCAGAATGATTTGTGTTGCACCCGCCCCTGAATCTTTTAACGATAGCAAGGGCAATCGTTGGATTGTATCAATCTCGCGCTCTTTAGCCATATCAAAGCATAAATTTTGATACACTGAAATTGCTCAAATGGGCGGTTTTAGTACACATGAAAGGATGATTTACTATGGATATAAAAGGATTAGATAAAAATAATAATCCCATATTTAAACCAGAACCAAACCCGGCAATTCTTGAATATGAAAATTTATTTAAACATGCGTGGAATATTTTGGATATTGGTTGTGGAGCCGGAAAGGACGCTTTGTATTTGGCAAGTAATGGCTATAAAAATATTGATGCATTTGATATCTCAGAAAACGCCGTTGCGAAACTTAATAGCATTGCAAGCGAGAATAAAGTAACGGTCAACGCTTGGGTGGAAGATTTAAGACAATTCCGATTTGAAAAATTATATGATTTGATATTTTCGTTTGGTACTTTACATTTTGTTGAGAAAGCAGAATGGAAATCTTTGTTGCGCAAGGCGAAAGAAAACACTTCAATTGGCGGCGTACACATCATCCAACTCTTCACGAATGTTGTACCCGCTTCCCCAGATATTGCGGCAACTGCCATAGGATTGGCGGATGACGAGGAAATTAAAACGATTTATTCCGATTGGAATATTCTGCAATTCAAGTCGTATACCTTTGAAGAAGAGCATCCGGGAGTACCTAAACATACCCATGCTACAAATAAAATAGTGGTTCAACGCATGCCTTGAGGGTATTAGAGGATGAGATTATGCCACAGGTAACTAAAGGCGGCAAGTACATTTTTGGCTGGTCGGTTATTAAAACAGATTTTAGTGTTCAACTGCCTACGCCGGCAATAAATGAATATCAAATTACATCAGACCAAAGGGTTTTTTAAGCTCCGGAAGCAAACAAACTGGTGGCTTTATTGTCACGAAAAAATCATTACTGTTGGGTTCAAAAATCGGGAACATATTGCAAGATAACCCGGGTTTATGTAATTACAAAACACTTGAGGGCGGAATTTGTTAAATATAAGGGCAAGGTTTACTGTTGGTGCAGAATTTCATCTGCTGCAAAATTATGTTTCAATCAAACTATGTTGGACACATTTAATTTGGGAATCGGTGATAAATTACTGGCTATTCGTAGCGGCAATATTGCTTTTACAATGGGCGCAAGAGGGCAATTATTAGAGCGTGCCGAAAATTTTGAGGGCAATATAAAAGTATTTTAATTTGTCGCCTTTGTTCTATTTTTTGAAAATACTATCACATTGTAGGTTGGGCCGTGAGTTGTTTATTCAAATAGGTTCCAAGAGTAAAGATGCGATGGTTGTTGGCGAGAATTGGCCGGTTGCAGGAATTGTGAAGTTTCATGAACGGAACAGGAAGGCTAGCTGTTGTTGGTGTTTTGTGTGGTTTTTGGCGGTAAAATTGTGGTTGATGTATGGATGGTACGCTCATTGTCAATACGCAGAAAAGTGAGTGGATGAGAAGTGGGGTCAACCCTAGATTATGTTGAAAATGTTTGGGGTGTGGTGAAAGATACGTGGTTGTTACGCTACAGGAAAGTGTTCCATAGTGTTGTGGATGATAAATCAATGCCGTTTCTTTATGGTAGTACGGTATTTGTGGCGTTCTGCTCTGTTTTGATGGGCAGCGGAGAAGGTGTCCCCCTGAAATGGCAGAGAGAGCATTATGTACTAGATGTAAATAACGGCAAAACTTGCCTGTGACGTTGTAGCGGCGTTATTTCCGATTATACAATTAGTTCCGCACCAGATTATAAAGGTTAAAAAATAAGGATGTACAACGAATGTATTATTCAACAACATGCTCGTCTCCTGTGGGGATAATTACGCTTGCATGTGATGGTGGTGGCAACAATCTTGTTGGTTTGTGGCTTCAGGGGCAAAAATACCATGGTGATTCCATTCCCGAAGCCATGATAGAGAACAATAATTTACCAGTTTTCAATGCCACAAAAAAATGGTTGTGTAGATATTTTGCGGGTAAAAAGCCCAACATTTCCGAATTGCCGTTGGCGCCGATTGGCAGTGAATTCCGTCAAAGGGTATGGGATATTTTATGTGAAATACCATACGGCGAAGTTATTACCTATGGCTGTATTGCGAAAAAAATGGCGGCGAAAATGAACAAGGAACATATGTCAAGCCAAGCGGTGGGTGGCGCAGTTGGACATAACCCCATCTCAATTATTATCCCATGCCATCGCGTTGTTGGTGCAAACGGGAACTTAACGGGTTATGCCGGCGGTGTGGCGGTAAAAGTAAAATTGCTTGAATTAGAAAGTGTTGATATGTCATTTTTATTTGTGCCACAAAATGGTGCGGTGGTGTGAAGCCATGGGGTTGTAGGTGCAACGGGTAGCTTAACGGGCTATCCCGGAGATGTGGCGGTAAAAGTAAAATTGCTTGAATTAATTCACGAAAAAGTGAGATGACGAGAAGTGGGGGCAACCCTAGATTATAGTGAAGGATATGAGGACAGTGCGCTATAGGAAGATGTTCGGAGATTCCTTGGTGTATGTGGATGATAAGCCGATGATGCTCCTTTGTGATAACACAGTATTTGTGAAGATTTTGCCATGCCTGGATTTTCTTATGGTAGGGGCGGAAAAAGAGGTTGTTCGCCGAGGTGCTCACTGTAAATGTGGGAAATGCACTTCGTGTTTGCTGCTGGCTCAATGGAGCCAAACGAGTCTGATGAGAAACTAGCGAATGTTTCCATTCCGCAAATCTCATTCGACGAACCGATTCAGCCGGAGGATATGGCGAACACAATTGTGTTTCTGGTAAACGAATGGGCGGCAATGGTGGTGGGCCCAGGGATTAAGATGAGGGCTATATGTTGTGATTCTCTTTCCCCAGCACCTAATATCAAAGCAACTGCCGCATACTACTGAGACGTTCTTGGTTTTCGAGCGGCGGAGATATGGGCCTTGTGAAGTTGCACATCTGCCTAGCCCGTGCTGATGTGGAGATTATCTTGTTTTCTTGCAGAGCAGCAAGTTGAACTACAGTGGAAATTTTCAAACAAAGGGACGGGAATTGTAAAGCTTTTGAATGCCACAGATGTAAATTTGTGGTAGGATATAGCTGAGTGTTGGTTTGTGGGGTGAAACCGAAATGACCTTTACTTTGATTGATATGGATGCTTACCTGCGCAAAGAGCATTATAAACACTATGTGTCAATCTCCGGCAGCTGCACATACAGTGTGACAACCAATATTGACATTACCAACCTTCAGAATGTGCTGAAAACGGGAGATTTTAGAATGTTCCATTCTCACTGCTGGCTGATTTCGAAGGCGGTAAATGACATGCCAGAGTTTCGCATGGCGCATAATGAAAAAGGTGAACTGGGGATTTTTAATTACGTTAATCCACGATACAATGTTTTCAATAAAGAAACGGAAACCTTTGGTGGTATTTGGACAGAATATCACGCTGATTTTAAGACGTTTTACAAGAACTGCGTTGCGGATATGGATAAATACAGCGACAAGGTCGGGTTTGCACTGATGCCGGACATTCCGAATATTTTTGATCTCTCATGCTTGCCATGGGTAAACTTCACAGGCTTCAACTTGAATATTTACTGTCAATGTCCGTTCACTTGGTTTGCACCGCAAATTACAATCGGTAAAATTGTGCCCGACCACAATGGAAGATTACAGTTGCCCGTTTCTGTGCAAGTGAACCACGCAGTTTGTGATGGCTATCACGTTGGACGGTTTGTGGAGCGGTTACAATTGTTGGTAAACGAGCCGGAACGGTGGATGAGTTGAGCCTTTAATTTTACTTATAACTTTGTAGTTTTACTGAGGGTTCCAGTTATTTATCACACTAACAACTTGCGAATAACAGCTACTATTTTGTGATTCAGAGGGGAGTTTTTATACATGGATAACATAATAAAGGAATTGTACGATGATTTTATCGGAAAAGTTCAAAGCGTAACTAGTTTTGATAATCTGGAAAAGCTTCGCATTGAGTATTTGGGAAAAAAGGGGAAAGTTTCTCAATTGATGCGTGATCTTCACAAGCTTTCGGTGGAGGGGAAAAAAAATGCCGGGCAACTTATAAATAAACTTAAGTCAGCAATACAAGAGAATTTGAGTGTTTGTGCCGAGCATTTGGTTGCCACTGAATATGATAGATGCATTGCAGATGTGCCTATTTATGATGAAAGTTTAATTGTTGAGAAACCGTTGGGTTCATATCATCCAATTACTCTGATACAACGTACTGTTGAGGAAATATTTAGAAGTATGGGATTTACAATTGAAGATTACCCTGAAATCGTTGATGATTTCAATTGTTTTCAAGCATTGAATATCCCAGAATTCCACCCTGCTAGAGATATGCAAGATACGTATTACTTAAGTACGGGGCAACTTTTAAAAACTCATACAAGTGCTGTGCAAAACCATATTATGAGAAAATATGGTTCGCCTTTGCGTGCTGTATTTTCAAGTAGGTGTTTTAGAAACGAATCTACAGATGCTTCTCATGAAAACACATTTTTTCAAATGGAAGGGATTATGATCGACAAGGGGATTTCAATATCCAATTTGATTTATTTTATGAAAACAATGCTTTCTGAAGTTTTTAAATGCAATGTGTTAGTTAGGCTTCGCCCAGGATTTTTCCCTTTTGTTGAACCCGGATTTGAATTGGACATCAACTGTTTAATCTGTGGAGGCAAGGGGTGCCCTTCATGTAAGGGTTCTGGTTGGCTGGAACTTTGCCCATGCGGAATGATTCATCCAAAGGTGTTGGAATATGGCGAGATTGACCCAGAAGAAAACTCAGGGTTTGCTTTTGGTTTGGGGTTAACGCGCTTGTCCATGATGAAATATGGAATTAAAGACATTCGGACGTTCAACAGTTGTGACTTGAAAGCAATGTCGCAATTTACAAATCTCTGATATAGGAAGTGGTTAAATCATGCTGATTTCAATGAATTGGGTTAAAGAGTACGTTGACTTAGATGGCTTGAATATTTCTGAGCTTCTTAAGCGTTTTACTCTTTCAACGGCAGAAATTGACGATATTTATTACAAAGG
Source organism: Oscillospiraceae bacterium (assembly GCA_031266415.1). Lineage (GTDB taxonomy): Bacteria > Bacillota > Clostridia > Oscillospirales > Ruminococcaceae > BNZN01. The sequence continues at coordinate 30,580 of JAISBB010000003.1, read as the reverse complement.
TTGTGATTTAAAAGGGGTTGTGGTTGGCAAGGTAATATCTTGCGAGATGCACCCAAACTCACAAAAATTGCATTTGTTAAAAGTGGATACCAGTAAACGAATTTACGAATGTGTTTGTGGGGCGCCCAATGTGGTAAAAGGCATCAATGTTGCGTTCGCCGTAGATGGTGCGCTGGTGGGTGGAATCCCAATTTCAACATCAATAATAGCAGGTTATAAGTCTGAGGGAATGTGCTGTTCTGAAAAAGAACTTGGCATAAGTGATAACTATAATAACATTATGCTTCTTGATGATTCTGCTGAACTTGGTATGGGTATTAAAGAATTATTGCCTATTGATGATATTATTTTTGAGGTGGATAACAAGTCACTTACCAATCGCCCTGATTTGTGGGGACATTACGGGATGGCGCGTGAATTTGCTGTTATCACGGGAAGAGAGTTAAAAGAATTGCCGCAAAGTGAGCCTGATTATAGTGGTAGTGAAAGTGTGCCCGTTACTATTCTTCGCTCTGATTTGTGCTACCGTTATTCCTGTTTGCGAATGGATAATGTAACTCGTTGCCTTAGTCCTGCTGAGATGCGAATTCGCCTTTATTATTGCGGAATGCGCAGTATTAATTTTTTGGCAGATCTTACTAATTATATTATGCTTGAAATAGGTCAACCTCTCCATGCGTTTGATTCACGGAAGATTTCTAATATAATTATTCGAACTCCAGATGCAGATACATTATTTGTTACTTTGGATGGGAACTCTCGCACAATTGATACGAATACTCTGCTTATTTGCAATGAATTAGAACCAGTTGCTATCGCTGGTATTATGGGTGGTTTGGATTCTGAAATTGAAGGCGACACTAAGGGAGTTGTTTTGGAAGCCGCTTGTTTTGATGCTGTTAGTATTCGAAAATCCTCCTCGCGCATAGGTTTGCGTACGGATGCAAGTCAACGGTATGAAAAAGCGCTTGATCCAGAGATGACATTAGTTGCAATTAAACGTTTTGTTAATTTAATATCTAAGTGGGACCCCACTGCTGTTGCAACTTCTATGGTCACTGACGAATATGTTTATTGTTACCCTGAAATCACCATCTATTTCGATAAAGCATATCTGGACCGTTACAGTGGAATCGATATTCGGCATGATTACATTCTAAGCACACTAACGGCCTTGGGATTTCAAGTAAGCCAAAGCGGAGATTTGTTTAATGTGAAGGTTCCTTCATGGCGTGGAACGAAAGATATATCTAATAAATCTGATTTGGTGGAAGAACTCACCCGAATTTATGGTTATGATAATTTCCCCCTAACCTCGACTTACAGTCTGTTAGAGCCATCTCAAGATAGTGAGGTGCGAATTAATGATACACTGGTGAAAGACATTTTGGTTTTGCGGCATTCAATGTCAGAGGTTCACTCTTACATTTGGTGTGATGCTAAAAAATACAAAAATCTCGGTTTAGATGTTGAAGAGAATGTCACAATTATTAATGGCGCAGTAGATAATACAGTATTGCGCAATAGTATGATTCCGCATCTTCTTATTGCCGTATATGAAAACAGGCAATATGCAGATTCGTTGAAAATGTTTGAAATCGCTCGTGTTGTTTTAGGTGTCACACAGAATAGACTTTGTAATGAGCGAAGGATTTTGGGTGGTGTGTTATACTCCAAAAATACGAGTGAAGAGGCACTATATTACCAAGCAATAAGCATTATCAATGATCTACTTTTTGAAACAAAGCGCTTAAGACCAATATATTCAAAGGCTATTCCTATTCACAACTGGCAACACCCTAAAAACACTTCCACAATCTTCTGTGGTGATGGTGCGTTGGGGACAATTTGTGCTCTTCATCCTAAAAACTTGGACCTGCTTGGCAAAAATATTGCAGTAGCTACCTTTGAACTTGATATGAGAGTTTTGGATGAATTGAAAGGGAATGCAATTCAATATCATGAAGCATCCAAATATCCATCAATTGATTATGACCTTACAGTACGATTAGAGAAAGGTAGAACATTTAATGATGTGTATCGCTTCATACAGGAAGAAAATCTTTCTGATTTGACAGATGTTTCCATTAATGATATTTATAAGACAGAACAAGGGACAAATGTTACAATTAATCTTGTGTTTTCCTCTAATTTAAAGACTTTGGTGAAAGATGAAGTCCAAATAGAGATTGACCGCCTTATTAAAAAATGGGAACAAAATAAAATAGAACTTTGTTAACCTTTGATTGTGATCTTTTATTTTCCACAGGGCTACCAAAATTGCCTCTGAATATGTTTTTGCAAAAAAGTGCCGTTATTGCAAATCATTCACAATTAGACATAATTGTGACGAACCTTTTAACATATGGTAAAAAATTGCTTCCATGAACTCAGCTTTGGAACAAGGAAACACATGTTAGGGTTAATTTTCAATTAGGTCTGCTGTTTGATTTGATATTGGTTCGGGTAATATCAAATTATTTATTAAGGTTTGTGGTATTATTATAGGGAAAAGGTTAACCGTGTTTTTGTGATTAGAAGTGCTTGGTGGTGGAAAATGCCGGCTGGTAAATTATTTATTGTTGGAACCCCAATTGGGAATTTAGATGACATTACGTTACGGGCAATCCATACTTTGAGTCAGGTAGATTTTTTGGTGGTGGAGGATAGCCGAGTAACTCTGAAATTGTTGAATCATCTGGGCATTAAAAAAAAGTTAGTAAGTTATTTTAGGTACAGTAAAGATTCAAAAATAGACTTAATTTTACAAAAATTATTAAATGGCGAAACTGTTGCAATGGTCTCAGATGCGGGGATGCCGTGCATTTCTGACCCGGGTGAAAAATTGATTACTGCTTGTATTAGTAGCCATATAGAGGTGGTTCCGATTCCCGGTGTTAATGCCGCCATCACTGCCCTTGTTGCTTCTGGAATTGACTGTTCAATTTTTTGCTTTGAAGGATTTTTAAGCACCAACAAGCGAAATCGGCTGAAAAAGTTAAAATTGTTGGAAAATGAGCCAAGAACCATAATATTTTATGAGGCCCCTCACAAGTTAAAGCAAACTTTGAACGACTTATTGAAGGCATTTGGGAACCGTAAGGTTTGTGTAGCAAGAGAACTCACAAAACTGCACGAGCAATTTTTAAGAGGGTCGCTTGAAGAAATCATAGAATATTTTGATACTGTTGCTCCCAAAGGAGAGCTGGTTTTAGTTGTGCAAGGAGCGTGGTTAGTTGCGCCTGCCATTGATGAGGATATCCTTTTTAAGCAGATTGAAGTAGATGCCCAGAAGCTTTTTCAGTCTGGAATGAAGTTGGCTGAGGTTTCTAAAACCTTAGCTTCAGAGAGAATTAGCAGAAACAAAATTTATAACATGCTTTTAAATAAACAAAATTGGAGATTGTGTTAAATGGGTGTGATTGTAACAATTGTTCGAATGGCGCAAAACCATAAAGTGAGTGTTGCAAAGTACCTCGAAAGTCGCTGGGGAAGTAGTTCTATGTTGATGCATGGCAAGGAAGTCGACCTTGTTGAGATTGAAGGGTTTGTTGCTTTTAATGGTGAGGAAATTGCTGGGTGTATAACGTTTGAAATTATAGGTTTTGAGTGTGAAATATGGTCGCTAAACAGTGAATATCGAGAGCAAGGGCATGGTAGGCGGTTAACAAATAAAGTAATTGATGAGGCTCGTAACCGTGGCTGCAAAATAGTACGTGTTTTTACATCAAACGACAATGTTGTTGCGCTTTTATTTTATCAACGTTGTGGATTTGATATGGTTGCGGTTCATCATAATGCTATGGATAAATCTAGAAAAATTAATCCGCTTATTCCCGAAATTGGTTTTTTTCAAATTCCATTAAAGCACGAAATAGAATTCGAATACAAATTATGAACATATGTGTTGATAGTTTTTTGAAATTGGATTTTAATTTCTGGTGAAGTAGGTGAGTAACAGAAATGGTAACAAGTTTTAGAGTGAATCACAATAAATTAAACGAAGGGATGTATGTTTCGCGTGTGGATGATGATATAATTACATATGATATTCGTGTTATTAAGCCGAATGCCCCGCCATTTTTAGAACCACCCGCAATCCACACAATTGAGCACTTATTTGCAATGTTTGTGCGTACTGGTTTTTGCGGAGAAAACGTTATATACTTTGGGCCGATGGGTTGCCGAACCGGATTCTTTTTTTTACTGCGTGCGGTTTCACACACGAATGCTATTGCTTTAACAAAATCTGCATTTGAGTTTATTTCCCAATTTAGTGGAGAAATCCCTGGTTGTAGAAAAGAGGAATGCGGAAATTTTTTAGAACATAATCTTGACTTAGCGAAAGAATATGCTTCGAAGATGTGCAAAATTTTAGCGAATTGGGTTCCGTGTTGCTTGCAATATGAACAATAGTTTTTTTGTGATTTGTTTTGTATATTAACTTATTGCAATTTTTAGCTTTTTGTGTTACTATCTTACTCGTGGTAGTGTGTTGTTTGCGCAAGCGGATTTGTATTAGAATTGGAGCGAGAGCAAAAGAATGAAAAAGAATATACATCCTAAATTAAAAAAAACAGTAATTAAATGTGCTTGTGGTGCGGAAATAGAAACCAAATCAATAATTGAAAACATCTCGGTTGAAATTTGTTCGAAGTGCCACCCGTTTTTCACTGGTAAACAGAAATTTGTTGATACTGGTGGTCGAGTTGGTAGATTTCAAAGACGGTTTGGATTGCCAGCAAAAACGGAATCTTGATGTTTGCTAAGATGTTTGCTAATGAGTGCACTGTTTTTTGATTGTTTTAGAAATGGTTGGAGTTTGTTGTGTTAACAGTCGAAGGGTTATTCACAGCAACATATGAAGTAAAACGCTCTTTGTTTATTGGCAACATCTGTGGAGTTGGCAGTAAGCAAGCTGCGGTTGCGTTTATTCGGGCGCAGAAAGTAAAATATTCAGTTGCAACTCATAATGTGTATGCATTTATTTTACAGGCAGAGAACTTGCAAAAAAGCAGCGACGACCACGAGCCAAAAGGGACGGCTGGGCCTTCTGTTTTGAATGTTCTTCAAAATCAACAATTGACAAATGTAGTTCTTGTTGTAACTAGATATTTTGGTGGGATCCTTTTGGGTGCCGGTGGGCTTGTTCGTGCATATTCAGCAGCGGCGCAAACAGTAATTAAATGTGCTAGTTTAGTGCCGCTTAAAGTCTTTCTGAATATAGAAATTATAATAAATTATAGCTTGTTTAACCGTGTGGAGAATATATTTGCGGCTTATGATGTTGTGGTTGTGGAAACTATGTTTTTGGATTGTGTGCACATAAAGTTGAAAGTCTCGGATGAAACTAAATGTGAATTTAAAACCGCCCTTTTTGATGTTTGTTCTGGGGATTTAATATGGCATTCAGAATGAAGAGATGATAAATTTGATATCTCGCTTTTTTTTAGAACAATTGAAAAATTCATGCCCGGTTGAAGAAATTGTTAGTTCTTATTTGAATTTAAAACCGCTTGGCAACAACAAATTTGTGGGTTTGTGTCCATTTCACTCTGAAAAAACGCCGTCTTTTGTTGTTTATTCTGCTACTCAATCTTTTTTCTGTTTTGGGTGCCAGGTTGGTGGCGATGTTGTTTCGTTCATAAAAAAAATGGAATCCTTAGATTATGTTGGAGCACTTAAATTTTTAGCAAATAAGTCAGGCATTGGATTCCCAGAAGATGAAATTGGTGGTTTTAATTTTGGTACTAGAATTTTAAGTGCCAACAAAGAAGCTGCTAGGTTTTTTCATGGAGTCTTAAAAGAGACAGATTTTGCAATGAATTATTTGAAAAAAGAACGAAAAGTGTGCCAGAGGACTGTTGTAAAGTTTGGACTTGGGTTTGCGCCAAAGAGTTGGGATTCTTTAGGGAAACATCTGTTTTCAAAGGGATTTTCATTAGAGGAGTTACTGGCGGCAAAACTGTTAACAAAAGCACAAAATGGTTCGATTTATGATATATTTAGGAACCGCATTATTTTCCCAATTATAAATTCCAGAGCAGAGGTTTTGGGATTTGGTGGCCGTGTTCTAGATGAAAGCCGTCCTAAATATCTGAATTCTTATGATTCTTTAGTGTTTAAGAAAAGTAACAATTTGTTCAATATTAATCTTGCAAAAAAAAGTAAACAGATAATTTTAGTTGAGGGGTATTTTGACGCTATTTCAATAGTACAAGCTGGCTTTGGAAATGTGGTTGCAACTCTTGGCACAGCGCTTACAATTAACCAAGCGAAATTAATTTCTGTTTATGCTGAAGAAGTAATTCTAGCATATGATTCTGATGAGGCTGGAGTGGCGGCGACTTATAAAGCTATGAATATTTTAAATGGAGTTGGTTTGGCAACTAAGGTACTGGACCTTTCAAATTTTAAAGATCCAGACGAATATATTAAAAATCGTGGGGATATTAGGTTTAAAATGGCGCTTGCAAACTCTGTTGACGCAATTGATTTTAAATTAAACAACTTTAAAGTACAATTTGACATTAATACTTCTGCAGGTAAGGTCGCTTTTTTGAAAGCGGCTGCAGCGTTGTTGGCGCAACTTAATAATCGGCTTACACGTGATGTTTACCTTGGGAAAATATCTTCTGAAATGGGGATAGATAAACAAATACTTATGTCACATGTGAATAATTTAATCAAGATTCACATTAAAAAACGAAAAAGTATTGAGCAAAAGAATATTGCGCGCAATTTTGTTGGGAACAAAAGGCCTCGTTCTGCGGGAAACACTACTTGTTTAGTGAAGTCGGAAGAATTAATAATCCGGTCACTTTATGGGAACAACAGTCTTTTTGAAATTTTAAAATCAAATTGTCCATTTGAATTATTTGTGAGTGAAAATAAAGATATATATGAGGTGCTGATGTATAATATTGAGCACCAGTTGCCGGTGGAAATGCCGTGCATAACCGGGCTAAATAGTGATTTGCTGGCCGTGCTTAGTCGTATTTTAGCCAAGAACTTCGATTTTCAATTAGATTTTAATGGTATTTTGGAGTGTGTGAAAACCTTGAAAAAGGCAAAGCAACAGCTTAATGCAGCTGGTGTTTCTAAAATGGCAGCTGAAGAATTGAAAGGATATATCGAAGATCTTGCAAAACAGAAAAGATGTTAGAGGAGGCCAGGATTAATGAGCGTGGTATATTCCGGCAAACTTGACAATTTAATTGAAAGTGCGAAAAAGAAAGGGAAAATAGCCACAAGTGAAATTAGTGCCTTACTTGAAGATATAAATTTTGATCCTGAGCAGATAGATAGTTTGTATGATGCCTTTGAAAACTCAAATGTGGAAATAATTTATGATTATGAAGTTGCAGAATTTGCAGAATTTGCGTCTAATGTTTCTACTAGTTCTTTAGATTCTGTCTCTTTTGAAAAACCAGCTGAGGAAGAAGACATTGAAGTAGAAGAAGATATTGATATTAATTGGTTGGCTGTTGATAGTGTTGGTCCAGACGATCCTGTAAAGACTTATTTGAAAGACATTGGCAAAATTCCACTTCTTTCTAGAGAAGAAGAACAAAGACTTGCCGAAAGAATGGTGTCCGGAGATATTCGAGCGAAAGAACGCATTACAGAGGCTAATTTGAGACTGGTTGTTAGCATTGCTAAAAAATATGTTGGGCGTGGGATGCATTTTTTAGATTTGATTCAAGAAGGGAATTTAGGATTAATAAAAGCGGTTGAAAAATTCGATTACACAAAAGGTTTTAAATTTTCTACTTATGCTACTTGGTGGATTCGGCAGGCAATAACCAGGGCAATTGCTGACCAGGCCAGAACAATTCGAATTCCCGTGCACATGGTTGAAACAATAAATCGAGTTAAAAAAACAGGGAATATGCTGTTGCACAAAAACGGAACTGACCCGGTACCGGAACAAATTGCTGCGGAATTAAACATGACTTTGAATAAAGTTAAAAATGTCTTGCGCATCAACCAAGACCCAATTTCGCTTGAGACTCCAATAGGTGAAGAAGCGGACAGCCATTTGGGCGATTTTATTCCGGACCGTGATATTATTTCCCCCGCAGATGCAGCTTCTTTAACTTTGCTAAAAGAGCAACTTGGTGGAGTACTTGGTACTTTGTCGCCACGTGAAAATAAAGTTTTAAGATTACGCTTTGGATTTGATGATGGCCATCCGAGAACCTTGGAAGAGGTTGGAAAGGCGTTTAATGTTACACGTGAGAGAATACGGCAAATTGAAGCGAAAGCCTTAAGAAAATTGCGGCACCCCAGCCGCAGTAAAAAATTACGCGATTATTTGGAATGATATTTGGAGGGTTTGTTAATGGAAGCTGCTGTGGAAGGGAAAATTAAAAGAACACCGGAAGCAAAACCTGCAAAAGAGAAGCTGCCAGTGAAAGCACAAACGAAAAGAACAACAACTAAAAGTGCAACAAGTAAATCAACAGAGAGTGTTTCAGAGTTGACTTATAAAGGGTTACCGCTTTCGAGGTTGAAAAACGAAATATATTATGGAGATCCAAATGAAAAATATATTGTTAAATTAACAGTTTTAGATAGTAAAAAATGGGAAGATCTTGAGGTTGCAAGCCGTGTTTCAGTTGAACTTTTAAATTCATTTAACCACAATGTATGCAAGAAAAAATCAGAAAAAACTAATCTTTACCACGCTCTTGACATTGGGCAAATTTGGCTCAAAAAAATTCTTGCAGAGTGAAAATAAGTTAAGCTGATTTCGAATTTCGTAGAATTATTGTTTACAAATGGATTGAAAAAGAAAAAGTAATAAAAATATGCAGTTTTAAGAAATACAAGGCACAAAATGAAGTTTACCTAATCTTTGTTGATGAAGGCCTGCAACAATGGACGTGGTAGAACGATGATAAAAAACTGCAGAAAAATATTACAAACAGATTAAATCAGAAATAGGTCAACTCCGTGATCGAATTTTATTGCAAATGTGGATTTGCTATTACTATCTTTTAATTTGATGTTTAGGAGCGATTTCCGTGCCAAATTTTTACATAACCACTCCAATATATTATCCTTCAGATAATTTGCATTTAGGGCATTGCTATACAACGGTTGCCGCAGATGCTTTTGCGCGCTATAAGCGTTTGCGTGGTTTTAATGTATTGTTTTTAACGGGGACAGACGAACATGGGCAAAAGATAGAAGTGAAAGCAGTGGCTGCGGGCAAAACTCCCAAAGAATATGTTGATGAGATTGTTGCCAACATTAAGGAATTGTGGGATAATTTGAATGTTTCATTTGATAGATTTATTCGAACAACAGATGATTACCATGTTAAATCTGTTCAATTAATATTTAGAAAACTTTATGAATCTGGTGATATATATAAGGGAAATTATGTTGGGAAATATTGCCGGCCGTGTGAATCTTTTTTTTCTGAATATCAGTTGATTAATAGTAATTGTCCAGATTGTGGTCGTGAGGTTATTGATTTTAGTGAAGAGGCTTATTTCTTTCGGCTAAGTAAATATCAGCAGCAGCTTAAAGATTTTTTTGGAAACAATCCAGATTTTATTTCACCTAATTCAAGAGCAACTGAAATGTTTAAAAACTTTATGGAAATTGGGTTAAGTGATATTTGTGTTTCTCGCACCTCAATTAAGTGGGGAATTCCAGTTGATTTTGACCCCGAACACATAGTTTATGTTTGGATAGATGCGCTTGCCAATTATATTAGTGCTTTGGGTTTTGAGAACACGCAGTATAGTGATTTTGCTAGTTTTTGGCCATGTGATTTGCATCTTGTTGGTAAAGAAATTATGCGATTTCACACTATTATTTGGCCGGCGCTATTGTTGGCTTTGGGATTAGAGCTACCCAAAAAAGTATTTGGGCATGGTTGGTTGCTTTTTGGTGACGACAAAATGTCTAAATCAAAAGGGAATGTCGTTGAACCATTGCAATTATGTAAACGCTTTGGTGTTGATGCTATTCGTTATTTTTTGTTGCGTGAAATGCCTTTTGGCGAAGATGGTGTATTTTCTATGCCAGTTCTGATTGCTAGAATTAATACTGACCTTGCGAACGACCTAGGGAACCTTGTTTCACGGGTAACGGCAATGGTATTTAAATATTTCAATGGTGTTTTACCAAAAACCCAACAAGAAGAATGCGTTTTGCGTGAAGTTTGTGTTAGTGCTACAGAAAGTTTTGCGCATTTTATGGACGAGTTTAATCCACCGCGAGCAATTGCCGAGGTTTGGAAAATTATTGTGGCTGCAAATCGCTATGTTGATGAGTCTGCGCCATGGGCGCTTGCAAAAGAATCTGGGAACCCGAAATTGTCTGGTACGTTACTTAATCTTTTAGAGGCGATTCGAATTATTTCCGTGCTTATTTCTCCGATTATCCCGGAATCTGCGAAAAAGATTCAAAAACAGTTGAACTTGCAGCAAGATTTATATTCCTGGGTTTCAATAAAAACTTTTGGTTTAATTTCAACTCCACAACAAATTAATACGGGGGTGGCGCTTTTCCCACGAATTGATGTTGCGCAAGGGGGATATTAAGAATGAAGTTCCGCAAACCAACGCAACGGCAGTTTTTTTTAACTTTAAGTTTTTTTTGTTTTATTTTAGCTATCTTAACTTTTATTTGTCCCCCAGAGAGTCTTCTTATAGTGTTATATAATTCTAGGTATATTAACAAAGAAGATTTTTTAGTGATTAAAAATTATGCTAAAAGATATAATTCTAATATAATAGATGTTAAAGATTTTAAATCTGCTGCTGATATTTATCATTTTTTAAAACAGAATTTTTCAAGGTATGCAGTTGCAAATAAAATTAAGGGGGTTCAAATCTTCGGAACGGCTAAAAGTGTTCCATCATTCAAATTTGAATTTAAATGCTTGCACGTTGAGGGTGGAATTGACTATGGTCTTTGGTATTGGAGTCCATTCATTTCAGATTTTTGTTATTCTAATTTTGCTGCAGATGCAAGTACGTTGCATCAAAAAATGAATATTTACGACATTATTAACGAGAAAAAACAATTTTCGTTTATTCCGCAGTGGCAGATTGCAAGGTTGCCACTTAAACGTGGCGAATATACGAAATATATCCAAAAATATAACGATTTTAAAGCGAAAGCACTGCCAAATATATTGCCAATTAGTGCGTTTGTTTGTAGTATTGCTGAAAAACCTGGGAATCCCGATGATTTGTGTTGTTTTTTGAAAGAGCGGTTAGATAAAGAGTGTTCTTTGTTGGCTCCGGGATCCTACCGTCTTTTTGGAAATTCTGAAGGAATATTTGCTATCACTTCTAAATGCGATGGTGATTACTCTAGGGAAAATATTGAAAAAGAAAACAAATCCGGAATTAGAAATATTGTAATTATGACTCATGGTCGTAAAAACAGAGTGACACATAGCGTTACTATTGAAAAGCCGAAAACAGAAAAATCAAGCCTAACGACTCAGAAATTGGTCTTGAGAAATTTCTTAAATCTTCAAGATGTAAACACAGTCTTAAAGCACAATTATTATACACTAACTGCTTGGAGTTGCTGGTTAGCTCGCGATTTAGATTCGCACAATATGGCCCACGAAATTTTAACTGGCCAATGCATTGATGTATTGGGTGCCACTTGCATTCTCGCCAATAATGACTTTAATAAAGATGCACCACTTGAGAAATTGGAGGATAGCAATCCATTTTTTTTCTTTCTGGAGTTTTTTAAAAATCTAGATATTGGGTACAGCCGTTGCGAAAGCTTTTTTAGAGCTAAAGCAAGCTATGCATCGGCATTGTTAAATCATACAAGTAACGGCAATTATCAATATAATTTACATAATGTTTTGGTGCATCACTTTTTGGGATTAATTTAATTAAGTGCCATTTTGTGCGGTTTTTTAAATTGTTGTAATTTGAAGAAGGGAAGAGTCAAAGATGAAATATGTTGCGCTTATTTTTTCTCTTTGTTCAAGCTTGATTTTAACGGGGTGTATTTTCAAAAGTGGCAAAAAAATGTTTCCGGAATCTCTTGCGAAAACCTCACGTTCTTCTTTGTTCTATGAAGTGGAAAATGTCTCAGTTGATTGGAATTGCGATGAATTATGGGAGTTGCTGCAGCCACTTTCGGAAACGGAAATCCCAGAAGGTTTTAGCTATAATAACTATGATGAAGAAAAAGAATATGTTTTGAAACTGACTTGGTATTTGCAATCGATTTCCCCAGAGGGAATATCATATGATGAAGATCGAAAAGTATATATGCTTGAATTGGCAGATGCTCAATATTTTGCTAAGGTGTTCCTTGGAATACACTTCTTTATCTATCCCGAATGCAGTGAATATAATGAACTAACAGATTCATTTGAGAAGGTAAAATATCCTGGAATTGGGCGTATTCAGAGAGTTTATGAAAATATGGATTTAAAGAAAGTGCAAAATGATAAATGGTCGATTTCTGTGGATGTATTTGAAGCTAATGAAAACGGTGAAAAAATTAGCCCGGGGACCAAAGAAACTTATGTGGTGGATGGCAAAGGCAAAACATATAAATTAATATCGGTGCAACGTGAGATCCTTGTGGATGAAAAAGGAACGGAGAAAGATGAACAACCTCAACAAGTTGCGGACTAAAATAAACGAATTAGATTCACAAATAATTGAGCTTCTTTGTAAGCGTTTTGAACTTGCTAAAATTATCGGCGAAATGAAATTTGTGAATGGCGTTACCGGAATTAGGGATATTAAGAGAGAACAAGAAATTTTGGAGACGATTACTTGCCAATATGCGGCTAACATTCATGAGGTATATCAAAAATTATTCGAAATTTCTGTGCGGATTCAAGAAGAGGAGGTTGCGGTGATAAAGGGGAGGTGATTAAGTGTTACAACTTGACGATTTAAAACACCAGTATAATAAAATTCAAGCACAACTAACGGAATTGAATGATTATGTAGATTATAAAAATTTAGCGTCAAATTTTGAAAAAAAAGAAGCACAGACTTTTGAAAATGATTTTTGGGGCGATAAAAACAACTCAAAAAAAATCCTAAGCGAAATGAAAATTATTAAGTTCAAAATGGACAAGTGTGAGAATTTGAAAGAGAGAAATGTTGAGCTAGAAATTATGTTAGAGATTGCAAAAGAAGGTACTGATGAATCTTTTTTAAAAGAAATTGAGGCAAAGTTGATATCGTTTGAAAAGGATTTGGATTCATTTAAATTAGAAACACTTTTAACTGGTGAATATGATTCGCGAAATGCGATTTTATCTTTTCATGCAGGTGCTGGAGGAACCGAGGCAGAAGATTGGGTGCAAATGCTTTATCGCATGTATTCCATGTGGTGTGTAGATCACAAATTTAAAGTAAAACTACTTGACTGTTTGGATGGCAGTGAATGTGGGATAAAGAGCATTTCTATTCTTGTGTCAGGTACTAATGCTTACGGATTTCTTCGGTCTGAGATGGGTGTGCATCGTTTGATTAGAATTTCTCCTTTTGATTCTTCTGGGCGGCGGCATACCTCATTTGCATTGCTTGAAGTTTTACCAGAATTGGATGAGGCGATAGAACTTAACATAGATGAAAAAGAGCTACGCATAGATACATTTCGTGCTAGTGGGGCCGGTGGGCAGCATGTTAATAAAACGGAATCTGCTGTTAGGATTACGCACATTAAGACCGGTGTGGTTGCGGCGTGCCAAAATGAACGCAGTCAACGCCAAAATAAAGAAGTGGCAATGAAAATATTACTTGCCAAGTTAATGAAAATAAAAGAAAAAGAACATTTAGACCATATTGAAGACATTAAAGGAGAGCAAGTTGAAATTGCTTGGGGGTCGCAAATTAGGTCATATGTGTTTATGCCATATACACTGGTTAAGGACCACAGGACAGGATTTGAAACAGGGAATGTTGCTGCGGTAATGAGTGGAGATTTAGATGGATTTATACTTGCTTTTTTAAAAAAATCAGCTGAAGTTGGTACGTTTGAAATTGAGCCAGATTTGTGTGATTAATTGTTTTTATATAATGTTTTGAGGAGCTAAATCAAATGTGTTTTTTATTTCGCAGATTGACAAAATTTACAATTTGTGGTACAATATGGTTGTGTGTTAGTGGTGGTGGAAGCTAGCACATGGTGGTGGCAGAGGTTTGGGAGTATTATGTTCGCATATTGTTCGAATAGATATGCGAACATTCTTTTGCTTTTTTTTCGGTGAATGGCTGTTTTTTTGAGTAATTTGGCAAGTGAATTTTAATAGAATTTGTTGTTGACAAAGAAATTGAGATGTGTGTATAATGGTGGAGGCCTGCGGGAGCATAGCTCAGCTGGTAGAGCATCTGCCTTACAAGCAGGGGGTCACAGGTTCGAGCCCTGTTGTTCCCACCACGGCCATGGCCCGGTAGTTCAGTTGGTTAGAACGCTAGCCTGTCACGCTAGAGGTCGTGGGTTCAAGTCCCATCCGGGTCGCCAAAAAGTTAGTGAATGTGCCTCTGTAGCTCAGTCGGTAGAGCAGAGGACTGAAAATCCTCGTGTCGATGGTTCGATTCCATTCGGAGGCACCATTTCTTTAGTGCGGATTTAGCTCATCCGGTAGAGCGCCACCTTGCCAAGGTGGAGGCGGCGAGTTCGAGTCTCGTAGTCCGCTCCATTCTTTGTTAAGTTGCCTTTTTGGTTTTTGAGCTGCCAATTTATTTGCGGGTTTAGCTCATCCGGTAGAGTGCCACCTTCCCAAGGTGGAGGTGACGAGTTCGAGACTCGTAACCCGCTCCATTGGTGGCACCATGGCCAAGTGGTAAGGCAGAGGTCTGCAAAACCTTTATCCCCGGTTCAAATCCGGGTGGTGCCTCCAATAAACATAAATACAAAAGAGCCGTTGGCAACGCCATCGGCTCTTTTGTGCTTGTAAAAAAATATCATAAATGTTAAATGATTTTTAAATATGTTGTTAATTCTTCTGGTGTTTGAGGAACTGTTATTTCCCCTTTTTTAATTTGTTCACTAATGTCTTGAACTTCTTTTTGGATATCTTCCTGGACGAGAGATGTCATGGCAATGCCAACGCCATCTTCTTTAAGTCCAAGCGTTTGATTGCCACCTTTTTTTTCTGATGTGGTTTGGTTATAAAGCTCGGTAGTTGTGTGTTCAACAGCTTTGCCCACGAGTTTAAGACTCGAAGCAAGAATTTTTTCTGGTGCAAGTGAACTTTGGTCTTTATCAACGCCCATAAACCATGTGTTTTCAGTCTCTTTTACTGCTTCAAGTGCGCCCATTCCTGCAGCGCCAGCAACGGCATAAATAATGTCGCAATCTTCTGCTTGTTGTTTTTTGGCAATGTCCTTTGCTTTTGTAGGATCATCAAAATTGCCAATATATTGCGCATTAACAGTAACTGCTTTATTGTATTGTTTGTTTGCCAAAGAAATTCCTGCTTTAAACCCAGTTTCAAACTGGTCCACAACTTTGCATTGCATACCGCCAATGAACGCAACCTTGCCAGTTTTTGATTTGAGAGCTGACAAAACCCCAATCAAAAACGCACTTTCTTGATCTTTAAAAGTTATGGTGAAGATGTTTGCTTGTTCTGAGTCATAAGCAAAATCTATCAGAACAAACTGTTGCTGCTTGTTACTTTTTGCTGCCTGAGAGAAAGATTCAGATAGCCTAAACCCAATTCCATAAATTATGTTTGAGTTTTGATCTATTGCTTTGCTGACATTTGCAGCACCATCGTTGTTGTTGGATTCTATTGCTGAAACTGTAATCCCAAGTTTATCTCGTGATTGCAATAATCCTTCATATGCACCTTGATTAAATGAGTTGTCGTTTAGACTTCCACCATCTGTAATTAAGACAACTTTAAATTTTTCGGAAGAATTTTCATGTGAAGTTAGTTCCTCTTGTTTCTTAGAAGTTTTAAATAGACAGCCGGAAACGGCAAGTGGAATTGCAAGCAAAGTTAAAATTGTAACTTTGATTTTAATTATTATCATTCCTTTCAAATCAAATTTATTCATAAATTATTTTTTTATTTTGCTAGGTTTAAACAGTATCCTCTACGAAGTATACAATAATATTGCTATTTTTACAAGATTGTTAAATGTATTTTTTCTGTTAGTGAGTAGCGAGGTTAAAATAAATATAAATTGACAAATAACATTGCTTGCGGTATTATCAGAGCGCTTGTGGAATTGATTTAAGAACAAAACTTGAAATCAACTGAATTAATGAAGGAAGAAAAAAATGACGCGACCACTTTTTGTGATTGGTTTTGTTTATTTAATATCAACGCTTTTTGCGTATATAACAGAAGGCACCGTTAGCCAGGCGGTTGGTCTTTGCCTTATCCCGTTGATTCTGCTTGGTTTGTGGCTGTTAAAAGGGGATAAACGTAAATTTAAAATAATTTCAGTCACTGCTTTGGTTGCCATTAATCTTTTTAATTTTCATTATATTAAACATACGCTGTTGGCGAAAGAATTAATTGGGAAAGTTGCCAAAATAGATGGTGAAATTATTGATTTTTCAGCAAATGGAGTCAATTCACTTTATTTACTTAAGGCAGATGTGAAATTAGATGGGAAGAATTATGGCAAAGTAAAAACATTGCTGTTTTTAGATAAAGAGGCTGAACTTGGCCCATTAGACCGAGTTTCTTGCGTGGTTGAATTTTCTAAAGTTAAAAAGAGTTTGTTTTTCAACACAACGGAATATTATAAGGCAAAAGGAGTTCACCTTTCTGCAACCGCTGTTGGCGAAGTTACTGTGAAAGGTAATAAAAATAATATAATAACCAAAATAAAAGCACTTAATACATATATGAAGTGCAATATCCATGAAATGTTCCCTGGGTACCAAGGTGATTTAATGAAAGCGCTTATTTTGGGAGATAAATCTGGACTTTCGCGGGATTGCAAAGACGTTTTTCGTCGTGCTGGAATCTATCACATTTTGGCGGTTTCGGGGCTGCACATGAGTGTAGTGATTCAGCTTATTTGCCGGCTTGCTTCTAGGATTGGGTGTGGCAAAAAGTTAAGTGCTGGTATTTCAATTTTTTGTTGTTTGTTGTTTACTGTGATTGTTGGTCCTTCACCTTCAGTTGTTCGCTGTGCTGTGATGGCTTTAATTGGTTTGTTGGGGCAAATTTTTGATAGAGATGCAGATCCACGCAATAGCATGGGCTTAAGTGTAATTCTTTTATTACTATATAATCCATATGCCGTGTTCGATGCAGGGCTGCAGCTTTCATTTTTGGCAACTTGGGGAATTGTTTCTTTGGGGCCAATTTTTTCACAAAAATTGCTAAATCTGGGATTGGCAAAAAATGTTAAAGAGACGCTTGTTACTAGTTTGGCGGCGAGTGCTGGGACTTTGCCGATACTTTTATTTAGATTCAATGAAATTGCTTTAATTGCGCCGATTACAAACTTACTTTTGGCACCAATAATTCCTGGAATTTTTACAGGTACATTGATTTTTGCTGTTGTTGTACCGCTTTTGGGCCATGGTTTTTTCTGCAAATTAGCTTTGTTAATTTTGGGTGGTGTTGTTACACTTTTTGTTGACGTTGCACGTGTTTTTGCGATGCTACCGTTTATTCAAGTTAATGCTTTGCAAATAGCTTTGTGTTTTTTCTGTGTTTTGGTTTTGTGGGGGCTTAAATTTCTTAAATCTCGGGAATTAATTCGATTAGAAAACACTAAAAAAAACCGTTTTGTTATTTTGTTGGTTTTCTTATTTTTGATTTTGCTTAGTGGTTGCGTTGAAGCCTGGCAGAAAAATAGAGAGGCCAAGATTTTTGTGCTGCCGGGAAATGGCAATGTTTTGATTAGTTGTGGTTCTCAGAATGTTTTAATTGGTGGTAATAGAACAAAAATTTATTTCAATCAATTAAATTGGGCGTTAGACCAGGTTAAGTGTTCCCAGTTATCTACATTTGTTTGTAAGGCAGGTGAGCACAGTGAAGAATTGCTGGAAAAGGTATGTGAGAATTTTGATATTCAAAGTATATTAACTCGCGAATCAATGCTGGCGACGTTTGAAAATGAAGAAAGTTCGCACCCAACAATACACCGCCTTGATGAAATGGAAGTTATTCCACTTGGGAACAAAGGATGCATAAAAATGGTGGAAGGTGTTACAGTGGTTGAATTTGATGGTACTTTCACAGTAATATTCGACCCGCAGGTAAACGAAGAATTATTGAGTATTACTGAAGGGGTAGATAATATTATTTTAAGCCGAAAAATAAAACTTCCAAAAATGAATTCAAGTGAAAAAAATATTGTAATTTATGATATGAAATTAGCATCTGCGCGCGATTTTTCAAACAATACTTTTGAGGTTTACATAACTACCTCAGAGAAAGTCCTGGTGTTACACCTGTGCCAATGGCAAACAAAAATAACCTGATTACCGAGATTTTACACCATAAAAAATGCCGCTGATTTTTTACCAGTAGGTAAGATACCCAAGAGTGAGCCTGCTTGCGTTTTGCCACTTAACTAAATTTCTTAGCAGTGTGTACTTTTCTTTAGTCTCGCTAATACTATTATTTATTTATAAACCGACTGAGGCCAGCGTCTTTTAGGCGCTGGCCAAAGTATTAATTCTTTTAGCTGCTTATTATAATACTGTAAGGTTTTGAATTAGTGGTGGTAGTGGTTCAGGTTGATCAACACTAGTTTCACCCGAGCAACAGGGAAGTTTTTTGAGCAAGCGTTTTATTAGTGGTAATGGAACAAAGCCAGTGATCCTTCCGCATTGTGTTAAGGTATTGCTGCTTTCTTCAAAAATGCGTCCGTTTGGTCCCATAACACCCAAGAAACTCCCTTCGCCATCTCCCTTGACGTCTTTGTTCATTAACACGGCATCTCTTTCAAATAGCAATATGCCATTGAACATATTTAAGCCTCTATATGGCGGAGCCCATTCGCGAAATCCCATGTCTATTGGTCCTCTAATTATATAAATATATTGTTGCTCAATTTTAGCATGGTCTATTAATATTTGCAGATGTTGGGCTGTTGTAATAAGATATATTTTCCTATTGGTATTGTAGTTTGCAATTAAAGCTGGGCGTATTCTTTCGTTTGCACTACTTATCAAATCACGTGCCTCTGTTTCTGGTATAAGCATGGAGTCATATTGATGTAGGTCATTAGCGAACCCAGACTGAGTTATGCACAACATCATGGAGACTGTAATTGCACCTGCAAACAATTTATTTAAAAAACCTTTCTTATTCATAATTTACCTCTCTTTATATTTCATGTTTTTTAAACCGCCATTTTGATTAAGCTTGTTACTGGTGCCATCTTTTTTCCCACTTTTTTTACTGTGGTGAAAACTTGGTCGGCGGTTATAACAGCAGCTCCAGGGGAGGTCCAAGAATTGCTTGTTGCGTCGTAAATTGCACCGGCAGGCCCTACTGCGCCATAGAAACCACTTTCAAGGTTGCCAGCTTTAATCATATTTCGAATAATTGTGTTACAATTGATAATAAAGCCTTTCAACGGATTGAAGTTGCCAAAAGGCGGAATCCAAATGTTGCCGTGCAAGTCTATCTCTCCATTAGGAGCGTTTAGAATATATATATAAGCGTAGTCTAAGTTTAGATTTGCATGTTCCCTTAATATATTGAGGTCTGAGGCGTTACGCAGAAAAAGTATTTGAAGTTCGTCTCCAAGCGTCATAACCCTTCTGTCGAGTTCTTGTAGAGCAGCTGGCGGACAAATTTTTCGTGCATCTTCGATTGACATTTTCAAATGGCCAAAGTGCCGATCTAGTTGAGAAACTTTTCTCATGATTTCTTCCGGGGGAGGATCTGTGTCACAGCATGAGCAGTCGAAAAGTCCCGCATTACTAGGCCAGACATTACTTAAAGAGGTTGCCAGCACTACAAATGTACATAAGAGATTTTTTTTGACTTTGTTCATAGTCTATCATTCCCTTCTTTTTGCACATTATTTTTACCACACACCTCGTTTTTTGTTAGTTTTATTATATCCCTTAGTACACAAACAAATCTATGGTATCTTTTAATGAAAATATTCAACAAAATTAGTAATATAATGGCAATAATGCTAAAAAGATTGAATATGTTCTTCCATTTAGAGATTTCAGTTGCTTAAAAAAGCTAGATGAAGACAATAGATTTGTTATTGGTGCATTTGCCTGTAGTATTAATATTAACATATGTAAAGTTTTGGTTTAAACTGCTATATTAATATTTAATTACTTGTTACTTTTCAAATTATTTTTTATTTTTGTAGTCGAAAGTCCAATACAATAAAAAAAGAATTAATTCTAATATTTGCCTAACCGTGATCTGTGTGCTATAATGGTGAAGCTGGGGGTAATTTATATGGCTTTTAATTCTGCCATTTTTTTAGATATGCTTATTATATCTGTGTTTTTTTACTTTACAGTAATTTCTGCAAAGCGGGGTTTGGTGGCAAGCGTCGTCTGCTTTGGCCGTTATATTGCATCGTTCTATCTAGCAACTAGGTTTAGTCGTCCATTTGCAGAATATATTTATAAGATTTTTATAAAACAAAATTTAACAGAATTCCTTGCGGAGAAAATAAGAAAAATTTGTGGTAGCTCTTTGAATTTGGGCTCTTTAAAAGATAGTGTGATTGCTATAAAACGCAACTTTTCCGTTTTACCACACCTTTTGAATTTAGATAGGCTATCTAAAAAGTTGGATACTTTAACCTCAGAAACCTCAGAAAATTTTCCGCAAACTGTTGTTAAAACCCTCATACATCCAGTTATAAAACCTATTATTTGTGCTTTATTGTTCTTTATATTTTTAAGGATTTTGCGAATTATAATGCGGCAGTTGGTTCGTGCTGCGTACTGCGTCAATTTTATCCCAGTTTTAGGGAGCTTTAACCGGGTCATTGGTGCTGTTTTTGGTTTTGGGGAAGCGTTTATTATAATGTTTATTTTAATGAACGTTGTTATTGGTTACTATTTAGTGCCTTGGCCTGATATTGACAAGGGCCACTTGTCAAAATATTTTTCATTTTGTTATTGGGCATATCCAAATATATAGGAGAAAGATAGTATGCTTTGTACACGTTGTAAAAAAAGACCAGCTGTTATTTTTATGACAAAAATAGATGCTGGCGAAACTGTTAACGAGGGATTGTGCATTACCTGTGCACGCGAACTTGGTATTCGACAGGTTGACGATATTGTTAAAAAAATGGGACTTAGTTACGAAGAAATTGAGAACATGAATGAGCAATTAATTGGCTTTGTGAATGAAATTAACCCCAGTAAAGAAGCAGAAGAGAACAAACAATATCGGTTATTAGATACGGCAAATATGCCGCTTAACGGAAAAGAATTTTCACCAAAAGAAAAGTTCACTGCTGAAAAAAGCAAAAGTAAAAAGGAAATTAAACGCCGATTTTTAGATGGATATTGTGTTAACCTTAACAAAAAAGTGCAAGAAGGCTATGTTGATGATGTGATAGGAAGAGAGAAAGAAGAACGCCGAATTGTTCAAATTCTTAACCGAAGAACAAAAAATAATGTTTGTTTGGTTGGGGAACCAGGTGTTGGAAAAACTGCTATTGTTGAAGAAATTGCAAGAAAAATTGTTAAGGGTACGGTTCCGGCAAAGTTAGCGAATAAAGAAATTTTTTTACTTGATTTAACTGCACTTGTTGCTGGAACTCAGTTTCGCGGCCAATTTGAAAGTCGGATTAAAAATTTGGTTGATGAGGTTAAAGTAGCAGGCAATGTAATTTTGTTTATCGATGAGATGCATAATCTTGTTGGTACTGGTGATTCAGAAGGAACAATGAATGCGGCAAACATTTTGAAGCCTGCTCTTTCTAGAGGAGAAATTCAAGTGATTGGTGCTACCACATTTGAAGAATATAGAAAATATATAGAAAAAGATTCCGCATTAGAACGGCGGTTTCAGCCGGTTAAAGTAGATGAACCAAGTGTCCAAGAAACAATTAAAATACTGAACGGAATAAAATGTTACTATGAATTTTTTCACAATGTTAAAGTTTCCGAAGACGTGATTGAAGAGTTGGTTGAGCTTGCTGAGAGGTATGTAACAGACAGATTTTTACCAGATAAGGCAATTGATCTTTTAGATGAGGCGTGTTCGAGTGTTGCGTTAAATTACCCACAGTTGGTGGAATATAACATGGCGAAAGTAAAATTAGACCAAATTGTTAAACAAGAAACAGAACTCTCAGCAGAAAGTGATATTGCTACAGATTATGAATTGCTCGCAAAGCTCAGAGCGGAAAAATTACGCTATGAGGTGTGTTTAAATGCATTAGAAGGCGCCATAGAAAGTATTCGTGTAACGAAAAGCGACCTTGCTTCTGTTATTGAGCTGTGGACAGGGATTCCTGCTACAAAAATAACAGAAACAGACACTAAAAAATTAAAAGAATTAGAAACGCAATTAAAAAAAGTTATTGTTGGGCAGGATGATGCTGTGAAATCACTTTGCCTTGCAGTAATACGAGCGAAAGTGAAGCTAACAACAGAAAAAAGACCGATTTCGTTTGTTTTTGTAGGGCCTACTGGTGTGGGGAAAACGCAGCTTGCGAAATTGTTAGCGTGTGAGCTTTTTGGTGATATCCCAGAACCATTAATAAAGTTAGATATGTCTGAATTTATGGAGAAGCATGCTATTTCTAAAATTATAGGGGCACCACCGGGCTACATCGGTTATGATGAAGCTGGTGGATTAACAGAAAAAGTAAGAAGGCGCCCATATTCGATTTTACTTTTCGACGAAATAGAGAAAGCGCACCCTGACGTTATGAATATTTTACTTCAGGTTTTAGATGATGGTGTGGTAACAGATTCACATGGAAGAAAAATCTCGTTTGCGCACACCATTATCATCATGACTTCGAATGCCGGAAGTAATTTTAATGGAAATGCTTTGGGCTTTAATAAAGATCAAGTGCAAGTTGCCACTGAAAAAATGAAAAAATCGCTGTCGGAATTTTTACGCCCCGAGTTTTTAGCTCGTGTTGATGAAGTAATTGCCTTTAATCAACTTACCAAGCAAGACTATGAACAGATTACGCGAAATAAATTAGAGGAGTTTAAAACCACTTTACACGTTCAACAAATTGAGTTTTTTTATGATGATGATGTGGTTGAATTCATTAAAGAAAAAACATTTGGGGTGTCAAAAACTGGAGTTCGCGGGATTTTAAAAATTATTCGAAGTGAATTGGAAGATAAAATTTGTGAGCATATTGTAATTAACCCATGCCACAGGCCGCGGTTTGTAACGGCAGCTGTTGAAAATGGAAAATTGGTTCTAGAAGTAGTTCACGAACGGATTTTGGTGGAATCGTAAATTCAAAAAGGGAATCTTAGCTTGGGAGTGTGCACCGATTTTAATTGATGATAAGTGAGCTTTAAATTTTAATGGATTAAGGAAGTTTGCGTGAGTAATGTGTAAAATAAAGCGCATAATGGGGCTTGTTATTTTACTTGTATTTTCTTTAAATGAAGCTTGGGCCTATGAGAAGTCCCCTGTTGTGGAATACGCACAATCATGTTTTTTTGTGGATTCAAAAACGGGGAATGTTTTGTTTGCTAAAAATGAAAATTCAAAAATGCAGGTTGCTTCTTTGGCTAAAATTGTAATGGCTTTAGTTGCTATTGATAAAATTAACAATTTAAATGTGGAAATAACTGCAACAAGTTCTATTTTTGATGAACTTCACGGTCAACATGCATCTTCTGTTGGAATTGTGGTAGAAGAAAAGTGTCGTGCAATTGATTTGTTGCATGCAGCGCTTATAGCTTCGGCTTGTGAAGCTGCAAGCATTTTAGCATGTTATGTTGGGAACGGCAGTATTCCAAATTTTGTTGTTTTAATGAATCAAAAAGCAAAAGAGCTGGGTGCTTCTAATACACATTTCGTTGATCCACATGGATTGAGTGACAAAAATTATTCAACTGCTAGCGATGTGTATTTGTTTGCACGTGCGTTAATTAAGAACCCATTGCTTGCCGAAATGGTTTCAAAGGTCACATATGAAATGCCGCCAACAAATAAACGTGATTTGTCGCAACGCATTTATACAACAAATCAAATGTTAATAAAAAGCAACTCGAATTATTATAAAAAAATTAAAGGAATAAAAACGGGTACGTGTGCAGGTTACCACAATTTCGTTTCATATAGTGAAGGGAAAGATATGTTTGTGATTGGTGTAGTGCTTGGGGCATTACCAAGTGCAGAAAAACAGCGAGAAAAATGCCTTTCTAAGCAAGCATTCCCCGAAACGAAAAATATTCTTGAGTGGATTTTTGAGAATTTTAGGGCGCAGCTTTTGGCAGAGAAAGGGGAGCCACTAAACGAGGTTAAAACAGTTTTGGCGAAAGAAGACCATGTTCGTGTCGTTCTTGCTGAGGACGTTTATGGGGTTTTGCCAAAGGATGTCCCTAGATGTGAAGTTGTTAAAAAATTTAGTTTACCGAAATCTGTTAAAGGTGGTGCAAAGGCGGGAACTAAAGTTGGCAGTGTTATTTTTCTGTGGAATAATTCGCAATTAGCGCAAGCAGATTTGGTTTTGGCAAACGATCTGCCGACTAGTTTGTCTGCAACTCTAATAAAAAAACTACCTGTGCTTATTGGTGGTGCACTTATTTTACTTTTCTTCATTTTTAAAATAATTAAAGTGAATCGCAGATTATAGGCCAGAAAATGTGCATTTTACTTGGGTTGGGTTGTTGATAAAACAATAAAGCAAAAATCAAACAAAGTTTTGTTGTATAGGCAACGAACGAAAAATGGAAGGAATTATTGAACATTGCAAGAGTTAATATATTTTGACAATGCAGCGACAACAAAGGTTTCAAAAAGCGTTTTAGATGCGATGCTGCCATATTTAGAGCAATTTTATTTTAATCCATCTAGCATCTATTCTGCGGCAAATTTTTCTAAGGAAGCTATTGAAAAAGCAAGAGGCCAAGTGGCGAAGGCAATTGGTGCGCAATCCAGCGAAATTTATTTCACATCTTGTGCATCTGAGTCGAACAATTGGGCATTTGACATTGCAAAAAAACGAAAAGCTCAAGTTCATTTCATAACAACAGAAATTGAGCATGTATCTGTATTGAGAACCGCGAAATATCAAGAGAAAGAACACAAAGTAACTTATTTGGGTGTGAATGACGATGGCAGAATATCTCTGGGTGACTTGGAAAAAAACATTACCAAAAACACTAGCTTGGTTTCTATTATGTATGCGAATAACGAAACAGGAGTAATTCAACCAATTGATGAAATTGCTGAAATTTGCGCAAAGAAGGGTGTTTTGTTCCATACAGATGCAGTGCAAGCAGTGGGGAAACTTCCTATTGATGTAAAAAAACAAAAAGTCGGGATGCTATCTCTTTCTGGCCATAAATTTCATGCACCAAAAGGGATTGGGGTTCTTTATGTGAATAAAGAAATTCAATTTAATAGCTTTTTGTTTGGTGGTAGCCAAGAAAGCGGAAAGCGTGCCGGCACAGAAAATGTTGCTAATATTGTTGCTATTGGTTGTGCAATTGAAGAAGCAATGGTTTGCATGCAAAAAGAAAATGAAAAAATTCAAAGCTTAAGGGAACTGTTGTTTGATGGGATTATGCAAATTCCACAAGTTAAATTTAATGGCTGCCGAAATCACAGCTTGCCAAATATTTTGAATTTTTCATTTGAAGGTGTTGAAGGCGAAGGGATATTGTTGCACTTGGATTTAAATGGAATTTGTTGTTCTTCTGGGTCCGCTTGCACTTCTGGTTCGCTGGACCCTAGTCATGTGTTAATGGCAATGGGGCTCAGCCACGCAACAGCGCAAGGTTCTGTTCGTATTAGTCTTTCGAAATATAACACACAGCAAGAAGTGCACCAATTTTTAGATGTTTGTGGGCCAATAATTGAGAAATTAAGGGCAATTTCGCCGATTTGGCAGAGAAGTTGAGTTAATATTTCGTTTTGCTTTTTGCAGAGAATGAATGTGCTTAAATTTTTTTGTTTAATTAAATTATGAATGTTATTACGGTAAGTAGGAAAAATTTTGTATGATTGGAGGGATAAATTGTGTATTCTAAAAAAGTTATGGATCATTTTACAAATCCGCGGAATGTTGGCTGCATTGTAGATGCAGATGGTGTTGGTGAGGTTGGCAATGCAAAGTGTGGCGACATAATGCAGATGTTCCTTAAAATTGAAGATTCAATTATAGTTGACGTTAAATTTAAGACTTTTGGATGTGGGGCTGCAATTGCAACCAGTTCTATGGCCACGGAACTTATAAAAGGGTGTTCGTTAGAAAATGCGTTGGCATTAACAAATAATGTTGTGCTAGAAGCTTTAGATGGGCTTCCGCCGGCAAAAATACATTGTTCTGTTTTGGCAGCACAGGCTGTGAAAGCGGCGATAGGAGACTATTATAAAAAGCAGGGAATTAACCCCGAGCCAATTGTTGGCCGAATTGTAAGTTGCCAAGGATGCGAAGATTAATATTAAGACCCAAGGAGAAAACCTAGTGTGGAAAAAGTGCGAAATGAATATTATAACTGGTTGCAACATTGTATAGATCCGGAGCTAGTGTTGGAACTTAATACCATAAAATATGACCAACAAAAAGTGTTTGAACAATTTTCTGAAGAGCTTAAGTTTGGAACTGGTGGGATGCGCGGGATTTTAGGTGTTGGGCCAAATCGGATGAATATATATACTATTCGGCGCATTACTAAAGCTTTTGCATTATTTTTGAAAAAGAAAAATGAAAGTAAAAAAATTGTTATTGGCTTTGACTCACGAAAAAATTCAAAACGCTTCGCTTATGAAGCAGCAGATGTTTTGCTGGCGTGTGGATTTGAACCGTTTATCTTCTCTGAAATTATTCCGACACCGATTGTTTCTTTTGTTGTTCGAGAGTTTTGTTGTGCTGGTGGCATTATGGTAACAGCTAGCCACAATGCTGCGTTTTATAATGGATTTAAAGTGTTTGGCCCATTTGGTACCCAGTTAAAAGATGCAGATACAAACACAATTTCAAAAATTGCGCAAACCGTTCCTTTTTTCTTTGGCATTGATTTGGCAGGTAGGACTATTAAAACTGTTCCTTCGTTCCTTATTGATGATTATTTTAAAGTGGTGCGTTCTTTTTTGAGCTTAACCCCATTGGATTTTCGTTTAGTTTATACACCTTTAAATGGAGTGGGGAACAAGCCTGTTAAAAATGTGCTTTCTTTTGTGAATGACCTTTTGATTGTTCCAGAACAAGAAGCGCCGGATTCGGAATTTAAAACCTGCAAACTTCCAAATCCAGAAGACTTAAGTGCTTGGAAACTTGCATTAAAATTGGCACAGCAAAAGCATGCACAACTTGTACTTGCAACAGACCCAGATTGCGACCGAATTGGAGTGGCAGAGCGAAACGGTAATAATTACCATTTGTTTAGTGGGAATGATATTGGTGTTTTGTTGCTAGATTATCTTTGCAAAAAGAAAAAAATACACACTCATGCAGCTCCATTTGTAATTAAGAGTATTGTTACTACAAATATGGTGGAAGCAATTGCAAAAAAATATGGATTAACTGTTTATTCTACGTTAACAGGGTTCAAAAATATTTGCGGGAAAATGGATGAACTTGCTGCTGCAAATATGTTAGATGGATTTGTTTTGGCCTTTGAAGAGAGTTTTGGCTACCTTTGTGGCACTCATGCTAGAGATAAAGATGGTGTTTTGGCGGCAGCACTAGTTTGCGAAATGGCGGGCGTTTATTACAAAAATAAAGAAACTTTGTTAAAGCGTCTTGAAAGATTGTATGAAGAACTTGGCTTTTACCTTAGTTTCGCGGAGAGTTTTGTTTTTGAGGGTGCCGGTGCAATGGAGCAGATTTCTAAGATAATGCAGCGGTTACGGGCAGGTGCAATGCAAAATTTGGCAGGGCTTAAAGTAATTAGAATTTTGGATTACAAACTGAGTAAGGAAATTTTCCCGGCGAAGGCAGAAAAACCTATTGATGTACCATATTCCGATGTGTTGATTTTTTATTTGGAAGAACAAACGCAAGTAATAGTAAGGCCTTCTGGAACTGAGCCTAAGCTTAAACTTTATTATCTTGTTGTTGCAAAGGATGTGGTAGCGGCAACAGCAAAATCAAACTGTTTGAAACGGCAGATGAAGGAAATAATTGGTATATGTGAAAAGGGGATTGTGAAAAGGGGATTGTGAAAAGGGTTTAGGGTTGATTTTTTTGTTAGTTAGTGTTACGATAAACTTGTGGTTAATTCGTTTCTTTAAGGAGGAACTTTTTAAAATGGGAACAGAAGCTGATTTTGAAGATGGTTGTGAATTTGAGGCAGAAGCAGAAGTTGTTGTTTTTGTTGATGAAAATAACAAAGAATATGAATTTGAAATTTTAGATGAATTGTGTCTTGATGAAGTAAAATATCTGGCATTGTTGCCAACGGAAGATGATAACGATGTTGAATTTCATGCAGATGAACTAGTTGTTGCAAAAACACTGCAAGAAAATGGGGAAGAGTCTTTGGTTTTGGTAGATGATGATGACGAATTTGAACGAATTTCGAAACTTTTTACAGAACGCCTTACTGAGTTTTTTGATATTGTGGAAGATGAAAATGGTTGCGAGGGGCGTTGTGAAAGTGGTTGCGATTGTTGTTAGTTGATAGCATTCGATTTTTACCTGCTGTGTGCGATATTTATGGTTTTTTTATAATCCAACAGTTATTTGTTGAAGGGATAGTCTCTTGGCACAGATGTATGTCTCTGGTGTATTGTGCCAGTGAGAAAACGTGAAGTGGTCAAGGCATTCCCTTATTTTTGAACTTCAGGGTTTTAATTTTAACCATAAAACGGCATGGTGGGTGATTTTTTGTTCGTTAATTTACTTTTTGGCCGCATTTGCGGCTAATTTTAATTAAGGGGAAGAATTTATTTGGTTGAAGATGTGGTGTTGGTTCGGCCTGGTGAAATTGTTCTGAAAGGACTTAATAAAGGCAAGTTTGTTGCGGCTTTGCGCCGAAATATTATGCAAAAATTGCAGCATCAATCAGTGTTTCTTAACGATTCGCTTTCAACTTTTGTGATTAAAGCGAGTGCTCCAGAAACGGATTTGAATCAGGTTTTTGGATTACTGAGAGATGTTTTTGGAATTAGTAAATTGGAACGTGCCCAGTTTTGCGAAAAAAATCTAGAAGCAATAAAATTGTGCTGTGTAAATTTAGCTCAGAAGAGTGCGGTTACCTCTTTTAAGGTGAATGCAAAACGCTTAGATAAAACTTTTTTGCCAGATTCCAGAGAACTTTGCCGAGAAATTGGTGCTCATGTGTTGAAGTTTTGTCAAAGGTTGCATGTTGACGTAAACTTACCGGAACTGGTTTTGCGAGTTGAAATTAAAAAGGAAGGTGCATATATCTCTTTTGATTCGGTGCCAGGTGCTGGCGGGTTGCCTGTTGGGTGTTCTGGTGGAGGGAATGTGTTGCTTTCTGGCGGCATAGATAGTCCTGTTGCTGCATTTTTGATGGCAAAACGCGGCTTGAGGGTTCGTTGTACGCATTTTGAAACGCCTCCTTACACAAGTGAATTGGCGCGAATTAAAGTGGAAGATTTGGTGCAAAAATTAACAAAGTTTTGTGGTAAAATTACATTGCACACTATAGAATTTACATATATCCAAGAGCAAATTCGAAAATTGTGTCCGCAAGCTCTTTCAACCATTATTATGCGGCGATTTATGCTGCGAATTGCTCAAAATATTGCGATTTCACATGGTGATGGAGCCTTGGTAACTGGAGAGAGTTTAGGTCAAGTGGCAAGTCAAACGGCGAGCGCAATAAACTGTACGAATGCTGTTTGTACACTGCCTGTGTTTCGGCCGTTAATTGGATTTGACAAACAAGAGATTGTTGCAATTGCCTGTAAAATAAAAACATTTGAAATATCTGCCGCACCACATATTGATTGTTGTTCTCTTTTTTCTTCAAAACATCCGCGAACAAACCCAGTAATTGCTGCTGTTTTGAAAGCAGAACAACCTCTTATTGGGCCTGTTTTGCAGAAAGATGGTGAAAGTTTGCAGCCGAATAGTTTTTTGCAAATGGTGAAGAAATTTGACACTTTGTTATAAAGTTCTCGTTAAAAAAAACGATCATTTAAGTATGATGGAAGTGTATATGAATGCATGTAAGTGAAATGAAAGGATTGTGATTTTTAATGCCTTCTTATTCTGGGATTTCTCCACAGCTAACCGCAAACGTTCAGCAAGCTAGAACCAACTTAGAGTTAGGAAAAAGGCTGGCATCGTTGGGGCTTCGAGTAGGTCTCAGCCCGCGAGTTCGGCTTGCAGGAGCGCAAGCGAGCGGAACTGCTGTTTCGGCGAGACGCCGGCTAGTGGACTTGGATGCGGACCTGGCAGCTGCGCGTGGTGTGAGGGAAGGTTGCACAACGGCATCAGAGGTGCTTATGGCATCAACTGCTTCTTTGTCCGATTCTGTTGCTTCTGGAGCTATGACTGTTGACGATGCAACG